>NZ_AJLL01000034.1 GCF_000317225.1 Fischerella thermalis PCC 7521
ATAATTCACCGTAATTTTACTAGTAGTGGGAAAAATTTATCATGAATTGCTTACTAAGTGGTGGCAGTTGCTCCAATCTTTTCCAGTAGAACAAACTGCTGCTGAGGACGTCTTTTGGCAACTAGTTGCAGCTTATTCGACTCCTGGTCGCTATTATCACACCCTAGAACACATCTACCATGTACTCTCTGCTATAAAGACATTACAAAACCAGGCTCAAGATTTACCTGCTATTCAATTTGCTGCCTGGTTTCATGATGTTGTATATGATACTCAGGCACAAGATAATGAACAACAGAGCGCTAGCTATGCTGTTGAAATTTTAAGTTGGCTGCAAATTCCTCACAGTATTATTGCTAGAGTCGCAAGTCTAATTTTAGGCACAAAGCATCATCAAGTTGAACCAGATGATTTTGATGCTCAGGTGTTCTTGGATGCAGATTTAGAAATTCTAGGTAGCAATCCCCAACGCTACCATCAATATGCACTTTCGATTCGTCAAGAATATTTGTGGATGCCAAATGTAGAGTATGTTACAGGAAGAAAGCAAGTTTTGCACCAGTTTTTACACAGAGATCGCATTTACTTAACAAATTTGATGTTTCATAAATTTGAATCATCTGCTCGCCAAAACCTGCAAGCAGAAATTATGAGGCTCGAACAGATTTCTCCAGCAAATCAATCATAGTATCAATAATGCGATCGCCTTTCATTGGTATAATATTTTCACCATGCAGCACTTCCTGCGTAATATGGAAATGCACTAAAGATCCAAGTAAAATTCTCGCCATTGCCTCTGGATCTCTTATTTTCAGTTCTGGATGAGACGCTAAATATTTCTTGAGAGCCACCAGGGTTGGTTTGATCATGGAATTGACACAAATTTGAGCTAACTCTGGAAAGCGACCAGATTCCCCAATTAACACGCGCATAAATGCAGAATGTTCTTGGTCAGTACTCATCTGTTCTAAAGCTCTAGTTCCTACCTGGCGCAAAACTTGCAGTGGCTCGCCTTCCAAAGGTTCGCTACCAAATATCAACTGAAACTTCTTGCGTGCTAGTCGCTCGATTAATGCTTTAAATAGCCCCTCTTTATCTGCAAAGTGGCTGTAAACAGTAGCTTTAGAAACACCTGCTGCTGCTGCTACCCTATCCATACTTGTACCAGCAAAGCCATGCGCCAGAAACTCCTGCATTGCTCCTTGGAGAATTTGTTCTACTTTCTCAGGTGAACTCTCACGCTCCATTTCATTTGTTTTTGCACGTATCATTTTTGCTGATTCCTGCTATCTACCAGAAGTATTGGGGTAGGGGTAAAGGGTAGTCTAAAGGAAAATTTCATTCCTGTTACGTGCATCCTGACTTCTGTAAGAGACACTATGAACAGAGTTCACAATCAAGAAGCAAGATTTCTCTTCCCCTACACCCTTACACTCTTTCTTCCTTATATCTTTACACCCTAAACCCTTCGTACCTTATTTTTTCTATAAGTTTTTGTCTATAGATTGTAATGCTCAAAGAGAGAAACACGCACACGACAATATTATTTCTGGAGAAGCCAGAGGTTAGCCCTTAACTTTTCCCTAAATATTTGCCGTGCCGTGTTTGTCAAGAAACTGCAAGGAATATAACTAAACGATACAGTTTAGTTTATTTACATTATAGTGCTTGCCAAACTAAACTGTTCGGTTTAGTTTAGTTATATCATAAAACTAAACAGTTTAGTTTTTGAGCAAGGGTACTATGCTGCAAAACTTCAAAGAGAGTTCTTTCTTACCACAATCGATATTTCGTCCGTCAATTGCGATCGCAGCAGTTGTAACTTTTACTGTGGGTGGGATCAGTGTTTACGCGCTTCAGCAGTCTCGGAGTGCTGAACAACAGAAAGCACAACAACAGCTAGTGCAACTACCAGAAGTCAAAACAGTCACAGCCTTGGGTAGACTGGAGCCAAAAGGAGAAGTGATCAAACTGTCTGCACCTGCTTCCTCAGAAGGAAGTCGGGTAGAACAACTGTTGGTGAAAGAGGGAGATACAGTCAAAGCAGGACAAGTAGTGGCAATTTTAGATAGTCGCGATCGCCTAGCAGCTGCGTTGGAAGAAGCCAAAGAAGCAGTACAAGTAGCCCAAGCAAAGCTACAGCAAGTTAAAGCAGGCGCAAAGCAAGGTGAAATAGCAGCCCAGACAGCAGAGATTGATCGCCTGCAAGTAGAAAGAGAAACCCAAATCACAGCCCAAAAAGCCACGATCGCCCGTTTGGAAGCAGAAAAAAACACGCAAATCGAAGCCCAAAAAGCCACAATTGCACAGTTGCAAGCACAGCTAGATAATGCCCAAGCCGAATATCAACGCCATCAAAGTTTGTATCAACAGGGAGCGATTTCGGCATCCTCCCAGGATAGCAAACGCCTGACTTTGCAAACAGCCCAACAACAACTAGCACAGGCCAAAGCCAACCTCAAGCGCATAGAAGAATCGTTACAAGAACAATTAGCAGAAGCAAGAGCAAACCTGACACGCATTCAAGCATCTGGAGAAAAACAAATCGAATCAGGTAAAGCTACCCTCAATCGCATCGCCGAAGTTCGTCCTGTGGATATAGCAGCCGCCCAAGCGGAAGTCAACAAAGCGATCGCATCCATGAAAAGAGCAGAAGCCAACTTAAAACAAGCTTACGTGCGATCGCCCCAAGACGGTCAAGTTTTCAAACTATATACCCGTCCGGGTGAATTAATATCTAATGACGGCATTGCCGAAATAGGACAAACAAACCAAATGTATGCAGTAATAGAAGTTTACCAAAGTGATATCAGTAAAGTACATCCCGGGCAAAAAGTCCGCTTAGAGAGTGACTCCATCCCTGGTCAATTGTACGCAACCGTAGAAAGAATAGGCTGGCAAATCCAACGGCAAAACGTCATCAACAGCGATCCCTCCAGCAATATCGACGCCAGAGTCGTAGAAGTCCACGCCCAGTTAGACAAAGCCTCTAGTCAGAAAGCAGCAAAATTTACCAACCTGCAAGTCAAAGCAGTCATCGAACAATAAACTAAAAATGCACCTCGATAAACCCATCCGTGTTATCCGTGTTCATCCGTGTGCATCGGTGTTCGATATTAATTAATGACTTAAAGCAAAGCAATCATGATTGGATTTATTCAGCAATTACAGCGACGCACACCCTTAGGATGGCTGCAACTCAACCGTCATAAAAGTCGTTTTCTAGTAGCATTATCAGGCATTGCCTTCGCGGATCTGTTAATTTTCATGCAAACAGGCTTCCAAGCAGCCTTATACAACAGTAATACCAGATTACATCGCAGCTTAGAAGCAGACATTGTCTTAATTAATCCCCAAGCGCGTAACATCGCCAACTTATCAACATTTACCCGACGGCGACTATTCCAAACAATGGACGTACCAGGGGTGAAGTCAGCAGAACCGATGTACATTAACACCGTCTCTTGGAAGAATCCCCAAACTCGCAAAGAGACAATGGTTTTGGTGATCGGCTTCAATCCAGATAAACCAGCATTTAATTTACCAGAAGTCAATAGCCAACTAGACAAAATTAAATTACCAGATACCGTCTTATTTGATCGTGGTTCTAGGGGAGACTACCAAGAAGCGATCACGCAAATTGAACAAGGTAAAACCGTCACTACTGAAATCGAACGCCGGACAATAACCGTCAGCGGGTTATTTAAAATCGGTGCTTCCTTCATCGCTGATGGTAGTTTAATTACTAGCGACCAGAACTTTTTGCGGTTATTTCCGAGACGAGAACCAGGTAGCGTTAATTTAGGATTAATTCAAGTTCAACCAGGCTACGACCCGCAACAAGTAGCGACAGCTTTGCAAAAACATCTAGCTAATGAGCAAGACGTCAAAGTTTTAACTAAAGAAGAATTTGTCAAATTTGAGGAACATTACTGGCAAACCAACACTGCGATCGGCTTTATCTTCAGTTTGGGTGTATCAATGGGATTTATTGTCGGGGTGATTATCGTTTATCAAGTCCTGTCTACCGACGTCAACGCCCATATGAAAGAATACGCCACCTTCAGAGCTATGGGTTATCAAAATAGATACTTGTTGAGTGTGGTATTTGAAGAAGCCATCATTATGGCAATGTTCGGTTTTTTACCTGGATTTGCCATATCTACAGGACTTTATGCCCTCACCCGGAGCGCGACAAATTTGCCACTATACATGACTTTAGCCAGAGCAGTACAAGTATTAATTATGACAATAATTATGTGTATGATTTCGGGGGCGATCGCTACTCGTAAAGTCTTAGCTGCTGACCCCGCAGATATGTTTTAACTTAATTTGTTGTTTGGAGAAACAACCAACTAATGTACAGACGTGCCATGGCGCGTCTCTAAAACCAACAATCAACCACCAACCACCAACAATTATGGTTATTTCTGTTAAAAATCTGAATCACTACTTTGGTAAAGGACAACTCCGCAAACAAGCGTTATTTGATATTAATTTAGAGATTAACGCTGGTGAAATTGTGATCATGACAGGTCCTTCTGGTTCTGGCAAAACTACCCTACTAACCTTAGTTGGTGGGTTGCGTTCTGCTCAAGAAGGGAGTTTGCGGGTGTTGGGAAGAGAACTGTGCGGTGCAAATGACAAAGCACTGACGCTGGCGCGACGTAATAATGGTTATATCTTCCAAGCGCATAATTTGCATGGTAGTTTGACAGCTGTGCAGAACGTCAAGATGGGTTTAGAACTGCACAATGGACTTTCCCCAAAAGCAATGTACACTCGCGCCGTCGAGATGTTAGAGATGGTAGGATTGGGTAATCGTCTGAATTATTACCCCGATGATTTATCGGGAGGACAAAAACAACGAGTAGCGATCGCTCGTGCTTTAGTGAGTCATCCGAAAATAGTCCTTGCGGATGAACCTACAGCAGCCTTGGATAGTAAATCTGGTCGAGATGTGGTTAATCTAATGCAGAAGCTAGCCAAAGAGCAGGGTTGTACTATTGTTTTAGTAACTCACGACAACCGGATTTTAGACATAGCTGATCGCATTGTTTATATGGAAGATGGCAGGTTAGCAAATGCTCCTGTGGCAGCATGAATTGTAGATTTAGAGGGTAAACCAAAAAGAGGATTGGCGTTGCATGTTTACGCATCACGACGTTTGGGAAAATGGTAGAAGTCCTGAAGTTGCAACTAGTGAGAACAGGGAAAAAGCAGGTCAGCCAAAGTTAAGCGTGGAAGACCTGGTGCGTGATAGCAAAGCCATAACGTACCCTTCCCAATTTCCCAATTTTTAGAGACACGCTGTTTGAAGCGTCTCTACATATGTGCTGACTTACTTAAATCCCTAAACAATCTCAAACTCTATCTGTCGACTCGTCAAAAAATCATGAGTGAAATGATCCACTACATTCGTATCACTCAATTCTAAATTGTAAAAATCCACACTCTCATGCTCAAAATATGGCCCTGCGTGCCAAGTTCCCACTTCTAACTTGATAAAACAATTCCCCGGAATACGGAAAGCTGCAATGTTTTCTAAATCTGGTTCATTCATATCATTATTAGGAGGACAAACCGCAATTAACCAGTCTTTACCTTCTAATGAACCCAGACATTGAGTGCATTGGAGGTGGCGAGTGATTTTGTGAAATTTCCGTCCGCGACCTTCCAAATGCATAATGTAAAAACGAGGTGTGCCTTGATCTAGTTTTAATTGAGCATCTTCTGTGTCGAAGGTTTTACCATCTTGACTAGGAAAAATTACCTGTCCATAACGGGCAAAGTTTTCTGGTGTTATCAATTGGGCTTGTAATTGTTTTACTATTTTTGATGTATTCATATCCATGATAAAAATACTATTTAAGTCTCCGAATCCAAGCTCTAAATTCTTTCATAGTCCTATTTCTGCCAAAAGTTTTACTTCTGTTTAAATAGTCAGGAATTATTTCATTAATTGGCAAGTTAGGAAAAATAAGACTCGTATCTGATTCAATATATTTATTATCAATAAGTAGATTAATTTCTAGTTTTTTACCATTTCAATGCCATAGCTCAGGTACTCCTTGCGTTTATATGTTTGCCAAGAGACATCTTTGATTAATAATTGATGTCCAGGAGGAATAATTAATTGTTGGAGTGCTAGCTGCATGTTTACAACTCCTGCTAATGATGAAGTTGATTTAACCCGAGTATGACTTAGTTTTGATAGCGATCGCTGTCTATAACTCTGCTCTTTTTTTTGATATTAAAACAAGTTACTTTTCCTGAGTTGCATATACATATATCGATTCAAATGTCTTTGTACTTAAAAAATACTAGTAAAAATAATTACATTGACATTATGGATTTTACTATTGAGTCATAAGAATAACTAATACATTTCATAGCAAAGCTCTCTGCTAGCGAGATTCACATCTGCTGAGTTTGCTAGCTAATGTTTGCTCTGGGTTTAAAATCAAACCTACGATAGATGTTTTAGTATTAATACCCAAATACAAATTTTTTGGTAGCATTTTCGTCATTATGTTACCTGAGATTAACGCTTCCATTACCACGTTTGCTAGTAGAATCGAGTTATTAAGTTTTATTGCCTGTTTTCAGCAATCTAAATCAGTAAACAGTGAACAGTTATTAATGAACAGGCATATCGTGACGCTTAGATAAGCGCTACCAACGCTTTCGACCAATTGGTCAGGGACTTAAACCCAAGCGAAGATGTGTCCTTCACAGATAACTGACAACTGTTACAAGCAGCTGAACACTTAGTTATTTATTTTCCGAAGCTTCAGCAGAAGCTCTAAACTGGATAACGGTAAAGAGAGGATTTCACAAAATGGCATTTACACAGCCCCCCCTTCCTTTTGCATTTGATGCTTTAGAGCCATACGGTATGAAAGCTGAAACTTTCGAGTACCACTATGGTAAGCATCACAAAGCTTATGTAGATAACCTCAACAAACTCACTGAAGGTACAGAGCTTGCTGATAAGTCCTTGGAAGAAGTAATCCAGCTTTCTTTTAAAGATTCCTCCAAAACAGGCGTTTTTAACAATGCTGCCCAAGTTTGGAATCATACCTTTTTCTGGAACTGTCTGAAGCCAGCAGGTGGCGGCGCACCTACAGGTGATTTAGCTACCAAAATTGAAAAAGATTTTGGTAGCTTTGATAAGTTCAAAGAAGAGTTTTCTAATGCCGCAGCGACTCAATTCGGTAGCGGTTGGGCTTGGTTAATCGATGATGGTGGCACCTTGAAGGTGATGAAGACACCCAATGCTGAGAATCCTCTTGCTCACGGTAAGAAGGCACTCTTAACCCTAGATGTTTGGGAACATGCCTACTACATCGATTTTCGCAATGCTCGTCCAGCATTTATCAAGAACTTTTTGGATCAATTGGTGAACTGGGACTTTGTAGCTGAACAATACGCTACGGCTTAAATCAGTGTAGACACGTAGCGGCTTGCCGCAGGCTACAGTTATCAGTTAAAAGTGTCAAAAACTATAACTGACAACTGATAACTAATTAATTGCCGAAATATCAATTGGTTCACTAAAACTTAAGACAGTCACGATCGGAATCGTGACTGTTTTTGATTCATCATTGTATTAAAGCAACTTATATATTCAACAATTGAGAAACAAAAGACATGGATAGCAAAGACTTAGCCCAGTACATGGAAGCAACTGACAGCATTGCCAAACCCTGGTTGATGGTACAACTGCGACTGAAGAAACTGCAAGAACTGCGCGAAGCACTTTCAGAAAATGAATACGCTGATACATTGGCTGATATTCACCAAGATTTAATGAATTTAGGTGAATGGTGGCGTGGTAGAGAAGATGAGGTGTTTTAACTTAGTCATTGGTCATTGGTCATTGATTAATAGTTAGCACTCATTACAAATGACAAACAACAAAGGACTAATGACTAGTGATCACACAAGGCGTCCAACGTGATAATCTAGGTGGTTGGGGCATTGATAACGGTGTTGTAAGTAATGGATTATAAAGAGGCAGGAGTTGATGTTGAGGCTGGCCGAGCTTTTGTAACTCAGATTCGGAATTTGGTTCATAGCACTTTTAGACCAGAAGTGTTGGGTGGATTGGGAGGCTTTAGTGGCTACTTTCAGTTACCAACTAGTTTGCAGGAACCAGTTTTAGTTTCTGGTACTGATGGTGTAGGTACAAAACTTAAAATTGCTCACACTCTCAACATCCATGACACCGTTGGGGTCGATTTGGTAGCGATGTGCGTTAATGATGTGTTGACATCTGGCGCGGAACCACTATTTTTTTTGGATTATCTGGCAACTGGTAAGTTAGAGAAAGAGCAGTTAACCCAAGTCGTGGCGGGTATAGCTTCTGGTTGTAAACAAGCTGGTTGTGCTTTATTGGGGGGAGAAACAGCAGAAATGCCTGGTTTCTACCAAACAGGTGAATATGACTTGGCTGGTTTTTGTGTGGGAGTTGTAGAAAAAAGCCAACTACTTGATGGTTCGCAAGTACAAGTAGGAGATGTGGCGATCGCACTCGCTAGTGCAGGTGTCCATAGTAATGGCTATAGTTTGGTTAGGAAGATTATCTCTGATCGTGGGTTGGCTTGGGAGCAGCGCCCAGAATTACTTGGTGGGAAAACTTTAGGAGAAATTTTCCTTACACCTACCCGCATCTATGTCAAACCTGTTCTCGCTGCACGCCAAGCGGGTTTAGAAATTCACGGTATGGCTCATATTACTGGTGGTGGTTTACCAGAAAATTTACCTAGATGCTTAGGACAAGGACAAGCAATTAAAATTAACCCTGACGGTTGGTCTATTCCTCCTGTATTTCAATGGTTAGCCCAGATTGGTTCAGTCAGTCCTCAAGTGATGTATAACACTTTTAACATGGGTATAGGTTTTGTCTTACTTGTACCTCCGCAACAAGCTCAACAAGCAATACATCATTTTGAGTCACAAAATATTGCAACCTATACGATTGGTGAAGTCATTACTGGCTCCGGTGAATTATTAGGTTTACCAGAGTAAATGACAAAATTAATACATTTGAGTATCCCGCCAATGAATAAATTCCAAGGCTAATAACACAAGTCCGTTTCAACGAACTCAAAGACTTTCTTAGTCAGATTTATCTGACTTTAACTATTAGCCAATAAATAAATTTATTGGCGCTGTGAAAATCTCGTGCAAGATATCAGATTACCAATTACCAATCACCAATGATATGAATGTTCGAGTGGACATGAGATGACTCAATAAGTATCTTAATCGTTATTTCTATATCTACTCTTGTGGGAAAAACTGAGATTTTGAGCAATATTTATTACTTTTATTGAGGTTGGCAATCGAAAATACTCATGACCGACTGCGTTTGAATTTGCTAACGTAGTCTTAACATTTTGAAAAATATTACTAACCAAGCTTACAAAAAGTCTGCTAGCACTATATAGAAGTGTTGGTATTTTCAGAGCTATAGATAGTTGTGTTGGAGTGTTAACTATCACTCATGACAAAAAAGAGGGGGTTATGACTGTCAATTTTATTCGGACTGCTTTTGCCTCTAGAGAATTCTTAGAAGAAGTATTTCAAAACATCAATGCTCAAAGTTGTCCGAAGTGCTTCAACTTTCACATGCACACCGTCTACTCTGATGGGAAATTGCATCCTTGTGGGTTAATGGAACAGGCGATCGCTATCGGTTTAGAAGGGCTAGCCATTACCGATCATCATAGTATATCTGGCTACCAAGTAGCAAAACAGTGGTTGGAAGATTGGCAATGGAGCAATCCAGGTGTACGTATTCCTCATCTGTGGAGTGGTGTAGAAATTAATGCCAACCTCCTGGGTATAGAAGTTCATATTTTGGCTTATGCCTTTGATACTACACATCCAAGTATCAAGCCATACATTCAAAGAAGAGTTACCACAGGTGAAGAATATCAAGCAGCTAACGTCATTACTGCTATCCAAAAAGCAGGTGGATTAGCTGTACTTGCTCACCCAGCACGTTATAGAAAATCCCATTTAGAATTGATTCCTGCTGCTGCTGAACTAGGTATTAATGGTGTGGAAACTTTCTACGCCTACAACAACCCAAAGCCTTGGCAACCTAGTATGACAGAATCACAACAAATCCAACAGTTAGCTGCTGAATACGGACTCTATAACACCTGTGGTACTGATACTCATGGTTTAAGTCTATTACAGCGATTGTAAACACAGGAAAAATTGTGAATTCTGAATTCTGAAATTTCCAGCATTCATCATTTTGTACTTACCCTATATCCCGTTGTGAGAATAAATTCTCGACAAGTCTGTTTAAACGAACTCAAAGACTTTCCTAGTCAGATTTATCTGACTTTTGCTATGAGCCAAGAAATTTATTTCTTGGCGGTACGAAAAGTTGGTGCAAGATATGAACTGACACCCCTACTCTGTTCCTAATGAATTTTGAATTTTTAATTGCTTTCTCCCAATCTCCCCATCCCTTGTGTCACCTTCCAATGTGGCACAGCACCGAAATGACTACAAGGTGATTGTTGCTACCATTGTGCATACAATATAACTATAATTTCTGCGTTGGAGGGCTTCTATGGATAAACGTTGCCCCCGACTTCTCTTAAGAGGGGGTTGGATTTTAGCTATACTGTTATTTATTTCCCCCGCACTTATATCAGCAAATACATCTAACTTTGGTAAAATTACTTTATCACCCAACTTTGAAGCAGCAGAAGGGACAGTAACAGGTTATACAGGTGGCTCTTATTCTCTATCAGCAATTAGCAATCGCGATCGCCACAAAAATGCCTGTATTGGCTTTGCCGATCCAACTCCAGATCACATCTTAATTTTGAAAGAAAACTTTCCCCGCCTGAAAATAATCGTCAACAGTGGCGGTTACGATACCACTCTACTCATTCAAGGGCCAGACAATAACACTATTCGCTGTGGTGATGATACAGGTAACAGTAAAGATGCCAGTATTGACGACAAAGACTGGAAAGCAGGAACTTATAAAGTTTGGGTAGCAACCTTTAACTCTCAAGTCAAAAAGAACTACACACTTTCTGTTGAGGAGTAGGGATCGGGGTGGCGAAAGGGGAAAGGGAAAAATACTAACCACTAACGACTAACTACTAACAACTAACAAACAACAACCAACAAATATAAATACTAACCACTAACGACTAACTACTAACAACTAACAAACAACAACCAACAAATATTAAGATAGAGTGTAGCTTGTTTGGCAAAACAGAGGGTACATAGAGCGTGCTGTCTACACTCCTTGCTGATTTTCGCATTATTTTTGAACGTGACCCAGCTGCCCGTAACTGGTTGGAAGTATTGTTTTGCTACCCTGGTTTACAAGCTTTGCTATTTCATCGGCTGGCTCATTGGCTGCATCATGTTGGTATCCCCTTTATTCCCCGTTTGATCTCCCATTTTGCCCGGTTTTTGACCGGAATCGAAATTCACCCCGGTGCTGTGATTGGTAAAAGTGTATTTATTGATCATGGGATGGGGGTAGTAATTGGCGAAACAGCGATTGTGGGAGATTATGCGCTGATTTATCAAGGCGTTACTCTGGGTGGTACTGGTAAAGAAAGCGGTAAACGCCACCCGACTTTGGGTGAAAATGTTGTAGTTGGTGCAGGTGCAAAAGTATTAGGTAATATCCAAATTGGTAATAATGTTCGTATTGGTGCTGGCTCAGTTGTTTTGAGGGATGTACCTTCTAATTGCACTGTTGTTGGTATACCCGGTCGCATTATTTATCGTTCTGGTGTGCGAGTCGCTCCATTGGAACACAATAATTTACCAGACTCGGAAGCAGAAGTAATTCGCGCTTTAGTAGACCGAATTGAATTGTTAGAACAACAAATACAAAGCCTACAGCAGAATCAATCTGACACCAAAACTCTTGTTTTTGTAAATCAATTGCCCGCTAATAAAGAAAGTGAAAAATTACAAGATGGTCTGTCTTGCAATCTCAGAGATAAGGCTATTCAAGAGTTTCTGGATGGAGCTGGAATTTGAGACTTTGTTGGTAGTTGAAAAGATTATTCCATTAGTCTACTTAAAGTAGTCAGGACTTACGCAAAACATAACTAGTACTGAACCATATTGATTTTCATAGGCTGTCAAATCCCCGACTTTTAAAAAAAGTCGGGGATCTTGCTTAATTCGATAATATTTATCAAATTCATACCAATTTGGAAAAAGAATGCAACACATGAATAGTATCAGACCCCTCCCCAACCCTAAGCGAGAGCGAGGAGGGTGGCGTCAGGCGGGTGGGGTTATCTGTTGCAAACATTTTTGGAATTAGCATCACATTAAATTATGGACATATAGTTGACATACTCACCGACGTTCAACGTCGGTGAGTATGTCAATTCCACCTGATCTCTTGCCACTGATCCAAGAAATTTTACCAGGGTGCGGCGATGCAGTTTTAGACCTCCAAGCCATTATTCATTGCCCTCTATGGAAAAAACATCAGGAGAGAGAGACGTAAATTCTCCAATTGCACGATTCATGAGGCAACTCATGAAAAATAATACCCAAGATAACCAAGAAATTACTGAGCACTCAGAAAGTTTAGCCCTGGATGTCAACTCACTAGATGCATATCAAATAGACGACGTAAATCAAAATGCAACTATGCAGAACTTAGAGCAATCTGAATCAAGATTCAATCCTGTTATTTTTGGTAACTCATCATTTATGAAGTGGGAACAGTAGTGATGGCGGGGGATGCAGCCATTGATCGCACCGTTGATGAGATGGAAGACATCCGAGAAACAGTCATGGAAACCAACCAGCGACTGCTGCGCCTTTGTGAATCTTCCCAGAAGATTTCCAGAGTCGTCAACTTGATTAGCAACTTTACGACCCAAACCCAACTTTTGGCTTTAAATGCATCGATAGAAGCCACACGCGCCGGAGAATTTGGACGTGGTTTTGGCGTTGTAGCCGATGAAGTGCGATCGCTTGCTCGTCAGTCTGCCAATGCAGCCACGGATTTATTTTTTGCCCGTTAGTGTATTTTCATCCAGAATGAGTATAAAGTTTTTAAACCCAGAGGAACGCAGAGTTTCGCTAGGGATTGATAGCTTGGATGAACCACTCTTTTTGTTGATCATCGTAACAATAAAGCCAGCGATTTTGCGGTTCACCACGCAATTCTAAGTGGTCTACCTTAACCGGATCGAGTAGCAACAAACAAAAATTTGCTAATGGCTGCATCGGATCAGGTTGGGGAAGAATAAAGGTTTTTTGTTCTTCCATTCTCCTGGGTTTACCAGGATGAGGCCAAGCAAACTGTATGCGTGCAGCATCACTAAGTTCTTGCCATGTTGTAGTGCGGGATTGTTGTAACACTGGGTCAAAATTATCCCATCCCACCAGAGTCAAGCAGCCACTGATGCGGAATTGTTCACGTGTACTAGGAAAATACCAACAAACTTCCGCCCAAGGTTGTTGTTGAATTTGGTCAACTTTTTCACTACGATCATCAGTAATGAATTTGAGCTTATTGGTATCTTCTAAAAAGCCACGGAATACCACGGTACGATTAGCAGGACGACCATTACTTCTTACCGTTGCCAGTTGTAAGTAACGAGCATAAACAAGGCTACGGTTACGATGAAGAGCGCGAGCGATCGCATTTCGCCAAGGAGCAATAGACATAGTTTAAAGCCCCAAATAATCCTGGATATACTGATTTACTAATTCTGGTTGTTCCTGCTGTACCCAGTGGCTACAATCGGGAATATATTTAATTTGTAAATCTCTCACATAAGCTTCTGTACCGTAAGTGAGTTCTTTTCCCAATGCAGTATCTTTTTCACCCCAAATCATTAATGTTGGAACTTCTAAGATTCCCCAACTTTTATTAAACATTTTATCTTGAAAAATATTCCGGTAATAATTCAACATTGCTGTCAATGCTCCGCGTTTGGCAGCAGCATTTTTATAAGCTTCAATATCAGCTTGACTAAAAGCATTTTTATTCACAGCCATGCCTTTAAAAGCATTTTCAAGTAGTTGATAATCCAACGATTGCATCAATAATTCTGGTAGCCAGGGCAGTTGGAATAAAAACATGTAAGAACTTTTGAGTAATTGTCCGGGTGTACGTAACCCTTCACTAAACTTAGCTGGATGAGGGATATTTAATATAATTAATCGCTCTACCATTTCTGGATGAGCATAAGCAAAACACCAAGCGATCGCACCACCCCAATCATGACCAACCAAAATACACTTTTCGTATTCTAATCCCTTAATTAAGCCCTGAATGTCTTTCATAAATTCATCCATTACATAGGCAGATTTCTCTTGAGGTTTTTCGCTGTCATTGTACCCACGCAAATCTACAGCCACAACTTTAAAATATTTGGCAAATTCTGGAATTTGATGCCGCCACGAATACCAAAACTCAGGAAAGCCATGCAGCATCAACATCAATGCTCCTTCTCCTTGAGTGACATAATGCAGCTTAATTCCATTAGTAGTAATATAATCGTGCTTCCAGCTAGTCTCTATCACAGATATGACTCCTAAAAAATAGTTATTAAATTGCAGTTATTACTAATTATTTCAATTCACCAATAGTGAATTTTTCAACTAAAAATCTCAAAACAACAATCAAATCGTCTAAATATAATAATATCTCGACTAAATTTAAAACTAACTATATTTCATCTAGTGTAACATAATGTTCTTGATTAAGTAAACATCTTAAAATGCAAACTAAAATCTATCTTTCCTTAGCGCTCTTGGCATCTTGGCGGTTCGTTAAAACAGCAAAAATCTGATTTTATCAGCAACTATATTAAACTAATAAATCAACCACTTAAAAATATGCAATTCTCCTTGAGATGGATAAAAAACATAGCTATATCCTGCTAGAAACATAGCTATGAATATATTCAAAAACTATGACACAGCAACTCATACACCATCTAGCAGCGAATTAAGTAGAAGGCAGACGCAAAAGGATCCCGATGGAACTCGTTTCACCGCTAGGCATGAAACAACCTCACAAGAACAACCCCTTTCCTTTGCTTATTGCCTATTCCTTGTTACCTATTCCCTGTTCACTATTCCCCATTCCCTAAGATGACTATCATTGAAACTCGAGGCGTTTGGCTGACTACTACCGATAGCGAGGTTCTTCGTTCTCAAGAACGCATTGCTTCAGCAATGGACTTTTTAGCCGAGACAGGGTTTAATGTTGTCTTTCCAGTTGTCTGGGGTAAGGGAGCAACGCTATACCCTAGTCAGGTTATGCAACAGACTTTTGGTATAGAAATAGACCCATCATTTCTGGGACGTGATCCGCTAGCAGAAGTAGTTGCTGTTGCGCATCGAGTGGGTTTAAAAGTCATCCCTTGGTTTGAATACGGATTTGCTAGTTCCTACAACATGAATGGGGGACAACTGTTAGCAAAAAAACCAGAATGGGCTGCCCGTGATTGCAAGGGTAATTTACTCAAAAAGAACGGCTTTGAGTGGTTGAACTCTCTCAACCCAGAAGTTCAGAATTTTATGTTGAGTTTGATACTAGAAGTTGCGCGAAATTACGAGGTTGATGGTATTCAAGGTGATGACCGCTTGCCCGCATTACCTTGTGAAGGCGGTTATGATCAAATTACTGTAGAACGTTATCGCCAGCAGGTTGGTAAGCATCCCCCACAAAATTACAAAGACTATCAGTGGTTAAAGTGGCGTGCTGACATTCTCACAGAATTTCTTGCCCGTTTGTATCAATCAGTCAAAGCCATAAATCCCAATTTAATAGTATCAATGGCTCCTAATATTCCTGGCTGGGGATTTCAAGAGTATCTGCAAGACTCGCGGACTTGGTTGGAACGAGGGTTAGTAGATATTTTGCATCCACAGATATATCGTCGTAACATCTTTAGTTATCGATGTACACTTGAGCAGCTGCTTCACAAGGAATTAGCAGGTATAGAATTAGCAAGATTAGCGCCAGGAATTTTAATGAAAATTGGTTCCTATCAAATCAGTGGTAACGAACTTGTACAGGCAATTGAGTTTAATCGTGCTTGTGGTATTTCAGGAGAAGTATTCTTTTTCTACGAAGGTTTACGAGAAAATAATAATGCTCTAGCGAAGGTGTTACAAAGAGGCCCTTATGCTCAAGCAGCGACTTTCCCCTCTGTTGCGGATTTGAATAGATTAAGTGAAAATCGAATAGGATTATCTTCTATTTGGCAAAGATTAATAAGACTTTTTCACACTATTTTTTAGAGGTTATAGGCGTGGATTATAAAACGCAAATTGTTCAAGTTATAGAAACTCTTAAACGCGATTTACCCACACTTTTTGTCAAGGATATTTCCTACAATATTTATACACAAGATATATATTTTAAAGACCCTGTTAATAAATTTAAAGGTAAAATAAATTATCGCATCATTTTTTGGACTTTGCGTTTTCACGCCCGCTTATTTTTCACAGATATTCATTTCGATTTACACGATGTTTATCAGTCAGCTGAAGATATCATCACAGCAACATGGACTGTGCGTGGTGTATTACGTGTTCCTTGGCAAGCACACATATTGTTTAATGGATATTCTACCTATAAACTCAACCAAGATGGTTTGATATATGAACATATCGACACTTGGGATCGAAAACCTGGGGAAATTTTACAGCAGTTTTTTCGCAAGGGAAAAGCCCATAAATAATGTGTTCGTAATCAGCGCTTTAGCGCTTCTTTAAAAACTCAAGAAACAAAAAATTACCTCTGGCTGTCTTTAGGGGCAAGAGGTATAAATGGCGTATCTATCCGAAATAATTGGAGGGGACTGGTAGTTAGTGTTATTGCCATTGCCTAACCTCGGTAAACAAGTACAAACTAACTTCCTGTCAATCAGGCTCTATAATTATGCGAATTTCTTCTGCTGCAATTTTTACTTTAGCTACTTTAGCCACTGGCAATGTGACTCAGCAAGCAACAGCTGCGCCTGCCAATAATTCTACTCAAAATCAAAAAACAGCAAATGTAGTAATACCAGTAACTGAAGTTACACCTGCACAGGTAAATACGATCGCATCACCGGAAACAGTTGTCGTTTCCCAATTTTCCCAAAACAAAGACACAGCTAAAGAAGTTACTGACAGTAACTTAATTGTGACTGCGACAGATGTACAAATTGTTGGTGCAACACCAGAATTGCAGCAGATTGTGAGCAAGATTATCAAAACTCAAGTTGGTGGCGAAACTAGCCAAACTCAATTACAAAAAGATGTGGCGGCAATTTTAGACACTGGTTTATTTGCTAATGCCAGCGTTAATAGCAGCAGTACCAAAGCAGGATTCAATGTAGTTTATCAAGTGCAACCTGTCGTAGTGCGATCGCTACAATTTTCTGGTGCAAAAGCCCTTAACTATCAGCAAGCCTTAAAACCATTTCAATCTCAAATCGGGAAGCCAATTAGCCCTGCAAACTTGCAGCAAGCAGTACAGCAAATCAATCAATGGTACGCTGACAGCGGTTACAAAGTAGCCCGGGTATTATCAATCACACCTAGTCGTGAAGGAATTTTAACTGTCGATGTCGCAGAAGGATTAGTAGGTGATATTAAGTTTCGTTTTGTCAACGACCAAGGTCAAACAGTAGATGAACAAGGTAAACCAATAGCAGGGCGGACGAAAACAGATTTTCTTCGACAACAAATAAAACTTAAGCCTGGTGAACTTTTCCAAGAAAATTTAGTTAAACAAGACTTACAAAATTTATATAAATTAGGACTATTTGACAGCGTCAATGTCGCCCTAGAAGGCGATGCAAACAAGCTAGACGTCATTTACCAACTCCAGGAACGGGGCGCACGTTCTGTAAATGTCGGGGGCAATTATAACGCTGACCAAGGTTTAGTAGGTAGTCTTTCCTTTCAAGACCAAAACGTCGGTGGTGTGAACAACTCTTTTGGCGCTAATCTACAAATAGGCGCCCGTGACCTCCAGTTTAATACTAAGTTTACTAACCCCTATCGCAGCAATAACCCTGATGCCCTTGGTTACAGTGTAGGTGCTTTCCGTAATCGGGAGTTGTCAAATACCTTTGATGATGAAATTAAATTAGCCAATGGCGATAAAGTCCGGGAAGGACAATTTGGTGGTAGTTTAACATTCCAGCGACCAATTGAAGGCTGGGATACCAGCTTAGGATTTAATTACAGCCGTACTAGCATCCGCGATAGCGACGGTAAAATTACCCCTGTAGATGCCCAAGGTAATCCTTTATCTTTTAGTGGTACAGGCATTGACGACTTGACAACTGTATCTTTTACTGCTGTCAAAGACAATCGCGATAATCCCGCTAACCCAACTCAAGGATCTGTTTTAGGTTTGAAAACAGAACAATCAATTCCCATTGGTCAGGGTGAAATTTCGATGAATCGCCTGGAGGCGAACTATAGTCAATTTGTGCCAATTAAATTATTTGACTCTCAACAGCCACAGGTATTTGCTGTGAATTTGCAAGCTGGAACCGTGATTGGTGATTTGCCACCCTATCAAACATTTAACTTGGGCGGGCCAAATTCTGTACGTGGTTATGATTCTGGCCAGCTTGGTAGTGGTCGGAGTTACGTATTAGCTTCAGCAGAATACCGCTTTCCTGTGTGGCAAAATTTCGGTGGCGTTGTGTTTGGTGACTTCGCTTCTGATTTGGGTTCTGGTGACACTGTACTTGGCAACCCGGCGGGAGTGCGTGGTAAACCAGGTATTGGTTTTGGTTATGGGGCAGGTATACGCTTTAATTCACCCTTAGGCTTAATTCGTGCTGACTACGGTATCAATGACCAAGGTGAAGGTAAATTTCACTTTGGTATCGGTCAGCGTTTTTGATTTTTAAGGGATTGGGGACAAGGAGGACAAGGGGGGACAAGGGGGAATTGGTTACTATGTTATTCTCCTCACACTGTCCACCACCCCATTGCCCCTAATTCCCACCAGGGGCTCCGAGTTCCCCATCTCCAACCCCCGATTCTGATCGAGATTTTCAGTTTCGGATTTTAGATTATTAGGATAATATTTGACGCTAATCTAAAATCTAAAAATGGATGCCCAGATCTAAATCTCAAATCCCACATCAAAACACTATGCTAGCTGGTACAAAATTGCAGGGTGGAAAGTATACCTTAGACCAGGAAATTGGTCGGGGTGGCTTTGGCATTACTTTCAAAGCTACTCATCACTTTTTAAACCATGTAGTAGTGATTAAAACCCTGAATGAAAAGCTAAGACAACATCCTGATTTTGCCAAGTTTGAGCGTCAGTTTCAGGATGAGGCCAGGCGCTTGGCTACATGTGTCCACCCCAATATTGTCCGGGTCAGCGACTTTTTTGTCGAGAATGGGCTGCCATACATGGTGATGGAGTACATTCCAGGTGAAACTTTAGGGGAAGCATACGTTTTACCAGGAATTCCTCTACCAGAGGCGACAGCAATTCATTATATTCGGCAAATCGGGGCTGCTTTACAAGTAGTGCATCAAAATGGTCTGCTGCACCGAGATGTCAAACCTGATAATATAATTCTCCGCCAAGGAACTCAGGAAGTAGTACTGATTGATTTTGGTATTGCCCGCGAATTTAATAGTGGGGTGAGGCAGACTCATACAGGTATGGTGTCTGAAGGTTATTCACCAATTGAACAATATTTATCGCAAGCACCACGCACACCTGCAACGGATGTTTACGGCTTAGCAGCGACGTTATATTCATTTTTGACAGGGCAAGTACCCATGCCCGCATTATTGCGCGATCGCGAACAAATGCCCACACCCCGCGAATTGCAACCCCATTTAAGTGCAGCAGTGAATCAAGCTGTGATGCGCGGTATGGCAATTGAAGCCAAGTTCCGCCCCCAAACAGTGGCAGAATGGTTGAAGCTACTACCAGGAGAAGGAATAAATCAGATACCAGTGCCCGTGGTTACGCAAACAGTGCCAACTATTGATTTATCTGCCCAGTTGCACCAAGAAAACTTACCTAAACAAAAAATAGCCAATCAAAAAATTTTTTTATCACTGTTTGCCAAGCTTAATTCTGCTAGTAAAAAACTGCGATCGCCAAAGTTACTTTTGGGTAGTGGTGTAGCTGTGATTGCTGCCACAGCAGGTTTCAGTATAACCACCATGTTTAACAAGCCACAGCAACCAACTCCTAAACCAGTTTTTCAACAACCTAATCAAACTACTTCAGCCGAAATACAATCCACCGATACACCCTCGCCGACACCCTCTGAGACTTCCGTCAGCTCTGCGCCCGTCTCTACTACTTCCAGGCGACGCAGCAAGCGTAATCGGCGTTATCCCCAACCAGAAACTTCAAATCGGAACTCCACAGAAGAATCAACTAGAAATAATTCTCAAACTGAGGATTTACAACAGGGGCAATCTTCAGAACAAGTATCATCACCCACCACGCCCAGTACTTCTTCTTCACCATCTCTAGTGGAAAAACTGCGAGAAATACGTAACTCTCGTCAAAATTCTCCTTCTCCATCTCCAGTAAATCAGTTAGTACCACCACCATCTTCAGTTAAAATCAAGCTTTCTCCACCACCGCCATCAACAAATGATTCTAGTTCAGTTGTTGTGCCAATCTTGCCCAACAGAGGGTCAAAACAGTCAAATCCCCCAGAGGTAGTAGTTCCAACCCAGGAAGTCAAGCAAAATTTTAACTTTGATAGTCAATCAGGACAAAAGCCACAAAAGGAAGTTAAACAAGAAAATAGTGAGGAAACGACACAAACTGACGATAATTAGTTCTCGACCATATTAATTTTGACGGGTGAATCGGATGTTCAATTTCTCTTGTTTTGTTTTTACTTCCTGGTCTACCCTGCGGGTACTCTACCTTAAGCCTATAAGCGCGTCTAGGTGACCGGAAGCGGAGCTACTGCGTTGGACGGGTTTCCCGGCTTGTAGCACGTGGCGTCCAAGACTGCGACCCCTTCACCGCTGTTGCGTCTAATGCGTCCATTGTGGTTCGTTACTTTACCCATCAAATTGAGGTTAACTCACCTGAGTTGCACCTCGCCCTGAGTACGTCTTGAACTGATTCAACCCTCATAGCCCAAGTCCGTTAAAACGGACTCAAATGTATATCCAGTAAGCTTTAGCTTACTTGAGCTTTGAGACTCGTGATCTGAGTACTTACTAGGGAACAGCGATCGCACTCGCGCAATTCTTAGCCGCCTTGCAGATCATAAAAATTCTTATCCCTTCAGCCTTATCAACAACAAAGGACGCTCAAAAAATTTAACCTGTGGCTGTAGAGAAGCTCAAATATAAAATATAGTACTATGTTCAATTGACAGCATCATATTCGTTCCAGAAGCAGTGGATTTAAAAGCGGGTGAATATAGAGCCTCTGGAAGAACAGCCAAAATAATTTTTGCACAAGCAAAGCAGTTGATCAGCTTGTTTGACCGTGATTTTGCTGAGTTTGGCTAAGACTCAGTGTAAATTTGCACACAATACTTTGTGGTAGTAAGTTACTTGCTATCACTTTGTTGTTATCCAATTGCAAAGCGCGGAATTTGAGATATGAGCAATAGAAAAGAAAGTGAAAGTAACGGAAAAGCCCATGAAAGGAATATTGGTGAGAAATTTACTCCTTTAGGAGGCGGAGAATATATGGAAGAAAGTTCAGGTAATCCGGTGGAGAGGGAAGAAATCGTGAAAGAAGATAAAGACGAAAAGGGTAATGGCTCTGGTAAAAGTAAGTCCTAACTAACTGAATATTTATCCCCACGCCTAATCTTAGCCCTTGTGGGGGTAATACAAAAAGACTGCTTGAGAGGCAACTATGGAAGAAGAATTCACTCAAAGGTATCAAATCATCAATTCATCTGAGGAGCTAAAAAAAATACCTACTAGACAATCTTATACTAGACCACTTCATATAGTGACATATTGGAGAAAAGATAATGATTTTTTAATTGAAAAAACTACATTAACTTTAGGAAAATCTTTGAAGCAATCAGAAATTGAAGCAGCGAAATTGATGCATGATGCTGTTGAAGAACATTTTGGATTAACAAGAAAAGAAATTTTTAGCATATTATTAGAGCTTTATGGCGGACAACAGGGTTACTATGTTGTTGATTTAAAAAATCGCCAATACTTCTACTATAAAAACTACGAAGATATGATAGTAAAGCTGGAAGAATTAGGCTGTAAACCTGTTGATTACTAACGTAATGTAATTTTTTCTCTACATGGGCAATGTTTTGGTAATGAGTAATGAGAAATAAAAAAACTACCAAAAGTTGTCACGAATTAACTTGAATCACCAATTTTCCAAAGTGAGCCGCACTTTGCAAGAATTTTTCTGGCAGGTGAGTTGACCGTAAATCCAGTCTTAAAAGAAAATGCCAGCGACGCGATCGCCTACTTTAACTCGTGTCACACCTTCTGCCAATGCTACGACTTCACCCGCACCATCAGGCATGGGAATGAGTCGATTTTAAATTTTGACTGTGGAATAAATCTAACATCCAAAATCGAATGACTTGGATAGATGCATCCTGAAGGCATGATGATTTCCTATCAAAGCTTGATGTTTTACTTTTTGGGAGTACTTGGCTGGCGGCTAGTGCGGAAAGTCACATTCACACCTTCATTGGACTGTTCTAGAACCAGTAAAGGCGTCGGTTTAGCCTTCTGATCCCAATGCATATAAGCAACTCGACCTTGAATGGTAGGTTGCCAGTTATCCTCCTCATCTGCGGGCCCGAGATAATTTTCAATACAGTCAATAATCTGGCTAATCGTGGCTGAAGTTGCTTGTGTTGGTAACTTCATCAGGCGAATTTGAATGCGAAATAGCACTCGCTTAGTAATATTTGGTGGAGTACCAGTCTCATACTCAACATCAAAGATTTCATCGACTTGGCGTCCTGTACTGCTGGCAATTCCCACTACTCCTTGTTGGGCTTGATTGGGTCTTAGTGCTTGAGAAATTTTATCCTTAACTTTGATTTTAATTTGATTGAGGATTGCAAAATGAAAAACCTCCTCTGACATGCGCATCCGCAGATAATCTAGGTTAAATTCCCGTGAGTTAATCAAGTCAGGGTTAGTTTCCATTTTGCGAATCGTGTCCAAAGCGAGTTTAAACTTTTTGTCTAGTTCTTGCGTGCGGAATTTTTCAAACTTAAGCTTTTTCTGTAGCTGATTCATTTGGATTTTGCCATAGACAATTAAAGCAATCACAACTAGGGCTAATCCTCCACAAGTAGCTACTAATAATGGTGGTGTTTGTGGATCGCTAGCGGCGGCTTGTTGAGATTGAGATACGTTTTTAGTTTTTGTCCCAGAAGATTGGGCAATAAACATAGAAGTTGACATGGTAAGCAAACATTAATGCTGGACTCCTGATGTATAGGATGCCCAAATCCTGGATGTCATTTTGCGGTATTAATGGTATTTTTTATTGGAAGTGGTTAGTAGTGGATAATTATTTCTCTACTCCCTCACTTCCCCTACTCCCCATCTCCCCAATCCCCTATGTCCAAACTCCTGACCTTATCTCAAATTTCATTAGGCGATCGCTTCAGTAATATTCGTCTAGTTGCGACAGATATGGATGGGACTTTGACTGTGGCAGGTAAGTTTACCAGCCAACTTTTGCAAGCTTTTGAGAATTTAGCAATGACTGGAATCAAAGTGCTGATTGTGACTGGACGTAGTGGCGGTTGGGTAAGTGGACTGGCAGCTTATTTACCAATTGTCGGGGCTATAGCCGAGAATGGTGGTTTGTTCTATCCAGGCGACAGCGAAAAACCCGTAGTCCTAACACCCATTGCTGATTTAGTTACTCATCGTCAGCAATTAGCTGTGGCTTTTGCAAAATTACAAACCGAATTTCCCCATCTGCAAGAATCATCAGATAATCGTTTCCGTATTACTGACTGGACGTTTGATGTTGCGGGATTAAGTACAGAGGAAATCCGCACCTTAAGCAATCTTTGTCAACAAATGGGTTGGGGATTTACTTACAGCAGTGTGCAGTGTCACATCAAACCTTGGGGACAAGATAAAGCAGCTGGGTTATTGCAAGTGTTGCAAAAGTACCTTCCCCAATTTGCACCCCAAGAAATCATGACTGTTGGTGATAGTCCCAATGATGAAAATTTATTTGATGACCGTTGTTTTCCTATTTCTGTGGGTGTCGCTAATGTATTGGAGTATGCACAACAGTTGCAGTATCAGCCTGTTTATGTCACCACGGCTGCGGAAGGCGAAGGATTTTGTGAATTGATACAATATTTGATTTCGCCTTCATCTATATAAGGCTTATAAAATGTGCAAGTTAGGAGCGTAGAATAGTTCGTCAAACTCCTCAAGCTAAGGGCGATCGCTTGACTCCAAACTCTGCAATCCAATGGCAATCTTACTGTGCTTCTCAATTTGTCCCATCACTTGTTTTGCTCGTTGAATTACCACCCCAGGTAAACCCGCCAATCTTCCTGCTTCAATACCGTAAGACTTATCCGCACCCCCAGGCTGCACCTGATGCAAAAAGATAATTTGGTCTGGTAACTCCTTCACCGTCACCTGATAATTAGCCACATTCGGTAACAGTGACGCCAACTCATTCAACTCATGATAATGGGTCGCAAAAATCGTCCGCGCCCCAATCTCCGCCGCTAAATATTCCGCCACCGCCCAAGCGATCGCCAGCCCGTCAAAAGTTGCCGTCCCCCGCCCAATCTCATCCAACAACACCAGCGATCGCGACGTAGCATGATTGAGAATATTCGCCGTCTCATTCATCTCCACCATAAACGTAGATTGGCCCGTCGCCAAATCATCCACCGCACCCACACGGGTAAAAATGCGATCGCACACACTCAACTTCGCATACCTAGCAGGCACAAAACTACCAATTTGCGCCATCAACTGAATTAACCCCACCTGTCTCAAATAACAACTCTTACCACTCGCATTCGGACCCGTAAGGATAATCAAATCCGGAGAAACCCTCTCCTCCTCTTCTTCCTTGGCGTCCTTGGCGTCATGGCGGTTCATTCCTCCTAATTGCGTAGAATTCGGCACAAAAAACCCCATTGGTAAAGACTGTTCCACCACTGGATGACGCCCATCCACAACATAAATCTCTCGTCCCTCCACCATTTCGGGGCGACAGTAACCTTGATAAACAGCCAACTCCGCCAAACCACATAACACATCCACCGCCGCCACAGCCCGCGAAAGATTGCGAATCACCTCCGCCTGCGCCGCTACCTCCTCCCGTAACGCCACGAAAATTTCATACTCCATCTGGTTCAAATCATCCCGCGCCGTTAGAATCCGGGCTTCCCGTTCCTTCAACTCTGGAGTAATGTAACGTTCTTCATTCGTCAAAGTTTGCTTGCGTATATAATTTGACGGTACTTGGTCAACTTTAGCCCGGGAAATACTGATGTAATAACCAAAAGTTTTATTAAATCCCACCTTCAGCGTTTGAATACCCGTCCTCGCCCGTTCCTCAACCTCCAAATTTGCAATCCATTTTTGGTCTTCTTCCACTAAAGCCCGTCTTGCATCTAACTGGGGATTAACTCCCTGACGAATCAATCCACCTTCTTTAATATGTATTGGTGGTGACTCCACAATATAACTACGAATTTTTTGTCCTAACTCCTCCAAGCCAGGAGGTACCTTCTGTAAGGCTTTGAGGAAAGGAGAAGCAGTATCCATCACTAGTAGCGCTAATTCCGGCAACTTGGATACAGAGTCTGCCAAAGCCACCAAATCTTTGGCATTGGCTCTACCAGAACCAGCCCTTCCTGTCAACCGTTCCAAGTCATAAATTTGCCGTAACAACTGCCGCAAATCTTGACGCAGAGGTGTATTTTCTACCAATTCTTGAATTGTATCTTGCCGCGCCCGGATACCTTTGATATCAAGTAGCGGTTGTAATAACCAGCGTCTTAAAGCCCGACTACCCATCGCCGTAGAAGTTCTATCCAAAGCCCACAGTAAGGAGCCGTGAAAACTACCATCGCGGACAGTTTGCGTAATTTCCAGGTTACGGCGAGTTTGATGATCTACAATCATGTAGTCAGTGATTGTATAGGTGCGAAGCAGTTGTAGTGGGATAGAATTTTCTTTTTGTGTATCTTCCAAATATTCTAAAAGACCACCAGCCGCCCGGACTGCTAGGGGGAGGTGTTCGCAACCCAAACCTTCGAGCGATCGCACTTTAAATTTCTGCAATAATCTAGATCTCGCTTCCCCGGCTGAAAAAGGTAGTTGCGATCGCAGTGCATAACAAAACGCTGGTGGTAAACATTCCGGTAAATGGTCAGACTTTTCTCCTGGACGCAGTAAACTTCCCAAATCAGGTGCATTCGTAGGAACTAATACTTCCGCAGGCTGCAACCGCATTAATTCTTGCGTCAAATGTTCACTGCTGCTACCTTGGGTAGTGAGGAATTCCCCAGTAGAAATATCTGCATAAGCCAAACCCCAATGCTCCCCAGCAATTACCACAGCCGCCAGATAATTATTGCGACTGGCTTTCAACATTCCTTCTTCTAGGAGAGTACCGGGAGTGAGAATCCGCGTCACTTCTCGCCGTACCAATCTACCAACAGCTTCCGCAGCATCTTCAACTTGATCGCAAATTACCACCGCATACCCTTTTTCTACCAACACAGTAGCGTGACGTTCCCAAGCGTGATGTGGGACACCACTCATTGATACCCTTCCCACTTCTCCTACTGGCTTACTCGTGAGGTAGAGTTCTAATTCCTGCGCCAGAATTACAGCATCTTCAAAGTAACATTCAAAAAAGTCTCCCACCCGATACAGCAACACCGCATGGGGATACTTCTCCTTCGTTTCCACATAATGCTGAAACATTTGAGTCAGCTTACTGCGATCCACCAGTCGATGGTCAGTAATAAATGTGTTCGCATTGTTGCTAGCGTTTGGCTGGGATGCAGAGTAAGAAGCGGTCATGGACGTTTAGGGATACACATTTTTGACATGCCAATAACCGATGATAGCGCGTCATCAGCGCTACCAAGAAATTGCTCAAGGTTTATTTATTTTTTCTTCATCAAGGGATTGGGGATTAGGGACAAGTTTTGTAGGATGCGTTATTTATGGACGGAACGTCCTAACGCACCGAAAACCACTCCTTTTGATGCTTATCCTCTAAGCTTAATTAAACTAACATTTTTGTTTAACAATTCTTGTGGTTGTCGAAGTGGGATATATGCTCTACTTCGTTCCCCTGTACTCCATTCTGATGTAGGTGGGTCGAATCGAACATAATCCAATGTTGTAATAACTTGAACTCCCTCTGAGTCAAAATATTGAACATTGAAGAAGTCTGAGGTAGCAGATCCCTGTTTTGCTTCGACAGAAAAAGCTATTGCACCGCCTTCCCACAAAGTATTCTGAAATTTATCTGGAAGCGATTCTTTTTTTAGTACTCTAATATTCCAAATTTTAAAGTTATCTGGCAAAGAACCAAAATCAACTTTAATTTGCCTCCCTTGACACATAAGATATTCACTTTCATAATATTCACAACTATTGTTAGACCTCAATCTTGTAGGTGGTAAAAACTCAGTAATAGATGTTGATACTTTTGGAGTAGGTGTTGTTTCTTCTACTGAGGTTCCTCTTTCAGTATTTGCTAGATTTGTTGGTATTACTGGTGGATTTAATGTTCCAGGGTTCGGTGTATTTGTTGGTGGCTGTCCTATTCTTATTGTTGACATTGGTGTAGGTTCAGGTTTTGATTTACTGATATCTTGGAGTATTGAAATTACATTTGGAATCAGCCATATTGCAGTTGGAGTTCCTACCAGCAATAAAACAGCACCAATCTCCCAAAACTTAGTTTTTGATTGTTTCGGTCTGGTAGTCTTATTAGTACTACTAACATTCCTACCTAAAACTTGCTGCGATGACTGAAATTGCTGGTTTTGATGTGAGCTAGGCGAAACTCTTCTAGAATTGGGAATTGGAGTAGGAATAAGTGCTTGCAATGCTTCTGATGCATTCTGATAACGCTGACTAAAATGGTCGCTCACCATTACACTGAGAACATCTGCAAGGCGATCGCTTACTTGTGCATAGTTACGCCAGATAATTTCACCAGTATTAGGATCTTCAGACAGTTGATAAGGTTGCATCCCTGTGAGAGCTTGAATACCAATTATTCCCACTGCGTAGATATCACTGGCTAATTTGGGTTTACCCTTAGCTTGCTCACTTGGTATATATCCTGGAGAACCAATTCCCGCTGTTAAACTGGTTTGTCCCTGATGGTTGACTGTTAAAACACTAATTTGTTTGACTGCACCAAAATCAATTAACACTAATTTTCCATCTTTTTGCCGTCGTCTGATATTCGCAGGTTTAATATCACGATGAATAACATTTTGTTAATGAACTACTGTTAAAAATTCTAAAATTTCTTGTAAGAGTTTCACAGTTTTTTGTTCGCTCCAGGGTTGACCAAAAATGATTTCTTGACTTAAATCATGTCCATCAATAAATTCTTCAACTAGAAAAAATCATCACCTTCCTCAAAATGTGCGTAGAGACGTGGTATCTGATCATGTTCGCCAAGGTGATAAAGAGTTTCTGCTTCTCTTTCAAACAAAGCTTTAGCGATAGGGAAAACTTCTGGTCTGGGGTCTTTAGGCTTGAGTTGCTTGACAACACAGGGGTGATTATTGGGTAAAGCCAGGTCAATAGCTTTGTAGGTGTCTCCAAAACCACCACTACCCAATGTTGAAGTAATTTTGTAGCGATTGAGAAGAATTTTACCAATAAACATAATGTTTATAGGGATGTGCCATGTAAAGTGTTAACCACCCTAAAAACTTATTTAACTAATTATTAACCTTTGATAACAAACAGTATCAAAATAGACTGTTTCCTAGTTAAATGTAACACTAACATGCTTGCAAAAGTTTTAAGCTAATTCATTTGAGCAAAACAATTTAAATATGAGACGGCGTAAGTTTATAGTCTATGGTTCCGCCTCCTTGGGAGGAAGCTTGATATTAAAGGGTTGTGCCAACAATTCTTCAACTAATACCGCAGAAAGTCCAGCCTCAGGTACATCACCAGCGGCTTCTCCTGTTAGTGCTGCTGCTAATGGAAACACAATTAAAGTCGGAATTTTACATTCCTTAAGCGGCACAATGGCTATTAGTGAAAAAAGCGTTGTTGATGCCGAAAAACTAGCAATTAAAGAAATAAACGCTGCTGGAGGAGTCTTAGGCAAAAAAATTGAAGCAATTGTCGAAGATGGTGCTTCCAACTGGGATACCTTTAGGGAAAAAGCCACAAAACTAATTGATCAAGATAAAGTTGCAGTCGTTTTTGGTTGTTGGACTTCTGCTAGCCGCAAGAATGTCAAGCCAGTATTTGAAAGCAAAAACCATATGCTTTGGTATCCAGTGCAGTACGAAGGACAAGAGTGTTCTCAAAACATTTTCTACACTGGCGCTGCTCCCAATCAACAAATAGAACCTGCTGTTGACTGGCTACTCAAAAATAAAGGCAAAGAATTCTTCTTAGTAGGTTCCGACTACGTTTTCCCGCGAACAGCGAACACAATTATTAAAGCGCAGTTACAAGCTCAAGGCGGTAAAACAGTCGGCGAGGATTACTTACCACTAGGTAACACAGAAGTAACGCCCATTATCACTAAAATTAAACAAACTTTACCTAACGGTGGCGTAATTTTCAACACCCTGAATGGTGATAGCAACGTCGCATTCTTCAAACAATTGCAAGGTGCGGGATTAACCCCAGATAAATATCCCACCATGTCTGTAAGTATTGCAGAAGAAGAAGTCAAAGCGATCGGTGTAGATTACCTTAAAGGACACTACGCCGCTTGGAACTACTTCATGACAGTTGATACTCCCGAAAATAAGAAATTTGTTGAAGCTTTTAAAAAAGAATATGGAAATGATCGCGTCACAAATGACCCGATGGAAGCAGCCTATATCGGAGTTTATTTGTGGAAACAAGCAGTAGAAAAAGCCAAGACTACCGATATCGCCAAAGTACGCGCCGCAGCCTACGGTCAGACCTTGAATGCTCCCGAAGGTAAAGTCACAATGGAAGCTAATCATCACATATCAAAAATAGTGCGAATTGGTGAAGTGAGAGATGATGGTTTATTTAATATTGTCTATGCTACTCCCGCACCAGTGGAACCAATTCCTTGGAATCAGTTTGTCAAAGAAACTAAGGGATTTGCTTGTGATTGGTCAGATCCAAACAAAGGTGGTAAATACAAAGTTTAACCGATGAATTTTCCTTGGTGTCTTAGTGTCTTGGTGGTTGAAACACAAAGACGCAAAGACACTAAGAAGATTAAATTGGATTAATAGCTGCTTGGGGGAAATGTGTTAGCAGGGTTTTTAGATGCCATATTTAATGGCATTAGTATTGGTGCTGTTTTGCTAATTGCAGCACTAGGTCTTGCCATTGTTTTTGGACTGATGGGTGTCATTAATATGGCCCATGGCGAGTTGATGATGTTGGGAGCATACACTACATTTGTGGTGCAAAATTTTAGCAAACAACTCGGTGGATTATGGTTTGAAAGTTATATATTTTTTGCTCTGATTTTTGCATTTTTAATCACAGCAATTGTTGGATTATTTCTAGAACAGGGTGTGGTGCGTTATCTCTACAATCGTCCCCTAGAAACTCTGTTGGCAACTTGGGGTGTGAGTTTGATTTTGCAGCAGTTTGTTCGCAGTGTAAATTGGGTTTTGGTAATTGGTGTTGCTCTATTTTGTCTATTATTTTTTGGTGGTTTATGGATTTTGAATTCCCGCGCCAATTTTGGACGGGTGCGGAATTGGATTGTGACTGTAATTTTGCTACTTTCTTTGGGGGTGACAATCGCAGTCAGTAATTTTTTAAGTGCGACTTATCAATTAGCTGTTACTCAACCTTGGTTTGGGGCGCAAAATGTCGATGTGACTCCACCTGGTTGGCTACGAGGTGGTATGTCTTTGGGTGGCGTGCAATTACCTTTTGCTAGGTTATTTATTATTGCTTTGACTGTGATTTGTGTGGTGGGTATTTACCTATTTTTGCAGCGTTCTAATTGGGGATTAAGGATTCGCGCAGTGACACAAAATCGCAGCATGAGTGCTTGTTTGGGTATCCCGACACAGAAAGTTGATGCGATGACATTTGCACTGGGTTCGGGATTAGCTGGTGTGGCTGGGTGTGCGATTAGTTTACTCGGTTCTGTGGGGCCAAATACAGGACAAAATTATATTATTGATACTTTTATGGTTGTGGTTGTGGGTGGTGTGGGAAACCTGGTAGGTAGTATTGTGGCTGCGTTGGCGATTGGGACGGTAAATTTTTTGATCGGTTCTGGGACTTTGGCTTTGTTGTTGACTCCTGTTCAGCCTTTGGCAGATTTGTTTACGTTTTTTGCGACAACGAGTATGGCGAGGGTAATGGTGTTTGCATTAATTATTGCGTTTTTACAGTGGAAGCCTGCTGGTATTTTTCCACAGAAGGGTCGTACTGTTGATGTTTAGGTTGAAACAAACCGCCAAGACGCCAAGGACGCCAAGGACGCCAAGTTATGAGAAGGAATAGAAAAAGGCTGATTTTATTTGAGGTGGGGGTGGTGGTGGCGATCGCACTCATCCTGATTTTGATTATGCCTGTTGTTTTGTCTAGCTTTCGGCTGAATTTGCTGGGACGATTTTTATCGCTGGCAATTGTGGCTTTAGGTATAGATTTAATTTGGGGTTATACGGGGTTGTTGAGTTTGGGACATGGGATTTTCTTTGGCTTGGGTGGATATGCGATCGCTATGTACCTGAAACTGCAAGTTCCCCAAGGTGAGTTACCTGATTTTATGGGATTGTACGGGGTGACGGAATTACCCTGGTTTTGGCAACCTTTTTATTCGTTTCCTGTTGCGGTTGTTGCTGTGGTAGTGATTCCCGCAGTATTGGCGGGTTTATTAGGATATTTGGTGTTTCGTAACCGCATCAAGGGAGTATATTTTTCGATTTTGACGCAAGCGGCGACAATTGTTTTTTTCAATTTTTTTAATGGTCAACAAAAATTATTTAATGGTACGAATGGGTTGATAGATTTTACAACTTTATTTGGTGCGACGGTTAGTGATACAAAAACCCAGTTTGTTTTCTACATTCTCACAATATTGTTTCTTGTTGCTACCTATGCTCTTTGTCGCTGGCTAACAAGTGGACGTTTCGGTAGGTTGCTTATCGCAATTCGTGATGATGAAAGTCGAGTGCGTTTTTCTGGTTACAATCCTACAGAGTTTAAAGTATTAGTTTTTGCTATTTCAGGAGCAATAGCCGGAATCGCCGGAGCATTTTACACTCTGCAAAGTGGTTCTGTATCACCAAGAGCAATGGATATTGCTTTTTCGATTGAAATGGTAATTTGGGTTGCAGTCGGGGGACGCGCCACTTTAGTAGGAGCAATTTTAGGCGCTTTACTTGTTAACTATGCTCGTGTTTTCTTGAGCGAACAATTTTCTGAAATCTGGCTATTTTTTCAGGGGGCGCTATTCTTAATTGTCGTCACAGTCCTACCGGATGGTATAGTTGGATGGCTGCGTCAGCAAAAATTTTCTCTTTTACAACGTCCTGCTCAAATTGCCACTTATCCCAGTTTAGAACAAGACCCCGAAGTGCAGCATGAACGCCAAAATCTTGGAAACTGAAAACCTCACTGTTACTTTTGATGGGTTTCAGGCATTAAATCAGTTGAACTTTAGCATGGATGTGGGAGAATTACGAGTAGTAATTGGCCCGAATGGTGCTGGTAAAACAACCTTTCTTGATGTGATTACAGGTAAGGTGCAACCAACAAAGGGACGAGTTTTATTTAAAGGTAAAAATCTCCGTTTTCTCAAAGAACATCAAATCGCCCGTTTAGGAATTGGTCGCAAATTTCAAACACCTCGAATATACCTTAATTTAACACCTCGTGAAAATTTGGAACTTGCTAGCAACCGCAATAAAAATGTATTTTTGACTTTGTTCGGACATCCTAGTAATGCGGAAAAAAATAGCATCAAAGGATTACTAGAAACAATTGGTTTAAGAAATAAAGCAGATATTCCAGCAGGTTTACTTTCTCATGGCGAAAAACAACGTTTAGAAATAGGGATGTTGGTAGCACAGTCTCCTGATTTATTACTCGTTGATGAACCTGTGGCTGGGTTAACTGATGAAGAAACTTATAATGTCGGGGAATTACTTTTGGCGTTAGCACAGAATCATTCAATTTTAGTGATTGAACATGATATGGAGTTTGTGCGCCAAATAGCCAGAAAAGTTACAGTTCTCCATCAAGGTTCCGTGCTGTGTGAAGGTAGTATCGAAGAAGTGCAAAATGATCCCCGCGTGATTGAAGTTTATTTAGGACAACCGCAAGATAGTTAATAGGGTTTGATATGAATGTAAGCGTTGACAACAGTCGTGTTTTTTAGTCGAACACAGATGAACACAGATACACACGGATAGCTTATCGGTGTTCATCTGTGTGCATCTGTGTTCGTTTCTTCTTCCTATAAATACAAAATTATGTTGCAAATATCTAACCTTGATGTCTTCTACGGCGAAAGTCACATTCTTCGTAATGTCGATCTGAGTGTTCCAGATGGACAAATGGTTTGTCTCATCGGACGTAATGGTGTAGGGAAAACTACTCTCCTCAAAACAATTGTGGGTTTACTCAAACACCGTAGCGGTAAAATTGCCTTGAATGAAACAATTATAAATTCCAAGTCTCCCGATCAAAGAGCAAAAATGGGAATTGGTTATGTCCCCCAAGGACGGGAAATCATACCGCGTTTAACGGTGAAAGAAAATCTGTTATTGGGTTTAGAAGCGAGAAAAAAACCAGCGAAAAATCAAGAAATACCCGAAGAAATTTTAACGCTATTTCCTGTGTTGAAAACTATGCTTTCCCGTATGGGTGGTGATTTGAGTGGTGGACAGCAACAACAATTAGCGATCGCACGTGCTTTAATGGGACAACCCCAATTACTTTTATTAGACGAACCCACAGAAGGAATTCAACCCTCGATTATTCTAGAAATTGAAGCCGCAATCCGCCGGATTGTCGCAACTACAGGTATTTCTGTTTTATTAGTAGAACAACACCTACACTTTGTCCGCCAAGCCGATTACTATTACGCTATGCAAAAAGGTGGTATTGTCGCCTCTGGTTCTACCAGCGAACTCAGTCAGGAAGTAATTCAAAGGTTTTTGGCTGTCTGAATTTCGGAACTATATTTAACATCCTCGTTGGTTGCGGGAGTGAATTTCCCTTCACGCCAATTATCGCCAACACTTTTGATAAAACTTCCTAAAGGAATAGCAACTAAAAGTCCTAATAATCCTCCTAATTTTGCACCTATCAATAAAGAAATTACCACCCAAACAGGGTTTAAACCAGTTAAGTTACTCAGAATGCGAGGCGCAACAAAATTGTAGTTAAATTGGTCGATCGCTACTGCTACAATTAAAACTTCTACTCCTAACCAAAAATTACTTAATGCGACTAAAGAACTGACTATAGTAATACCTATCCCTGTCCCAAAAGGAAACAAAGCAAAAAAACCAATTACTAATCCAAAAAGTAAACTCAAAGGAACTCGCAGCGCCAAAAAAGCTAGAGTAATCCCTGATGCCAAAATAGTAGCTAATGTTACCTGACCGATAAAATAATTTTGAAAATCTTCTCGTAATGAGTGACGCACTTGTAAGCCAACATGAGATGGAAACCACAGAAAGATACCATCCCACAAGCGCTCTCCATTTAAAACTAAGTAGAAAGTCAGTACTACTGTTAACAAAACATTAACTAAGCTACCAATAGTATCTAAAGCAAAGCCTAATATCCTACCCGTAAAATTTTGAATTTGATTGGATATTCTGTCGAGAATTTGAGGTATTAAACCACTTAAATGAACTGGTAATTGTTCAGTTGTTGCCCAATTTTGTAAAGCTTGTAGTTGTTGGCTACCAGAATCTATCCATGTCGGCAAAATATTAGCAAGTTCGTTGAGTTGTTGTATAATCAGCGGTACTAAAGTAATACCTACAGCTACTAATATTAGTACAGCCAACAGTAGTACTCCAGCAATAGCAAGATTACGTTTCACCCCTCTTCCTTGCACAAATCGAATTGGATAATCCAGAATAAAAGCTAATAAAATAGCAGCAACAACAATGCTGACTAAAGGTTGAAAATAATTAATTACCTGAAGCAAAACCCAACCATTGAGAATGATCAAGGGAAATGCTAAGGCTATATTTAACCATCGCGGAAGTTGATTTGCTGACATTGGGAATTGTTATATTAGTTGTTGGTTGTTAGTGGCTAATGACTTACTACTCCCCATCTCCCCATCTCCCCACACCCTTACACCCATCTTCAAGTTAGTTGTTAGTGATTTATTGTTGATCTTTTACCACTAACCATTGAAGATTCCCTTTTTCATAAAATCTAACAAAATTCGCTGATGCACTGGTCCAAGAGGACGGACTTCTCCTGCGATTTGGGAATAACATTGTCCTTGATGAATTTCATCTGATGTTACTAAACCCATATCCCAACCTTCGTTAAGAACAAGTTGATTTAATTCCACTAACAGTGGCGCTTGGAAAACGTGACGTACCACAGAGTCATCACCATAACAACCAAACTCAGACACTGTTGGAGGTAGATTGTAGCCAATTTCTTCTAAAATTTCTCGCTTCACTGCTACATCTGGGGTTTCACCAAGTTCGATATGTCCGCCAAATAGTCCCCAGTAACCAGGGTAGAGAATATTGGGAATGTTATCACGCAGTTGCATGAGAAATTTGTCTTTTTGGTAGAGAATAGCGATCGCTACATGCACTGGTTGCTGACTCATAAATTTTCCTTGGGACAGAATCATTACTTTTCTTCTACATACACTTCCCCATATTCTCTGTTTGCAATCGGAATACTCCGGTAGCGAATTTGACCTTTGATTACTACTTGATCTCCAACTCGCAAATTTGTTTGATTGGTGATGACCCAAATTTTACCTGTCTCGTCCCTTACCAAATACGCTCGTCGTTTCAAGAGGGGAGCTATTTTTTCCACCTTGCCTTGGATGTATACTGTTGTATTACTATCTGGTTGCGATCGCAGTTCTCGAATTGGAGTCACATTTGCACCAAGAGCGTTGATCCCAAAAAAGCTGAAATTACTGCAACTTACTAATCCAGCTGTGAGAAAGTAAGTTAATCCCAAATAAAAAACTGTGGAAGGAAGGTAATACGATTTTGGCTTTTGGATTTTGGATTTTGAATTGGGAATCTTTTTAGAAATCTGAGTTTTGTCAACCCATTTATGACATTCTTTTTTGAAATTAATGTAAAATTTATGTGCCTGTAGCATATAAAGATACCCTTTGGGGAAATTTTGGCATCAGTGGTTGCTTTGTCGCTATTTACAATGAGTCAGTTCCCCTTCAGTTTACCCATGTTCTTCACTTCTCAAAATACACTCTCAGTTGCAGCAACCAATCTGAGAAAATGGGTAATAGGTAATGGGTAATAGGTAATGGAATGGTTAGTGGTTATTAATCATCTTCCCCGACCCTGTTCCCTCTTTCCCCTTTCCTATGGCAAATGCTGTTTGAAAAGCGCTACAGCATGAGACAGCGACACCAAAAAAAAGAGCGTATTTTTGTTAGTTCTGATGGAAACAAACACTGCTAAACTGCTTGATGGTAAAGCCCTAGCTACAAAAATTCAGCAAGAATTGTCTGCTACTATTACCAGATTACAACCCCACATAGGACGCCCACCTGGTTTAGCAGTACTAATGGTGGGGGATAACCCAGCCTCAGCTGCTTATGTCCGCGGGAAAGAAAGAGCCTGTACAAAAATCGGTATGGCTTCTTTTGGTAAGCATTTTCCCACACAAACCACCCAAGCCGAACTAGAAGAAGTTATTCATCACCTAAACCAGGATGAACGGGTGGATGGTATTCTTGTGCAATTGCCCCTACCCAATCATCTAGATGCTATTTCCTTATTGCATCAAATTGATCCTGGCAAAGACGCCGATGGATTACACCCAGTGAATTTAGGCAAACTCCTGCGGAGTGAACCTGGTTTGCGTAGCTGTACGCCGGCGGGAGTTATGCGTCTGTTGCAAGAATATGAAATTTCCTTGCGCTCTAAACAAGCAGTAGTGGTAGGACGTAGTATTTTGGTGGGTAAGCCATTGGCATTAATGCTCTTACAGGCTGATGCAACAGTGACAATTGCCCATTCGCGATCGCACAATCTCCCAGCCATAACCAAAAACGCTGATATCTTAATTGCAGCTGTTGGTCGTCCAGAACTAATTACGGCCCAGATGGTTAAACCAGGCGCTGTTGTGGTAGATGTGGGGATAAATCGTGTCACCGATGACAATGGCAATAGCCGCTTAGTCGGCGATGTCCAATTTGAATCAGTTGCTAATGTGGCAGAATTCCTCACCCCAGTACCTGGCGGTGTTGGACCTATGACTGTGGCTATGTTATTGCAAAATACAGTGGATAGCTACAGCCAACGCTTAAAAACTAAAGAGTGATAATTGTTGTTTGTTTGTTGTTGGTTGTTTAAAATACCTAACCCCACTAACCACCAACTACCAACTAATCATGACTCTTTCCCTTGAAATTGTTACTTAAATAACATAAATTTAAGGAAATTAAGGATGGTAACAACGGATAACCTGAAACAAACTCCAGGAAAAGCAACTTTTGACCTCATTACCTATTTAAAAGAACGACAAAAGCTATGTGAAGTAGCTTTAGAACAGGCTATTTCCGTACGTTATCCAGAAAAAATTTATGAAGCAATGCGCTACTCGCTTTTAGCTGGAGGTAAGCGCCTGCGCCCCATTATTTGCCTTGCTACTTGTGAAATGACGGGTGGAAACATCGCCATAGCTATGCCAACAGCGTGTGCATTGGAGATGATTCACACTATGTCTTTAATTCACGATGATTTGCCAGCAATGGATAATGATGATTATCGTCGCGGTAAACTCACCAATCACAAGGTATACGGTGAAGATATCGCTATTTTGGCTGGAGATGGCTTGTTAGCTTACGCTTTTGAATATGTGGCTGTGAATACCGAAGACGTGCCAGCAGAGCGGTTATTGCGAGTAGTCGCCCATCTAGGGCGTGCAGTAGGTGCGGCTGGTTTGGTGGGTGGTCAAGTACTCGATTTAGAATCAGAAGGGAAATCAGATATTTGTTCAGAAACATTGGATTTTATTCATCACCACAAAACAGGAGCGCTTTTAGAAGCTAGTGTAGTTTGTGGTGGAATTTTGGCAGGAACATCAGAAGACAATTTAAAAAGACTCTCTTGCTACGCCAAGAATATTGGGCTAGCCTTCCAGATTATTGATGACATCTTAGATATCACCTCTACACAAGAGCAGCTAGGAAAAACTGTAGGCAAAGATCAAAAAGCCAAGAAAGTAACCTATCCAAGCCTCTGGGGAATTGAAAAATCTCAAAAACAAGCCCAACAGCTAATTGAGTCTGCTTGTGCAGAATTAGAACCCTTTGGGAAAGCGGCAGAACCATTAGTGGCACTAGCTCACTTTATCACCAGTCGTAGTCACTAAGCAGTTATCAGTTAACAGTTATCAGTAACTGGTGGACTGTTTACTGATTTTCTGATGTACAGTACTGGGTTAATTGTGGATTTTTGGTTGCATCTATTACTTTCTCACACACACAACATGCTGCTCATTGTTATTAACCTGACCAAAATACCATGCAGGATATAGGTAATATTTTAGACAACCGGGTGTTGGTGGTCGCTCTAGTAGCTTGTTTGATGGCTCAAGCTTTGAAGCTCATCATTGAACTAGTCAAGAATCGAAAATTAAATGTAAGTGTCTTAGTCACAACCGGAGGTATGCCCAGCGCTCATTCAGCTCTAGTTACGGCTTTAGCAGTTGGCGTGGGGCAAACTCATGGCTGGGCTTCTGCTGAATTTGCCCTTGCCACAGTTTTTGCGATTATTGTCATGTACGATGCAGCTGGAGTCCGTCAAGCTGCTGGCAAACAAGCTCGTATTCTCAACCAAATGATTGATGAATTGTTTCACGAACACCCAGAGTTTACAGGCGATCGCCTTAAGGAATTGTTAGGACATACACCATTTCAGGTGATAGCAGGCTCAGCATTAGGTATCACCATCTCGTGGTTAGCTAGTTATGCTTATAATTGAAAGATTTGTTATTGGTTAGTGGTTAGTGGTTAGTAGTTAGTAGTTAGTAGTTGTTGACCAATTACCAATTACCAATTACCAATTACCAATTTAATTTTGTGGTATATTCACTGCCGATCGCAACAGCATCACCTTACTACTGTCCACAATCACAGCAAAAAAACCTCGTTCTGAGAGTTTTTTTAATATGCTGTATGCATCTTTTTGATTAGTTGTATAGGATGCTAGCAAGTAATGGCGCTGTCCATAAGCTACAAAACCGACATCGCCCCCCACTGTTTGTTTAACTTGATTTGCCAGTTCTGGACGGTTGAAATAATCTACTAAGACGGCGAAACCGTTTCCCAAACGTTGAGGTTGAAAGCTAGGTGTCTGACTTGGTGCTACTGCTACGTCTGCTGGTCGAGTGGTAATAATAGCAGACAAACCCGCGATGCTATTGATATACCTAGCCCAACGGTTGGCATCATCAATTCTAGTAAATCCGCCGATTCTAGTGACTGTATCGTTGAGATATCTACAGTTTGTAGTCTTAAGCTCAGACGGTAAGGCCCGATGCAATTGATTGCGACTATCCTGTGTTGGACTGATTATCAACAATACATATTCGCCAGGATTGGGAGGTTGACAAACGGGAGTTTTTTGTTGTTGAGCAACAGCAGTATTGACACCAGCGACCAAAGAGGAAAAGTAAACAAACGAGGCGATCGCTAGTGTGAAACTACCTAAAAAAATATTTGGTTGATCCTGAAATTTATACACCGCTGGTTTATACATAAAAGTAAATTCACAGTATTATCCACCATCTTTGATAAAAAATACATATATTTGTTCCATATATTTTAGTTAGGTAATGGGTAATGGGTAATGGGTAATGGGTGATGGGTAATGGGTATGGAATAGTTAGTGGTTATTAATTCTCATCCCCGTTCCCCTATCCCCAACACTAAGACACACTGGCAAGAGAAGCCAAAGGATCGGGGATACTTTCACTAGGGGCTTGAAATTCTCCTGTAAGGACGTATTCTAAGCGCAGTTTTAACCAAGTAATAAATTGGGGATTGGTAGAAATGATCGCTGCTGCTGGTTGCGGACACTTTGCCTTAACTTGTGCCATCCGGGGAGATTCCAGAAAAGCAGGTTGTTTCACTACCCAAAAATCAATTTCCTTTTCTTGTTCGTGGTAGTGACGGGTACGTTCCCGCAACACTTCTTCCATCGGTTCTTCTTCTAGTAAAAAGCGTTGGCTTGCTAAAACGTAATAGTATGTTTTCATTTTTGTTCTTTACTAAACAGCTAAGGTAAGGACATAGTATTATCTACTATGTCCTTGAAAATTATCTCAGCTTTAGCCTCTTTAACTACGACCCGAAAGGACAACTATAAGCTGATTGTTCATCACTAGCCTATTTACCGCCACTTGTGAGCTTGTTAAAAAATTGACTGTTGTCAAAATAATGCTCAACAGAGAGAATTTTCAAGTCATCAGTAACACGAGCAACACTCATGCCCACTATCTCCACCGTTTCCCCTGTGGGTGCATGGTCTTTATATGGACCATTAAAAGTCCCCCAATGACGCCACTTAAATGTAACGTTGGGTGGCCCTGAATAAACCTCCAGCACTTCCCACAAAAATCCTTTTGGAAAGGCAGTCTTAAAAAGCTGACCTGAAGATTCAAAACTTTCCTCAGAAGCTTTGTAATTATCTATATCACCGATGAATAGATTATAAGTTCCAGATGCAAACACATCTTCGGCTGTGTAGGACTGACCTCCATTACTACTCATGCGAAACTTGTATTGTACAACAGATAACCACTCTTGGGGATTACTTTTAAAAGAAACCTCCATCTCAAAAGTTCTGACCAAGTTTTGCACGATCGCTTCTAGAGAACCTTCTATATGGCGGCATTTGCTCTCCTGGGCTAGACCTGCTTTTGAATCGGAATAATCAGGAGGGGCGCCGTATCGCCATTGGGCATTTTTGCTTTGTGCAATTACTGTATCCCGGTCTTGTACCCAAAGCGGAAGGTCTTGAGATTGTGTTGCGCTCATAAAATTCCTTGGTTTCAAAGTTGACTTGCCGTAACCGTAAATACCACTAAAATTTTAGATTTCGCAGAGACTTTTTCTTCTAGCTTTTCGGTGATCGATTATTAGTGATTACTGAACAAGTATTAGCTAAAGATTAACTGATAACTGTTCACTGTTTACAGATTACCGCGCATAGCTAATTTCATCTCCTGAACTGCCCTTTCCATACCTACTAATACAGCCCGGCTGATGATGGTATGACCTATATTGAGTTCTTCCATACCAGGAAGACAAGCAACGGGGTAAACGTTCCAGTAGGTGAGTCCATGACCAGCGTTTATTCGCAATCCGGCTTTGATTGCTTGTTCACATCCTGCTGCCAACAGGTCTAGCTCCTGTTGACGACTAGTTTCATTTTTCGCTTCAGCATATCGACCAGTGTGCAATTCAATAAAATTTGCCCGTACCGTCCGAGATGCTTGTATTTGTGCCGATTCTGCATCAATAAACAGACTCACTGGAATGTCAGCACCCTGTAGTTTATCAACAACCTCTCCAATTCTATCAATCTGACCTGCGACATCCAATCCACCTTCCGTAGTCACTTCTTCCCGTCGTTCAGGAACTAAAGTCACATAGTCTGGTTTGATCTCGAGGGCTATGGCAACCATTTCATCTGTCGCCGCCATTTCCAAATTCAAATGTGTTCTGACTGTCTGTCGCAATAAACGCACATCCCGTTCTTGGATATGCCGTCTATCTTCTCGCAGATGGGCAGTAATACCATCTGCACCACCCAATTCTGCCAATATTGCCCCTGCTATTGGGTCTGGTTCCACCGTCCGTCGCGCTTGCCGGATAGTGGCGATATGGTCAATGTTTACACCAAGTGTCGGCAACCCTAGTTTCTCCCTAATCCACAATCCAGAGATGATTTTAGCGGAAATACTGGTTCGGTAGTCAATTGTTGGTTAGTGGTTAGTAGTTGTTCACTACCCCTCACACTCCCCATTGCCCCTAATCCCCACCACCACGCTACGGTATTCTTGGTGAATTATCAGATAGGCTGTCACCAGAAGGCAAACTTCGTATCCGATTCATTTGTGCAAGGGCGTATCGTGCTGTTGCTTGGACATCAGGATCGGAATCTTGCACTGCATGACATAAAATCTGGCTAATTTGAGCCATCATGTCATAAACACGAGTCAGGTCACGGATAGCATTTTGCCGTACTTGTGGGCTTTGATCTCGTAGAGAGATAGCCAAAGCGTTATTCATCGGTTTAAGTGTGCTGATGCCAATTTCTGCTAAAGCAGCCAAGATTAGGCTCCGCTGTTGTGAATCTGCATCAATCATTAAATCTACTAACGGTTGAATCGCCCGTGAGTCTCCTTGTTGACCTAAACTCCAAATTGCTTTGCGTCGCTTGATAGGATCAGGACTGTTTAAATCTTGAATTAATTCTTCAACAATATTGACTTTAGTTAGGCGGGAGGTGCTTTGTGTTGGTGATGGTGGCAGTAATTTTACTGTTTGTGATGTGGTAGATACTTGTAGACTGTTATCTAATTCTTCGGGAGGCTGTGTCTGTTGTTGGGAATCTATATCACTGGAGTCTTCCAAAGATAAAGTATCACTTTTGCTAGGTATAACTTTTTTGCTTGTGCCCAATAATTTTATAAAAAATAACAATGCACCACTAGCTCCCAAAATCGCGATCGCCACTACTAACCACCAGATCAAGTCGTAATCTTTTGATTGCTTGTTAGTTTTAGTGGATTCTGGGTTGGGGCTGGCAAGAATATTTTTAGACCAAGTTGTGTTAAAATGCAACACTTCAAGCGATGGGCTGGGGTGGTGAAGTGAAGTCTTTTTCGCCATCTCCCTATTGTCCCTAATTCCCGCTTCCAGGGAGGAGTAAGGCTCCCGAGTTCCCCATCTCTCAAGGTTTTGTGTTGCTGTACTTGGGGAACTATAGCCCAAACTCAGGTAAGTAAAACAGATAGTCAGCGCAATTGAATAACGGCATAGCCTCATATACTAAATTTTAGTCAGAATATATGTGGAATTCATGGATACCACGATAACTTCAGACAGAACTAAATGTTAATTATTATTTTGAAAATTTTTTACATCAGTATTTTCAATATGGTTGGTAACGGTGGTCTATTGTTGGGAATAAGCTTTTTCTCTTAAGGTTGAGCGATTAACCTCACAGGATTAAAGAATACAGAAAATGTATCATCTACTACTATTGCTAACCACTGTAGATAAGCTTTTGTACTTAGGCGATAGGGTAAAATATTTTTCCCATCTCCCCCTGCTTCAATTAATATTTTTAGCCTTTTGTCTGTTTTTCCAGATACTGACGTACTCCTTCACTCATTTGGAATAGATTCGGTTCAACTTTTTTGCTGAGAAAATCTTCAACTATGTTTGCGACTTTGGTTGCGATGAACCAGGGTACACCTTTGATTTGCTTGGGGTCAATTATCAGTTCGCCACGACTCTTAATCAGTGTGGCATCACCATCTGCAATAAAGCGGTTCTTACCTGCACAGTGAACCGCTTCGGTAAAAGCGTGAGTTTTAATCTGCCACTCCACCACAAACTCAGCCTCGTTCCAAGTATTGTATTCAGTCCAAGAGAGCATATCTTCACTGAGTATGGCTCTTGCTGCCAATGGAATGTCTCCACCTCCATGCCATTCGTTAATACTGTAAACTCGTTTATCTTCCTCTTGACGAGATTTCACCTCAATTTGACGCACGTTTGGCATGTAGGGAACAAGTTCAATTAGCTTATCCCGATAGGTAGCGTAGACTAGGGAGAGTGGAAAAGAAATCCGCGTATCAGCAGATATGAGCATTTGTTAATTGATTTTGGTTGAGATTTTTAATAAAAGACAGTTTTAAAGTGAACTGGGACTTTTATATTACCAATATCACTAGAAAGTTATGTTAGCTGGATGTGTGATCGCCCTGTTGGATGTAGAAATTTCCGTAACTGGCAAAAAGCACCAAAACAGTTAAATGAAGATGAAGCGGATTTAATTATCGGGCATTGCCTACAGTATTCGTCTTGGCATCAAAGACAAACACCATATCAAGAAAACTTGGATTGTGTTGTTAGCGTGAGTTGCGCTCATGCTCCAGTGGCTCTTCACTAGTGTATCTCTTGTTGCCGCAAACGGTTCATAATGGGTAATTGGTGAGACTACTTGCCGTCTTGGCTTGATGCCAGATGGCAAAGTAGTAAACCCGAAGGGTAATTAAGATACTGATGATTTTTCCCATGCTCAATGCCCTCTGCCTTTCTCTGTCAGCACTGAGCCTAACTTGATATTACTGGTGATAGCTAAATCATATGAGTGATACTTTATTCTCTATTGAAAATTTGCGGGTTGCCTATCCTCACCGTAGTGATGAAAAGACTCAATGGGCTGTTGATGATGTGTCTTTCAGTCTTCGACCAGGTGAAAAAATAGGATTGGTAGGAGAGTCTGGGTGTGGTAAGTCAACTTTGGGGAGGGCAGCAATGCGATTGCTACCACCATCCACTCGGATTGAGGGACAGGTAAAATTTCAAGGACGGTCAGTGTTTGATTTGACACCCGTAGAGATGCGAAAATTTCGGGGGGAAGCAGTGGCATTGATCTTTCAAGATCCAATGACGCGCCTCGATCCATTGATGACCATCGGCAACCACTGTATTGAAACGCTCAAGGCACACTCACCCCAATTGTCAGCAAAAGCAGCAAAAGAAAAAGCGATCGCCACTTTAGAAAAGGTTAATATACCTGCTACTCGCTGGCATCAGTATCCCCATGAGTTTAGCGGTGGAATGCGGCAACGGGTTGCAATTGCTTTAGCTTTGTTGTTGCAACCAAAGCTGATAGTTGCCGATGAACCCACCACCAGCCTAGATGTCACTGTCTCGGCTCAGATTTTGCAGGAACTCACACGCCTGTGTGCCGAAGAAAATATGGCCCTGTTGCTGATTTCCCATGATTTGGCAATGGTAGCAGAGTATTGCGATCGCATTGGCGTGATGTATAACGGCAAAATGGTAGAGATGGGTGCTACAGAAACCGTATTTCGGCATCCTCAACACGAATACACGCGATCGCTCTTACAAGCAGCTTTGCATATTCAGGCGGTGGAGGACAAAGAAGATGGGGAGAAGAATTCACTCAATCACCCCACCACCCCACCACCCCACCACCCCATCTCGGAAGCCCGATCCCCTATTCTGCGTGTTGTAGATCTAAAACAGCACTACACCATTGAGCCGAATTTTGTTGAGCGCATATTTAAAGGCCCAGGTCAAACTATTAAAGCAGTTGACGGCATCAACCTAGAACTTTATCCGGGAGAGATTTTAGGATTAGTCGGAGAGTCTGGTTGTGGCAAAAGTACCTTATCGCGAACAATTTTGCAACTAATTCGTCCTAGCGCTGGCAAAGTAGAGTTTCTTGGTAAAGACATTACTAACCTATCTCGGCAAGAAATTCGTCTGCAACGGCGGCAAATGCAAATGGTCTTTCAAGATCCCCATGCTTGCCTCAATCCTGCGATGACGGTAGGACAAAGTATAGCTGACCCTTTATTAATTCACCAACTGGCAACTCCTGAAGAAGCAAAACAGCAGGTTTTGCAGATGTTAGAAAAAGTTGGGTTACAACCACCGGAAGTTTATTATCAGCGTTATCCCTCGGATTTATCAGGAGGACAGCAGCAACGAGTCGCAATTGCTCGTGCTTTAATCACTCACCCCAAACTTTTGATTTGTGATGAACCCGTGAGCATGTTAGATGCTAGCGTACAGTCACAAGTATTGGATTTGATGCTGGAGTTGAAGGAAGAATTTGATTTAACGTATTTGTTTATAACTCATGATTTATGGTTGGCAAGGTTCTTGTGCGATCGCATTGCCGTTATGAACGGTGGCAAGATTGTTGAAATGGGCCCCACTAAAGAGATTTTTGCCAATCCCCAACATCCCTATACGCAAACTCTCCTTGCTGCTGCGCCTTTGTTAGCAAGAGCATAAGTAATTCAGTGATCGCTGATCAGTTATCAACCACTAACCACTAACCACCAACAACCAACAATTAACTATTAAATATTGACTAACGGCGAACACTCAAACAAATGTAAACCTAAATGTTGAGACAGTTCCTCGCACACCTTGACTCCCCGGACGCTGTTACTGCGTGCATCTAAGCGGGGTGAGAATACTGCAATTCCCATCTTGTTGGGTACTACGGCAATAATTCCACCAGAGACACCACTTTTGGCAGGAATACCAACTTTGTAAGCCCATTCACCAGCAAAGTTATACATCCCACAGGTGTACATGACACTCAGAATGTCTTTGACATAACAGCTTTTTATAGCTTGTTCATTGGTGATGGGATTGACACCCTTGTTAGCTAATGTCGCCGCCATTACTGCTAAATCATGGCAATTGACCATCACAGCACACTGCTGGAAGTACAGATCCAACGCTTCATCAATGGGTTTGTCAATCATGCCAAAGTTGAGCATGAGATGGGCCATCGCCCGGTTACGGTGTCCGGTGGTGCGTTCTGAGGTGAATACTGAGATATCAACAAATACATCACGTCCGATGTATTTCTGAAACATATCTAACATCCGGTTTAAACGTTCGGTTGCGTCTGACCCTTTGATCAAGCTAGTGGTGGCGATCGCTCCTGCATTGACCATTGGGTTGTAAGGTCGTTTGGATTGTTCGTCAAGGACTATGGCGTTAAACGCGTCCCCTGTTGGCTCTACACCTACTCTGGTCAATATATAATCTCGCCCGTGATCCATAAGAGCGAGTCCGTATGCGAACACCTTTGATATGGATTGAATTGTAAACAGCTGCTGATAATCTCCAACTTCGTAAATTTCACCGTTAACATTGACGATGCTAATGGCAAACAACTCTGGGTCTACCTTGGCCAATTCTGGAATGTAGTTCGCAACTACTCCATCCTGTAATGACTCGTATTTAGAATACAAGTCATCAATATAAGCTTGTAGTGAAGATGGATTTCTTGCTAGTTCTTCTTGGTTTGTCATGAAGTTGAGTCAAAAAGTCTGAAGGATGAAATTAGAAGAAAATCGGATAAAACACTTTTATTTTTCGATGGACATATATGAAGTATATAGACCAAAACTGTTTATTGTTCGGCTATTTTTTCATCCTTCACCCTTCTATTAACAACTCAGTTTGAAAAATAACTCGTTCTCAACTACCCAAAGCAAAATATTAAGTTTCTTTGCCGTAGTTACAAATTATTCGTATAACACCAGCAAATCTGGTTAATTTTTGAAAAAAATATTTTTTGTTCTATTGTAAAAAATGTTCCATGCAACTGGAATTACTTTCCAGTTCTATATTCCAGATATATGTAAATTAATTTACTACATATCTGCTGTGTTGGGTTAATTCAGTGTATCCAGACACTTGTTGCCAGAATCACATTTATAAAAAGATAATCAATATCGAAATCACTGCAAAGCTAATTTTGTATATCGACTTTATAATCAGCGATCCCCTAATTGCTATCTTTGATGAACTATTGGCAAATTCTACGGAAAAATTGTTATAAATATAACTTAAAGTTTATGACTAATGATAATTTCTTATCTTGAGTATATCTACTTATTATAAGTATATTTATGGGAAAGTCAAATTTTTGAGAAACTAAATAACATTAATGAGCTTTTTAGGCAAGCCCATATGCAATTTCATTGATTTGAATACCAAATCGTGTCAAGTTTTCTTAATAAAATTTCTAAACAATAAAAAAAACTGTTACATCGTCAAAATCCGCTTTTGAGAAAGGTTTTGACCTTGAAATACTCATTTAATTTTGATAAATTTACCGAGTCTTACGCTAAAACCCTGATCCCCAAGTTCAGAGGTTCGTGTTAATCTGTTGCAGTTAATAGCAAAAAGTGAAAGCGGAACGAGTTCGATTGTTGGAGAAGGTAATTTTCATGAAATACCTAACCCACGAACTGTCAAACATCCGTTCTTCAGTAGCTTTAATATTCGGACGCATGAATCAAAAACATTTGTGGACTGTTGTCGCTGTGTGTAGCACTGTTTTGGGGATGCCCTTAGTTGGACGTACAGAAACAGCTAAGAAAACTGCTCCAAGCTCACCACTTCTGCCTTCAGGTGATGTGGAAAAAGTAGGAGAATACCAATCCCCAACAGCAAATCCTGTTGCAGGTGGTGCGATCGCCAAGATTCACACACACCAAGTAGCAGGTCGCCCAGTGGCAACGCTCTATATCCGCGATATTCCCGTTCTCAGCTTTTTAGGACAAAAGTCAGTTGCCAATCAAGAAACAAAAGTTGGTGAAATTGGTAACTTCAACGGGATATCCAAAGCTCTTGATAGCAGCAGTTCCACTCAAATAGCAGCAACCAATGGAACAGGCATAAGTTTGACAAGTCAGACTAGCTCGGCAACAGAAGACCCAATTCAAAGGGCAAGTGTAGTAGCAGCAAAAATTAACCAGCTAGTTCTAGATAAAGTAGACGCCAGTAAAATCATCGTCAGCTGGAAAGCACCAAACGCATCTACAACATCCAAGCAAGACCAGAAAAAAGGATTAAATGCTCAACAAAAAGCTGGCGATCGCTTCGTTATCAAAGTCAACAATCAAGAACTGGTAGAGATTGATCAAAACACAAAACTAGCGGATACAACCAACGATCCAGTTCAGGATGCATTGCAAGTGACCAACCGCTTGCGCCGACTCATAGGCAACGCATCGCCTATAAACCAGATCGCTAACTTACCTGCCAGTTCATTAGAATCACTACCAGCTAAGCTACCACATAAGCTTGCCGTTAAAGTTCAAGATACTTTCAAAGGCATAGCTTCCTACTACGGCTACGATTTTTCCGGCAATAAAACCGCCACAGGCGAGAGGTTCAATCCACATGGAATGACAGCAGCTCACCGCAGCTTGCCTTTTGGTACAAGGGTGCGTGTAACCAATACCCGCAATGGTCGGTCTGTGACTGTGCGCATCAATGACAGAGGTCCATACATTCGTGGTCGGGTTATTGACCTCTCTCTAGGTGCAGCGCGCGTTTTAGGTATGATAGGTAGCGGCATAGCGCCTGTGCGAATTGAAGTTTTGGGAAGGTAGTTAGTAGTTGGTAGTTAGTAGTTGGTTGTTGGCTGTTGGCATTTAAGTACCACTAACCAATAACCACTAACGACTAAAAAATCTTCTTGTTCCCCTAGACTAGCCTCTTGCCTCACTTTCGGATATAAACTAACGGGGGAGAGCTAGATTCAAGACTAGGGGTATTTTTGTGCGCCTGTTGACAACTACTGTGGCATTACGCTGCTATTTAAATCAGCGCCGTTCGGAAAATCAGCTTATAGAGCAAGAACGGCCATCAGAATTTGAGGTGACTGGCAGACCCTTGACGGCTGTTGGTCTAGTCCCCACCATGGGAGCCTTACACAAAGGTCATTTAAGTTTAATTCAACGGGCGCGGCAAGAAAATGCTACGGTTATTGTCAGTATTTTCGTCAATCCTTTGCAATTTGGCCCCAATGAGGATTTTCACCGTTATCCCCGCACTTTAGACCAAGACCTGCAACTGTGCGAGCAAGCAGGGGTGGATATAGTTTTTGCGCCGACTCCAGAAGAAATGGGAGTTGACCTGAAAAATATACAAGAATCAAAGGTTACACAAGTCAACCCGCCATCTGCTATGATATCTGGCTTGTGTGGTCGCTATCGGCCTGGTCACTTTCAGGGTGTGGCTACGATCATGACCAAACTTTTCAATTTGGTACAGCCTGATCGAGCTTATTTTGGTCAAAAAGATGGTCAGCAGCTGGCTATGATCAAACAGCTGGTAGTTGATTTGAATTTTTTGATCGAAATTGTTGCTTGTGCAACGGTGCGAGAAACATCTGGTTTAGCCATCAGTTCTCGTAACCAATATTTGACTACCACAGAAAAACAGCAAGCAGCTGTGTTGTATAGTGGCTTGCAAAAAGCCCAAGCAGCTTTTCGTGCTGGAGAACGCAATGCTAACAAGCTCATTGCAGCAGTTCAGCAAGAAATAGCAATGGTCAGTTCTGTATCTGTGGAATATATTGAATTGGTTGAACCAAATACTTTAATGCCAATAGAAACAGTTCAGGAGGAAGGAATGCTCGCGATCGCTGCTCGTCTTGGTTCTACACGTTTGATTGATAACACCATTTTGCGCGATCGCCAGGCAATTATTGCTATTGACGGGCCAGCCGGAGCTGGCAAATCTACCGTTGCTCGGCAGGTAGCAGCAAAACTAGGTCTAGTATATCTGGATACAGGAGCCATGTACCGTGCTGTCACTTGGTTGGTACTGCATGAAGGAATCGCCCTAGATGATGAGTGTGCGATCGCAGAATTAGCTAGTGGGTGTGTGATTGAACTGGCTCCGGGGCAGGACTTACAATCTCCAGTACAAGTGTGGATTAACCATCATGATGTTACCCAAGCAATTCGCTCAATTGCGGTGACATCCAATGTTTCGGCTATAGCTGCACAAAGTGCTGTGCGTCAAGCATTAGTCAAACAACAACAAAGGTGGGGCAAAAAAGGTGGCTTAGTTGCAGAAGGACGGGATATCGGTTCCCATGTTTTCCCTGATGCAGAAGTAAAAATCTTTTTAACCGCCTCTGTGCAAGAACGCGCCCGTCGCCGCCTACGTGACTTTCAAAAACAAGGTCAAAGTGACATATCTTTAGAACAGCTAGAAAAAGATATCGCCGAACGTGACTGGAAAGATAGCACCCGCAAAGTTTCTCCTTTAAAGAAAGCGCCAGATGCGGTTGAAATTAGCACAGATGGTTTGTCAGTAACCGAAGTCACAGAAAAAATTGTTGACTATTACCAGCAACGCTTATCTCAGTTTTAGTAGTCATTGGTCATTGGTCAATGGTCATTTGTAAAAACTCTGGACAATTGACTATTGACTTCACAAAGCAGAAGTTAATTTACATTAAGTCAATGAATCTGAGAATAAACTCGCTATCCTAGAGGAAGAGCAGGACGATACTTTAACAAATGAGCTTTAAAAACTTTCAGTTAAGTCTGTATCAACTCCGCCCTTGGCTTACCCTCGTAGTAATTGCGTGGTTACTAGGATCATTAGGCTTGGGCTGGTTGGTAAATTCGTTGCTGATAATCGTTGGGCTACTTTTGCTTACGCCTATTCTGGCGTTTTTTGGGTTTCGTTGGTGGTTGCAACGTAACTTAGTTACTGATCGCTGTCCCGTTTGTAGATACGAATTTACGGGTTTGAATCAGACTCAGTTGCAGTGTCCTAATTGTGGAGAACTGTTGTCAGTGCAACAGGGCCATTTTCAGCGCATTACACCCGATGGAACTATTGACGTGACAGCCGTTGAAGTACCAGCACAATCACTCGAAGATTAGTTATTGGTCATCATTGGTCATTGGTCATTAGTAAACAAACAACAAATGACAAATGACTGATGACTATTTAGTATTGATAAATTCTGAAGTGGTTTGTGTGTATTTACGTACTATAGCCATCACCTTTTCAGGTGATACAGGTTTGGCGAGCAAATCTGTAGAACCTACAACTTTAGCTCGAACTCTGCCTAAAAGATTATCGCTGTCTGTTAAGATAACTATCGGCGTATTAGCAAATAGGGAAACACGCCTGAGTTGAGCGCAGATTTCATAACCACTAGTAACTGGCGACACCAAATTCAAAAAAATCAGGTTTGGTCTATGTTCAATGAGGATTGATAGGGCATGAATGCTATCTTGAACATTAATAAATCTAAACCCATTTGAGATAATAATATCCTCTAGTGTTTGACTAACCGAAGGGTTATTATTAACATAAGCAATCAGTGGACTATTGTCAGTTGTGATTTTTTGAATCAAAGACTTATTATTAACTTCAACAACTCGTAAAGGCAAGTCAAAAACTTCTACTAATTCAACTGTTCCTTTGGATATATAAGGAAGCAAAGAATGGGTAACTTTAAGTACGCTTTGCTTCATTTTTACGGCTAAATCCCATAAAGTGTATTTGCCATTAATTAAAGTCAGAAAATTCTTGTAGACTGCTGAACTTACCTGTTTGTGAAGTTGATCTGGTTTTCTTACTGTTGGGGCTAAATTAGGTGATATATTCGTCAAACCAGCTTCTGACCAATTTTTCCAAGACTCTTGCATCAGTTTGAAAGACATATCTGCACCTGCGATACTGATTGCTGCTTCTAAGATAGTTTCTTGGTTGCGATCGCAACTTATGGAGTAAAAATTTGCTTGTTGATTGATATCAAATAATAACTCTGCAATGGTGTTTTCTATCACAGAAATCATTTGTTCACGCTTAATTTTTTGTTGCTTGTATAGAGAAGTTAGCAGAGAATAATCCCAATAATCAAGAGATGCTTCTTGAGAGTGCAAAGATATCTTATCAACATCTATACTAGGGCAGTTTTGGGCGATTTGTCGACGCCAACGCCGGAAGGGATGAGTACCTCCTGTTGCCCAAATTATTCTGCCAAAATAATAATATAAAATCCATTTTTGACCATTGGCACTTTTTATATTTAATCTGCCACTGTATTGTGATTGATTACAAAGTTTCAATTCATTAATTAATTTATCTGCTACCATCATTGGCGCATGGTTCATATTTTTTTCCTTGATTAATATCATGGGTAAATTATTTTGATTATGTCGATTTTTATCGACACATTATTAATTAACTATATTTTTATGGTTCAAATTAAATGAGTCTTTTTCCCACACCAAGGAAGGTTTAGAGAAAGTTGCACCTCGCCCTGAGTGCGCTTGAACAGAAGTTCAACCCTCATAGCCCAAGTCCGTGAAAACGGACTCAAATGTATATCTAGTAAGCTTGAGCTTTGAGCCAATAAATTTATTTCTTGGCAGGCGAAAAAGTAGGTGCAAGATCCAAGTTGATTAGTTTGAAAACAGCTGTATTTTTATGTGTTGGTATACAGATTTCCTAAGTTCAAAATCAAACTTTTCTAGGAATTATATATACATAGTATACTTTTGAACTTAAGTTTGTATCCGTATTAATTCTGATTTTATTGTTATGTTAATTTGTAGAAATAGGTGGTTTGTCGCTGAGAATATTGTGGAGAAATCGCTTCGTAGTAAGCAATTCAATTTCATGGAGTATACCTGCGCTCACTACAAAGCCGACTAAACTAACACGGCATCTCAAAATTTATGTTTATACTAAATAAAATAATTGATACCAAAACCCTACTTAGTAGAAAAGCTAAAAGCCATACTCCGACTTCTAGAACTTGTTGTAGTTTTTACCGCTAGCGATCGCTGCTCTGAGATTACCTTGATTTTCAGAAAGCAGTTGTAGACTTTGTTCTTTGTCCAAGCCAGTCCAGTGCATTAGGAGTGCTAACTTTACCCATTTACCGCTGCGTTCTAATAAAAAATCTGATGCTTCACGACTCAAGCCCGTCAGGTCTTGCAAGATTCTTAAAGCGCGATCGCGTAATTTGTTATTCGTTACCGCAACATCTACCATGCGATTTCCGTAGACTTTGCCTAAGCGTACCATCACACCCGTAGACAAAATATTCAAAGCTAGCTTAGTTGCGGTTCCAGCTTTGAGGCGAGTAGAGCCAGCAAGTACCTCTGGACCTGTTAAGAGGCGAATATCAATATCTGCTTCTATACTCACTTGCTCAGCGGGTACACAGGCGATAAAAATTGTAGTTGCTCCCCGTTGACGAGCAGCATTGATGGCGCCATGAACATAAGGTGTTGTCCCACCAGCTGTAATACCAACTACTACATCTAGTTGGGTTATTTGTCGTTCTTGTATCGCCGTTTCTCCATCTTGAAAGCGGTCTTCTAAGTCTTCAGAACTACGTACTAGCGCCGCAGCACCACCAGCAATAATTCCTTGTACGAGTTCTGGAGGGGTACAAAAAGTTGGTGGACACTCAGCAGCATCTAATACTCCCAATCTCCCACTCGTTCCTGCACCAACGTAAAATAGCCGTCCTCCCTTTTGCAAGCACTCGGCGGTATGTTCAATTGCTTGAGCTAACTGGATCTTTGCAGCAGCAACCGCAGCCACTGCTTTTTCGTCCTCGCGATTAAAAATTTCTACCAACTCTAAACAACTGAGTTGGTCTAGGTTCTGACTATTAGGGTTAACTTGTTCTGTGAGCAGATGTCCGCGTTCGTGTAAATCAGTCATATCAAGTCCGGCTAATTACTTACGATATCATTTTGATGCAGTTGGGCATTGGGCAAGAGATTTTTCCCATTACCCATTATCAATTACCAATTACCGGTCTTCACAGATATGATAAGTCTTTAAACGGACATGATATCGTTTGTTTGTTGTCCTTGAACCACTATGTGGAGTCAAGTGTCAATTGTCCAGAGTCAAGAGTTTTTTAACCATTGACCATTGACAATTGACCATTGACTAATGACTATTTATAGTAATCCTTCTAATCGGCGGCGAATACTATCTAGTTCCGAATCAGACAATTCTGCTTCTGGTGGTGATTCTTGGGTATCAGTGTCTGGTTTCCAGTCGGTTTCTTCTACATTGATTTCTGGGGGAACCACCAAACCACTATTTTCTGTGACGATTTCCCAATCATAGCCAGCACTTTGACAAAACTCTTTGATCTCTTCAGCATCAATTGGCTCGACTGCGGGTGTAGGGAAATCTTGGGCTTCTAGCATCAAAGCAAAGCGCGTGGCGTCGTCTTCTGACTCAAACATGAGAATTTTATTGCGATCGCCTTCTCGAACTGTGTGGATTCCTTCGTTGTCTGTGCCAGCATTGAAGATTAACACAAAAACACGCATGGGTGTAATCATCTTTCCTTTTTTTGGGTCTATTCTTAATTAAAGTTCTAGCTGGTGTCCAAAGAAAAGATTATGAAGCTAAAGGTGAGAGCTGGTTGGGGTGTGTGGCGATCGCGGTTTCGTGGCTTCTGACTTGAAAGCAACCTCACCCCGTCCTGTCAGACACCCC
>NZ_AJLL01000035.1 GCF_000317225.1 Fischerella thermalis PCC 7521
ATTTCATACTTAGTGGTGAATTTTTTTCATCGGGACTGCCTTCTGCCTTCTGCCTTCTGAATCAATACTACAAAAGATCATTTAAAGCTGGTGTCTACCTTTTGGGTTAACTCTCCTCGCTCTACTTTCACGAGATTATCCCTAGCTGCAATGGTAATATACAGAGAAATTCCGCAGTCAACAGCAGCCATTACCAATGCTGCGGACAAGGTTTTGGTTCCACCAGTGTAGTCAGCCATGATTTGGTGTCCGCTTTCTTGTTGTAATTTGCGGATACAATTGCAAATTTTGGAATAGCATTCGGCTAAATTATCGGGATTTTGCACTAAAATTAAATCTCGTTCTGGTTGAAAGTTTTCTCCTAAATTTACCTGTGTGGGAATGTTGGGTAATCTTTCGATCACCTCTGCACCCCGACGCACTTCACAGGGGGTTCCTTCGCCGATAACTTGTGATTTACTTCCTTTTTCACCATCGGAAGCAATAAAAATAACGCGATCGGGTTGTAGGCTGTGGATAGCGGTGATGATCGGTTGAAAGGAACCACCTACGGTAACAAGGAGAATTTTGGACATGAATGTGACTTAATATGATGAAGTTTAATAATTTTATTGTGGAGGTAGTAGTGATGCTACTAATTCTGAAAGAGATGGATATATCTTTTCAAAACGATCTTTAAGTGTTTTGGCTAATTTAGGATCGGGATTCATGCCAACATGGGCAATATCATTTCTTAACTCTGTAACTTGCTGCCAAAGGTCTATTAGTTCGTCTTTGTTTGCTAAGTTTTTAAGCTTTTCATCGCAACTACTAATAGTATCAACAGTTTTTTTTGACTGTATTCTTACTCCATTATTTAAAGCTCTTTCTACTTCAGAACGTCCATTTTTATTAGAGAACGTTGGTTCTCCAAACTTGAGAGCTAAAACAGAAACAATCCATTCACGTGTTAAAATTACTGCTTGTACGATTTGCTGTCTTTCACGGTACCACTGAATCATTTTTAGTTGCAGCCGTAAATTATTAGCTAATTGCGAATTTTCTCTTGGGTTTTCAAGGGCGAATTGGCCGTATTCTTTGACTACTTGTTTACCTAAAATACTAAATGGTTGTGCTTGTTTAGCAATACTAGGTTCAGCTTTTTTTAAAGCTTGTTTTAGCTTAGTTGCTTCCTCCATAGTTTCTATTGGTCGAGTTAGGCGTAATGCTAGAGAAATAGATTCAATTGCCTTAGACGCTGCTTCAAGATCCCTTTTAAGTTCTCGTGCTGAAATACTATCACGTAGTTCGATTTTGGATGGCATTCCTTTTTTTAATAAATCAGCTAGTGGCTGTCCATCTCCTATTTCCACAAAACGCTCAGTTGCAGTTAACCAGTCGAGCATTCCAATAAATTCAGATAAATCAATAACTGGTGCTATTCCATTATTGGAAAATCCTAATTCCCAGGCTCCGTAGTAAATAGCCTCAATTGTAACGTTTTTAGCTGCTTTAAGGTATGCTGCAAATAAAAATACTAAAAATGGTAAAGAACGCAAACCATGAGTTATATCAAATATAACGCTGTCATTTTCATTTACTTCTTGATTAATAATTTTAAAAGTTTCCCACATTTCTTCGGTGCTTTGCCCAGTGGGGATTTCAACTGCTTGTATGCGTTTTTCTTCTAATTTCTCTAAAATAGGAAAAGTTTTTTCTTTGGCTTCACTTGTCACACAAACTAACATCGAGTCATAATTGCAAAACTTATGTAAAGCTTCTGCAAATACTTCTCCGTCATAATTTTGACCTTGAAAACAATATGTTGTTTTCTTAGCCTGAATACCCAAAAATGTAATAATCTTTTTCATAATTATCTATTTGATATATTAATTAATGTCTGTCCCATCCCCAACCTTGTCTTCATCCCCGTACCAGCAAAACGCGCATATTGAACTAATAAATTAGCCACATTTGCCAATAAAGAGTCAGCACGATTAAAAATGTGTAGCGTTACATCACCCACAAATCCATTCACATAACCTCTATGTAATTGCCAACTTCTGGTTTGAATTTTGTGATTTTTCAGCAAAATCGCATTGCTGAGGTAAGCAATTAATTCATCACCTCCCAAATAAACAGGCGCAAAATTATTCCAGCGTTCTAGCCAACTGTGGAACATTAAATTTGGTACAGGTAGAGGTAGATTTGTTCCACCCTGAGAAAAAGCTGTGGGAGTGATAAACTGCAACTCAAACCGTCTGATTGCTTCTGGTTCATTTGCTACTAAATTTGTGTACAATTCTTCATAGCTGGTGATTTCATCTTCACGGTTGATAACGTTAAATTTAGCTCCAAGGAATTCTAAAGAGTCTGAGAGATGAAGATGAGAAATTGCTTTTGCTGAAACTTCCTGCAATCCAGATAGGGATAATTTGTAAAATTCCTCTGGATGGAAGGTGAAGAAATCTCGAGAAGTGGAGCATAAACCGATAATTCCTGAGCAGGAAACAGAAGGAATTGCTTCGTTTCCCATTTCTAAACCTAGTTGTTGATGCAGTTGTTTTACCAGTTCCAAGCTATAGGAACGGGGTAAAATTGTCGGTTCTGATACACTTAATATCCAGGTAGAACGAATTAGCATTAGTCTTGTAGATTTTTGAATTTAACCCATCCCGGTACAAACTTAATTTCACCTTTGGTATTCATCACAGTTCGCCTAGACTTTGGTGCTTCAAAACCAGGCGCTTTTAAACCACAAGTATCGCGAATATCTTCCCGCAGTTCATCATCAAGACACAAGCCAATAGTAGTCCCATTCATTCCACTACCCCAACCCAGTCTCAAACTATAGGGACATTTTTCTGGTTCGTAAAATTCGCGGATATAATTAAAATCTAAATTTTTCCCTGATGCTTGAGGATTGTTCTTAATTTCTTGCCAATAATCATGCTCATAGTCCCATTGTTCTTGAGTAAATTCTTGACATATTTGTAAGAGTTCGTCCAAGTTATTAAAGGGTAACTTCATTCCCTGTTTGTGTGTGAACCATGAAAGCATTTCTGTATCTAATGTAATGGTGAATTCTGTTTGGACATTTCGCACCATTTCAGTATAGATAGATGCTTTATATTTAGCTAAGTAATCTGAAAATCTGCTAGAAACTACTACTTCCGCAACAACAGGGATGTTAACAGGTATTTCTTGACCTTTCTTTGTTTTAATTTTGCCTTCTAAAAGTGGTGCTGAATCTGTAATTTTGATAGCTCTGAAAAAGTCTGTATTTGGCCCTTTACCAGGAAAGTTTCTCTCTTGATATGTGAGGTGGAATTCTGAGAATAAACTATCCATGAATAGCTCATCATCAAGAAATTTCTGCTGATGTTGATTAATTTTTCCTAATTTTTCTCTCAATTTTTTCTCGATTTCGCTCACCCGCTTTGGCAAAGGTAATTGAAAACGATCTGCGTGTTTCAATAGATAATATGCGATCGCAGTTCTAATTGCTCCTTTAATCGAAGAACCAGGAATAAATAATTGTCCCATCCCATTCCGAATCATGGGACGCAAATCTGTAATTCTCTCAGATGTCAACTTTTGGCTGACGGCTTCTTTGGGGAAAATTGGACAGCCTTGTGTATCTTTAGCTTTCCACCACTCGGAACCAAAGGCTTGTTTTAAAAGTCCTGTGATGTCTTGGCGTTCTTCAATTGCTTGAATATAATCGTTGAAAAATCGTCCTCCTTGCGCTAATAAACCCTTTGCTAAGGCTTCTTGGTTGGGGAAATAGACTTTTCTATCTGTCTGTACATATTCAAAAGGATTTAATATTGATACTGATGAGCCAATATGTAAAATTGGACTTGTCATTAGTATCTTTTTTGATTGATAAAAATCAGGTTTCTTGAGAGCAGATTCGGGAGAAACCACCATAATATTATTTATCCTGTGCTTTAATTGGCAAACTTAAGCTAATACCACTACGGTAAATTCGATATTTGTTGAAACCGTTGGGTGTAACATCTACTAGCTTTCCTTGTGGTGGTGCTAGAAAAACTGAACCTTCGCTAAACATGCGCACCATTTTACGTCGGAGTTGATTTTCTGCTATCCAACCACCCCGTTCTTGAATGTCATAGCTAGCTTGATTTAAAAAGTCAGTTGTTATGGGTGTATCCCAAAACAAACTCATCAGCGCGTGATGATTTCCAGCGGAAAAATCTACCACTTTTTGCCACGTTTCTGGTAATTCTAACCACTTAACTTGAAATCTTCCTGCACCACTCGAACGTTCTCCTCCCAGTCCTTCTTCTCCTAATAGATACAAAGCAGCTTTTAGCTTGTCTACTAATTTCTCTCCTTCTGGAGATAATTGTATGAGAAAGTATAAACCAGCCGGATTTTTCTCCCACTCAAATTGAACAAAACCAGTATGGTAAAAGTTTGTTGCTCTGGTTACGCGGTCTACAGCAACTTTCGGAACTTTGTTAATTTTAAAGGCTTTTTTGTAGTCAAAGGTTCCTGCTGCTTTTTTACCAGTAGTTTGAGCAATTAATTCTTGGCGATCGCTCTCTTGAAACCCTTCTGTTTGATACCATCTTTGCCATATTTCTAAAGGCAAATAATTAAGCTTTTTGTAGGTTTTGAAAAAAGCTAGATCGTCATCAGGATAGTTGATGGGAAACTTCAGGGGACGGGGAAGATAGTAAATTGTTTCTTGTCCAACTTGTCGATAAATAAAGGTGGAACTGATACGGAAAGGGGGAGTTAATTCAGGTTGCTCTTTTGAAGGAAATATCTGCAATAATTCCTCAACTGCATTTTTACCGAATAACCGCGCGTAGACACTAACCCATGCACTAAATAAAGTATCGGAACGGACGCGATCGCTCGTTTTTTCCATCCCTATTCCCACTTCCCCAAAATGCGCGGGATTGCGACCAAAGTTGAGTTTTACTAATTTCCAGACACTCATGATTAATCTCCTGGTAATAATCGATTTACGTACTCGCTTAAACTTCCAAAGTTATCTAAGAGTGCTTGGGTGTTGGGAATGGTTTCTAATGGTTGTAAAGCTGATGTACCAGGAGGAGTACTGGTCATTTGGCGATACTGTGCCAAGCTGCGATAGGAAAACTGAAAGTTCTGAAATCTGACTTTTCCGTAACCTCTAGAACCATGTCCGCCAAGTGCATCATCTTCTAAAATGGCCAGTGCGATCGCAATATTTTGCAAGTCTTCAATGACTTGGTTTTTGTTTTCAACGGTGTAAACTAATTCAAACTGGAATTTTGATCCAGCGGGTACACGTTCTAACTGTCTGGGATTTGCTGCTGCTGTTACTCGGTCAATACCGTTTTCAAATTTCCACTCAGTCATGTATAAACCAGTGTCGACTTGCTTGAGTTTTTCTGCTGATTCTGGTACTAAATGGCAATCTCGAATAATCAATCGAGCTGGCGCGTTACGTCCGCGATTGATTTTAATACAATTTTGATTTTGTATTGTAGAAGTAGGATTATCTTTATTTTCTTCATATAATCCTTCTTCTCTAGCAGTTTCAATTGGCATCCAAAATTTGGAACCCCCGGTAGAACCAAATAGACGACTAATTTGACAGGTGTTAGCACCTTCGTAGGCAATAAATCTACCTGCTTCTACTTCAGTAAATCCATCTTTTAAATCGTCACTTTCATAGCGCCAAGTACCGCTTCCTCCTGAACGATTTAGGGGTTTATTTAATAACCTTTCTAAGATAGAACGCAGTTTACCTTTAATTGAAGAACCAGGTAAATAAGGATATTTTGTGAGAGGGTCACGAATTACAGGTTTATCCAGTCCACCGATATCCAAATTTTCGCCACCACCACCAATATGCAATCCTGTTTCAGCAGAAAGTTGACTAGTGAGGGTTAATTTACCAAGTAGGGGTTTTTGTGCGTATGATACTGGCATATTTACTTTCCACCTTCAGCTTTGTGATAAGCAATAATTGATTCAAGTAATTGAACTAGCCGTTCAAAATCTTCTTTGCTGTGAACTTTGTCAATAGCAGCTGACATAACTTCATCTAATGGCTTTGCTGCTTTTTGTCTGGCAGCAGCATATGCTAATTTTGGTTTCAGCAGAACAACTTCTGTTTCAACTTTGGCAAATTCACCTGTTTCCGCTAAGTCAGCTTTTAAGCGATTTACAGCATCTAAAAATTTGCGAACTTGGTTCGTTTCTAATCGTTGCTGTTTGAGATAAGGCCCAAATTGCTCGGCGTGTTTAACTAAGTCTCGAATGGGATATGTTTTTAATCCATCAGGTAAATTTTTAATAGTTTTAATAATTTCATTTTTAATAGTTTTAGCATTTTCGTCAACTGTATTTTGTGTTTTACTCACGTTAGTTTGAGGAATTGATGGGTTAGATGGTTTTTTGAGTTTTGTCATATAAATTACTGGCGATTTAAAAGTTCAATCCAAGTTGCGATCGCCCGAAAATAAGGCGCATTGTATGGACTTTTTAAGGAAGTCCGAAAATCACTGTCATCTAGTACATTTTTGGGTAATCTCGCTAAAGTATAAGCAATCTTAGGTAGATGCAAATAATAGCGAGTTCCTAAAGCCTCCTCCGATTTTTTATTGTCTTCAAACTTTTCTAATGCTTTTTCTTGTGTTTCTGCTGTGATAAGTAAGTTACGCACAAAATTACGGGAATAATTAACCCCGATATTTTGCTGTTCTAATCTCTCGACAAATGGTAATATACCCAGTAGCTTTGGTCTAGTTTCTGAATGTAAATATTTTTGAATTTCAGAATCAATCATGCTGATATCTTCTATTCCCAGCCATTCATCCCACTTAAATACTTGATCAAATAGACCTAAGCTATCTTTACCATTACTTTTGGCATTTTCTTCTGCTTCTCCTGATTCATCCGCTGCTTTGTAAAAGGGAAATTTAACATCATCAATACTAATACCACCTGATAAAGTAATATCTGGGTTATTTCCTGTATAAGCACGGAATGACTGGTAAACATCAAAGGCAAATTCTACAACTTCATTCCACGTACCACTAACAAATAAATCATCGCCTCCTGCATAGATAAATAGTAAATTATCTCGCCTATTTGCAGTTAAAAATTCTGCTTTTTTCTGTAAAATATCTGCAATTAATTTATTTGAATCAAGGAAATTTTCTTGCCTAAATTCAGCTAAACTGTTGAGATAAACTTTAAAGAAATAACTCATCTGGCGCGAAAGTCCAGCAATTCTTGGCAAAGTTTTATTTTCTCCTAAACCCTCAGCAAAGATTCTCCCCAAATTATCTACATCCATTCGCAGATATCCAAGTCTATCTATACCTTTGGCTTTTTTCGCCATTTCGTTAGCACGGATAATAAAACCTTTTTCTTCACTACTTTCTTGAGCATAGTTTCCCAGCAGTAAAGGAAAAGATTTCTTAAATTGGGAGAATTTATAATGCTCTATATTCCAGTCATTTACTAACAAGGCTGTGTCATTATCTGGAACTATTTGTTTCCATCTGCGAAACAAATGATAGTAAACATTTTTAGCATCACGTTTATCAGTAGCAGGAAGTTCAAAAGCAAGTGTGTCAAACTTATCCTCAAAGTTTTCACTTTGCGATCGCACTATCACTTCAACTCTTAATAACTGTCCTCCTAACTCAAACATTCTGCAACAAGTTTCACAAGCAAGCACCGAATCTGGCTCGTTCTTATTAAGCTGCTTTAATTTCTCTGGTTCCACATCATCACGATGACAAACTTTACAAGGTTCGTGACTTTCACTTTCTTGAATAAATTTGCTAATATTTTCAGCAAACTTACGAGACTTTTGTGCAGCTAGTTTTTTACTTGTCAATTCTGACCAATATTCGGCAAACTTTGCAGTGGTAATATCTGTGATGGGGAAGTCTAAACAATCAAGTGCGAGAAAAATTTTGCCTTGAAACTCACCCAAAAGCCATTCATTAAACTGTTGACAAATTTCCTCAACTATGCTTTTAACTGATTCTATTGCAGGAGCTAATATATATAAATTACCACCACCTGCGTAAATAACATTTGTACGTGGTAATTCTAACGTCTCCAAAAGTTGCTGTACTACTTCTTCCGTAACTAGTTCCAAGTAAAAGCTGCGCGCACGCAAAGATTTCAGCGCACCATCAGAAGATATAGTGTAAATAAATTTTTGAATACCTGATAAATCGCCTGCAATTAAAGTTAGATTATTGCTTTCAGGATTATTTGCTAGTGCAGCAGCAACAGCAGCAGTACTTTTAGCTATATCTATTAATGCAATATCCAAACCACCAAAACTGATGAAAGAACCATATTTTTCCAGAATCAAAGTCAGCAAAGATAGGTTATTTAAATCTCTATCGTCATCGAGTTTATCTAATTCTTGTTTAATTTCATGTTTCAGTTTACTGAAATCTTCTAATGAAGGTTCCTTTTCTACGGGGTAAGATATTTTAGGATTACAATCGCCAATAACATCTGGCTTCCAATAATGTTGTTGATGCTGATTTTGACTCTTTTTCTCTTCGTCTTTTTCCAAGTTTACTAAGTCAAATAACAGACGCAAGGCTTTTGGGTTTTCCTCGCTATTCCAAGAAAGTAATCCCTGTGCTTCTGCAACAGCTTTTTGGATGACATCCTCATTACTATTTGCTGTTATTAACCTTGACAATTTATCTTTTAATTTCGAGTCTGTCCAATCCGCTAGAACCCTAACGGCTTCTTGGATGACTTGCAAAGCAGCTTGTTCAGCAACACGTAATTGTTTCATTGTTTACTACCCAACCCTACTAAAACTTTTGCCAAGACCTGCACCATCCCCCTCCTGGAAACATCCTCTCCTCGCACAAGACGGTGAACTTTACCTGTCAACACAGGCGACTCAGACTCAATCACATCCTCTTTATCCTCAAGATCGCTGTGGATGATTGCAACTATCCGCAACCCCAGCGATTCGCAAAACTCTTGCCATTCGGGAATTTTCTCGTTTTTCCCAGATAAAATTACCGCATGTGTTGCTTCTCGCATAATGATGCGATTTTCGTCAGTTATTCTTCCGCCAACGTCAATGATATTTAGGGGTGTGTTTGCATTCCGCACCCAACTTGCAGCTTTGGTTGCAAACTCTGGGGTAAATTTCGCCTTGTATGTTGCTTTTAACTGTTGTGCTAATTCTAAATCGCGCTGTGCAGCCTCGGAATACCATGCACCCTCACCATCTGGACAAGCGGTAATCACATAAGGATAGGGTGCGCCTGCAATGTTAGAAATTGCTTGCTTTAAACCTTCGCGCAAACAAGATTTTCCCGATTGGGAAGGGCCACAAATTACAACTTTTGGGTAAATTTTATCCTTGTGCGGTTCGTCTGTTTCGATCAGTTCGCCTATCTTGTATGCGGGAGTATGAGAGACTGCTACAATAAAGGATTTGTAGCCTTTTATACCTATTTTTGGGTCAAAAACTGCGATCGCACTATATAAATGAGATACCTTGTGTGCTATCAGGTAACTAACAGCTACAGATGCAGGCCCATCAATTTTAAGTAGTTTGCCCCCAGCAAGTTCTCCCAGTGTTATCATCTCATCTAAACGTGCCGCCGCATCCCGCACTACTTGGTCGCCCATTGCAGGTTGACCAAACCTGACTTTTAACACGTCACCTTCAAGGTTTATCTGATACGAAGTCATAGAAATTAACAGTATTTCTACTTAAAATTTTAATAATCAAATATTAATTAATCAAGTGTCCCAGATTATACTCAGGATTATGTGTGATACAAATCACATATTTTCCTGATTTGGTATCATGCCAATTTTAGATTTTAGATTTTGGATTGGGAATCTTTGCTAAGTAGTCATTACCTTGGCTGGTTGCATGGATACATCATAAATCCTGCTGGAAGAGGCTGCTTCCAATTATGATTAACCTAGAGGTAATGATGGTTTTTACTTGAGTTCAATACAGATTGAACCACTCAGTCTCTTCTTCCCTTGAAGGCTTAACCAAAGGTAGGAGAGAAATCAACACGTAATACACAGCAAAGGTTAAAATTGTGCTGGAGCCAGTTTTTCGAGATATTCCCAACGTCGAACTGTTGCAGTGGTTAGCACGTGGTTCTCTCAAACAAAATCTACAGCGAGCAGTTCGTTTATGGGTGTGGTTGTCTTCGCTTTATGGTGAAAACCGCTTGGCTTTAAATGACGGTTTTACCTATGCTCAATGGCGGGATGTGTTTTTTACTTCCACGCACCCCAAAGGTGAAACTGTTCCCAAACTACACGATGAAAACTGTCCCTGTGCTAAAACTACCGCACAATGGCTATTTGATCCAAAAATAGGAATTTCGGAAACTGAATGGAAACAATCAGTTGTGTCCCACGCAGGTATAAATAAATCTCAACTGGATGAATTACTCAAAACACGTTTGTTTGGAGTAACTCGCCGTTCCCTGCAAGCTGATTTGGAAACTTTAGCTGAGTTGGGATGGTTGGTATACAAAAACCAAAAGTATGATCGCGTCACTGAATTACCGTTACGCCCTACAACTATAAATAATGAAGTAAATATAGCGAAACTTGGTGCTTACGAATTAAATTTTCTCGAGGAAGATTTGAGTGCGATCGCTGAAAACCATTCCCAAAAAATCAACGGTGTACAACGCTTTTTCCTGAAACTTGATTACGTTATTCCCCGTAGTACAATTGATTTAGTTGAAGACTGGCAATACGAATTAAGACAACTTTGGACAAAAACTCCAGTTCCACCGATTAAGCTCACCTACAACAGCGCTAAGGTGAGAGATACCGTTGATTGCATCGTTTATCCAGTATGCATCTACTACGTGCAGAGAGCAGTTTATCTGTGTGCCTATGGTGAAAGTCCCCTACGACAAGGCGATTGGTATAATTTTCGCCTTGATCGCATTCAAAACATGATCTCCCTAGAGTGGACAAACCCTCAGCTTCCCCATAATTTGCAACAAAGTTACCAACAGAAATCTTTACCCACTCCAGATGACATCGCAGTCGCAATGAGCAAAGCATGGGGTTTTGATTTCTATTTGCCTGCTCAACTGATGCTACTCAGATTTGAGCGAGAATTTCATGATCGCTACGTTAAAGGTACTGAACGCCACGATACCTTTGCGGAAATTACTTACCAACAAGCACAACATTTAATTCGGCGCGAGGTTAAACAAGCGGAACCACAGCGAGCACTGTTGAAGATTTTGGCGAATCGTTCACCGAATGATGCCTATTATCAAGTAAGTATCCGATACCAAGATCATAAATATAGAGATAATAACGTCATTATGCGCCTGCGAGCTTGGCGTCCTAAATGCGAAGTCTTGCTTCCCTTTGATTTACGAAAAAGTATTGCTGCTGAGGTAGCAAAAGAATCCCTGTTTTACCATCAAGATTCCCTGTTGTGATGAATACATTGAAACTAACAGATAAATTTGCAGAAGCACTAGTTTATGCAACTCGTCTCCATGCTCATCAAACCCGTAAAATTAGCGGTGTTCCTTATGTCACACACTTATTAAGCGTGACAGCACTGGTACTAGAAGCAGGAGGGACTGAAGAAGAAGCGATCGCAGCTTTGTTACACGATGCGATCGAAGATCAAGGTGGAAGTCAAACCCGCGAGGAAATTCGTCAGAAATTTGGAGACACAGTAGTAGCAATCATTGATGGCTGTACTGAATGCGACATTTACCCAAAACCACCTTGGCAAGAACGCAAAAAAAGATATTTGCATAACTTGCGTCATGCTTCACCCTCCATCCGGCGAGTGTCTTTGGCGGATAAACTACACAATGCCAGGTCGTTATTGGCAGACTCGCGACAATATGGCAACAGCATTTGGAATGAATTTAAAGCTGGTAAAGAAGGAACTTTGTGGTTTTACCAGGAACTTTTACGAGTTTACCGTGAAAATGGTTCAGACTTGATGACTGAGGAGTTTGCACGGGTAATTGAGGAACTGTGTCAGGTTTGATATCCCTGCATTGAATTTGGCGACAGCGTGCGATCGCCCTCTTATGTCAATTTCGATTTATTGCTTACAATGTTATGCTTCGCTGTTTGTAATTGGTTTTTCCCATTACCGATTACCAATTACCTATTACCAGCTTACACGAAAATATAAGTATTCAAGCGAATATGACATCAATATATTTCATGCAACCCCCTGCGACTACTTGAGTGATGACAATCTTTGCAGTAAATTCACATAAATCAATTAATATTGCTTATGTTAAGGTAAATTTAATAAGATTTGATTGAGCTTGATTGAAACTTTATCGAAGCTTTGTGCGTCTACCTAAGTAGTTCAAACTCACTAGTAATGGAGCTTTATACAGCACTGTGTTTCTACCAGCACAATGTGCTTATCTCAGTACTTACATATAAACAGCTCTACTTATTCTTAATATTTAGTGAGTTTCTCGATTAGCACAAATAGCAATTTTTCAATACAAGGTGTAAAAAATGACTTATTTTCTTATTCAGTTGCAAAAAGCCTGGCCAACTTAATGCTGGAAAACACTAAGAACCTGCATATCTGGCTTGAATAAGCCAAATACATTAAGTGTGGTCGTTTGAGGATTCAAGCATGATTCGGATCAGAGATGTTGTGCAAAAGGCTTTATCAACAGGGTACTTGACTGTAGAAGCTGAAAATCAGCTACGGCAATTATTGAGTACACGCTATGACCTAGAAGATTTTAATGCTTTTATGACTTTACAAGAAGCTGCTATGACAGGTAGGGTGAAGCAGGAGTCTCGTGAGCGTTGCGGGATCAGGTAGAGAATTGCTCGGTGATGTCTCTATTTATTAACGCTTACGCTGCTCGTCATCTTCAAAATCCTCTAGAAACCCCCAATCATCTTCATCAGCTTGATGATTTTTCTCGCTTGAATTATCTTCATCAGTTATATCATCGCTTGATGGTTGATATGGGGGAATAATTACTCGATAGTCAGCATCATAAACTGATTCAGTTTTTCCGACTCCAGAATTTTTGGGTTCGCGGTAGCTATAAGAATATGAAGAACCTGAACGAAAGCTGTCTTTAGGTTCTTGGCGACGTTCATAGCTTTTCGAGTCTCTAATTTCCGTATCTTGAGCTTTTGTTGCGTCTGATTTCTCCTCAAAATCCCAACTTTCACTGTTGTCGATGTCCCAATCATCGTCTGGATTGGATTGAGATGAAGTTTTAGCAGCCGATGGTGGGGGGCTAGTATAGCTATCAGCATATTTTTCTTGTGAGGAACGGCTACCACTTACTGAAGTTCTACGAGACTTGGATGCAAAAGGTTTTGGCTGTTGTGGCCCTGCTAAATACGACAATTGAAATAACCCAGAGATCAACAAGGAAGTTGCAGCACCAGCAGCAATGCTGAACAAAACCCATATTGCCAAAGGCAATGGTTGACTTTGCATACCAAAAAAGACTAATGGGAGGATAGGAGACCAATTTTGCACTAATAACAGTGCTAGTCCTCCCATAGTTGCTACTAATAAAATTAATCGAAAAAGAGCCATAGAGATTAGCGACTGAAGACTAGGAACTGGGTATAGGGGCAATAGGCACTGGAGACTGAGAATTGGGAATTAGACATTGAGATATTAGATGAAGAATGAGAAATTAGTTTCATACTAGCTCTTACCCTCTCACCCCTGTCTTGAAATTGGGTGTAGGGATTTAAGGGTGTAGGGGTGTAGGAGGAGTTAAATTTTCATTCCCTCGTTGTGTGATTTATCACATGACCGTCTAGCTTCTATTCTCCAGTTCGTAAACCTAGCCTCTTAATATTATTAGCAATCAACAGATCTAATATTCCTTCTGGCGTTGCACAAATTAGGGATGAATAATGAACCACTAAGTCACCAAGACACTAAGTTTTGAGTTTTTTATTTGTAATAGAAAATAAAATCATCCTGCTTTCTCTGCAACGTCTTCTTTCTGCCTCCTGCCTTTTGCATAGCTGCCTTTGTTCAATATTCCTTCTGCCTCCTGCCTTTTGCCTCCTGCCTTTGTTCAGAACCTTGCCAACGTTGAATAGGAATACAATCAATATCGAGTTGATCCAAAGCACGGGCAACTACAAAATCAACTAAATCCTCAATAGTTTGAGGATTGTGATACCAAGCAGGAATTGCAGGTACAATTCTCACTCCGGTTTCTGCAAGGGTGGTTAAGTTCCGCAAGTGAATCAGACTAAAAGGAGTTTCACGGGGAACTAGGACTAGCTTTCGCCCTTCTTTTAGCTGTACGTCTGCGGCTCGTTCTAACAAGTCGGAACTTAACCCTGCTGCTAACTTAGCTACTGTACTCATACTACAGGGAATTACAATCATTCCCAGGGTACGAAAGGAACCACTAGCGATATTAGCCCCCACGTCTCCCCAAGGATGACAGCGTAGTTTTCCCCTCGTTTCTACTCCTGCTTGTTGTCGCCAAAATTGTTCCTGTTGAACAGGTTCTACGGGCATACGAATATTTTGCTCAGATTGCCAAACCATGTAGGTTGACTTAGAAGCAACTAATTCAATTTCGTAGTCGGCTGTAAGCAAATATTTCAAAGCGCGAACTGCGTAGATTAAACCAGATGCACCTGTAATTCCTAAAATGAGTGGCTTGTTGTTGTTTGACACGTTTCTATTATTTGGGAAGAGTTAGTAGGGTCGTTCGCGTAGCGTCTCCCTTCAGGGAGATAGCATTTGTATGAGTATCTTAAATGCAAAACTAAATATTTTGGTATAAATGCACGCGGCCTACAGTAGTTAGTAGTTAGTGTTTTTTACTACTAACTACTATTGACTAACCACTAACCAGCTTTTTATTCATCCTCTTCATAGGATTCTAAATCGTCCTGCTCTATGTCACCAGGTAAGTACATATCTGGTTCTTCACCATTGACGCTGATATCCTGGCGATAGGGAATACCATCGCTGCCAACTGTAACTAGATCAATTTGTTGACGGTAGTAATCGACGCTTTTAACTTGGACGGCGACGCGATCGCCTAATCTATAGGAAGCGCGATTTTTCCGGCCAAACAAGGCTTGTTGTCTGGCGCGATATTCGTACCAATCGTCTTTGAGGGAACTGACGTGTACTAATCCTTCTACTCGTAAAGGTACGTTATGATCATCAGTTCCATCTTTTGGTGGTACTTCAATTTCGACAAAGAACCCGTAGGATTGGACGCCTGTAATTACACCATTGAAAACCTCACCGATGCGTTGTTTCATTAAAGAGGCTCTCTGTAAGCCTTCTAAGTCAGTTTCGGCTTCTTGGACTTCTTTTTCTCTGTCGTTGATTTGGGTAATTACTCTTGTCAGCTCGCTTTGCAACTCTTGTTGCAATTCTGGTGGTAGGACGTTCCAGTTAATTTCTCCGTGGCTGGTAGAAGAACGCAAGTTCACACGCTCTTTCACACGAGTATTGCGGCGATCGCGTCCGTGTTCTAGCAGTGAGTGATATACCCTCTGCATCAGTAAATCTGGGTAACGTCGTAAGGGTGCGGTAAAGTGGACATATTCTGGCAGTGCTAAACCAAAGTGGGGTGCTTTATTGGTGCTGTAAACAGCTTGTTTGAGGGTGTCTTGTAACAAATAAGTCAAAACTTGTTCCGAGGACGACTCGGCAAATACCCTTGTCAATTGTTGATAATCCAGAGGTTGGATCTCAATATCTGGTTCTAATGACAATTCGATGCCCAAATTGATCGCTAGTTTCAGCATCTCTTGCACATCTTCAGGATCAGGTGCGCCTTGGACTCGCCAAATGCTGGGAACACCTAAAGCACTCATGTGATTGGCCATGATTTGATTCACCAGCAATACAAACTCTGTCAGCAGCGATCGCACAGGTGAATCTTTTTCGACTACGCATCCGAGAATACCTTCATCATAGAAGGGGTTTTTATTCGTGGGCAGGTTTAACTGCAAACTTCCGCGTGCAGTGCGTTGTTGTTTCAGGGCTACTTGCAACTTTTTCAACTGTTGCAGTATTTCTACTGCTTCGGTAGGCACTTTCGTAACTTTTTTACCCAGAAGAATAGTTTCTGCTTGCTGAGCATTCACCGAAGCGTCTACTTTCACTACACTGGGTTGAATTTCCCACTCCAGTACTTCTCCTGATTCTGGATCAAAGGTAATTAAACAAGAGATACTAAGACGATCACTTCCTACTACTAGAGAACACCGCTCTACCACGTTTTCTGGTAACATTGGCAGAACCAAATCTCCCAGATATACCGATCTGCCCCGTCTAAGCGCTTCCCGATCAAGTGCTTCATCTGGCTGCACGTAGTGGGAAACATCACAGATGTGAAAGCCTAGCTGCAAATTGCCAGCGCTAGTTGTTTCCAAGGAAAAGGCATTTTCTACTGTTTTGGTGTCAACATTATTACCCTGTATCGTAATAGTAAACTTGTTACGTAAATCTAGCCGCTCTTTTAAATCTGCCTTTAAAATCCTTTTTGGTAGCTTGGTGGCTGCTTCTTGGACGTTTTCGGGAAAACTACGGGAAAGGTCATGCTTGCAAGTAACTAAATCTATGTCAGCTGCTGCTTCTGCATCACTACCAAGGATTTGCACAACCCGTCCTAGTGGGGGATATTGTGCTAGTGGATAGCGTAGAACTTCCACATGGGCGAGATGGTCGATCGCTTCTTGCAATTTCACACCATTGGCGTACAGTTTCAGTTCAAATAGTAGGCGATCATCTAAAGGTACAGCACGATAGCCCCCTTCTACTTGTTTGATCCGTGCCAACAAGGTGTGGTTGGAACGTTCTAAAATTAATTTCACCTCTCCTTCTGGAGAACGACGCCGACTACCTTCTTTGAGAACTCGTACCAAAACGCGATCGCCATTCCAAGCATTACTTAAATGGCTTTCTCGAATGTAAATGTCTTCAGTTCCCTCTACATCTTGAATTGCAAAGCAAAAGCCTTTGCTGGAACAACGCAACTTAGCTTCTATTAGTCCTTCTTCAGTAATGCGGCGATATTTACCGCGTTCTTTCACTAAAATGCCAATTTTCTCTAGTACCTCTAAGATGATGTGAAGTTTCTGTAAACTCTCTTCATCTTCACAACCAAGTTTCTTTTCTAGAAGTTTACGAGCTACCAATTTATCATCAGTGAAATTGGCAAGGAGTGTAGCGATTGAAAATTCCATGCAGTGAACCGACCTTTGGTCAAAACATCTTTTTTTGTTGAGAGTAAAGAACACTTGCGTGTGGGGATTCCCCCCACCCTTGCAACATGTCCATTGTTTGAATCTGGTTCTTGGTTGATTACCTCACGACCCACAGACACTAGCGGTAAACGAACTTCCCAACAGGTAGGGCGCTACACAATCATCTCAGAGTACCAGTTCGTTCAAGTCCTTTCACTTGGTCAATCCAATATACCCTTTTCCCAACCAACACCTGCCAAGTTGGGTTGGTAAAGTGCTAGGTTTTTACGCAACGGGTTTTTGAGAGGCTGTGTTTGGATCGCTCTCAGTAGAACTGCCCAAACGCGCTACGCACCTTAAACCGCAGGTGTTCAATCGCCTAATTGAAAGGTACTTTTCGCGATTAGACTCTGATTGTTAACTAGGAGAAACTGCTGAGCAACCTAAATGTTCCATATGTAGAATCAGTAACAAATAGGTTAGCAGCTTAACAAGCTGTGAGGACGAACCATTACTTTATTATTGTAAATTTAGTCGTACTTCCAGAAAAGATTTCTGGATATTAAATTGGTTAAATAGTATAGCATTGCTAGCAATAACACTTAAATTTAGTTAGTTGTAACCAATATTTACTCAAAAATCTTAATTTTACAATCAGTGTACTTAAGTTTTAAATAGCATTTTGGTAACTCAGGGTTTAACTATGAGTATAAATAAAGGTTTAAGAAGGTAGAAGTAGGTAGACGCTGAGCAGTTTGGTGGATGTAGGAAGATGCAACCTCACGAATACATTCAGGGGATTTAACACAGTTGCTACGCGTTTATTTATTTTCCATAAGTAAATTCAGGGGCTTTAAACCATAGGGCAGAGCACAGAGGATTATGTTTGTATCAAAAATTACTTTTTTTGCTTATGCCCTCTGACCCTGCCTTTCTTCGGTAAAATGGGGCCATACCCGAAAATGAATCCACAACCTAATCAAACAAAAATGGGTGGGTAAATCAAAAGCAATATTTAACAGTTAACATTTATCAGCTTTATCACTTGGGTAAAATTATCCTGCTGATTCCATATTTTAGCTTCTTTGTTCTTCCCTATTGCTTCCTTTGATAATTAAAACGTAGATTTGGTGAAATTATGTTGTCTCAACTTCAGAGCTTGTATCCTACAGCTAGTTTAATCTCTGAATTAGTGCAAATTGATCACGGCAAATATATTGTTCGGGCAAGCGTACAAATTGAAGGTATCACCCGTGCTACTGGTATGGCAGCAGCCTCAACAGTAGAGGAAGCAGAAGATCAAGCTAGAAGTAGGGCTTTGATGGTTTTGGGAATCACTACTACGCCACAACCACAAATAGAAAGTTTGAGTGAGGCGAAGAGTATGGCTGAGGCGAAGACGACTAAAAGTAGTGATGTGGCTCAAACAAAGGAAAATTTCCCCGCATCAACACCTCCGCGTATCCCTGTCTCTGCTTTCACCCCAAGTTCCATAGATACCCCCAATCTGGAGACACAACCAAGGACACCTATTCCACCAACTGTTTCTGCAACGCCCACAATTGAAAACAACAGCCAGGACTTTGAGCAAAACTTAGCTGTGAGTCCAAGCCCAGAATTACGCTTGGATATTCAACCGGAAGACTTTGGGGTAATTTCCAACAACCAAAGTGAACATCAACCTTTACCAGAGATTGGTTCTAGTAACGTCACACTCTTTCCCCAACGCAGTCATAACAATACGCCAAATGAAGTAATGGCTGCGCCAGCACCTACAACGAGGAAAAAGAAGAAAAGTGAACCTGTGGATCAGTCAGATGATATCGCCAAAATAGGAGTCGAAATGCAGCGCTTGGGTTGGACGACAGAACAGGGTAGAGACTATTTAATTCAAACCTATGGCAAGCGATCGCGCCATTTACTTGATTCCGAAGAATTACGTGATTTCCTCAAATATTTAGAATCCCAGCCTACACCTGTAGATCCGCTAGCGGGATTTTGATTATTTCATGGTAATGGGTAATGGGTAATAGGTAGTTGGTTCATATTCACTACTAATGACAATTGACAAACAACTACTAAAAAACTGTAACTAAAAATATGGAATTTGAGATGAGACTGGTATATAATGGGCAAAATTAATACAATAATTATCCTTAGACCTACCAGTAAAGTAAAGGCTGTGATATCTAAAAAGCAATTATCACAGTTGCATCATTCTTTGCTTACTGAAAAATGATTGCTGGAATTCAAGTTGCTTAAAATTCCAGCTTCAAACTCAACAAATTTCAGGGGCGTCTAAACTCTTGTAAACAAAAAATAAAATAGCCTCGTCTAGGGAAAGGGCAAAAGTTAAAGGATAAAGAAATTTTTACTTCCTTTCACCCTTAATTTTAACCCTTATTTCTGACTATACAACTGCCATTGGGCGGCTACCAGCTGCATGACGGTCAATCACTTGGTCTATTAAGCCATAGTCTCTGGCTTCTTCTGGTGACATAAAGAAGTCCCTTTCTGTGTCTTCGGCGATTTTTTCCAAAGGCTGACCTGTATGTTCGGCTAAATATTCGTTTAGCCGTCGCTTATGGTAAAGGATTTCGCGGGCTTGAATTTCAATATCAGTTGCTTGTCCACGAGCGCCGCCCAAAGGTTGGTGAATCATGATCCGAGAATGAGGAAGACTCATTCTTTTACCCTTAGCACCTGCACTAAGGAGAAAAGCACCCATACTGGCTGCTAATCCGGTACAAATTGTACACACATCCGGACGGATGTGCTTCATAGTATCAAAAATACCCATCCCTGCTGTTACCGAACCGCCAGGAGAATTGATGTACACATATATGTCTTTCTCTGGGTCTTCGGCGTCTAAAAACAGCAGTTGGGCAACAATCAAGTTAGCAACGTTGTCATCAATCGCTTGTCCTAAAAAGATAATACGCTCACGTAACAGGCGTGAGTAGATATCAAAGGCGCGTTCGCCACGACCTGATTGTTCAATAACGATAGGAATCATGTAGCCAGCTTGTAACTAGTGTAGATACATTCTATCGATTACAAAGGCTGATTGTTTTCCGAAACCATGTTAACCACTGTGTAGTCATATATAGCAGATGGTGCTTACCCTATTAACTCAGCAGTTTTCCGGTATTATTTTTTCAAAGTTTTGTAAAAAATCCCATAAATTTACTGAAAAAATCCGGTTATATCTACCTAATGGGGTAGATCCTTACTACAAGGTGTATCTAGAAGATTCGATCCCGAATTTAGAAGACATCGACCGAAACAGAGGAAATCGCCATGCTAGAAAAATTTGTACAAGCCGCTATCATTACCTTCTTACTGCACCTGATCGTCGGACTCAACCCCAACACTAAAATTAGTACCGAAGCAGTACCCCCCTCTGGTACAGTTTCAATACCAGTGGCTAGTTCGTTTTTGCGTTCTTTAGAGTAAAAAATCACTGGTTGCATCAAAAGTATGTTGATTTGGTTGTCACTTATTGGCTGGTAGTTGGTTGTTAATTTTCCAACCGACTACCAACAATCAACAAAGAACATTCGAGGTAGACTGAACACAGAAGGCAAATACTAGCGTCTAATCATGACTAATCGCCTTGCTGAAGCTAAGAGTCTCTATCTCCGCAAACACGCTGAAAATCCGATTGATTGGTGGCCTTGGTGCGACGAAGCACTCTCCACCGCAAAAGCACAGAATAAACCTATATTTCTCTCTATTGGCTACTCCAGTTGCCACTGGTGTACTGTCATGGAAGGAGAAGCATTTTCTGACCCAGGCATTGCCGAGTACATGAATGCCAATTTTATCCCGATCAAAGTAGACAGGGAAGAAAGACCAGACATCGACAGCATTTACATGCAAGCTTTGCAAATGATGAGTGGTCAAGGGGGTTGGCCTTTAAATGCTTTTTTATCTCCAGATGATTTAGTACCATTTTACGCAGGTACTTACTTCCCAGTGGAACCACGCTACGGACGTCCTGGCTTTTTACAAGTTTTACAAGCGATTCGCCACTACTACGATACAGAAAAACAAGACCTGCGCGATCGCAAAGCAGTAATTCTCGAATCACTCCTCACCTCCGCAGTATTGCAGCAACAAGGTACTACCGCAACTCAAGACAAGGAGTTATTACACAAAGGCTGGGAAACTAGCACGGGGATCATTACTCCGAATCAATATGGTAATAGTTTCCCCATGATCCCCTATGCAGAATTAGCATTGCGCGGAACACGATTTGAAGTGACATCTGAATATGATGGCAAACAAGTTTGTACTCAACGGGGATTAGACCTGGCATTAGGTGGTATTTATGACCATGTAGGCGGAGGCTTTCACCGCTACACCGTTGATCCCACCTGGACAGTACCACATTTTGAAAAGATGCTCTACGATAACGGTCAAATTGTAGAGTATCTAGCAAATCTTTGGAGTGCAGGTATAGAAGAGCCTGCTTTTAAAAGAGCGATCGCTGGTACCGTCCAATGGCTCAAAAGAGAAATGACCGCCCCAGAAGGTTATTTCTATGCTGCTCAAGATGCTGATAGTTTCACCCCCCCTTACCAAGGGGGGGACAAGGGGGGGTCAGAACCAGAAGAAGGAGCCTTTTACGTCTGGACTTTCAGTGAACTAGAACAACTGCTCACTGCTGAAGAACTCATAGAATTGCAACAACAATTTACAGTCACCGCTAATGGTAACTTTGAAAGTAAAAACGTCTTACAAAGACGCCGTAGTGGGGAACTGAGCGCAACCGTAGAAACAGCCCTGAAAAAATTATTCGTAGCGCGTTACGGTGCAACTCCTGAATCACTAGAAACATTTCCTCCCGCACGTAACAACCAAGAAGCGAAATCTCGTCATTGGCCTGGTCGGATTCCGGCGGTGACAGATACCAAAATGATAGTTGCTTGGAATAGCTTGATGATTTCTGGCTTAGCAAGGGCGTATGCTGTTTTCCGAGAACCTGTGTATTTGGAACTAGCAACCACAGCCGCAGATTTCATTGTCAATCATCAGTTTGTGGATGGGCGTTTCCACCGACTTAACTATGAAAATCAACCAACCGTATTAGCTCAGTCAGAAGATTACGCCTTTTTTATCAAAGCACTGCTAGATTTGCAAACTTGCAGCCCTGAACAAAACAAATGGTTAGAAAGGGCGATCGCTCTCCAAGAAGAATTTGACGAATATCTTTGGAGTGTAGAATTAGGAGGGTATTATAACACATCAAGTGATGCAAGTCAAGATTTAATTGTGCGCGAACGTAGTTATGTAGACAATGCGACACCGTCAGCAAATGGAGTAGCGATCGCCAATCTCGTGCGTCTTGCCCTGTTTACAGATAATCTGCATTATTTAGATTTAGCAGAGCAAGGCTTAAATGCTTTTCGCTCTGTGATGAATAGTACTCCCCAAGCCTGTCCGAGTTTGTTCACAGCCTTGGATTGGTATCGCAATAGTACCCTGATTCGCACCACCACCGAGCAATTACACTCACTCATGTCTCAATACTTACCAAGCGTTGTGTTTGCGATCGCATCAAAACTACCAGACAACAGTGTTGGCTTAGTTTGTCAAGGGTTAAAATGCCTACCAGCAGCCTCAAGTTTAGAGCAAATGTTGCAGCAAGTTCGCCAAAGTCAGGTGAGAGGGTGAGTTTGGAGGTGGGGAGGTTGGGAGGTGGGGTGATGGGGGGCTAGGGGTCCCCACTTTGTGGGGTTGGGGGGCAATGGGGAGTGTGAGGAGTAAGTATGAAACAACTACTAACCACTAACTACTAACCAATGACCAATGAATGATCAATGACCAATGACCAATTGACGGCTATCGTTTTAGCGGGCGGTAAGAGTAGACGTATGGGTAGGGATAAAGCCCTGATCCCCATTGAAGATGTCCCTATGTTGCAACGTATCTGCCAAATTGCGGAGACTTGTGCTGAACAGGTTTATATAGTCACTCCTTGGCCAGAACGCTATCAGCATTTGTTACTACCCAAAAGTCAGTTTATTCAGGAATTACCTTTACCAGATGAAACTGGTAATGAATCAAAAACCCACGGGCCACTGGTGGGTTTTGCCCAAGGACTAACGCAAGTAAAAACAGATTGGGTGTTACTATTAGCTTGTGACTTACCGAAATTGCGGGTAGAAGTTTTGCAAGAGTGGATTTCTAGATTACAGCAAGTACCAGAAGAAGCGATCGCAGCTTTAGTTTATAGAAATAATAGATGGGAACCATTGTGTGGTTTCTATCGCCGTCGCTGTCTACCAGAATTAAATAAGTATATTGAGCAGGGCGGGCGATCATTTCAGGAGTGGTTGAAGCAATATCCCGTGCAAGTATTACCTTTGGTTGATCAGGAGATGCTTTTTAACTTCAATAGTCTGATTTGAGAGGGGCATTTAAGTTTAAAATATATGATCCAGGCTTGCAATCTAAAATCCATACAATCCTCTCCCTAGCCTCTGTTGGCGACATGAAACATACCCTATCAGTACTTGTAGAAGATGAAGCGGGTGTTCTTTCCCGCATTTCTGGTTTATTTGCCCGTCGTGGCTTTAACATCGAAAGCCTTGCTGTAGGTCCAGCAGAACAGTCAGGAGTTTCTCGGATCACAATGGTTGTACCAGGTGATGATCGTGTAATTGAACAACTGACCAAGCAACTATATAAGCTGATCAACGTTCTGAAAGTGCAGGATATTACTGAAACTCCCTGTGTAGAACGCGAATTAATGCTACTCAAAGTGAATGCTACCAGCAACACCCGTTCCGAGATAGTCGAGTTAGCCCAAATTTTCCGGGCGCGAGTGGTGGATGTCGCAGAAGATTCCCTAACTTTAGAAGTTGTCGGTGATCCAGGTAAAATGGTCGCGATCGTGCAAGTGTTACAAAAATTTGGCTTGAAGGAAATTGCCCGCACTGGCAAAATTGCTTTAACTCGTGAATCAGGAGTGAATACAGAGTTGCTAAAATCATTGGAAGCCAAAGTTTCTTAGCAAGCAGGAGCCGTCAGTGTGACTTCTGGCGGCTCCAAATTCTCCGCCATTAGCCGAGCTTGATACTTGATATCAGAGATCACGCTGCAACGCCCCCAGGTCACTGTGGACTGAAAAACCCGCGTAGGCGGGTTTCGCATGTGTAGCCGCGATTACGAATATCGCCAGGACTTCATTGATGCAAAAACCTCTCCACACAACGCACAAACATTTCCACACCCATCGCCAATGCTGTTTCATCAAAATCAAAACGGGGATGATGATGAGGATAGGCTAAATTCTTCTCTGGATTAGCAGAACCCAAGAAGAAATAACAACCAGGTACTTCTTGCAAAAAGTAGGACATATCCTCACCGCCCATAGTTTGGCACTCCGGTACAATACCCATCGGCGTTTCTACTACTTCTTCCGCAACCGATCGCACTAGTTCCGCCATCCCTGCATCATTAATTGTGGCTGGGTATAATTCCGAGTACTGAAAGTCATAATTAGCACCAAAAATTTGGCAAATTCCAGCAATAATTTGCTCAATCCGTTGGGCAAAAAAGCCTCTAAAAGACGGATTAAAGTACCTGACAGTACCACTCATCTTGGCTGTATCTGCAATCACATTGCACTTTGTTCCGGCATGGAGTTCACCGACTGTCACCACTGCTGAATCAATCGGATTGACGTTACGAGCCACTATTGTTTGTAGAGCATTGACAATTTGGGCTGCAACTACTACTGAGTCTACAGTTTGATGGGGCATTGCACCGTGTCCGCCTTTGCCAAAAATGGTGCAGTCAAAGGTTTCTACAGCCGCCATTAATGCACCTGCACGTACACCTACTGTCCCTAAAGGCAAATTATTCCACAGGTGCAAACCAATAATGGCGTCTACATCTGGGTTTTTCAACACCCCAGCATCAATCATTGGTTTTGCGCCTCCTGGTCCTTCTTCTGCTGGCTGGAAGATCATTTTCACAGTCCCGGCAAAATCTTGACGATGCTGCTGGAGATAATAAGCTGTACCAAGAGCGATCGCAGTATGTCCATCGTGTCCACAAGCGTGCATGATCCCATCATGTTGGGAACGGTAGGGTACTTCGTTTTGTTCGACTATGGGTAAAGCGTCCATATCCGCACGGATCGCCAAGACTTTCGATTTTGGATTGGATGCTTCTGGTTGTTTCTCACCCTGGATAATCGCAACGATACCAGTCTCAGCAATCCCAGTTTGATGCTCAATTCCCCATTCTTGTAATTTCCCAGAGACAAATTCAGCAGTGAGTTTTTCTTGAAAACCGAGTTCTGGTTTTTGATGTAACCTACGTCGCCACTCGACTAATTGGGGTTCCAATGAACGAATCGACAGGCGAACGCGAGATGAGTCAACATTGGTAGAGTTGGGAAAGGTCGAAACCATTTTATTTAAATTACTGTCGGTTATTTATATTGTGAGTCGGAATTGTCATTTGTCATTTGTTCTTTGCTAACAACTAATAAATTGAATGGCGTTGCTGAATCAAGATATGAATTTACGATTCACGGGTATGACCAGACGTAGCATTGCATTGTAGAGACGTAGCATTGTAGAGACGTAGCATTGTAGAGACGTAGCATTGTAGAGACGTAGCATTGCTACGTCTCTACAAAAATGTATGCAAACATAATTCATGACCAAATTCAGCAACGCCAATTGAATTACACATTCTTCAAGCTGTTCCCTGTTCCCTCTTCCCTGACCTATTGCCTATTCCCTGTTAACAACAAACACTCTAAATCTAAGTCTGACGCTACTTGGGCTAGTTTGTCTAACTCGGCTGGATTTTCCAAATAGGGCAAACAGCCTAAAACAGGGATATTTGTCAAAGACTGAATTAAATCTGCTGGCGTCCAGTTGGCGATTTCTTCATCTGTGCGGGGTTGGATGCAATTTAGAACAATTCCTACCAGTTGGACTCGTGTTTGTCTTGCTAATGCCACATTTGCTACAGCTTGAGCGATCGCACCTAATCTCACTGGTACGACTAACACCGTAGGTATACGCCATTCACCTGCTAAATCTGCTACTGTTAATTCCTCAGTTACGGGTGAGCCTAATCCACCCAAAGCTTCTACTAAAACAAAATCTCGACGCTGACACAAGGCTGTGTAAGCTTGCCAAACTACTGCTAAATCTACATGGCGATTTTCTTTAATTGCGGCAATTGGGGGGGCTAGGGGTGCTTGAAAATACAAAGGTGTGATTTCCTCAGCAGATTGTTCCAAGCTAAATAGCTGTTGATACCATTCGCGATCGCCTACTCCTGATTGTATGGGTTTCATAATACCCAAGCTACGGCCAGAGCAATATTTTTGCCAATAGGCTGCTAATGCTGTGGTTAAAACAGTTTTGCCTGCTTCTGTGTCTGTTCCTGTAATTAGTAGTGCGTTCAATTGTAGTTAGTTAGTTGTTGCTAGTTGATTGTTGGTAGGGGTGCACAGTGAGCAGCTGTGCACTCCATAGAAGTAAAAGGGAGAGGGTTGAATACAGCTATCAGTTAGCAGTTATTAGTTTTCAGTTGCACTGTTGACTGAATAATTGATTGCTGAATTTATATATTTTTCACTAACGCCAATAATACATTATGGCTAATTCCTCTTATACTTTCTTTATTGCTTTAACCAAAAACCACCAACTACCAACTATCAACCAACAACTACTCACCTTCTTGGCAAAATATCTGTGGGATTGACATCTGGGTTAGATGTGTCATCAGTAGGCTGATTGTTTTGATTCTGATCAGGAAAAGGTATCAATGGAGTATTGGTGGGTGTTGCTGTTGGAATGTCGGTTGGTGTTTCTGTAGGTATCTCCGTTGGAATTTCGGTGGGGGTTTCGGTAGGTGTGGGCTGAGGTGGGTTTTCTAATTCGATATTGAGGTTATAGTCGCTTTCGGAACTTCCTGGAGATAGAGTTAAGTCGATCGCATATCTACCACTAACAGGTAAAGTGCCTTGGTAGAAGGTGGTATTCTCAGCAGAAGCTTCAACTGGTTCTCTATTTGGAGCTAATACTGTTAACACAACACCCCTTTCTTGCGCCAGCACCGCGGTTAAAGTTTGCCCTTTCCGACCTCGAAAAGTGTAGCGGATGGTTTGATTGCTGGCGATTGTACCCTCTACTTGGGTTGTGCCAGATGTATCTAAAGCAAGGGGTTTACTTATAATTGTCGGCTCGTTGGTGGTGGGTGTAACTGTCGGTGTGGGTGAAGTTGTAGAATTGTCAGGAACTACTGGAGAAGGGAAAGTTTGGGTTGGGACTTCGGTTGGTTGTGGTGATGGTGTACCACGAAGAGTACGTACCAGTGCCCAAGAACCGATTCCTGCTATACTCACCACCCCAACAGTAATTAATCCAATTGCCAACGGGTTATCTAAAAATGACCTGGTGCTAGGTTCGGGAATTGTGTGACTTGGTGTACTAGGTGCAGATGGTGATGCTGGTTCAGGACGACGACCAACCGGGACTGTTTGTATGTTGGATAACCCAGGATTGGGTGCGGCTGGGATAGAAGCTGGAATTAGGGGTGTTTGTTGTCCTGGATATGCCAATGCTTGGGCTACTTCTGTTGCGCTTGAGAAGCGATCGCCTGGTCTAAAGCTCAACATCCGATTTAAAATTTGGGCAAAGTGTGGACTTACTGTTACCCAGCGTTGCCAATTCCAACTCAGGAGATTTTCATCAAATAATTCTTGCGGTTCTCTACCAGTTAGCAATACGATCGCGGTAACTGCCAATGCATATAAGTCGCTACTGGGGTAAGCTTGCCCTGTTTGCATTTGCTCACTGGGGGAATAACCCAATTTGCCGACATAGGTTGCTGGTGCTGTCGGATTACCAGCTTGCAATCGTGTTGCTAGTTCTTTTACTACCCCAAAGTCAATTAAAACTGGCTTATTGTCAAGATCACGCAAAATAATATTGTCTGGGGAGATATCGCGGTGAATAATGCCTCGACTGTGAATATGTTCTAAAACAGGTAACAAAGAGCGCATTAATTGTAATACTTCTTGTTCCGTGAACGCACTACCAACAGCCTTACGCTCATCAAGCAAACTACGGTAGGTTTTACCGGCTACATAGTCTTGCACCAAAAACAATCGCTGGTCTTGTTCAAATCTTTCCCGGAATTGCGGTACTTGTGGGTGTTGGATTTGATACAAAATCGTTGCTTCTCGGAGGAAAAGCTCTTGTGCTTTCTGCCAAGCAACAGGGTCTACTGTGTTAGGAATTAATTCTTTGATGGCACAAAATTCATTAAAGCGCCTCTGGTCTTCTGCCAGATAGGTTCTACCAAATCCCCCCTGACCGAGAATTTGAATAATCTTATAACGGTTTTGCAGAACAGTACCAGCTGAAATTGGTGGTTGCATCTTTTAGTTAATTGAGTGTAACGGCACTACTCGGAGGAACTCACCCGCAAAAAATCATACCCAACAGTTGCAGTTTGTCAACTGCTGTATTTGTAAGTATATTAAAGTAACTTCCTAACAAACTTGCTCATAGTCTATTTTCACACTCATTGTCCAGTACAAAATAGTAGAAAAGATAAAAAAATTACTATTTCAGTTCCCGTTGCTTTCTGAGCTTGTTGCTCATTTGTTTTTCCTTGGTGATGGAAAACTATCTAGCAAGTCTGCTAATGTATTAATTTGCAGCTAGTATCATAGGGGATTCAGCCGTCCATAATTGATTCATTTATAGGTGTTCTTAACGATTACTAAGTAAACTAGAATAGTCTTCTCCTATCTCTGTGAATAGGGTGCATAAAAGTTAAGTAGTTCATCAAACAAATCTATTTAGACTTGGGTTTTTTAGAGCAAACTAAAAATCCCGACTACAGGTGTGAGCTAGTAAGAGTGTGCTTACCACAAAAACAAAAAATTAGAACCTTGTAGTTTCATGGAGGTATGTATCAAGTTTTTATAAAAGCTTCAACAAAACTCACAGATGTTTTTTCGGACTATTGCTCTTAAACAATCTAAATATCTGATGATAATATTGCCATGAATGCACATCGAGGATCTGCTGTGCTGAGTACCGCAACTTTCAAACTGCCATCAACTACAACAGGAATAGCTGAAAACCATCGCCTGCGGCTGTTCTCTGGTTCTGCTAATGTACCCCTATCTCAAGAAGTAGCTCGTTATCTGGGCATGGACTTGGGGCCAATGATCCGCAAACGATTTGCGGATGGAGAGCTTTACATTCAAATTCAGGAATCGATTCGGGGCTGTGATGTTTATTTAATTCAACCCTGTTGTCAACCTGTAAACGATCATTTGATGGAATTACTCATAATGATCGATGCCTGTCGTCGAGCATCAGCGCGACAAGTCACAGCAGTAATTCCTTATTATGGCTATGCCCGTGCTGACAGAAAAACCGCAGGGAGAGAATCAATTACTGCCAAGCTAGTCGCCAACCTGATCACCCAAGCAGGTGCTAACCGAATTCTGGCAATGGATTTACATTCAGCCCAAATTCAGGGATATTTTGATATCCCCTTAGATCATGTTTACGGTTCACCGGTAATCCTGGATTATCTAGTTAGTAAAGAACTGTCTGACATTGTGGTAGTTTCCCCAGATGTTGGCGGCGTGGCAAGAGCAAGAGCATTTGCAAAAAAGCTGAATGATGCTCCCTTAGCCATCATTGATAAACGTCGTCAAGCTCACAACGTCGCTGAAGTCTTGAATGTCATCGGTGATGTGAAGGGTAAAACAGCAGTGCTGGTAGATGACATGATTGATACTGGTGGCACAATCACAGAAGGAGCCAAGCTACTCCGTGAAGAAGGAGCGCGTCAAGTATACGCCTGTGCTACCCATGCGGTGTTCTCCCCTCCTGCGATTGAACGGTTGTCAAGCGGTTTGTTTGAAGAGGTGATTGTCACCAACACAATTCCCATTCCCGAGGGCGATCGCTTTCCCCAATTGCAGGTGTTGTCAGTGGCGAATCTTTTAGGGGAAACGATTTGGCGGATTCATGAAGATAGCTCTGTAAGTAGTATGTTCCGCTAGCATCAAAAATACTGTCATCACCGTTACGATTGTGCAGAATGCCGCAGGCTTTTTTGCCTGCGCTAACCGAACCTATATATTTTATACATTTTCAGGGTGTTATCTTTTTTACCAAATGTTGCCGGAAGCGATCGCTTGACTACAGCAAGCCTAAATCCTTGAGACTAGGTCGTGTAATCTCAATCCGCAGAAGTGCATCTAAAGGCTTACGCATGTCTATTGTCGTTGCGAAAAATGTTTAGACAAGCCCTAAATATCTTCATCTAAGAACACGAACACCAAAACTCATCATCAGCAGTAAAACAAAACAACCAATCACAGTAAAAAGAACATAACGCGATCGCCACAAACGAAACAGCATTTTTTACCCTCACAAATAGCGTCCTATCAATTATCACTATTGCCACTAACAGAAAAACTATCTGCGTCATCTGTGTTTATCCGTGTGCATCGGTGGTCGATTTTTCCAACGACTGTGGTCATTGCGATAATTCACAGCAAACGTAAATTACCTCTCATCTTTTACTACCACCCTCTCCAACTCCGAAACTACCCGTTCTAATTCCGCAAAAATTGGACTAGAACCAGTTTGGTAAAAAGCATTTACCAATGCCCGATAATACCAAAGCGTACCTGCTTTACCACCTTGAAAACGTTGCCAAAGCGATTCACCCACAATCCGATAATCCTTGAGAATTGACTGGGCATTGTGCAGTTTATCAGCCGCACTCACAAGTAACACAGAAGAAGAAGCACTAAGAATATGAGCAATGTATGCTTCTTTACGTTCTCGCCACGGCGGTTTAGGTGTAGTATCGGCATCCGTACAACCATCGACAATTGCAGCTACATTATCACCAAAACGACGGCGAATTTCTTCCCGTGTAGCAGCACCGCCTTGATCCTCGACAGCATCATGTAAAAGTGCAGCTATAGCTTCATCTTCATTTGCCCCATATTCCAAGGCAATACTAGCAACACCCAACAAATGAGCAACGTAGGGAACACCTGAACCTTTGCGAACCTGGTTCGCGTGGAGTTGGGTAGCGTAGATAAGAGCTTGGGTAAAGCGTTCTGATAACATTTTGAGAAATGGTAACGCAAACAAATGTAGGGGCGAAGCATTTGGATGAAAATTACTTGGGCTGGGCCTTCTTTCTATACTGACATCCAAATAAAAAAATAAGTAATTTTATATATCCTCTTTGTGTCTTTGTGCCTTTGTGGTGAAAAAATAATTTTTTCAACACCAAGACACTAAGACACCAAGCAATTTTCATCTTCCTGCTACCAGGCGTACGAGCCTAAAGCTTTTTCGTTGCCTTGGAATAATTTAGATTACGATAGAATTGTAGAATTGTTAAGGCTTATTTACAGAATCTGTACATTCCCTCAAATTCTGTTAGAGCAGTCCACCAATATATATAAACTGTAACCCTTTCTAGAGTACTGGAACGCGCTTATTATGACGCTCCCAATCCGTAACGTTGCTATTATCGCCCACGTAGATCACGGCAAAACAACCCTCGTTGATGCTCTCCTCAAACAATCCGGCATTTTCCGTGAAGGGGAAGACGTTCCGGATTGCGTCATGGACTCCAACGCCCTGGAAAGGGAACGAGGCATTACTATTCTTTCTAAGAATACTGCTGTTAAGTACAAAGAAACGCTGATTAATATTGTTGACACTCCCGGACACGCTGATTTTGGCGGCGAAGTGGAACGGGTACTTGGCATGGTTGATGGTTGTATCCTGATTGTAGATGCTAATGAAGGCCCTATGCCTCAGACACGTTTTGTTTTGAAGAAGGCGTTAGAAAAGGGACTCCGCCCGATTGTTGTAGTCAATAAAATCGATCGCCCGCAAGCTGATCCCTACGGTGCAATTGATAAGGTATTAGATTTGTTCCTAGAACTAGGCGCAGATGAAGATCAGTGTGATTTCCCGTATCTGTTCGCCTCTGGTTTGAGTGGCTACGCCAAAAATGATTTGGATGACGAACCTAAGGACATGCAGCCCTTATTTGAGGCTATTCTGCGTCATGTTCCACCACCAGTCGGTGATGTCAACAAGCCATTGCAATTGCAAGTCACCACCCTCGATTATTCGGAATATCTGGGACGGATTGTTATTGGTAGAATCCACAACGGTACAATCCGCATGGGACAACAAGCGGCTTTGGTGACAGAAAGCGGTAACGTTGTCAAGGCTAAAGTCACGAAATTGATGGGCTTTGAAGGCTTGAAGCGGGTAGAAATGGAGGAAGCAACTGCTGGTCACATTGTGGCAGTGGCTGGTTTTGCTGATGCTAATATCGGTGAAACAATCACTGATCCTAATGAACCCCAAGCTTTACCACTAATTAAAGTTGATGAACCGACTTTACAAATGACCTTTTGGGTAAATGATTCGCCTTTTGCAGGTCAAGAAGGTAAGTTGGTGACATCTCGACAAGTGCGCGATCGCCTTTTCCGGGAATTGGAAACTAATGTCGCCCTCCGCGTTGAAGAAACTGACTCTCCTGATAAATTTCTGGTTTCCGGTCGTGGTGAATTACATTTAGGTATCTTGATTGAAACTATGCGCCGTGAAGGTTATGAGTTCCAAGTATCCCAGCCACAGGTAATTTACCGAGAAGTAAACGGTCAACCTTGTGAACCTTACGAACTTCTAGTACTGGACGTTCCCGAAGATGCTGTTGGTAGCTGTATCGAACGCCTCGGACAACGTCGCGGTGAAATGCAAGATATGCAAGTTGGTGGTAATGGACGCACCCAACTAGAATTTGTCATTCCCGCTCGTGGTTTAATTGGATTCCGGGGTGAATTCATGCGGATGACGCGGGGCGAAGGGATTATGAACCACAGTTTCCTTGATTACCGTCCACTCAGTGGTGATATTGAAGCCCGTAACAAAGGTGTGCTGATTGCTTTTGAAGAAGGTGTCTCTACCTTCTATGCGATGAAGAATGCTGAAGATAGAGGTGTATTCTTTATCACTCCCGGTACAAAAGTCTATAAGGGTATGATTGTCGGTGAACACAACCGCCCCCAAGACTTAGAATTAAATGTCTGCAAAACTAAGCAGCTTACCAACCACCGCGCTGCTAGTGGTGATGAGTTAGTACAGTTGCAAGCACCAGTGGAAATGAGTCTGGAACGTGCTTTGGAATACATCGGGCCAGATGAATTGGTGGAAGTTACACCCCAGTCAATTCGTCTGCGGAAGATGGCGAAGAAGTTGGCAAAACGTTAATTAACAATAGGTTATCTGTAGAGATGTGCCAATGGCACGTCTCTATTTTTTTGTCTGTCAGAATTTGTACAATGGCAAATACAAGCTGTGCGAATAAAGATTATTGAGGAAAATAACAATGGTGCAAACACCTACTGGAGTCCTCACACTAGAAGAATTTCTTAAACTGCCAGAAACAGAACCTGCTAGCGAGTATATTGATGGGCATGTAATCCAAAAACCAATGCCTCAAGGAGAACATAGTGCAATTCAGACGGAATTAGCACCTGCGATTAACTCTATATTGAAACCAAAACAGATTGCAAGAGCTTTTTCAGAACTGCGTTGTACATTTGGTGGACGCTCAATTGTACCTGATATTTGTGTGTTTACTTGGAGCAGGATTCCTCGTAAAGAAAATGGTGCAGTTGCTAATACTTTCTTACTCGCTCCAGATTGGACAATTGAAATTCTTTCACCTGATCAAAGTCAAACGAAAGTTACAAAAAATATTTTGCACTGTTTGAAGTATGGAACTCAAATGGGATGGTTAATAGATCCAGCAGAAGAACTAGTGTTCGTATATTTACCGGATCAACCAACAACTTTTTATGATCAGCCAGAGGTACAGTTACCAGTACCAGAATTTGCCAAAGATTTTTGTTTAACTGTGGAAAATTTGTTTAGTTGGTTACGAGACTAAAACTCCCCAAAGTAGTAAATTTGTAAAAATAGAAAAGACATACAAACTCCGAATGTAACTCAAATGCTGAGTCAGACAACAACGCGGCGCTTTACACTGGACGAATACCATCGTTTAATTGAACTAGGTTTTTTCCACGAAGACGAACGTGTCGAACTCATTCGCGGTGAACTAGTACAGATGGTAGCCAAAGGAACAGCACACACAACCTGTTGCAGTAATTTAATTCGAGAACTAGCACAATTAGTCGCTGGTAAAGCTGAGTTACGATGCCAAGATCCTATAACTTTACTATCAAGCAGTGAACCCGAACCCGATTTTGCCATAGTTCGTTCCACTGCTGATAATTACTTATCTGCACACCCTACACCCGCAGATATTTTTCTTGTCATTGAGATTGCAGATTCGTCTTTAGATTACGATCGCGATGTTAAAATGCCTTTGTATGCTGAGGCTGAAATTTCTCACTACTGGATATTTAATCTAGTTACTAACCAATTAGAAGCTTACAGCGAACCTTATAAAGATTCTCTAAATAATTTTGGCTACCGCTTCAAACGCATATTTTTAGCGAATCAATCAGTTGAACTACCTATAGCGTCATCTCCATTACTAGATTTATCTTCTGTTTTTCCTCGCAAAGGTTCTTAATTTGCGGTATTAGGAAAGTCGAAATCATATATTTTTTTAACGCAAAGAAACGCGGAGTTTTTGGGCTAATATTCAATGTATATTGAGTTAGCTTTAGCTTCGTTGAACTTTGAGCCAAGAAATTTATTTTTTGGCGGTAAAAAAAGCTGGTGAAATTTGAAGATTTTTATTTTGGAAAAAAGTCAGAATAACCTAAATTCCGTCGACTTGAATGAGATGGGTTAATCCCATCATTGCGGGCGCGACGCCGCAAGTCACCAATATCGGGTGAACAACTAAGCGCATCTTCAATAGTAATTTGACCAGATAACATTAATTTGCAAAGGGCTTGATTCATGATTTGCATCCCTTCGTTAGTGCTATTTTCCATTAGTTGCAAGGCTTCTATTTCCTCACCTTTGAGGAGATAATCTTGCATGGCAGGTGTGTTAATTAAAATTTCCATTGCTGCTGTGCTATTTCCATCGGTTGTGGGTAACAAAATTTGAGCAATTACTGCAACTAATGAGTCAAGGATTTGTACTTTTGCTGCTGATTGTTCATCTGGATTATAAACATTGACCAAGCGATTAATAGCAGCGATCGCATTTTTTGTATGTAAAGTCCCGATCACCAAATGACCTGTTTGTGCTGCTTTGATCGCAGTATCTACTGTAATGCGATCGCGCATTTCTCCAATCAAAATTACATCCGGATCTTCACGCAAAGCCGAGCGCAAAGCCTGGTGAAATTCCTGGGTATGTAATCCCACTTCTCGCTGGCTAATCAAGCTTTTTTTGGAAGAGTGAATGTATTCGATAGGATCTTCAATTGTAATAATGTGTTTTCTAGTCGTTTCATTTAAATGGCGAATCATCGCCGCTTGTGTGGTAGATTTTCCTGCGCCTGTTGCACCAGTAACTAATATTAAGCCTTGTTTTTTATGAATAATTTCTTTGAGTATAGATGGCAAACCTAAACTATCAATCGAAGGAACTTCGAGTGTAACTAGCCTTAATACTATTGCTCCACCCGTCAAGGTTTCAAAACAGTTGACACGACAACGCAAAAATCCTGGGTAAAAAATCGCTGTATCTAATTCTTTGGTTTCTGCAAACTTTTGGCGTTGAGACTGAGTGAGAATTTCTGATAAATAAGCTTCAAAAATTTGTGGTGTCACTATTTCTTCTGATTGATAAGAAACCATTTCACCCCGAATCCGCAATCGTGGTATTTCACCAACACGGATATGAATATCAGAGGCTTTTTGTTTATAGGCATCACGCACTATTTTCTCAAGAGAAATAGGATTTTTATGGATTTGTCCAATCCTTTCTAACAAAGCTTTATTTGGTGGTGGTGGCAGTGGTAAATGTGAAAGCTTAAAATTCACCATTGGAGAAGTTATTTCATCAGTCATTTGCCGTATCCTCTAGTAAAAATAAATTACAGATAAATGTCAGACAAAAGTTTAATTAAACTTTAAAAATCAACAAACTAAACCTTGAACTTTCTTAGATTGTAAATCTAATCAGTCAATCTACTTATTGAAATAATTAACTTCATCAACTCTTCAGAAAAACACGTAGGTATTGTGAATTTCAGGCATTGATAGGTTAAGTTGTTTGTTGATATTTTCCAATTACCTATTACCTATTACCCATTACCTATCAACAATGAAAATTATCAAACGCATTACTAATTGGTTAGAGATCCGTGCTTCTACTCCTACATACAGTGGTTGGGTTTTGGCAGGAATTGCTATTTGCTTTTTTGGGGCTGCGATTAATACAATGGCTGGCTGGCTTTATGTAATTAGTGGAGTTAGTTTTGCCTTACTTGGTATAGCAGCTGTGTTACCACCGCGATCGCTCTTTAATTTAGTAGTGAAGCGCCATCCAATTTCACCAGTCACAGCTGGAAATGATTTAAAGGTTGAATTAGATATTCTCAATCCGACAAAGAAGCCAGTGAACTTGCTGCAAGTTGCAGATTTGTTACCCTTCATCTTGGGAAAACCACAACAGCAAACCATAGAAACTATTTTGCCTGAGAACACTTACCGTTGGGTGTACTATTACCCTACCCAACGCCGGGGTATCTATCGCTGGGAGACCGTTGAACTAGCTAGTGGTGCGCCTTTAGGGCTGTTTTGGTGTCGTCGCCAGCGTGAATGTACAGCGAGGGTGATAGTCTATCCCCCCGTGTTAACCCTTGCCAGTTGTCCTTTGATAGATAGAATTGGGCAAGAAGACAGTCGCAAGGGCGATCCTCGTGGTGTACCTTTGCAAACAGCCAACGAAGGACTGGTGCGATCGCTACGTCCTTACCGCATAGGTGATTCCATGCGTCTCATTCACTGGCGTAGCAGTGCTCGTTACGGAGAATTACGGGTACGAGAGCTAGAAATTGTTACTGCCGGGCAACAGACAGTTATTGCCCTTGATAGCAGTGCTAAATGGCAAGAATCAAGTTTTGAACAAGCAGTAATTGCCGCAGGTTCACTGTATTTTTACGCACAAAAACAGCAAATACAAGTACAACTGTGGACAGCATTTACAGGTTTAGTTAGAGGCGATCGCGCAGTCATGGAAACCTTAGCAGCAACTCATCCTGGTGAAGATGCCACAAATCTTCCTCCTATAAGTGAACCATTGATTTGGCTCACCCAAAACCCCTTAACCCTCTCTTCGCTTCCGAGTGGTAGTCGTTGGTTATTATGGCAAAATCTGCAAACAGCAACAGAACAAGTAGTAGTGAATCGAGACTATCCTGGTATAGTCGTGCAACCAGACCAACCTCTACAACTCCAGCTACAACAGGCTTTGAGTTGATAGGCTACTTCAATTCTGTCTATTCATTATTACAATGCTTGAGTGAGTCAAGGGCAGTTGATGATTTGCGATCGCCACAGAATCGGCAAAAGACTATATTTAAGGGATATACCTAGCGTAATAGTAGCTAAAAAAAGAGGGATTACCCCCGGTTATAGCTTACCAAGGCTGCGGTACAATGCAAAGAAATGTGTAAATTATGAGTAGCCGTTCCTATGATCTCACCAGAAGTAAACACAAAATCCAGCGATAAAAACTTAGAAGCAATGCGGCATTTTTCCGAACAATACGCCAAGCGCACTGGAACTTACTTCTGTTCTGAACCTTCTGTAACCGCAGTGGTAATAGAGGGACTTGCTAAACACAAAGATGAACTCGGAGCGCCTTTATGTCCCTGTCGCCACTACGAAGATAAAGAAGCAGAGGTCAACGCTGCTTTTTGGAACTGTCCTTGTGTACCAATGCGGGAACGTAAAGAGTGCCACTGTATGCTTTTCCTCACTCCAGATAATGAGTTTGCTGGCGACAAACAAGAAATTTCTTTGGAAACGATCAAACAAGTGCGGGACAGCATGGGTTAACAGAATCAGCAAACAATTACCAGTGAACAGTTACCAGGTATTTATCTACTGCTCACTGGTCTCTTTATAAAGAAATATATTTGTTAATAAAAGTAAAAATTATTGTTATTGAAAATGCTCGATAACTGATAACTGATGACTGATGATCAACCCCAGCAATTCTGGCAAGGTGTAGAACAGTTTAATACTAGAGAATTCTACGCTTGTCATGATACCCTAGAAGCTCTATGGATGGAAGCAACAGAGCCAGAAAAAACTTTTTATCAAGGAATTTTACAAATAGCGGTAGCACTGTATCATTTGGGTAATCACAATTGGCGAGGCGCAGCAATTTTGTTAGGAGAAGGTAGCAACCGCCTGCGACGTTATCCATCAGTTTACGGCGGTATTGATGTAGATGAATTATTAGAGCAAAGCGCTGCATTATTAAGAACATTACAGCAAACAGAACCAGAGAAGCTAGCCACGATGAAATTGGGGGAAACTGAAGGATTGCCCTTACCCAAGATAGTTATGGGGACTGAAGAGTAGTAGACAAGGGAGACAAGGGAGAAATCATTGAAAATGTCAGGAATTTATTCTTAAACCATCTGCCATCTGCCCTCTGCCATCTCATCTTGCCTTTTTTCGGTGAAACCTTGAGTTTATGGCGAACGTCAATTGTCTGAGCTAGTAGTTATCTTGGCATACTCTAGTAGTTGAGATAATTAGAATACAAGCTGAAATCTTAATTCTTAAATTGCTATGATCTCTTGGTATCAATTATTTTTATTGCCAATGCGCCGCTTTGGATTAGCCTTCATGCTACCAGCTGCATTTTTTGGTGCGATCGCATTTCCCAGTCAACTACAAACTGCTACCGCCCAGACATCAGCTGGAAATCGCCCTCTGACTATTCATTCTGATGTGCAAGAATACGACGCCAAAACACAAGTAGCAACTGCTCGTGGCAATGTACAAATGGTATATGAAGCCCGAGGAATTCAAGCAACAGCAGCCCAAGCTCAATATTTCAGCAAAGAACGCCGCATAGTTCTAAGTGGTAATGTTTATATTTTACAAAAGGGAGGCAATAGTATTCGGGGTGAGACAGTGACATATCTTATTGATGAAGGACGATTTGTCGCTACACCCAAAAGTGGCCGTCAAGTAGAATCTATCTACATTGTCAACGACAGTCAAGTAAATCAAGCGACTACACCGGCCCCAAACACACCTCCCCTTCAGCGTTCTAATTAATAGTGTTACTCCTAATTTGCACATTTTATAACCCTTATACAGGAAAGTTTTGAGAAATCTCATCAAAATGTGCTTGTTTCATATTTTGCAGGAGCGTTAATCGCGCCTGTGGTCGGCTCACCTGAGCACCCATAGCCCAAGTCCATTAAAACGGACTCAAATGTATATCCAGAATGTATATCCAGTAAGCTTTAGCTTACTTGAGTTCAATACTCTGGAAATTTATTTCTTGGCAGGCGAAAAAGTAGGTGCAAGATCTAAGGTTAGTAGTTGATAATTGTTTGTTGTTTGGAACAACCAACAACCAACAACCAACAACCAACAACCAACAACCAACAAAGCATACAGAACGTGAAAATTGTCCTAGAAAATATTTGCAAATCTTATGGCAAGCGAGTTATTGTCAATCGCGTCAACGTTTCTGTTGCCCAGGGTGAAGTAGTTGGGTTACTTGGCCCAAATGGTGCTGGCAAAACTACAACATTCTACATTGCCACAGGTTTAGAAAAACCAGACCGGGGAACTGTATGGTTGGATCATCAGGACATCACTGCACTGCCTATGCACAAAAGGGCACGACTAGGTATTGGTTACTTAGCCCAGGAAGCCAGTGTGTTTCGCCAATTATCAGTACGAGATAATATACTGTTGGTGCTAGAGCAAACAAACGTACCTCGTTGGCAATGGCAACGGCGACTAGAAACATTATTACAAGAGTTTCGTTTAGAAAAAGTAGTTAATAGCAAAGGAATTCAACTTTCTGGAGGTGAGCGACGCCGGACAGAATTAGCAAGAGCATTAGCAGCGGGTAGAGAAGGACCAAAATTTTTATTTTTAGATGAACCTTTTGCAGGAGTTGACCCAATAGCAGTTTCAGAAATTCAGCATCTGATTGGACAATTGCGGGAACGCGACATGGGGATCTTGATTACAGATCATAATGTCCGCGAAACCCTTGCCATTACAGATCGTGCCTATATCATGCGCGAAGGTCAAATTCTTGCTTCTGGCAATGCCGACGAACTCTACAATAATGCCTTGGTGCGGCAATATTACTTAGGTGATAATTTTCAGGTTTAGTCATTTGTTGGTTACTTGTTGTAGAGACGTGCCATGGCACGTCTGTACATTGGTTAGTAGTTAGTGGTTAACCAAATACCCAATGACAAATGACAAATGACTTTTGACCAATGACCAGTGACTAATGACTCATGGCTAAATCTAAATCTTTCCACAACCTCAGTTCATTGCTGTCCCTTTCCATAATGGATCGCTACCTTGCGACCGAATTAATCCCACCTTTTTTATTTAGTTTTGGGATTTTTGCTTCCCTTGTGTTCACGGCGGACAGCTTATATGAATTGCTGCGAAAAGTCGTACAAGCAGGATTACCACTAGAAATAGCTTTAAAGGTTTTTTTGTTAAAGCTACCACGGGTAATTGTTTATGTCTTTCCAATGTCGACACTGCTAGCAACTTTGATGACCTACAGTCGTCTCTCTGCTGAAAGTGAACTTATCGCTCTGCGTAGCTGCGGGGTAAGTGTGTATCGTATGGTACTCGCTGCTGTGGTCATGAGTTTCTTAGTGGCAGGGATAACATTTGTTGTTAGTGAGCAAATTGCACCAGCAGCCAATTATGAAGCCTCTGTGACTCTAGATAGAGCTCTCAAGTCCGACAAACCAACATTTAAGCAAGAGAATATCTTTTATCCCGAATACCAAAATGTTAAACAGCCGGATGGTAGTAAAGAAAGAATATTGACACGCTTGTTTTATGCTGATAAGTTTGATGGCAAGCGTATGAAGGGTCTGACACTAATAGACCGTTCTCAAGAAGGTCTCAATCAAATTGTTGTAGCAGAGTCAGGAGAATGGAATGGCTCACAAAGCGTTTGGGATTTTTATAACGGTACTATCTATCTAGTTGCGCCTGACCGTTCTTATCGCAACATCGCCCGATTTAAACATCAACAATTACAACTTCCTCGCACACCATTAGATGTGGCAAATAGAAGCCGTGACTTTGAAGAGATGAATATTGCTCAGTCGCTAGAACAACTGGAAATAGAAAGCATTAGTGGTAATGAGCAAAAAGTTCGTCAACTAAGAGTCCGTATTCAACAAAAAATTGCCTTTCCTTTTGCTTGCGTCGTCTGTGGATTAGTTGGTGCTACTGTGGGAACAATACCCCAACGTACAGGTCGAGCAGCCAGTTTTGGGATTAGTCTAGCAGTTATTTTTACTTATTACACAACATTACAGGTTGCCCGGACATTAGGGGACACGGGTTTTCTGTCTCCTTTTGTGGCAGCTTGGCTACCCAATTTTTTGGGGTTGGCATTAGGTTTATTTTTACTGGTACGGACAGCACGGCGGTAGGATTGAGGTGATGGGGAACTCACTGGCCCCATGAGCGTAAGCGCAAAGCCGTAGACGCGCTCATAGGCTTCAAGGTAGAGTAGGGCTTCGGTGAAGGGTGGAGTATGAGGAGTGTGGGGAGTGTGAGAGGTGTGGGGAATACTAGCCATTAACCACTAACTACTAACCACCAACAACCAACAATCAACAATCAACAATTTCCTATTCAATCTTCATAATAAATGCGGCATTCTGGTGCATCTGGGTTGGCTGCACAGTATTGCTCAAAGGATGTTTTGGTAAATGCCATATGCCCAGCTTTTTGATGGGCTGCTTCTGCTTGGATTTCTTCTACTGTCACCCAAGCTGCTGCACACTCTGAAGATAATGTACCGTATAAAGAGCAAATAGCACGAGCATCTGCGATCGCTTGCTGAATTTTGTACTCTAGCAAAACTGATTGTGGACTTTCGACAAAATCACTTTTAGTTAAAATATCAGTGACAGAAATTATGCCCAACAGCTTACCTTGAATTACGGGCGCTCTGCGGATACCTGTATTGGCAAATAACCGGGCGACGTATTCTATAGACAATTCAGGATTGACGATTATGCAGGGCTTACTCATAATTTCGTAGATCCGTACTTGTTTGGGATCTTTACCGTAAGCTGTTACCTTATAGACAATATCCGTCTCCGTAACAATACCATAAGCATCGTTTTCATGATTGCGCTCCACGACCAAAGCTCGCAATCGTTTTTCCTTCATCACACCTACTGCTTCGGCGACTGTTGCTGAACTGCGGATGCTAACAACCTCTTTGGTCATGATATCTTCTGCTTTCATGCTACTGCTCCTGTTGATTGCCCAGCCACAAGCACTAAGTTAAAGCAGATTCAAATTTCAGATGATATCGAAACTGACAGAAGAAAGAGGAAAAGGGAAAAACTGACCTGATACACCCAAATGTAAATTTTATACTAAGAGTCATATATCAATAATGACTAAATAACAATTGAGAGGCTAGGATAAAATTCTTACTCGTTCTCTCTTCATTCCATCAGATTTATTTATGTCAGGTCGTCGCTATCCTCCCGCCTACTTACGTTATCTCAAAGCCAGGTTATGGAATTTGGCTCGACCTAGTTTTTGGGGAACAGCAATCTTTTTAGCTGTGATGGGGTTGACAGTTAGAGAATACTGGATACACCCAGATTTTTTGAATTTTAGGCAAAATAAGCAAATAGAAGCCAAAAAGGATGAAAATTCTTCTCTTTCAGCAGAAGATAAAGCTATTGCCGCCGATATTGATAACTTACCAGTCTTATTTTATGACTTTACTCATGGAACTCTACCTTCTACAGCAACTAATGTGAAGCAAAAGACTAAGGTAGACAATACCAATGCTATTTTAGACGGCTTAAGCAAACAAAAGACAACAGCCACCGATGCAAATTCCAACTCTGGCTTGAAGCTAGTGAATCCAGCATCTACGCCAAAGTTAGAAAATCCATTTGTGGTACAAACAGAAAATTTGTTGCAATTCAAAAATGATTACAATAATGGCCAGCTGTTAGGGGTAAACGGTTTAACAGCGTCGTCTATGCCAACAGGTACAGTACAAACCTCTACGAATGTGGGGATAGGATTCACGAATCCCGTCAACTATAACCACAATACTACTTCAGTTAGTCCCTTACAAACTGCTCTTAATCAATCAACTAATCAAAGTTGGTCTTTGGGGAGTCGTACAACCTCAACTCAGACAAATTCATTATTGTTACCCAATCAAAATTTACCATCGACGACGGGACTAAATACAAATGCGATCGCTCCCGTCAATCATAGTACAAACTACCCTAATCAAAATTTCGCTCCCCCTGCTGCTAACATTCCCAACCTCGCGACAACCAACGTCCAATTACCCACATCAGTGGTCACATCTATTACCTCTACCCAATCCTCTAATATAACGCCATCCTATACCCAAATACCAAGTCAAAGCGTTGTTAATTCCAGCAACTTTGGCGATGCTTCTAGTTTGCAACAGCCCACTCAAGTACCACAAAATAACTCCTCATCACCTTCTCAATTTCCTGGGCTGTATACAGGTGAACGCCAGATTAATGGTATTTCCTATCCGAAATAGCACGAGTCTAACTCAAGAATCTTTTAAAGCTTACCTTTAAACCATCCTGAGGATGCGGAGTTGGAACCATAGTCATCTCTAAGTTTTGTTCGGGTAGTAGTTCCCACTGATAATGACGCAGTAAAAGGGCTGCAAACAGTTTCATTTCTAGTTTGGCAAATTCTTTACCCAGGCATTCCCGTACCCCGCCACCAAAGGGTATATAACTAAAAGGTTTGGGTTTATCTTCTGCTCTTTGTGGACTAAAACGTTCTGGATCAAATACTTCTGGGTGATTATAGACACTTTGATCTGTGTGGGTTTTACCTACCTGATATAGTACAGACCAACCTTGAGGAATGCGAAAACCATTGAATTCACAGGACTGGATTACTTCCCGAAAGCCACCACCAACAGGCGGAATCAGCCGCATCACTTCTTTTAAAACTTGGTCTAAGTAAGTCATTTGTTTGAGATTTTCCGAAGTTAGAGGTGTGTCTATACCAAGCTGCTGTTGTTCACTGCGGGCAGTTGCTAAAACCTCTGGATTTTGTACTAATAATAGACACAGTGATGCCAAGGCTGAGGTCAGGGTTTCATGACCAGCAAATAGCAAAGTTAACAATTGGTCTTTAAGTTCGTTGAGGCTGAGGCGTTTACCTTCTTCATCCTCTGCTTGTAAAAGTAGTTCTAAAACGTCCTGATATGAGTTTCCGGTTTCTTGACGTTGATGGACAATTTTTTCAATTTCAGCTAACAATAATTTTCGACAACGTAATGCTTTACCAAAGTTAGTCCAGGGTAAATTTATTGGTAGGGTGAATAAACCATTCACCCAGATTTTATACCACTCACCCAATTGAGTTTGGGAAGCACAATCAACTCCTACAAGCAACTTGCAGGCAATATCAAGAGTGTAATTTCTCAGTTCTGGATACCAAGCGAATGTAGCAAGTTTTTCCCACCTATCTAAATATTGATGGGTAATTTGCTCCATGGTAATGGCATAACTAGCTAAAGCTCTTGGTTGAAAAGCTTGAGATAGTAGTTTACGGCGATTTTGGTGTTCTGTACCTTTTTGAACTGATAAAGATGCAGGGCCTAACAGTATTCTGGTGCTGTAAGGCCAATTATTGGAAAAATATTTATGGTCGTTGCTGAATAAAAATCTGTTCCCTTCTGCACCTGTAACTATTAAAGTTGGACGTCCAAATATATGAGTCTTGAATAGAGAACCATATTTTTTGTATCGCTTTTCGGTAAAATTTGGATCGTTTAAAAATGGTATTGTTTCCCCAATTAAAGGTAAACCAAAACTACCGGGAGGTAAAGGCAGTGAAGTGGGGGTATTGGTGGTTGTCATGTAGTCCTGCTTTGAATTATTCAACATAAGAGTGGACTGACAAGATCGATCCATATTGTACCAAGTTGTGTTGAAAAACTTTGATAATTTAAAGGCTAGCTGATTTATGTGTGTTTTTTCCCAGCGTTCCTTAGCTAAACAACTAACGGCGTTGTCAATCTAACCAAATGCCTAAGGCGCGATCGCATCCTACATCCTACTTCTCAATACATTTCAGTGAAGCGCCTATTCATCGATATCTTTTGAATTGCTTCAGTTTATTTGTGCGATCGCAGCTAACTAACCCATATTATAAAAACTATGTCGCAGGGTTGAGGGATCATTTTGTCAAAAAAATTAACTTTTGTAAATATGTAGTTTATTTAGCTTGATTTTGGTCAAAAGCCATGAAAGTAAACAAAGGCATTTTACAAAAAGCTTTGTTCGGTATAGTTAGTGTGGGTAGTCTATTTGTCTTGTCTGCCTGTGGTCAACCAAGTGCAGAAAATACCACCCCTTCAGCCCAAACACCTACAGAAAATACTTCACCCGTAGCTGAAGTAACTCCCACAACTACTGCACCTGCAACACAAACTCCTGCTGGTACAACTGCAAACAAAAACTTTGCAGAACTTGCCCAGGCAGCAGCCAGCCAAGGATCATTTAAAATTTTGACGCAAGCAACAAAAGCAGCAGGTTTAGAAGAACAACTAACAGCACAAGGGCCTTACACAGTCTTTGCACCTACTGATGCTGCTTTCAACGCTTTACCACAAGGTACTTTAGAAAATCTCCTCAAACCAGAAAACAAACAACAACTAGTGCAACTCCTCACCTACCACGTTATCCCTGGACAAGTCACCTCTACTCAATTGACATCTGGAGACGTAAAAACAGTCGAGGGTACTCCTGTCACAATCGATGTTAATAGTACTGCCAGAACAATATCAGTTAACGGTGCGAAAGTTACTCAAGCCGATATCTTAGCTAGCAATGGTGTTGTTCACATAGTCGACCAGGTAATTTTACCTCCTAATTTTCAAGTAAGTCCTACTTCTAGTCCAACAGCACAATAGTTAAGATCATCAAATTAAAAAACCGGGGAACATAATTGTTACCCGGTTCAGTCAACTAGGATGAGAATCCTCAGTTTAGGGACACCTCACTGCTGTGTCCCTATCCTATTTACTTATGTGTCTAAATTACAGAGCAACAGTTTTCTTGATAGCAGCACTGAGTTCACCTTTAGCATACTTAGCAGCAAACTCGTCCAAAGAAACCTGCTTAATCTTACTAGCATTACCAGCAGTTTCAAATTGTTGGTAGCGTTCAGCACATACTTTTTGCATGTACTTAATAGAAGGCTTGAGGAAGTGACGGGGGTCAAATTCCTTAGGATCTTTTGCCAAAGCTTCCCGCACAGCAGCAGTAATTGCCAAGCGGTTGTCGGTGTCGATGTTTACTTTGCGTACACCGCTCTTGATACCTTTTTGGATTTCTTCTACAGGTACACCGTAGGTTTCAGGAATTGTACCACCGTACTGGTTAATCAAAGCAATCAAATCTTCAGGTACGGAGGAGGAACCGTGCATTACCAAGTGAGTGTTAGGCAAACGGCGGTGAATTTCTTCAATGCGGCTGATTGCCAAAATTTCACCAGTTGGCTTGCGGGTGAACTTGTAAGCACCGTGGCTAGTACCAATCGCAACAGCCAAAGCATCTACTTGGGTTTGCTCAACAAAATCAACAGCTTGGTCAGGGTCGGTTAACAGTTGGTCATGGGATAGCTTACCTTCAAAACCGTGACCATCTTCTTTGTCGCCCATACCAGTTTCTAGAGAACCCAAGCAACCGAGTTCGCCTTCAACGCTGACACCCAAAGCATGAGCAACTTTTACTACTTCACGAGTGACATTAACGTTGTACTCGTAGCTAGCTGGGGTTTTAGCATCAGCTTCCAGGGAACCATCCATCATCACGCTGGTAAAGCCGTTCTTAATTGCTGAGTAGCAAGTGGCAGGCTCGTTACCATGATCTTGGTGCATAGCAATGGGAAGATGGGGATAGGTTTCCACAGCTGCCAAAATCAAATGACGCAGGAAGTTTTCACCAGCGTATTTACGAGCGCCACGAGAAGCTTGCAAAATCACGGGGCTATCTGTTTCATGGGCAGCTTGCATAATTGCTTGAATCTGCTCCATGTTGTTCACGTTAAAAGCTGGAATACCGTAATTGTTTTCAGCCGCGTGATCCAACAGCAGCCGCATTGGCACGAGCGCCATAGATAGTCCTCCTAATTGTGTTGTCAGCTAGTCGGTTTGCAATCTAGCGTAAATAAATATTACGCCAATCTTAAGAAAATATTGTGAGCCTATAGGAAATTATAACTAGTGATGGGTGATTTCTGTAGAAAAACTTTGCCTATGGCTCAACATAAATCTACCTGATAGTTGTCTATATTTATTATCCATCTTTTCTATATGGGTCGCCTGGGATTCGAACCCAGAACTAATCGGTTAAAAGCCGAGTACTCTACCTTTGAGTTAGCGACCCATGTCGCGATTTGCAACTTCACCACTATATCACATATAGCCTGGGATTTGTAAAGGGGTTTAGAAAAATTTTGCCAAAATTCTCACATTTGCTGTACAAGTAGCTCCTGGTTGCAAAACTGTCAGGTGTTCACCAGTGTTAATGGCGTTACGAGGCGCACTCCAGGGTTCTAGACAGTAGAAGTCTTTGCCCTTGAGTGTCCAAAACACGAGCGTCGAAAAGATGTTGTCGTATTCCAGCGTCAGTTGTAATTTCCGGCTGTTGTCAATCACACTGGCTGATTGACTAGCTGGTTGTTTAAATGCCACATCAATTTCATCTTGATTGAAATCAAATTGACCTGCAAAAGAGTGGATTTTTTTGCTTCTTTGGTCTTGGTATTCTTGAGCAGGTATCTCAAACTGCAATTGTGTTTTATCCTGGGTGAAAAAGTAAGGATGAAACCCAAAAGAAAAGGGCATTGCTTCCAAGGAGAGATTTGTATACTGTTGCTGTATTTCTAAGGTATTGCCTTGGATTCTATAATTAAAAATTAGCTGAAAATCAAAAGGATAAACTGCTTGTGTTTGTTCATTGCTATTGAGAGTAAGACTCAAAATCACTGCATCTTGAGTAACTTGATCAGTTACTTGCCAAGGTAAATCACGAGCGAAACCGTGTTGTTTTAAAGTGTAATGCTTACCGTTGTAAGTGTAAGTATTTTCGGGTAGATTGCCGCAGATGGGGAACAAAATCGGGATACCACCCCTAACACTCAACTCTGGGTTAGCAAAGCGTTCTGCATCTAGGTAGAGAATTTCTTGCTCTTGAAGACGCCAGCGAGTAATGATACCGCCACGTTCTGGAACAACTTCTAGCTGAGAGTTGGCGGTTTCGTGCGTGAGAATGTAGGTTTTGTATTGTTTTTGTTGAATAGAGATAGAAAACACTGCTTTGGAGTGATGGAATAATAAATAACGTCTAAGGTAAATTAAAGAAGCAATATCAGGTTTTTTGGCAATAGTCCAGATTTTAATTTTGTTTAACGAACACCGATGTACACCGATGAACACAGATAGATTATCGGTGTTCATCTGTGTGCATCTGTGTTCGACCTTAAAAACAGGATTTTTGCCATAGTTTGAATTCACATTAGGACTAAAGAATGAATTATGAAGTTATAAAATGTCTCAGCATTCATAATTCATAATTCATAATTTCTACTAGTCTTCCGCAAAGACGTAGCGATACAGTTCGCTTGGATCTGGTTCTGGGCTACTTTCAGCGAACTTCACCGCCTCTTCTATTTCTTGCTGGATTTTGCGGTCAATCTCTTTTAATTCTTCCGCTGTCGCCAGGTTTCTTTCTGTAAGATAAGCAGCAAATTTCTTAATTGGATCGCGGGCAAACCAAAATTCTTTCTCATCTTTGCTGCGTAACTCATCGGGATCTGCCAAAGAGTGACCCCGGAAGCGGTAAGTCAGTGCTTCAATCAATGTTGGGCCTTCACCTGCGCGGGCGCGGGCTACGGCTTCCTGGGCCACTGCACGCACTGCCATAATATCCATACCGTCTACTTCCACACCCACCATGTTGAAGACGCTGGCTTTTTTATAAATTTCGGGGTCGGAAGTTGCCCGTTCATGAGCCATACCAATAGCCCATTTGTTATTCTCAACAACAAAAAGGATTGGCAATTTCCACAGCGCAGCCATATTTAAGGTCTCAAAAAACTGACCGTTGTTACAAGCACCATCACCAAAAAAGCAAGCTGTAACTTGATCAGCACTGGTATCACCTAGCACTTCTCTGCGGTATTTACTTTGAAAAGCTGCCCCAGCTGCTACTGGAATACCTTCTGCGACAAAAGCATAACCACCCAGCAAACGATGTTTAGCAGAGAACATATGCATGGAACCACCACGTCCTTTACTGCAACCTGTGGCTTTACCAAATAACTCTGCCATTACTTCTTTTGCTGGTACTCCCGCACTTAAAGCATGAACGTGGTCGCGGTAGGTACTGCAAACAAAATCTTCTCCTGGTCGCATTGCTCCTTGGATCACGCCTGTGGAGACTGCCTCTTGACCATTGTACAAGTGGACAAAACCAAACATTTTGCCCCTGTAATACATTTCGGCACATTTGTCTTCAAAGGTGCGTCCGAGTACCATATCTTGATACAATCGCAGTCCTTCTTCTCTGTCTATCTGGGCGCTAGCAATGTCAAATTTGGGTAAAGTGCGTTCTTGAACCATTATTTTTTAGTATCCCTGTAGTAACACTTAAAGTTACCATTTTTAAAAGAATTGAATAATTTAGACTCGAAAAACGAGTTAAAAATTAAACAGTCCTTTGCTATTACTGTTTTATTTTTTTTCTTGGAGGAGTTAAGATAACAACCCTAGACCCAAGACTATCAACCAGGATAGCTTGCTTTCTGCGTAGCCATTAACAAATTAAAAAATTGAATCTTTTATATTTTTACTTCCCCAGATAATTGCCATAAATATCTAACTATGTTATACTTCGGTTCGCTCGCCAGCAGCGGCAAACCTATGAAACGGCGTCTGCCTGATGGCATGTTTGGAAACTTTGCTCAGAAGCAGTCGCAGGAATGTTTAACTCCTACATTCCCGCCGGAAAAAAATAGTAAATATCTGCCAATAGAATATGATTGGCGCTGCTCTCAAATAAATTGCAGGGGCAGAATAAAACTTGTTGCAAAACACACTTGTTGTCTGAAAACAACGAGTTATTATTATGGCACGGTTTTACACTCTTGGAATACTCTCTTAGAATTATGTCGATCGCGCTGCAGGGGAAGTAGGCTGTGCGAATCCCGCTAGATTACTACCGAATTTTAGGACTGCCTTTGGCAGCAAGTGAGGAACAATTGCGGCAGGCTTATAGCGATCGCCGACAGCAATTGCCGCGACGCGAGTATTCCCAGGTAGCGATTAACTCTCGCAAACAACTTATTGAAGAAGCTTACGTGGTTTTATCAGATCCTAAAGAACGCAGAGCCTACGATCAACTTTATCTTGCCCATGCCTATGGTTCCGAGAGGGAAAACAATCCTACCGTAGCAGTGGAAAACCGTGCTGCTGACAGTGACTCAATTGAGTCCCAAGGTCTCAGCATCGAAATTAACCCGGACGAATTAGCAGGTGCTTTGCTGATTCTGCAAGAGTTAGGAGAATACGAACTGGTACTAAAGCTAGGTCATCCGTACTTGACTAACAACAACAGTACTGGTGTCCAAGCAGGCAAAACTTCAGAAACTAGTGATTTTAGTGATACAGACCCCCAAAGAGCAGACGTTGTTTTGACAGTTGCTCTGGCTTGCCTAGAACTAGGTCGAGAAGAATGGCAACAGGGTCATTACGAAAATGCAGCTGCTTCCCTGGAAACAGGTGACCAATTGCTAGCACATTTTGGTCTATTCCCAAAGGTGCAAGCTGAAATTCAGGCAGATCTTTACAGACTGCGACCATACAGAATTTTAGAGTTACTTGCCTTACCCCTAGAAAAAACTGCCGAACGCAAGCAAGGATTGCAATTACTACAAGATATCTTAGGCGATCGGGGTGGTATTGATGGCACAGGAAATGACTACTCTGGTCTCAACATTGATGACTTTCTCCGCTTTATCCAGCAACTGCGTAACCACCTGACAGTAGCAGAACAACATCAATTATTTGAAGCGGAAAGTAGACGTCCTTCTGCCGTAGCTATATACTTGGCTGTTTATGCATTGATAGCACGCGGATTCAGCCAACGTCAACCAGCTTTGATTCAGCAAGCAAAACAGATGCTGATTCGCCTAGGCAAGCGCCAAGATGTGCATTTAGAACAGTCTTTATGTGCCTTGATGTTGGGTCAAACAGAAGAAGCTACTCGCGCCTTAGAACTGAGTCAGGAATACGAAGCCCTAGCTTTTATTCGGGAACATTCTCAAAACTCTCCCGATCTACTTCCAGGCTTGTGCTTATACGGTGAACATTGGTTGCAAAACGATGTTTTTCCTAACTTCCGAGATTTAGCCAAGCAGCAAGCTTCCCTGAAAGATTATTTTGCTGACCGACGGGTACAAACTTATCTAGAACAGCTACCCACGCAGCCAGAAACTAATTATGAAGGGTCAATAACTAACCAACCTTCACATTCTCCAACCCAGATCAATCCTAAAAGTTACCGCAGCAACCCTAATGTAGTTTACGGGCAATTTCCCAATATTAGAACCCATTCATCTTCATCCTCTCCAACATCACCGACCCATTCACCCAACGAGGGTACAGGGCTAGACATGCCTGTTACTCCCGTTTCTGGTGTGGAACGTGTAAGCAGAAGTAATAACTATTACATGAATGGTTCTGCTAGAGGTGGTGTACCCTCTCAAGCACAAACCCCAAGAAGGCGCAAATCCAGCCCATCTGCTTATTCCAGAGGACACAATAGAGAGCAGCAGGTGGCTGCTGCTAAACGGCGGAGGCGTTCTGCTTCTCGTGGGGGCAATGCCAAAATGCGGTTACTGTGGGTGTTGGGGACTACTTTAGCAAGTCTATTAGTTTTATGGCTGGCAATTTCAACAACTGTAAAATTCGTACATAACGCATTGAGACCAGCACCAACTTTACAAGATCCACAATTATCAATCCAAATAAATGAACCACCATTAACTATTCCTGAGCGTAACAGTAAACCTCAGTTTCCCACCGGGAATCTCACGGAAGCGACAGCAGAAGAGGTGATTCAGACTTGGTTAGCAACTAAATCTGCTGCCTTGGGGCCAAATCATGAAATTGATAGTTTGGAGAATATTTTAATAGGCTCAGCCCTTACTCAATGGCGACTCATTGCCCGACAGGACAAAGCTGATAACCGTTATCGCAAGTATGAACATAGCCTAAAAATAGAATCTTTAGAGATTGCTCCTACTGACCAGGAACATGCTGCGGTGCAAGCTTCCGTAACTGAAGCAACCAGTTTTTATGAAAACGGCTTACTAAACCAGCAGAAGTCCTCTAAAGAAACGGTGCGAGTTAGATATAACTTGGTTCGCAAACCTGATGGATGGCGTATTCGGGAAATTTCGGTTTTGAATAAAGAAAGTTAGTTAATTGTTAGTGGTTAGTGGTTGGTGGTTAGTTGTTAGTTGTTTACTCCTCACACTCCACCCTACGGGAAGCCGTGCAAAGCGCGTCTACACACTCCCCCCACCACCCCATCTCCCCACACTTGCGGCAGTGCATCCCTGAACAAATATATTGATGTTATGCACCTGATGATGATTTTTCATGTGTTGAAGTAGCTCAAATTATCTGTTTAAATTGGAACAAAAGCCTCTGGCGGGATCGGTATCAATTCAGGAGTTGCTAGGGTGGTTGCCTGTCTGTACCAGATGCCATCAACTTCAAAACTCTCGAATTGGGTTGTGAGGATTGCCCAAGTTTGTTCGTTTAGCCCACCCCGGTAAGTCATAGTGAATCTGCTTTGCTGACTTAATCTTCGTTCCAGTTCTGCTAAATCTTCTGGTAGCCAGAACCTATTCATCACTCTTTGAGTAGCAACCTCTGGGGGAGTTTGTAACATATCAGACATTAACTGGTTAACAATTATTTGTTTATTGTTATCTTGTCTGATGATACTAATCGGGCGTTCACTTTCAGCAGCAGCAACCATGCGTTTTAATAACCCTACCGGTAATGACAGCTGACTGCAAAAAACTTCACCTCCTATAGGTAACATGCACTCGGCAGTTTCGGCGGGTGTTGGGGGTTTCTGGGATGCCATCCACCCATAAAACTCGATAGGTCGCTTGCAGTGTCTCCACCCAATTCGCACCTTGCCATTGATTTTGGCTGCGGTTTCACTCAAAGCATATCCGTAACTTTGAGCAAGGTTGGTAGCATCTTTCTTGGTTGGGGCAAGGATAGAAACCCCATCATAAGACAATTTATAGTTCCAGCCCGGTTGGTTTAGGACTTTCAGAACGCTCGCACTCATTCACACCACCAAAATCATTGTTTAGGGAACTAAAAGTTTTTTGCCAAATCATTTTTTGTTCTTCCTCAGGGATAGCCAAACTAGACATAATAATGGCGAAGTCCCCTGGTGTAGGCAGAACTTCTCCTTTGGCAAGCGCTTGTAGGTTTTTGACTCCACAGCGCTTAAGCTTTGTCATGTTGGCTCGAACTACATCAGCAATTGTAATCAGGCGATTTGCCTGTTCTAGTTGGGAGGAGTTGGAAGCTGCTTTTTTGCCCAGCCATTCACGGATCATCTCTTCTAATGCGTCGCTTTGAGACACACCCTCACGAGCGCAGATGCTTTTGAATTCCCGTGCCAACCCTACCGGGACGTAACCGCTGACTTGTTTGTAATCCTCACAACGCCTTCTGTCGGTCATTTTGTGAACTGTATAGATATCACATTTGTCTTCTATTCTCTCTCATGATATCTAAATTGTCTGACATGATTTTTTGTCATTTTTACATGAATCATTGACATGAAAAAATGACAAGTGTTAGCATGGCAGTACTGACACAATTAATCAGTCAGCTACTGCAACTTAGTAAAATTTAAGATTAACGGTAAATGCCTATAAAAAAGGTAGATACCCTGGTAATTACTTGGCTACCCTGATAACTAGCTTGCGGGTGAAAAACAAGGGGGTTAAATCCCCTTTGCAAGTTATTATACAATTATCAAGTTTAATTATGTATAATATTTTATAAATTCTCTGATAAGAATTTGATATTTAGCTACATACAGAGAATTTCAAGAAATGTAAATAATTTGGCTGCATTTGGCTAATTGCTTGTGATGCTATGCTTTGTTTTTAGGCATTGGGCATTGGGCATGGAATTATCAGTATCTTAATTACCAATTACCCCTTATCAGCCTACGCAATAGCAGAAGTATTCAAGCGAACATAATATAAAGGCTCTATTATACAGGTGAAAACAGAGATTTCGGTATTTTTTAATTAAGGTTAATATTCTTATCCTATAAGGACTTTACCATAAATAGATTCTGCCAGTATCATCCGGGTGAAGTCGCCAATAGGTTTATGCATCAGGTAGATGCTTATAGTCTGATTGAAATTTAATTGCACCTAAATCAAGAACCATATTTGCGTGTACGATCGCTACAGAAATAAGGGAACAGGGAATGCGATCGCACTATCAAATCCTCACCATTATTCACCTTTCTTTACCAAGAAAAGGGACTAGAGGTGAGGTTAAACTTCCAACTTCTCACCCCGAATCGAACAATCTAACAACTCCATTGGATGCATAATCGCAACATCCTTTCCTTGCAACTCCAAATGCTTTTGAATCTGCAAACTACAACCCGGATTTGGTGAAGCAATCAAATCAGCACCAGTATTCAACAAATTCCGCACCTTTTGCCTACCCAACTCTTCAGCAACATCCGGTTGCAGCATATTGTAAACCCCTGCACTACCACAACATATAGCTGCATCTAAAGGTTCCTTCAACTTCACCCCTGGAATTTGCTGTAACAACTGACGCGGTTGCACACTAATCTTTTGTCCATGCAGCAAATGACAAGCATCTTGATAAACCAAACTCAGTGATTTACCAGCCAACGGTGACAACTTCGCTGTCAACCCAACCGTTGCTAAAAACTCTTGTGCATCCCTTACCTTCGCTGCGAACTGCTTCGCCTTCTCCCGATACTCTGGATCATCCTTCAAAATGTGTCCGTATTCTTTCAAAGTATGACCACAACCAGCAGCATTGATAATCACATAATCCACACCAGTACCTTCAAAACTATCAATCATCCGCCTCGCCAAAGCCTTAGCTTGTTTAGTTTGTCCTTGGTGTTCCGGAAGCGCCGCACAACAACCTTGAGACTTAGGAATTACCACCTCACAACCATTCGCCGTTAATACCCGCACCGTCGCTTCATTCACAGGCGAGAAAAATAACCGTTGCACACATCCAATAACCACCCCAACTCGATAACGCTTCTCACCCCGCGCCGGGATCACATCTGGTAAATTATCCTGAAAAGACTTCAGCGTCACCTCTGGTAAAAGCGACTCCATCGCCGCTAGCCGAGGTGATATATTCTTCAATAACCCAGTCACCCGAAAAAACTTAGAAAAACCCAACCTCTGATACACCAACAAAGGCACAAGTAAAATCCGTAAAGCATCAGGATTAGGAAACAAAGAAAATATTAACTGCCTAATCAACCGATCCGCCAAACCACGTGAATAATTCCTCTCCACCTGGTGACGAGTCGCCGAAATCAACTTGTCATACTGCACCCCCGAAGGACAAGTCGTCACACAAGCTAAACAACCCAAACAAGAATCAAAATGCTCAACACTCGCTGTATTCAAAGCAATCTCACCCTCATTAATCGCATCCATTAAATAGATCCGTCCCCTGGGAGAATCCATCTCCTTCCCAATCACCCGATAACTCGGACAAGTCGAAAGACAAAACCCACAATGCACACAAGAATCAATCAACTTCGGATCAGGCGGATTCTTCCCATCAAAACCCTGCAAATTCTTCAAACTCGCCGTCTTTCCCTCAAAACCTTCCGAAACCTGCATATCATCCCTCTCCCCTCTTCCTTTGCGCCCTTTGTATTCTTTGCGGTTCGTTTCCTAAAGCCCACCCACAAAGCGACCAGGACTTAAAATACCCTTCTCATCAAACTGCAACTTAATCCGCCGCATCATCTCCCCAGCATTGCCAGTGTAACCCCACACATCCAATTTTTGCTTCACCCCCACAGGCGCAGTCAACACACTTAGAAACCCTCTATGATTTTCACAGAGCGATCGCATCTCCACCAATCCCTTCTCACCCTCAAACCATAACATCCCCAAACCGCTACCTATGTGAATTAAACCCTTTTGCGCCCGTGTCAAAACTTCAACCGCCGCAGTAGGTAACACTCCTATTTTGCAAATAATTGCCGACTCATCGCCAGCAAAATAGATAGATTCTCGTAATCTTTTCCATAAATCAGCTTCATCAGCCCCTGCATAAATCGCCTTTTGCAAACCCAAATTTTGCCCCACTTCCGCCAACCGATTTGACTGTTCCTTCACACTCTCAGCAATACTTTGGAACCTTACAATCAACCCCATCCCCGTACCCAAACCTAACTCAGACACCAGTTGGTTTGAGATTAAATCAGCCTGAGTAGGCGTTAACGCCGAATTACGTAAAATAGCAGCAGCTTGGCGCACATCCTCCGCCTTACCCTTCAGTACAACCGTTGCAGAGATTTCCGGAATTGGGTAGACACGAAACGTAACTTGACTAATGACGCCTAATGTGCCGTAAGAACCTGTAAACAGTTTCATCAAATCGTATCCAGCGACATTTTTGACGACTCGTCCCCCAGCTTTAGCAACTTGACCATCAGCACGAACAAAAGTAATCCCTAGTAATTGGTCACGCACACTCCCGTAGCGCTGTCTCAAGGAACCCGTATCAGCAGTTGCAACAATTCCACCCAAAGTAGCTGATGGTGTGACTGGATCAAGGGCGAGAAATTGGTTAGCTTTGGCTAAAATCCCTTGGAGTTCAGAGAACTTCATCCCTGCTTCTGCTGTCACCGTTAAATCACCCACAGCATGGTCAATCAGTTGATTAAGGCGTTCTGTGCTAACTACAACATCAACCCCCTTAACTAACCCACCCCAACTAAGCTTGCTACCACTACCACAAGGGAGAACACGCCATTTGTTGGAGTTAGCCTCCCTGATCACCTGTGGTAGCTGTTCGGTAGTTTGCGGATAGACAATACAACTAGGAGGAGTTTGAGAAGCGATCGCCTGTAATATTGATTCTTGTTGAGGTGGTGCTATCTTTTCCCAGGGGTAGAAAGCATTTTCACCAACGATAGATGCAAGACTAGAGGTACGGTTACGTAAGGGGACTTGTTCGCTAGGCATTAGCTTTTGTCAATGTTTGTCTCCATGAAATACTGTACCTCATACCATTTCTTTGTAAAGAAGGCAGATAGCAGAAGCGGTAAAATTGTTCATGGCAAGGTCGTGAATTACTGTCTTGAAAATAGGGATCAGGAAACGGGAAGCAAACCCATAATCCATCTGTGGTCATCTGTGTTCATCCGTGTTCATCGGTGTTCGATATTTTATCTCCTCATTGTGAGCGAAAGCCCCTAAAATTCTGGAACAACATAGCATTTTCAGAACTAAATACACAGTATATTCAATGGTGTAAACGGATGCAGAATCAAAGTTATGAGAAAGATAACTGTTGAAGAATTGCTGAGAAGATATGCTGTCGGCGAAAGAGATTTTACGGGAGTTGAGATTGTTGAATTTAGAATCAGAGATTTGCTGGAAATCAATTTGAGTGGATCTGATTTTAGATATGCCAACATACAAAAATTAGTTCGCTATACCGAAGGTATTAAGTTGAATTTGAGTTGTGCAAATTTACGTGGGTTGAATTTGGAATATGCTCATTTTGAACATGCTAACTTGCAAAAAGCTGATTTGAGTTACACGGATATGTGGTGTGCTGCTCTTCATTCTGCTGATTTAACTGGGACTGATTTGAGTGGCGCAAAGTTGCATGAAGCTGTTTTTTATAATGCGAATTTGAGTCGAGCAAATTTGAGCGGCGCTCATTTGCTTGATACTCATTTTGATTATGCAAATCTGACTGAAGCTAATTTTAGATATGCGCGTAAAGTGAATTTTGGCAATGCTTATTTACAAGATACTATTATGTCGGATGGTAGTGTTGTCAATATTTCTAGAAAAATGAGCTAGTAGTTAGTAGTTGACAGTATTCATTTTGTAAAATTTTTGGTGAGTGGCAAGATTGGGAAAACCACCACTTCAATCCTGAGGGTAGGGAAGCCGAGAAAATTGGAAACGGCTTGCGTATTTTTTTCCCGATATTTATGGGTCTGGGATTAGTTAGCGAAAAATCTTTTACAATTCAAACCGTTGGTGGAATCCTGTGGTCTAGAGTAAAAGATGGGGGAAAACCGTTCAGGTTGAAATAGGAAAAGTTAGCTTTTAGAGTGACGAAATACCAGTTGCTGGCGATCGCACAGAAGTCATAGAAGAATCAATTTGTGTTGACGACGAAAGGTGACAGAGGGCAAAAACTTATTTTCAACATAACTACCATCTTGCCACGCTGCTCCTTGTTCGCCCACAGGTGGCGAGCCCACCCCTGCTCTCTCTGCCTAATTCTAAATTTAATTAACAAGCCTGCGTCCATTAGACATTCACCCAATCTGAGACGCAAAAGGAAAACCGCATGATGAAAAGACCTAAACTCTCTGGGTTACTTAAATTCTTTGCAGTAATGCTGATGAGTTTTTCAGTATTACTCCTGTTTTGGATCGCCTCGCCATTACCGAAGATACTCGCTAGACCAGAGACTCAAATCTTTGAACAAGTTTGGCAAACTGTCAACGATAACTTTTACGATCCAGAGTTTAACGGTGTCGACTGGAAAGCGATGCGGGAAAAGTATAAATCCCAAGCTGCACAAGCCAAGTCTAGCCAGGAGTTTGCAGCTACCATTAATCAAATGCTTAGTGAATTGCAAACTTCTCACACCCGCTACTACACTAGAGAAGAACCTGCTTACTATCAGATTTTAGGCATTTTTGTACCCAGAAGTGGTGAATTACAAAAACAGCTACCCAAATTCCTCCCTCAAGGCAAAATAGAATACACTGACATAGGTGTATTTACCAAAGACATCAACGGTAAAACCTTCGTCAGCAATATTCTCGAAAAAAGTCCCGCCGCCGCAGCTGGGTTAAAAATTGGTGATCAAATTCTCAGTGTCGATGGTCGCCCCTACCAACCCATAAAATCCTTTGCGGGAAAAGCAGGAGAAGAAGTCAAATTATTAATTCAGCGTTCAGCCACACCCAGCAGTCAAATAGAAATTGCGATCGCACCCAAAAACTTTGATGCCAAGACCATGTTTATCGATGCTCAAAAAGCCAGCATCCAGACTATACAACGGGAAGGTAAAAAAATCGGTTATATTCATATTTGGTCACACGCAGCCAACGAAGATCAACAGCAGCTGCAATCAGAAATAATTTATGGTCGCCTCAAAGATGCAGATGGATTAGTTTTAGACTTTAGAGACGGCTGGGGTGGGGGAGATGTTAATTCTCTTAACCTCTTCACTGCTGAAGCCGGCCCAACTGTTACCAGTATTTCTCGCAATGGCAAAAAATATACTTATATATCCCAATGGAAAAAGCCGGTAGCGATGGTAATCAACGAAGGAAGCAGAAGCAGCAAAGAGATTTACGCCTACGGCTTTCAGCAACACAAAATCGGCCCTGTAATTGGCACCAAGACTGCGGGAGCAGTAGTTGCTGGTCGTCCTTTTCTTATGGAAGATGGTAGCTTACTTTACGTTGCAGTTGCAGATGTACTCGTAAACGGCAATCAAAGACTAGAAGGTAAAGGAGTCGCACCAGATATCAACATTCCCTTGCCATTAGAATACGCTCAAGGTGCAGATCCACAAAAAGAACGAGCCATAGAAACTGTACTAGCAGCCATCAAACAAACTAGGTGAACTACCTACACTGACCTGACGGAGAGCGTGTAGGCTTCCTGTCCAACAGAAAGCACAGTAGTAGATTTCTTGCGTCGTTTTTCCAAACGAAGAATTTGGTCACAGAACTGTCGTCAACTCACGCGCAATTCATCTCAACACTTCCGCTTCGCGGTAAGTGTGAGGCTTCTTGCTGTTCCTGCTAAAATTATCACACCAATGTCCTTTGTTTCCTTAAACTTTGAATCGTAGAAATCATGTGTTCTGCTACCCGTTCTATCTCCTCTACTGTATTAAACCGACCAATACCAAATCGCACCGACGCATAAGCCAATTGTTCTGAATGTCCCAAGGCTGTCAGAACATGAGAAGGTGCAGTCGTTGTGGAAGAACAAGCCGAACCAGAAGATACCGCCATGATTGGTTGTAAGCCTAACAGCAAAGCGGCTCCATCCACTCCCTCAACGCTAATATTTAAATTTCCTGCGAGTCGTTGAGTAGGATGACCATTAAGATGAATTCCCTCTAACACAGAAAGTTGCTCCCATAATCTCTGTCGGAGTTGGGTGAGGTGTTGGTTTTCTGTAGCTTGTGTTTGTACAGCTATTTCCACCGCCTTACCAAATCCCACGATTTGCGGTGTATACAAAGTACCAGAACGCATCCCCCGCTCATGGCCACCGCCATGCTGCTGGGGAGCTAGTTGCACTCTGGGATTGCGACGCCGGACATACAACGCTCCTATCCCCTTGGGACCGTAGACTTTGTGTGCTGTCAGCGACATCAGGTCAATTTGCATTGCCTGGACATCTAAAGGAATCTTACCAATAGCTTGAGCAGCATCACTATGAAAAATTATACCACGCTCACGACACATTTCACCAATTTTTACTAATGGCTGCAAGACGCCAATTTCGTTATTAGCAGCCATAACAGAAACCAAAATTGTGTCAGAACGAAAGGCTTTTTCTAATTCATTTAAATCTATCAGTCCGTCTTTTTGAACAGGCAGAATTGTAATTTCAAAACCGAGAGTTTGCAAATATTTACAAGGATCAAGTACAGCACTATGTTCAGTGGCAACAGTAATGATATGCTGCCCTTTTTGAAAATAAGCTTCTGCAACTCCCTTGATAGCTAAATTATTCGCTTCTGTTGCACCACTAGTAAAAACAATTTCTTCTGGTGTGGCGTTGAGCGCTGTCGCTAAAATTTCTCGTGATTTTTTGACAGCTGCTTCCGTTTCCCAACCGTAAACATGATTGATACTGGAAGGGTTGCCAAAGTGTTCGGTGAAGTAGGGTAGCATTGCTGCTAGTACCCGTTCATCTACAGGTGTGGTGGCGTGGTTATCGAGGTAGATAGGACGATGAGACATAGTTATTCAATTAAAATTTTACTTATCTTTTTTTAATATACTCAAAACTTTGTATAATTCATTTTCGCGCTTTAAAAGTGCAAATTCATCAGATAAAGCATATATAGGTGAATCTTGTTTAGTCAATTTCAAGAAAATAAAAGTATTATTTGAACCATATTTTCTGAAATTAAAAATTTACTTCTAATGTGATTTTAATAAGCAATATAAAGAGTTTGGTTTTGGTTAACGTAGACGCCCCCAAGGGCGGCTTAAGGTAGGGTACACCGATAATCAATCTATCTGTTGTTAATCGGTGGTCGATTTTTCAACCATTTTGGCATTGAGAAATGAAAACTCGATGATAATTCCAAATGCGATCGCAGCTTTCGGCAAAATAGCTAACCCAAAATCACTAGCTGTTCTTTCCCAGCAACTACTAGAGATTGACTATCATACAGTGGCAATCAATACACATAATTCTCTGCAAAAATGTTTCGGTGATTATTTAACTAGGATAGTACCAGTATTAATTATGACTAACTAATCTGGGAATAATAACTTCGGCTGAAGATTCGGTCGATGTTACTAAATTTAATGGAAACATGAATTTATCTAGTTCCCGGGGCTTTGTAAAACTTCCTTTACGACTGATCTTAATAGTTCCCTTCGTAGTTCAAATTTCTACCTCTGTTGGTTTAGTCGGATATCTATCTTTTAAAAATGGGCAGAAAGCAGTCAACGAACTTGCTGATCAAGTAATGAACAAAACCAACAGCCTAGTCAATCAGCATTTGAATAGCTACCTAGCGATTCCCCATCAAATTAATCAAATGAACGCGGATGCTGTAAACACGGGGTTACTTGATTTACAAGACTTTGAACGTGCCGGAAAATACTTTTGGAAACAGATGCAGCTCTATAAAAATCTGGGCTATAACGGTTATGCTCTAGCTACAGGTCAAGGAGCTGGTTCTGGCAATTATCCAGGTAGTCAAGCTAGCACAATAGATTTATTTCCTAGAGCTGTTAATGGAGTTTCTAAGGTTTATTCCTACGCTACAGATGCTCAAGGGAACCGAACAAAACTACTTAGTACATATGATTACAATATTTTTGCACAACCTTGGTATGTAAATACGGTAAAAGCTGGTAAACCAATTTGGAGTGGCGTTAATACTTGGGATGGTGAGGTTGGTTACATTGCTGCTTCTGCTGGCTATCCTATTTATGACAAAAATGGTAAATTAGTCGCTGTTTTTGGCATTGATTTACTGCTGTCGAATATCAGTGATTTTTTGCGGCAAATTCAGATAAACCAAAATGATAATGTTTTTATTATTGAGCGCAACGGTTTACTAGTTGCCAATTCCAGTAACCAAAAACCCTATGTGATAGTTAATCGTCAAACCAAACGATTGGCTGCAACTGATAGCCGTGATCCTCTAATTCAAGCTACTGCTAAGTATTTACAGCAACAGCTGGGAGACTTGCAGCAGATTCAAGATCAACAGCAGTTCACGTTTGATTTTAAGGGCGATCGCCAATTTGTCAAAGTTACTCCCTGGCGCGATCAATTTGGTTTGGACTGGCTTGTGGTTGTAACTATTCCCGAAGCTAATTTTATGGAACAAATCAACGCCAATACCCGTACTACAATCGCCTTGTGCTTGTTGACTTTGGTAGTAGCTTCGATAGTTGGAATTTATACATCTGGTTGGATTACTCAACCTATATTACAGTTGAGTCAGGCAAGTCAGGAAATTGCCAATGGAAAATTCAATCGCCTAGTGGAAGTCAAAGGAATCTCTGAGTTAGAAATTCTTGCTCAATCCTTTAACCACATGGGTAGACAGTTGCAAGAATCTTTTACAGCCTTAGAAACAGCCAACCAACAATTAGAGAAGACTAACGCTGAACTCGAACAACGTGTAGAAGTACGCACAGCTGAACTGCAAGCAACAATTGCAGAACTGCACTACACCCAAGCGCAGATGGTGCAGAGTGAGAAAATGTCAGCTCTTGGTCAAATGGTGGCAGGAGTTGCCCATGAAATCAACAATCCAGTTAATTTTATTCACGGTAATATTACTTATGTAGAGGAATACACTCAGGATTTATTACACTTGGTGCAACTTTATCAAAAATATTTACCTGAACCACCTCTAGAAATTCAAGAGGCACTTGTAGCAATAGATTTTGACTTTTTAGAGCAGGATTTAACTAAGATACTCCAGTCAATGCAGATGGGAACAAACCGCATTTGTGAAATTGTGTTGTCATTGCGAAATTTCTCGCGGTTAGATGAAGCTGAGATGAAAAAAGTTGATATTCATGAAGGTATCGATAGCACATTGGTGATTTTGAACAACCGTCTCAAGGCTAAGCCAGATCGTCCCGAAATCCAGGTGATCAAAGAGTACGGAAAATTACCTTTAGTAGAGTGCTATGCAGGACAATTAAATCAAGTATTTATGAACATTCTCAACAATGCCATAGATGCATTGGAAGAACGCGATCGCAACCATACACTGGAGGAAATTCAAGCTCAAGCAAGTACAATTTGCATCTCGACTGCTGCTCAAGACCGGACTGTTACTATTAGTATTAAAGATAATGGGCCTGGTATCACCGAGGCAGTACGTTCCAAGTTATTTGATCCGTTTTTTACTACTAAACCAGTTGGTAAAGGAACTGGTTTAGGTTTAGCCATTAGCTACCAAATTGTTACAGAAAAACATGGTGGAAAGCTTTCTTGTTATTCTCAACCAGGACAGGGAGCAGAGTTTTTGATTGAACTTCCCATACTCCAAGCATCTGCTTATTCATAAGTCTGCACAAATAAATTTTGTGTAAGTCATAATAGCGATTGAGGTTGGGTGAAAAAGCGATCGCTAAGTATTTATGAGAGTATCTGGATATCTAAGCCAGCAGAGTGACTTCCTGGCTTAAGTACTATACAGATATAATATGTTTAGTGGGTATAGTAAATTGCCAATAATTTGCAGCTTGTTTCATAGTCATTGATAAAAGTTTGGGATCTCCTAGATCCCAAATATCTTCAGGAGTAGTTGGATTTATTCCCAAACATTTGATAATTTCTGCACCAATTGCTCTCGCCAATGGTGGCGGAACTGAATTTCCTACCTGTCTCGCACCATGCCATTTTGTGATATGAAAACGAAACCAATCGGGAAACCCATGTAATCGTGCCATTTCTCGTACAGTAATACAGCGAGGGCTACTGTAATGAATAGGTCTGGGAGAAGTATGTGAGCCATAAGCAGCATCAGTTCCTGCTCTTAAAGTATTGGCTATGCCATTTTCTGCCAACTTGAAAAAGTGAGAAATAGGCTCTTTCTTTCCCTGTTCTGTAGCATGAAATCTAGTCCGTGAGATTTGCGAATGATTAGTTCTTATGCTAGAAGTCAAAAGAAATGGGTTCCAATTTCTTCTATAGCCAAAATGCCAACTTCTATCATCTAAACATCTCATTTCTCGCCCGTAATTACTAGGATTGCCCCATTTCTCCGTTTCTACGCAATCACTATATAGTAATTCCTCAAATTCTTCTGCTTCTGGCAAATCTTTGAGGGCATCCCAACAAGATGGAGTCAGAGGTAAGATAGGATCGGCTAAAATCGCAGCAGGTGGTTGGCTACAGGTCGCAGGATACTCAGGCAAGACAAAACCTTTTTTTGCACCAATGATAAATAGTCTCTCTCTGTTTTGTGGTATTCCGTAATAAGCAGCATTCAGGACTTTCCAGGGCAAACGAATTTGATAGTTGTTATTACTGAAAGTTTCAATTAATTCATATAAAAAGCATTTATGTTTGCCAACTGTCAAACCTTTAACGTTCTCAAAAACAAAATAAGAAGGCTTTAGCTCTAAAACTATTCTGATAAAATCTTTTACTAAAAAATTTCTGGGGTCGTCTAATGCTCGACGACCCATATAGGAGTATCCTTGACAGGGAGAACCACCAAATACAACGTCTATTTCCTGGCTACCAATAGCAGAACAGTTTCTAATTTCTTCACCTGTCGTATCTTCGACACTCTTACACAAAATAGACCAAAAAGGAAAATTAAACTTGTGGGTAGCACAATGGATTGGGTCTAACTCAACAGCACAAAGCACATCAAAGCCAGCTTGTTCAAACCCAAGGGACATCCCACCAGCACCTGCGAATAAATCTACACCTATAGGTCTTTGTTTGCTATCCATCCAATTTACAAGAAACTAGAGAGCAGAAGGCAGAGGTGGCGTGGGTTCGCCACCTGTGGGCGAACAAGGAGCGCTGTGGCAGAAGGAAATATTTAGTCTCGATGATTTGCTTGATTACTCTTGGTATGGTCTAGTTTACCCGCAACTTGTTTGAAAATGATCCTAGTGGTTGGTTGTTGATTTTTGGTTGTTTAGTAGTTAGTAGTTAGTGGTTAGTGATTAGTTTGTTAATATTTACTCCTCACACTCCCCACCCCCCCATCACCCCATCTCAAATCTATTTTCCCTGTGTCTCAGCAGAAAATGGTGTATACTTTCCTCCTAATGCTTCTACAATAGTCCGTGTATTTGCTACCATCATTTTGATATAAGAATCACCCTCACTTTTATTAGCACCTATGGAATCAGAATAGAGTTGACGTGGTGCTAACTTCACTCCTGCTTCTTGTGCTACTGTCTGGATTAAATTTGGGTTAATTGTCGTTTCCGCAAAAATTGCTGGAACACCAATTTTTTTGATTGACTCTACTAGTTTCTTGACAGTTTGGGCGCTGGGCTGTTCTTCAGTGCTAATACCTATCAGCGTACCTGCGATCGCAATTTGATAAGCACGTCCGTAATATTGAAATGCATCATGGGTGGTTATAAGTTTGCGTTGATTTGGAGGGATCGTTTGAATTTGCTGGCTAATCCAACTATCTAATTGTTGTAATTCTGTAGTTAGTTGCTGTGCATTCTGGATAAATTCGGCTTTGTCTTCGGGTGATAACTCAATTAAGGCATCGCGAATTGCATTTACCATCGCGATCGCATTTTTCACATCACCCCAAACATGCGGATCTGGTACTACTTCACCCTTACCTTTGTCTAGCTGTAATGGTTTGACTACTTCCCCCACCGCTAACTTCCGCGCCTTTGTGCCAGCAGCATTCATTAACCTAATGAGTCCAGGTTCTAAGTTATACCCGTTATACAAAATTAAGTCTGCTTCTTCTAACAATCTACTATCTTGTGGTCTAGGTTCGTAGACATGGGGATCTGTACCCGGTTGGAGAATTCCCGTTAATTGAATTTCATTTCCTCCAACCTCCTCAGCTAAATCAGCAATAATTGTGCTGGTTGCTACAACTTGCGGCTTGTCATCCGCCCTTGAGTTGGAATTTGATGGCGTACAGCCGAATAAAGCAAGCGGTAAAAGTATCACTAGACAAGCATTTTGGCAGATTTGCCGACCCAGGGAAGAAGTGGATAATGGCGACAAGCAAAATATTTTTCTCCCTTGTCCCCCATGTCTTTCTTCTGCTTCTATTCCTTTGCCTATCGTATTAACTTTACTTATATTAAACATTATTCCTAGCTATAGATATTTTCATTTTCTTTTCATTTTTATAGTAAGCTGAAGTAAGAATGATAAAAACACAATTATGGAAATGCTATTTTTACACCCAACCCAACCGCAAGAAAAACAAGTAAAAATACTTACTAAAGAGACAAAAGTTATTGAAAATAATGCTACTGATGCCATTTCCATTGCTCATTTAAGCGTGTATTATCGAGCAGTGGAAGCCCTCAGAGATATAAATTGCCTCATCAAACCAGGACAACTCACGGGTATTTTTGGTCCTAATGGTGCTGGTAAAAGTACGTTGATGAAAGCAATGTTGGGATTAGTCCCCAGTAGCGGCAAAATACTGTATAAAGGTAAACCCTTAATGCAGCAACTAGATCAAGTCGCCTACGTACCCCAGCGCAGTCAAATTGATTGGACTTATCCCGCTACTGTTTGGGATGTAGTGATGATGGGAAGGGTGAAAAAAACAGGCTGGTTACGTGGTTTTAGTACGGTGAGCCGTCAAGTAGCAAAAACTGCACTAGAACGAGTAGGCATGAGTGAATACCGTAATCGCCCCATCGGACAGCTTTCTGGTGGACAGCAACAACGAGTGTTTTTAGCACGTGCTTTAACACAGGAAGCAGAAATTTTTTGCTTTGACGAACCTTTTGTAGGTATCGATCAGAAAACTCAGTCAGTGATTTTTGAAGTCTTCCGTGAACTCACCACCGCTGGCAAAATAGTTCTTGTTGTCAATCATGACTTGGGTGAGTCAATCTCTCATTTTGATGAATTGATTTTATTAAATCGGGAATTAATCGCTATAGGCTCTCGACAACAGGTGTTAACCCAAGAAAACTTGTCTCGCGCCTACGGTGGTAATGTAATCTTTTGGAAAGAGGCAGCTTAAAAATTATGAATTATGAATTTTGAATTAATGCAAGCGTTGATTGAGCCTTTACAATATGGCTTTATGCAGCGATCGCTGATTATCGCCATTTTGGTTGGGGTGTTATGTGCAGTTGTGGGTAGCTACTTGATGGTACAACGCCTGGCTTTGCTGGGTGATGCAATCAGCCACTCTGTTTTACCTGGACTCGCGATCGCATTTTTGTTAGGTGCTAACATCTTTATCGGGGCTTTTATTGCAGGTGTTTTGAGTACAGTATGCATTGCCTGGATTAGGATGCGATCGCCTATCAAAGAAGATGCCGCCATGGGAATAGTATTCTCGGCATTTTTTGCCCTGGGTGTAACTTTAATTACTGTTATTCAAAAAGAAAATAAAATTGACCTCAACCATTTTCTTTTTGGTAATATTCTGGGCGTAACTATACTGGATGTAAGGGATACAGCTATTATTGCAGCCATAGTATTTATAGTTGTTTTTTTGCTCTACAAAGAACTGCTATTTTACACCTTTGATCCTTTAGGCGCACAAGCAGCAGGTTTACCAGTGAATCGCCTCAATTTTGGACTCATGCTGTTGATTGCTTTAACAATAGTCGCTAGTATGAAAGCCGTTGGTGTCATCTTAGTATTATCACTATTAATTACACCAGGAGCTACTGCCTATTTATTAGTGCAACGCCTACACGAAGTTATGATATTAGGTGCAGTAATTGGGGTTATTTCTAGTATCAGTGGCATGTATTTAAGTTACTTTTATAATTTACCTTCTGGTCCTGCGATCGTTTTAGTGGTATCGGGATTATTCGTCTTAGCTTTATTATTTAGTCCTCAACATGGTGTTTTCAATTATAGACATTTAAAAAATCAAGAGTGAGAATTAATATACACAAATACACAGCGATGATTTATCCGTGTTCATCTGTGTTCATCTGTGTTCGTTATTTAGAAGTTTTTTGTTGTGG
>NZ_AJLL01000036.1 GCF_000317225.1 Fischerella thermalis PCC 7521
TTTCAAATTATTTCGACGGTCCAATATTTTTTTGTAAGGGCGAACACCGTGCAAGGCGATGCACACTGATGGTTTATCTGTGTTCGTTATTTAGAAGTTTTTTGTCTGGCTAGGATTTATTTCGATGAATTCATATAAAAATGCGAAATTTGAATTCATGAATACGCTAAGCTGACAACAGCAACATTAATCTCAAAAAACAATGGCAAACATTCCCTCAATTCTTGCCCTAGACTTTGATGGTGTAATTTGTGATGGGTTAATTGAATATTTTGAGGTAGCATGGCGTACTTATTGCCAAGTGTGGTTTCCTAGTCACGAAACGCCACCAGATGGTTTAGCTTCTCAATTTTACCGACTCAGACCCGTAATTGAAACAGGTTGGGAAATGCCTATTTTAGTTAAAGCTTTGTTAGAGGGAATTGCAGAAGCAGAAATTCTCCAAGATTGGCATAGTATTAACCAGAAAATTTTGCTAGCAGATCATCTTAATGCCAGAGAAATTAGCATAAAATTAGATAAATTACGCGATGAATGGATTGCTACAGATTTAGAAGGTTGGTTGAGTTTGCATCGATTTTATTCAGGTGTAATTGACAAACTTAAAGCTACTATTACCACTACAACCAAACTATATATTATCTCCACGAAAGAAGGACGTTTTGTTCAGCAATTATTGCACCAAGAAGGGATAGAATTAGGATCAAAAGAAATTTTTGGTAAAGAAGTGAAGCGTCCTAAATACGAAATTTTACGAGAATTAATTCAATTACACAAAGTACCACAAGAAACAGTCTGGTTTGTGGAAGACAGATTAAAAACATTGCAACTAGTAGACCAACAATTAGACCTCAAGGAGGTAAAACTTTTCCTCGCAGATTGGGGTTATAATACTCCCTTAGAAAAAACTACAACCCAAAATGATCCACGGATTCAGCTATTATCACTTTCCAAATTTGGGCAAGATTTTTCCAAATGGTTAGTAGAATAAATTTTGTGCAAGGATTTTGCTAGCTATTCAATTTTATTGGCGGACTAATCAGCTACTAACTTGCACTATTTTCTTAATTTGTGCAAAAGGTTTTATTGTAAAACGGACAATCTTGCGAGTAAAAATAAAAGAAAAGACAAGTCTTTCAGACTGACGAAAACCACAAATATTTTGTAGAAAAACATAAATTGTTTTTCTACTTTTGTTCTTAAAGTCTGGGTAGGTGATTAAAACTTCTTCGATTAACTTAAAGTATAGTTTAAAATAGTTATGCTTCAAAGCTACTCTAGACATATTCAAATAGCATTGAGCTATAGCATAACGATATTTATCATCAAGTTTATTCAACTTCAAGAGCTTATTTTCTGCCTTTTTTAAAACTATAGAGTGGTTTTGAATCCAGCGGTTTGGGGAGGAACTAGAGACTGTGACATAGCCATAGCGTCTGTAAACTGAATAGCAACCTGGTTGATATAGGACTTTAGCACCATTAATGACAACTGATAAGAAAAAATCTCTATCTTGTGCAGCTGCTAATTCTTTATCCCAGCCACCACTTTTTTCTACAGCTGTTCTTCTATAGAGTAAAGAAGCAAGAGCAGTCCACCAATCTACTAGTAGAGATTCAAGAATGTCTGCTTGTTCTCCCGGAATCTCTATTTTGTCTAAATAATTTGTTCCGTCGGGTAAATGATGCTTGTATCTCCAATCGCCATAAACAACATCCACCCCCGTTTTTTCTAAAAAGCGTACTTGCCTTTCGATTTTTTCAGGTAAGATGTAGTCGTCTGCATCCAAGAACTGAATATATTCTCCCTTTGATAAAGCAAAGCCGAAATTTCTGGCGTGATTTCCTCCTTGATGGGAGCAATTTTTCCAGATAATTTTGTCACCATAACTTTTGATAATTTCCAAAGAGTTATCAGTTGAACCATCATCAATGACAATAATTTCAATATTAGGATAAGTTTGTTGCAAGCAGCTATCTATGGCCTCTGCCAACCATCTAGCGGCATTAAAGCAGGGTATAATTACCGAAATAAGCTTTGACATTTTTGTTATCCTCTAAAGTTTGAAAAAAATAAGTGAGGTCATGACGATGGAAATGGCAGTTATTTTTTCCCATCTGTCTGAATCTGACTTGTTTGATTTTTCTTGATCATCGGAACTATTTTTTCTCAACGAACATTATTTCCGATATTTTTACAATTTTTTTTTTCAAAAAAGTAGAGAGTTTAGATTTTTTTAAAATAAAAATAATTTACTACTGTCGATAGAACACATAAGAATAAAATCATGTTATTTACCTCGTGATAAAAGTTTCTGTATCCTGAAAATAGTGAGCCGAATCGCTTTCTACGATTCGGCTGACGATGGAATTTGATTGCTGGACTACTCACTTATGAACTTGCTCTTGTTTGTTGATTCAACAAATCATCAACAAACCAAAAATTCTTGTTGTAACCGCTTTTGAAAAGCTTCCATACCAAAATTAGCGATCGCCATTTCTCGTAACCACTCACCATTACAACGTTGATCTTCGCCTTTGAGGATTTCAATACAAGCCGCAGCTACAGCATCAGGATCGCGGTGTGGGACTCGCCATCCGAGTTTACCATCCTGCAATGGTTCGGCTGAACCATCAGCATCACCAGATAGCACGGGTACACCACAAGCCATTGCTTCTAAATAAACAATACCAAACCCTTCCTGAGAAGGCATAATGTAGGCATCAGCGAGGCGGTAGTGTTCCACGAGTTCTTCTGTGGGTACAAAACCAGCAAACACAACGCGATCGCTCACTCCCAAATCTTGTGCTAACTTGGCCAGACGGGGTTGATCATCACCACGACCTATTACTAAATATTTCACTTGTGGAAAAACTTGAGCAATTTTTGGTAGGGCTTGAATTGTAATATCTACACCTTTGTAAATATCACCAGACCACAACCGCGCTACAGTCATTAATACTTTCGCTCCTTGTAAACTATAGCGCTCTATTAAATTAGCTGCTTTGTCTCCAGGTGTGAGGCGATCGCCATCTACAGCACAGGGTAAAATTTTGACGCGATCAGGATTAAGATGATTGGCTCTACAAGCAACTTCACGAGTATAGCGGCTGATTGTCCAAACTTGTGCTGCTTTTTGCAGACTAGATTGCATCAACTTTGGTAATGGTTGCCAAACTTCCTTACCATAAGTGATCACAGTATAAGGAATTCCCAGAAATTGACACAGCACCCCTACCAAAGGTGCTAGCTTGATATGACCACAAAAAACATGCTGGGGTCGCTGGCGGATAAGATGAGTAAGTAATGCGATCGTGATTTTTGCTCGTCCTAATAGGGGAGAGGAAGATTTAAAATAATGAAACTGGCAACGATCAGATGCAAAAGGATTTGTGCAACCAGGAGCATCGCGTAATATAAATATATCTGCATTTATTGGTTTTGTTAATGCCAAATAAGCTTGAAAAATATCCTTGACATAAGACTGAATCCCACCTTCACAGGAAAAAATTTCCAAAAATACGAAAGCGTGATTAATAGGGGTATTTATTGATTGGCTTAAATCTAAATTTTCTTGATTTTGAGAAGTTAGCATTTTTGTTAATGTTGTGATTACTAATAAATAGCAGGGTTAAGTTATATTATGTCCGCCTATATCGGTAATCAGTAATTGGGGTACTACCTATATAGTTGCGATGGTTAAAGACCACTCGCAAAATATTTCTTTGTAACTAATTTTTGACAAGTTTATATACAAGTGATTTACATAAGTGGTATTACTTAAACTTATAGCAATTCTTAAAAGTGTAGAGAGGTGTCACTGCAAGTTTCTACAATACATAGTTCGTAGTAAGCACTTAAGTACTTACTACAAGCTAAGAACATTTGTGTTTTCTGCTGAAGAACTTCTAGGTCACCCTTGAGAGTGAAAACCAGTACACTCCAACATACCATCTGAAACTTTGCACAGCCAATTTTTAGATATGGTCATCACTAGCATATGCAATCGCAAAATTCAGATGTGGAATAGTGTTTACCTCACTGATTTTTCTATAAAATACGTTAAATCGATAGATAATTAGTATTTACCTACGATCAAGAATCTTTTCATGGGTGGGGGTAAAAATCAAGTGCTTATATTCAGACTATTAAATCAGTGAACAGGCAATAGGCAATAGGCAACAGGAAAGAAGTACAGTGGGTAGTGGTTGCTGGAGGGAATCTTACCTAAGTGATAAAACTGATAACTGTAATAGAAGGAGATTACAAAATTAATGTTGATGCGTAAATGGTATAAATGGAGTTTATCGCTATTGGCAACTCTTCCTCTAATTTTGTCAATGAGTGCTTGTAGTAGTAGATCGGCAGTAAGTAATAGCCGCTTAGATACAATCAAAAATCGTGGCAAACTGATTTGTGGAGTCAGTGGACAATTGCCAGGATTTAGCTATGTCAAAGCCAATGGCGAATATGCAGGATTGGATGTAGATATTTGTCGAGCGATCGCAGCTGCTATCTTTGACGATCCGAAAAAAGTCGAATATCGCAATTTAAACGCCAAAGAACGCTTTACCGCCGTGCAAACAGGCGAAGTAGATATCCTCAGCCGTAACACCAGCTGGACTATCAGCCGTGATACCTCTGTGGGTTTAGAATTTGCACCAGTGGTGTTTTACGATGGTCAAGGCATAATGGTGCGTAAAAATAGCAACATTAAAAAGCTAGAGGATCTCAAAGACAAATCCATCTGCACCCAAACCGGAACCACCAATGAACAGAACCTTAGCGACCAAATGCGGCAAAAAGGGATTACTTACAAACCATTAGTTTTTGAGGATGTAAATACTACCTACGCAACCTATGAACAAGGTCGCTGTGAAGCTATCACCTCCGACCGTTCCCAGCTAGTTTCTCGGCGCAGTACCTTCTCAAAACCTGATGAGCATGTAGTGTTGGATGTAGTACTTTCCAAAGAGCCTTTGACACCCGCCGTCGCCAATGGAGATTCTAAATGGTTCGATGTCGTTAAATGGACTGTGTATGGTTTGATAAATGCAGAAGAATTAGGTGTAAATTCACAAAATGTTAGTCAATTAACCAATAGTAGCAATCCAGAAATCAAACGGCTTTTAGGAACAGAAGGAGATTTGGGAAAAGGAGCAGGTCTTTCCAATGATTTTGTTGCCAGAATTATTAAACATGTGGGAAATTATGGTGAAATTTACGAACGTAATTTAGGGAAAAATTCAGAGTTAAAACTAGATAGAGGACTAAATAAACTCTGGAATCAAGGTGGAATTCTTTATGCTCCGCCATTTCGGTAATTTATGAGATAAGGAGATGGGGAACTCGGGGCCCCCACGACCGATAGGGAGTGGGGATTAGGGGCAATGGGGAGGTGGGGGGAGTAGAGAAATTATTATCAACCACTAACCACTAACTACTAATTTGTCATAACTGCAACCCACATCAAGCATTAATCCAAAATCGAATGACTCCTATTTGGTATAATAGAAAGTTTTGGGCTATTGTCATCCAGCTAGGTGCTGTTTTTATCGCAGTTGCGATCGCACTACAGTTATGGATAAACCTGACAGATAATTTACAGCGACTCGGTATTCAATTAGGATTTGATTTTCTCAATTCCCAAGCGTCTTTTGATATCAGTGAAACTCCTGTTGCTTATCAGGCTTCTGACCCCTATCGTCGTGCTTTATTAGTAGGTCTACTCAACTCTCTACGGGTGATAATTTTCGGGATTATCTTCGCTACAGTTGTTGGTATTACTGTAGGAATAGCACGGCTATCTGATAATTGGTTAGTAAGGAAACTGGCTTTAATTTATGTGGAAATTCTCCGTAACACACCTTTGCTACTACAGTTGTTTTTCTGGTATTTTGCGATATTTTTAAGTTTGCCAAAATCAGCAAACACAAACTCCTTTTTAGGGTTAATTCAAGTTACTAATCGCGGAATTATTTTGCCTTTTGGTGTTCAATTTTCTCCAGAATTATCAACATTAGCTCTTGGATTAACTTTGTATACAGGAGCTTTTATTGCCGAAATTATTAGAGCTGGTATTTTATCAGTTCCAAAAGGACAATGGGAAGCTGCAAAAGCATTGGGTTTTAAATCAGGATTAGTATTGCGTTTAGTTATTTTTCCCCAGGCTTTACGGCTAATTGTTCCACCATTAACAAGTCAATATCTCAATTTAGCCAAAAACTCAAGTTTAGCTATAGCGATTGGTTATCCTGATATTTATTTTGTAGCTTCTACTACTTTTAATCAAACTGGTAGGGCTGTAGAAGTGATGCTGCTAATTATGATTACCTATTTAACCATCAGTTTAGTTATTTCATTCATGATGAATTTGTTGAACCAGACTGTGCAGCTTAAGGAAAGATAAGCAGATGGCAAATCGAAATATTCGTAAATGGGTGAGAAAGAATCTTTTTAATAGCTGGTACAACAGTCTTTTGACTGTAGTTTGTATCTGGCTGCTAATTTCAGTAATTACAAATATTATTAACTGGATATTTAACCAAGCCCAATGGTCAGTGATTCAAGCTAATTTATCTTTATTTTTAGTGGGTCGCTATCCTGCGGAACTTTACTGGCGACTATGGTTAGTACTGGCTATTATTTTGAGTCTTTCTTTGGTGTCATGGGCAATTTTTACACAGCGTCTTTCCAGTCGTTTTAATACTTTTTTACCTATAGCATGGGCGCTATCTTTTCCAGTAGTTTTGTGGTTAATCGGGGGTGGTGTAGGATTACAACCTGTAGATACTAATTTATGGAATGGCTTACTGCTGACTCTCGTCACTGCTGTCATCAGCATAGTACTTTCCTTTCCTTTGGGTGTTCTCTTAGCATTAGGGCGTCAGAGTAAATTATTTGTAATCAAAAATTTTTCTATTCTTTATATTGAAATTGTGCGGGGATTGCCACTGATTGGCATTTTATTTTTAGCTCAGGTAATGCTACCGTTATTTTTACCAATAGAATTTCGATTAGATCGAGTTCTTAGAGGTATTGCGGGTTTAACTCTTTTTAGTGCTGCTTATTTAGCAGAAAATGTGCGTGGAGGATTACAATCAATTCCTCAAGGTCAATATGAAGCAGCAAAAGCCTTGGCGTTGAATACTCCCTTGATGATGTTACTTATTATTTTGCCGCAAGCTTTACGAGCAGTGATTCCGGCTTTGGTCGGACAATTTATCGGTTTGTTTAAAGATACTTCCCTATTATCAATTGTGGGATTATTAGAGTTAACAGGTATTTCCCGTTCAATTCTGGCACAACCACAGTTTCTGAATCGTTATGCTGAAGTTTATTTATTTGTTGGTTTGCTTTATTGGGTATTTTGTTATGCAATGTCCTTAGCTTCTAGACGATTAGAAAAGCAGTTGGGAATTGGTAAAAGGTGAAAGAAGGCAGAAGGTAGAGGGCAAAAGGGAAAATGCTTTACAGAAAAACTCTCATTTTAGATGATTTTACATTTAATTGTGTCCACATACTTAATATAAAAGATGAATATACAAGAGCCAATTATTGTTGCCCAAGATGTACATAAATGGTATGGCAAATTTCACGTTTTGCAGGGTGTCAGCCTGACAGTAAACCGAGGAGAGGTAGTAGTAATTATGGGTCCTTCCGGTTCTGGAAAATCGACTTTTATTCGCACTTTTAACGCCTTAGAAGACTATCAAAAAGGAAGTATAGAAATAGATGGAATTGCTTTAACAGATGATTTACGTAACATTGAGGCAATTCGGCGGGAAGTAGGGATGGTGTTTCAGCAGTTCAACTTATTTCCGCATCTGACAGTGCTACAAAATATTACTTTAGCGCCAATTTGGGTACGTAAGCGATCGCGCATCAAAGCTGAAGAAGCGGCGATGCAGTTATTAGAGCGAGTGGGAATCTTGGAACAAGCACATAAATATCCAGGACAACTTTCGGGAGGACAGCAGCAACGGGTAGCGATCGCCCGGGCTTTGGCAATGCAACCCAAAGTTATGCTGTTCGATGAACCAACCTCTGCTCTCGACCCAGAAATGGTACGTGAAGTGTTGGATGTAATCAAGACTCTTGCTGCGGATGGAATGACGATGGTAGTTGTCACTCACGAAGTCGGGTTTGCTAGGGAGGTAGCTGACCGAGTTATTCTCATGGATGGAGGTGTAATTGTAGAAGTAGCCACACCCTCAGAGTTTTTTCAAAATCCCCAGCAGGAACGTACCCGCAAGTTTTTATCCCAAATTCTTTAATCTCAAGTCCGGCTAATTGCTTACGATATAAAGCTGAGTCGCAAAGCCGATCACGTTAGGGATCTGAACTATAGTTCAAAATGAAATAGGCTGCCGCTGCTAGAGTGAAAATGCCAAATAGTATCCAGGATCATAAGGCGATCGCAACAATTAAAAACCGATTGTGCATATAAGCATATTACTCTAGCTTTGACATTTCCCATCGCGATCGCATCCTGTTCACTGGGATTTGGGGGTATCAATCGGGCGGTCAGATCTATTCTAAGACTTTCTCTTCACTTTTCCCTTGCTTTTTCAGTAGAGGCTAGGATCAATTAAGTGAGCGATCGCTATCACTTTCTGCTTCCTTTTTGCGTAGGTCTGTAAATATTGCATCCAAATCGTAGTTGAAAGACTTGGCATAGTCTTCTCAAATTCGATGGATTTCTTCAACACTCTCATCTATCCACATGATCTAATTTCCCATGCAAATCTTAATCCAGCAGCAAACAAACCTTTAATTGTCATTAATTAACTGATGTGATCATTCAGTCTTCCTCGACTTAGATGACACCTTCTAAAAATTTTCAAAAACAACCCCGTGCCTAGATTCAAGCTTGATTTTCAAGGCCTCTCTATTTGCTATCATAACCTCAATGTTCTGGTTCTGCTTGTTGATAAGAGCTAAATTATTATTCCATTCATTCTTAATTTGATTTGCTTCTTCTGCCAAAGCTCTAGGCACAGCAAATCTATCTTTTTCGTTAAATAAGAAGACAATTATTCCAACCCCCGCAGTTTCATCGGAATCACGCTTTTTGACAAATGCATTCCAGTTAGATATTATATTTGCCTGGTCTTGTAAAAGTCTTGCCCTATTTCTATACATTGCAATAGCATTGGCAGCTACTTCTGTTAGTTCTGGATCAACATCTACAGCAGACAGTTGCACCAGCCGATCTGCTAGTTGTGTGTTAAGAGATGATAGAGCAGTAGAATTTTCCACACTATATTCACCCAGTGGCTCAACAGCTACTTTGTAGCTTTCTAAGGAACTCTTCCAGCTTTTCCAATATCTAAGAGTTGCTTCAGCAGTAAGATTTTTTTGAGCTTCAACTGGTTCTGTGCGAGGTTCACTTGGAACTTGACTAGTTTTTCCACCTGGATTAATTTGTGGTTCTGGACTAACTTGTGACTCTCTAGATCGAGATGAAGATAAATTACCATTGCAGGCAACAAGTCCAAAAATAGCAGCAGTACTGAGAACTATACAGATAAAACGGTTCATCATCTTTACCCAGAACAATTGTGAAGTTAGAAAAATAAAAATTGACAGTGAGAATGACAAAGCGCCCTAAACCTAAGCGATGGCGTGTACTGGTACAGCTAACCCAGGAATTTGCGGTCTAAGTATACTATTATGCGGAAAGTTTCGATATGCCACGCTAAGCGTTTAGGTAGAGAAAAAAATTACAAGCATATTTATAAAAATATCGTAGCTGCCAATTTTTATACATGATTTGAAAATTGACAATTTACTGCTTCACACCCTTCATCGACAAACCAATCCGCTTCAATTTCTCATTCACCTCCATAACTCGCACTTTCACAACTTGTCCCACTTTCACGATTTTTTTGGGATCATCCACAAATCTGTCCGCAAGTTGAGAAATATGTACTAAACCATCCTGGTGTACACCAATATCCACAAACGCACCAAAGTTAGCAACATTTGTAACAATACCTTCTAGTTCCATCCCCACTTTCAAATCAGAAATTTCTTTAATTCCTTCTTGGAAAGTGGCATACTTAAACTCGGCACGGGGATCTCTACCTGGTTTTTCTAGTTCTTTGAGAATGTCGCGTAGGGTTGGTTCACCAACTGTTGCGGTGACGTATTTTTTCAAGTTTGCCTTTTTGAGTTTTTCGGCAATTTGCGTTACCTGTTGTAAGGGTACATTTAAGTCTTTGGCGATCGCTTCTACTACTGCATAACTCTCCGGATGCACGGCGGTATTATCCAGGGGGTTTTTGCCGTTGCGAATCCGTAGAAAACCCGCCGCCTGTTCAAAGGCTTTTGGCCCCAACTTGGGAACTTTCAGCAGTTCCCGACGATTTTTAAAGGCTCCGTTTTGGTTGCGGTAGGTGACAATATTGTTGGCGACGGTGGGGGTAATTCCAGAGACAAAAGTCAAAAGTTCCTTAGAAGCAGTATTCAAATCTACACCGACGTAGTTAACACAGCTTTCGACTGTTTCGTCTAATTTCTTTTTCAGCAACTTCTGATCTACGTCGTGCTGATATTGTCCCACACCAATAGATTTGGGATCGATTTTCACCAGTTCCGCCAGTGGATCTTGCAAGCGGCGACCGATGCTAATTGCGCCACGTACAGTAACATCTAAATCGGGAAATTCTTGTGCTGCAACTTTACTAGCACTATATATAGATGCACCAGACTCATTAACTATAACTTTTATTGGTTTACGTTCCAAAGTCCGCAAAACTTCCGCAACAAACTCGTCTGTCTCACGGGAAGCTGTACCATTGCCAATAGCGATTAACTCTATTTTGTATTTTTCTATGAGATTTTTGAGTATTTGTGCCGCTTTCAGGCGCTGTTCGGCTGCTTGGTGCGGAAATACTGCTTGATATTCCAAAAATTTTCCGGTTTCATTGAGGATGGCAACTTTACACCCAGTTCTAAACCCTGGATCGATCGCCATTGTTGGTTTCATTCCCGCAGGTGCAGACAGCAGTAACTCCCGCAGGTTTGCTTCAAATGTTTTAATCGATTCAACATCAGCGTATAGTTTCTTCTCTGAGATTACCTCGCTGATTAAAGAAGTTTTCATCAGGCGGTTGAAGGCATCTTTGAGCATTTCCTGATAAAAGTTACGGATAGGACGGTGTTTAGAGCGAATTTCCTGGGATTCTAAATAGGAAAGCACCATATCCTCATCAAAGGAAATGTCAAAACTTAACACTTGCTCATTTTCACCCCGACACAAAGCTAGCAGGTTGTGGGGTGCGATATTCTTAACTTTGATTTGATAGTTGCGGTACATCTCAAATTTAGTTGTACCTTCGGGATGTTCATCTTTGACCCGGGAGACAAATATTCCTTCCTCTAGCAGATATTCACGCAGATATGCACGTAACTCTGCTTTTTCTGCCACTTCCTCTGCAAGAATATCAGATGCACCCTTTAGCGCCTCTTGTGCTGTGTTGACTCCTTTTGCTTCAGAAATATACTTCGCTGCTTCTGTTTCCAAGTTCGCGGGTGCAGCATTTTTGGTATTCAACGATTTGATAAATTCTGCTAATGGTTCTAGTCCTTTTTCTCTGGCGACGGTGGCGCGGGTGCGACGCTTAGGACGGAAGGGTAAATATAAATCTTCCAGTTCTGTTTTTTGTAAACAAGCTTCGATTTTCTCTTTGAGTTCGTCAGTGAGTTTACCTTGTTCCGCGATCGCATTTAAAATTACCGATTTTCGTTCTTCTAGTTCTGTTAAGTAAGTATGCCTATCTGCTAACTCGCGCAGCTGGACTTCATTCATTTCTCCAGTGCGTTCTTTGCGGTAACGTGCAATGAAGGGAATAGTCGCACCCTCAGCCAGCAGTTCTAGGGCATTTTGCACCTGATAGGCTTTGAGGTTGAGTTCAGTTGCCAGTAGTTGAGGAATGTTCAGCATTGGGTGTCAGTCAGAAAAGCTACTCCATCAAGGTAATACCTTAGATAGCTTTGATTATGCAAGCGTATGATGTTAAGCTAATGTGTTAGACTTTTTTGGAATCATTATTAACGGTGTTGTAGTCTATTGAGTAGCGCATTGTGGCTTAAAAACAACGTGAGTTATAATTACTACACGCCTTTAAACTTCAGCCCAATATTAGAACACTAAAAATTAGCGCTTCTGGTTTAGTTCAGAGGTGAAAGAAAAATGCCCCTGTTGTTTTTGATACCACTTTTTACTGGTCTAGTAACTGCCTATATTTTTAAGAAAAGCACCGATGAAATCGGGCAGATTATAGGTGTAGTAGCCGCTGTTAGCCTAGTTTTAGGCTTGATTTTAGCGCCTTGGCAAGTACAGCTTTTGTTACTGGTAGTCGTTCTCGTTAGTACCAAAAAACTATTACAACAAAACGAGTACAAACTGAAGCAGCAGGAAAAAGAACAAGAACAATTCAACAGTGGTCATCACCAGGAAGTAATTAGTTCCCAAGCTGCAAAAATTGAGCATGAAGCAACACACAAGTATCGTGGTAGTTACTACCAAGCAACAGATGTAAGTGTTGAAGTTCAAGAGGGAGAAATTATTGGCAGATATCGTGGTCTTCCTTGGAGAATGCATCAAGTAGTCAATACACCCAGAAGCATGGAGTAACTACTCACCTGCTTCAAGGAAAAATAGGTGTCTGAACAATGGAAGCAAAATTACCAGATACCAGACAAAATCGGCTGACGCTGAAGCGCGGCAATAGTTGATTTCGGCGAAAATAGACTAAAACAAGTATAAGTTATTCACCAAAATCATCTGAGAGAGTCACCTGCTGCTGAATAGTTAAACACATAGCGATTTGTTTCTCAAGATAGGCAGCTTCAGCAACAAAAACAGGATAACAAGTAGAATTTCCTTGATAGCTGATTTCCTGTCCATCAAATCCCAAAAACATAGGAGAATTGGGGTAAAGCGGCTCATAATCCTTAATTTGAGGTGCAATCATCGCTTTTAATTCTCCTTGTTCATCTCTTGGATAGTCTATTGTTTCTAGCTGTTTATAAATAAAAAAACTATTATAAATCGGCTGTTTGATTCCCTGGTTATTATTTTGTATATAATCTAATATCTGACTAAGCACTAATTCTGTTTGTAAGAAGAAATATCCATTTAAAACACCTTGGGGAACTGAACCTACTTCTATTGCTAATCCTAATTCACAAAGACTCCTAAGATAAGAGGGTTTTTGTTTTTGTGAATATTGTAGTATTTTTACTAATGGGTTAACTGTACTCAAATAGCCAGCTAGGCGTAGCAAGAAACAATTATCATTATTCAAAATAATTGTGACTCCCATATGAGCAGTTGAACTGTGTAGATCGATAATAAAGTCAACTTTTTCTTGATGCAAATACTGAGCAATTTGTTTGGCTCGCATTTGTTCGTAATTAATGAGCTTCGGATTTTGTAAATCTTCAGGTTGAAAACATCGATTTAAGTCGGTATCTATATATCTTATACAAACTTCTACAGCTTTGGGATTAGCTATTAAAGTGAGAGTATTAAAATTTTCTCGTTCAATCAGATGAGGAAATTTTTGAAACTTTTTAATCAGGTAAACTCCAGTTAATTCATTACCGTGAGTTCCACCAACAATAGCAACTTTTTTGATTAATTGATGAGGCATAACATACTCCCTTAGTGATTGTTAAGGTAATAATTGAATTGATTGTTTTTTTAACTTCATTTAATTATGTTGTTATTATAAATAAGGTTTTAGTATCATCGCTAGCATACATTGTGCATAGTAATATATAAAAAATCATATATTATTGAAGTTGATAAACAATGGAAATTCGGCGCTCACAATATTTTGACTTGCGACACTTGCGTTACTTTATTGCTGTAGCCGAAAACAAAAACTGTAGCATTAGTGAAGTGGCTGAAGAGTTACATATGGCTCAACCTAATCTCAGTCAGCAACTCAAAGATTTAGAGACAAAATTAAAGGTGAAACTATTTGATCGCCAGAAAGCACATATAAAACCACACTGTATTACCAGTGTGGCGAGATAGAGTATGGAGTTTTAAAATTAGGAGATTTACACTAAATAACAGCTACAGAGCCAGTACCCTCTATTCCGGAATATAAAGGAAATTATTTGAATACTTTAATAGCAGCGTAGACACCACTACGCTGCTTGATATTAATAATACGTTCAATTCAAATCTTGTTTTATCTGAGTAACCTAGTTACTCTAATATCATATTCAATGCCTTTTGGATGGTCAGTTTTAGCCTGCTTGAATGCCATACCATCCGCTTTTTCTCTTGACTCTGCATCTATTTCGTAACGTGCGGTTCCGCGTTGGAAGCTATTACTTAGCTGATCACTATATTCTCTAATATCAACCAACACCTCGTATGTGTGAACCATTGTCGGCCTCCTCGTGCAACATGCAAACGATTGGGAATAAAACCAGTATATGAATATAGAGAGGTGGTAGTCTTTAACAAATACAAATCTTATGAAAATGAAGTTTTAATACCTAATAAATTTTAAATTTTATTTACCAAACAGTTCCTATTCCAGTTTATGAAAATAATTGATACTATTTCCGTAAAATATAAATACAAAAGTTCTATTTATTTAAAAATTATAAAAGTAATTACTGTAAATTATTTATAGTTTTATTTTAAATACTTGATATCCATAACATCTTAAATGAATTGTGAAAATTGAGAGACTCAGAACCCCGACAACTCCTGCGAAGTCGGGGTTCTTGTTGTTCATAGTTGTCCCCACTTGCTTCCCAACTCTCCCTAAAAGTCGCAAAACCGCACCTAGAAGGACGGACACCACTACAGTGAGTAAGATTAAAATTGCTTAATATTTCGTTACGATAGAGCCATAAGAGGAAAAAACCTCTAATAGCTGAAATCAAAGGTAAACAGCATGAATAACACAATTCGCGTTGGCAACCTGTTTGGGATTCCCTTTTATATCCATCCATCCTGGTTTTTAGTCTTGGGTTTAGTAACTTGGAGTTATAGTGGTGGACTAGTAGCACAATTTCCCCAGTTAGGTGCGGGGTTAGCTTTGCTACTAGGATTAATGACAGCGCTACTGTTATTCAGCTCTGTAGTTGCTCATGAACTAGGACATAGCTTTGTTGCCATTCGTCAAGGAATTGATGTCAAATCAATCACATTATTTATATTTGGTGGATTGGCAAGCTTAGAAAAAGAATCGAAAACTCCAGCTGAAGCTTTTTGGGTAGCGATCGCTGGCCCTTTAGTTAGCTTAATTCTATTCGGTATCTTTACAGCTATTGGTTTTTGGACTGCGGTATCTGGGCCACTAGCAGCGATTCTTGCTGTAGTTGCCACTGTAAACTTGGCATTAGCGCTGTTTAACCTCATTCCCGGCTTGCCTTTGGATGGCGGCAACATACTGAAAGCAATTGTATGGAAAATAACAGGTAATCCTTACAAAGGTGTAGTTTTTGCCAGCCGAGTTGGACAAATCTTTGGTTGGATAGCGATCGCCTCTGGTTTACTACCGCTAATATTATTTGGTAGCTTTGCTAGCTTCTGGAACTTATTAATCGGTTTCTTCTTGCTGCAAAATGCTGGTAACGCAGCCCAATTCGCTAGAGTGCAAGAACAACTGACAGGATTAACAGCAGCAGATGCAGTAACTCTTGATAGTCCAATTGTATCTGCTCATCTTACCCTCAGAGAATTTGCTGATGAAGGTTTATTTAAATGGCAAAACTGGCGTCGCTTCTTGGTTACAGATAACAACGGACAACTATTAGGAACAATCAATATTGATGATCTGCGATCAATTCCTGTAGGACAGTGGACAGCAACTCAAATCAAAGAGATCATCCGACCAATCGAGGCGTCTAGCACAGTAAAATCCGACCAACCCCTATTAGAAGTCATCCAACGACTCGAACAACACAGATTGTCTTCGCTAGCCGTGATTCGTGACAATGGCGTACTAGTCGGAATCTTAGAAAAAGCTGCAATCATTAACTTACTACAGAACAGAATGCAAACCAACCCTGCATAACCTCTGGTATGTCCTTCAATACAAAAACCCAGTCACGATGACTGGGTTTTTTGTTGAGAAAGAGTGGGGCTATATTACCCATAGTTTACTTATAAGAAGTTAGTTATAGATCGTTAAGCCCTGTATATAACTACCAAACCCGTCCTATGAATTTCGGAAAGTTAAAAACACACTTTGAAATAAATGCAAACGAAAAATTCATCTCCGTTCATCTGTGTCCATCTGTGTTCATCTGTGGTCGATTTCTAAAACATGATATTTTTACCAAACGCGATAAACCCCCATCTCCACTCCATTCACATTAGCTGTACCTTCCAATTAATTAAAAATTTACATTTTTCTAATTCATGTCTTGGCTGTCATCAAACGATAACTATTCTCAAAAAGAAACTATGGGAAAATTTGGGACAATCTTAATTAGACTCCATGAACCGACTACACCAAGGTGAATAAAAATGTGATTCTTATACCCCTACACCCTTACTCCCCTATACCCCTGTTTTAAATCAGGTTTGATTCATGACTCAAAAAGCATCAACATCTTCTTGTTTAGTAATTGGCGGTGGGATCTCTGGTTTGATAGCAGCTACAGTACTACGCGATCGCAACATGCAAGTTACTGTAGTTGATAAAGGTCGGGCAATTGGTGGCAGAATGGCAACTCGTCGCATCAGAAATTCTCAGTATGGCGAAGGTATTTTTGATTACGGCGCTCAATATTTCACTGCCCAAGATCCCAAGTTTCAAGCTTTAGTAAATAGCTGGATTCAAGAAGGAATCGTGAAAGAATGGTCACTTAATCAGCAAATTAGTAGAAAAGTTTACTATCGAGGAGTCAACAGTAACCGCAGCATCGCCCAGCACTTGGCTGAAAATTTGGATGTCCATACAAATATAAAAGCAATCAGTTTTGCATGGCAAGACGATCATTGGCAGGTACTAACAGCAAATAACGAAACCTTCCTAGCAGATGTGTTAATACTGACGCCACCATTACCCCAAACTCTGGAACTACTGGATCGTTCGCAAATACAATTACCACCAGAAACAAGACATCGGCTAGAAGAAATTGTCTACCATCCTTGTATAGCATTACTGGCATTATTGGCACAACCTAGTCAGATTCCAAGTCCTGGTGGTATGCACTTAGATGGAACTCTCTTAAGTTGGATTGCTTGCAATCAAAAAAAAGGAATTTCACCTCAAGGTAACGCGGTGACACTGCACGCTACTTCTGAATTTAGCAAAATCCACTGGGACATAGATAATACAGTTATTGCCAATCAACTTTTAGAAGCTGCATCACCGTGGCTTGGCTCATCGGTGATCGATTACCAAGTCCATCGTTGGCGTTACAGCCAACCACAGACAGTATACGGTGAACCTTATCTCGTGGTGACTAAACCAGGGCCAATAGTTATATGTGGAGATGCTTTTATTCAACCAGATGTTGAAGGTGCTGTTTTGTCTGGGTTAGCTGCTGCTGAGTATTTATTGGGATAGCGATCGCTTCACGTATGACCACAGCAGATATTGTACTACTAAGCCTGAAGGAAGAAAATATGAAATTGATTTTATCCGGTTTTAGCATCGATTATGAGGATGCAGTCACAACATCCTCAAAAAAAAATGAAGGATTCGAGGTTATCGATTGTGAAAGATTAGATGAATGGGTAGCAGTAGCTTACAGTTTACCCTAAAAGCTCAAAGTCCTCCTTTCTTAGAATTCCACGCCAAAATCAACCTCCAATGCCTCTTCTATCTTGCGCAGGTTCTCAATTGAGAGCGCTCCTTTGAGAGTTTCCTTTTCGATATCGTACCAGTAAGTACGCGACACACCAACCTCATCGCATATCTGTTCCAGAGACTTCTTGGAATCTAGTCGAGCTTGTTTGATGCGATCGCCCAATCCCTCAATATCAATTTCTTTGACTTGTCTTATTCGCATGATCGCACTTATTTACACAAACACTGAAACTTATATATCTAAGTATACACCATAAATTTTTAGCTAGCAAACTAAAAATTTTTAGTAAACTGCAAAAATAAAGAAAATTCATCTTACCAATTACCAATCCTATATTTCTTTTTTCTTACGATTGGAATACCAAACCAAAAACACAAATAACCCCATCCCAACCAGATATTTTAATGGTAATGGTACGCGGGGATTAGGAGAAAAAAAGCCCTCAATTGTACCAGCAATAATTAACATTGGCACTATCGCAAATACTAGCTGCACTGCCAGAGAACCGTAGAATTTTAACGCATCAGCACGGCGATACTTACCAGGAAATAAAAGCGCTTTGCCAATTAAAAATCCTGCACCACCAGCAAAAAAAATAGCAGGTAATTCTATAGAACCGTGGGGAAATACAAATGCCCAAAAAGGATAGGCAAGATTGTTTTGTCCTACCAGAGTGCCAACAGCACCAATTAATAAACCATTAAATAACATTAAAAATGCTGTATAAGCTCCAGCGGTGATTCCACCAGCAACAGCACCAAATGACACCGATAAATTATTAATCATAATATTGCTAGATGCCAAAGGTTCAATCCCAACAATTGATCCCATCCATAACTCATGCTCATCCCGCACCTTAATAATCATGCTTTCAGGCACTATTAAGGACATAAAGCTTGGATCTTGCCAAGCATACCACCAAGCAACCAGCGCCCCCAACAAAAATAGGGCAGCAGCAAAGGCAATATACGGGAATGTCTGCTGTATTATAGATGGCAAACCCCAACTGTAAAATTGCAGTACTGCTTGCCACTCTTGGCGACGAGAACCTTGGTAAATTTGCGTGTAGGCATGCGTTGTTAATAATTGTAAATTCTGTATCAGTATATTACTGACTTGCTGGGTGCGGGCGCGGGCTAAATCTGCTGATACAGAACGATATAAACTCGCTAATTCCCTGATTTCTGAAGCTGGCAGTGATTTTAACCCTTTTTTTTCTGCCTGTTTTAATAAAACTTCCAGACGTAGCCAATTTGCTTCTCGCCTAGCAATCCAACGTTGAATATTCATAAATTTTAGGAACACTAGCTTTTACTTAGCTTAAGATAGCCTCAATTCAACACAGTAGATTAAAAGTAGGAGCAGTGTATGTCTTATAATTTGGGTTCTCCTAGTCCCATAGAACCACTAAGCCTCGGTAACGTCATTACTGCGGGAATACGAATATATCGCTCCCACCTAAAAGATTATTTTTTGTTAGCTCTAAAAGCTTATGTGTGGTTGCTTGTTCCGATTTATGGCTGGGCAAAATTTTATGCCCTCTCTGCATTGATCTCTCGTCTGACTTTTGCTGAATTAGTCAATCAACCCGAAAGTATTTCATCAGGGCAGCGTTTCGTCAATTCTAGAATATGGCAATTTTTAATCAACATACTACTCATGTTACTTGTGGGTACGGGAATTTTGATTGGTGTTGTAATTGTATTTGCTATTTTTGGTTTTTTATCAGCAGTATTGGTTGGGGGATTAAATCAACAAGCTAATATTGGTGTATATCTAATGTTAGGTTTGCTTGCTTTTGTGGTTGGCATTTTGGCGCTTGTAGCAGTTTTGTGGATATCTACACGTTTTTATTTGGTGGAAGTTCCTCTGGCAATTGAAGATAATGTTGATGGGACGTCAACAATTGCTCGGAGTTGGGAATTAACGAAGGGTTACGTGTGGCGAATTATTTTAATTTCTTTTGTTGCTTTTTTGATTACGTTACCGATTCAAATTGTTGTTCAGATTGTTAGTACCATTGTGCAATTAGTTTTTACACCTTTACTAGAACAAAACTCTGGTTTTGGACTTCTGTTTGCTGTGATTATCTTGGCTTTAAGTTTTGCTAGCGGTGCGGTAGTTTTACCATTCTGGCAAGCGATCAAAGCAGTAATATACTATGACTTGAGGAGCCGGAAAGAGGGTTTAGGCTTAAAGTTACGCGATTACGAAATCTAAAAAAAGTTGGCTTTGATTGCAATGCATATTTTTAATCGTGTTAAATACCAAACACCAGAAAGTGTAGAACTTGAATTTGTTTTAGCAGGGATTGGTAGTCGTGCTTGGGCTTTAGTGATTGACTATCATGTCTTGGCTTTAATTTTAGTTGTTTTTCTAATTGCTTGGGTAGCAATTGCTTTTCAGCTCATCGATTGGTTAAGCAATATTGTTGGTTCTGAAAATATTGGTCTTTGGTTTTTGGCGATCGCTATTTTAGTTAATTATTTTGTTTACACAGGATATTTTGTTTTTTTTGAAACTCTTTGGCATGGCCAAACTCCTGGCAAACGAATTGCCAAAATTCGCGTGATTAAGGACAACGGTCAACCAGTAGGATTACAGCAAGCGGCTCTGCGTGCTTTGTTACGGCCTATTGACGATACCTTATTTTTGGGAGCTTTTTTTATTCTTTTCGGTCGCCGTGAAAAACGTTTAGGTGACTGGATAGCTGGTACAGTTGTGATTCAAGCACAAACAAGACCTGTATCTACATTGACGATTTCGCAACAAGCTAAACCTATCTCTGAGCAATTGTTGCAAACAGCCAATATCTCAGCGATGTTACCTGATGATTTTGCTGTGATTCGTGAATATTTGCTTAGACGTAGTGGTATGGCGGCGAAAGCCAGAAATTCCGTGGCTCTACAATTAGCTAAACAGGTAAAAGCGATTATTAACTTAGAAAAAGTACCAGAAAATGTCAGCCCTGATCTATTTTTAGAAGCAATTTATCTGAGTTATCAGCAAAGTTCAAATTTTGGTCAATAGTCATTTGTTATTAGTCATTAGTCATTTGATTACTACTAAAAATTAACCAGTCATCACTAAATAGTAAACAATAACTACTAGCTACTAATCATCAACCAATGACAAATGACCAATAGCAAATGACCAAGAATTAACTAAAATTTAGGGCTGGCCAATCTGCTTGGCGATAATAATAGGTCATATCGTCAAATTTCCGCAATTCTGCACGGTGGATCAGAAATTCTGGTGTGTTTAATAACCATTGTTGATTCAACTGTGAAAATAGAGTAGCAAGGCGATCGCGATCTAAATTTGGTGAAATTTCCCCAAAATAGCCTAAGGTGACGTGGGCAGTAAAATGATACTGTTGTTCGATACCTAAAGTCATGATGTTAGGATTTTGGTAAATAGCCCGACGAAAGTTAACAATTTCTTCATAAGAGTTTTGATCTTGGGGTACTAAACAAACACCCACAGCTCTCGTCATCACCATGAGTCCTAGCATTTGCCAACGAATGGGATGAACAACACGTCGTGTCAAAGATTGTTGATATTGCTGAAAAATTTCAGCAAAGCAAGAACGTAACTGTTGTTCGTATTCAGGATTTTTTTCACAAGCATCACTAAAAGCACTATCCCAAATTAAATCTGCCAAAGTTACATGGAAGCTAGCAGGCGGTACGGGTACAATCAGATCACCAGCAACAGGTAACTGCAAAAGTTCCTGTTGATAACTCTGCAACTGAGTATAGAAATAAGAGTTTTGTGTCTCTTCTTTCTGGGGTGGAGTAATAACCGTATAACCCGGAAAAGACACAGCCTGTCTTTCCCCATTGTGTATAGGCTGAAATTTGGAAGATTCCAGGATATGCTGGACTTGGGTTCTAAAGGCTTCTGGTAGCGTCATCCGTGCTACCCGGTTGAGGTAGGTTTGATAATTGTCGTCCACTTTTCATATCCTCGCACTCTGTCCTTGATTTTAATTTGTTAGTGGTAGTAGTTAGTAGTTAGTTGTTGGTTGGTGGTTAGTAGTTAGTAGTTAGTAGTTAGTGGTCATTTGTCATTTGTCATTTACTCCCCATCTCCCCATCCCCCATCCCCCACTCTCAACAGGAGGTTTCATCATGCCAATTTACGTTTACTGGGGTGAGGACGATTTTGCTATGGAAAAAGCAATCGCGATTTTACGCGATCGCGTCCTTGATCCTGCCTGGGCAAGTTTTAACTATACTACCCTTTCCCCAGATCAAGCTGATGCTGCGATCGCTGGGTTAAATCAAGTGATGACACCACCCTTTGGTGCTGGTAGTCGCTTGGTATGGCTTGTCAATACTACTATTTGTCAACATTGCCCAGACAATGTGTTATCAGAATTAGCGCGAACTTTACCAGTAATTCCCGAAGATGCATTTTTATTGCTGACTAGCCGTAATAAGCCTGATGAACGACTCAAATCTACTAAACTTTTAAAACAATTTGCTGCTGAATTCCGCGAATTTTCGTTAATTCCACCTTGGAAAACAGAACTATTAGTGCAATCTGTTCAGACTACCGCTCAAACTGTAGGTGTAAAATTAACTCCTAAAGCTATAGAAATTTTGGCAGAGGCTGTAGGCAACGATACACGACTACTGTACAATGAACTAGAGAAAATACAGCTTTACGCTGGCGACAGTAACAAACCACAAGATATAGATGTTGTTACTCAGCTAGTTAAAAATACTAATCAGAATAGCTTGCAATTAGCAGCAGCGATGAAGTCGGGAGATACAGCCAAGGCTTTAGCTATACTGGCGAACCTCATTAATGCTTGTGAACCCTCTTTACGGATAGTTGCTACACTGATTGGTCAATTTCGTACTTGGTTATGGGTAAAGTTGATCGTGGAAAGTGGTGAACGCAATCCCCAAGCGATCGCCCAAGCTGCTGAGGTAAGCAACCCCAAGCGTATCTACTTTTTACAGCAAGAAGTTAAATCGCTTTCTTTACAGCAACTTATTGACTGTTTACCCCTACTACTAGAGTTAGAAGTTAATCTCAAACAAGGAGCAGCAGAAATGTTAATTCTCCAAACAAAAATTATAGAAATTTGTCAACTATGTCAAAGAAGGTGACAAAAAATATACATGTTGCCTAAAGTCAGTATTTTCTTGGAACTTCTTTCTCCTAAAATTATTCATTCTAATTAACATAATTTTATTTGTAGTTTTTTTGAACACAGCAAATGAACAGATTGTATCAACCATTATGCCGCTCTAGCGTGACTAGAATGCTTTCTAAAATAATGTTTTGTCGCTCTTTGACTATAGCTAGCTTTGTCTCCAGTGTTTTGGTACTTAGCTCAACAGCTAATGTTAATGCTCAAAGTCCTCAACTCAACAATACAGATATAGTGAACTACTCTCGAGCTTTATTAAGGATTGAGCCAGAGCGACAGCAAGCCTTTGACAAAATCAAGAAAATTATTGGGGATAGAGAAATTCCTAAGATTGTTTGTAGCGAACCCAATACCTTTAAATCTCTACCATCCGAAGCCAGAGATGTGGCGGTAAACTACTGCAATCGTTCTCAGCAAATAGTCCAATCTAATGGTCTTAGCATTGATCAATTTAACAATATTACTCTCCAATTACAAAATAATGAAGACTTAAAACGACAGATTTATAATACTTTAATCCGTCTGCAAAAGGTACCTAATAATCAGTAAACCATCTTGCAAGCTGTCTATCACTTCTTTTAAAAAATCAGCTTGTTGCCAGTAATGACATTTAATATTTCCTTTGAGATGGAGTGATATGTTTGCGAGAGTAATCATAGTAACTTGATTATTATTTTTAAAGTTTTTTGAATAAAAACACAAAACTAGCTTATAATCGCGCCGAAGCGCAACCATAAACAAGATTATGTATTGCACAGATGAAAGTTTATTTAAATTGACATACTTTAAATACAAATGTTTTATTAATTATTTCGGATATTTTTTTAAAATATTTACTATTTGCACCAAAAATATAGAAATATTAGTAAATATGCTGTTGTGATTTTATTTTTAATTTTATATTTACTAAGCATTGACTTGGTATAAACCGTACAAATAGCTACAACTCATCAATGAAGCCATAATTGCTAGCTAGTGATAATTAACACCTTTAAGTTAGGTAACATACCAACCCATCAATGCAAATTATAATTACATTCTTTTTTACAATTTTTTAGAGAACCGTTAACTATAACATAAACTTGTTATCTTCCCACCAGTTAGTGCGTTACCATCCTAAATAATGTAAATGACATTACAAGAGCTTATGGAGCCAGATACTTTGCCAACCGAGGTAATTCTGACACATCCGCGTCAGTCCCTCGGTAGTGTGAAACTTGATTGGACACCGCAACCAGGAAATTATCTTGACCTCGAAGGAAAAACCTATGCTGTTCTAGAACGCCGTCACCGTTATCAGCTAAAGTCAGGGCGCTACCGTTTACATAAAATAGCTTTGTATGTGCAATTTGCCAAACTTCCAGAAGAAAAAAGCTGGTTAGATGGACGTTGGATCATTGGTAATCCTAGCTGTCGCTACAATGCTCGTTCAGAAATTATTCGCTGTGCGGTTAATCCAGAAGGTCCATGCAAATCTTGCCGTTACTATGAAAAGCTGAAGCATGAAGGATGAAGTATGAATATTTATCTTTCTACCTTCTGCCTTCTGCATTTATCCATTAATATTTTCAAATACTTCTCCTACTCTCAAACGCATCCCATTAACAAAATCCCATCCTGACTGGGGACGTTTCCCAGCTAGCTGGACTTCTCGTAAAATTAACAAACCATCTCCAGTCTGTGCGATCGCTCCTATACCCTTGGCAATACCTACTACTTCCCCAGGGCTACCTGATAAAGTTGATCTATCAGATTCTTTGTGAAGATATTCCTGAATTTCCGATGGTAGTTCCTGCAAGTAAGTAGGGTCAAGGGGAGCGGTTGCAGTAATTTTTATTGGTTGGTTGCGAAAGCTGGTAATACAGTTGGGGTAAAAACCTCTGATTTGATTGTGTAATTGTATGGCGCTTTTTGACCAATCCAATTGGTAATCTTCCTTTTTAATCAAAGGTGCATAGGTAGCTTCAGTATTATCCTGAGGAATTGGCTTAATTTCCCCACGTTCTAAACCTATCAAAGTTTCTACTAATAAATCCGCGCCTATTGTGGCTAATTTTTCTGCCAAATCTTGGGCATTATCTAATAAGTTTATTGGTGTAGTTGCTTTCAATAGCATTGCGCCAGTATCCATACCCGCATCCATTAACATAGTTGTGATACCTGTTTCTTTGTCCCCGTTATACAAACACCACTGAATTGGAGCTGCACCCCGGTACTTAGGTAAAATCGAGGCATGTACATTCACACAACCTAATTTAGGTATATCCAAAATTTCTTGAGAAAGAATTTGCCCGTAGGCAATCACCACAAATACATCCGCACCAACTTCCCGAAGCAGAGAGAGAGTTTCAGTATCTTTTTTAACTCGTTGGGGTTGCCATACAGGCAGATTATGAGTGATTGCAACAGTTTTTATCGGCGAAGGTGTTAATTGATTTCCTCTTCCTCGACGCTTATCTGGCTGGGTAACAACTGCCAGTACTTGAAAATCTGGATGATTTAGCAAATTTTCCAGAGTAGGAACTGCAAATTGGGGAGTACCAAAAAATACAACTTTCATGCTTTGTCAATGGTTAATGGTCAATGGTCAATGGTCAATAGTCATTTCATTATTTACTCTCCCCACACTCCACCCTTACGGGAAGCCCTCCGGGTACTCTACCTTGAAGCCGATGAGCGCGTCTACGCCAGGTGACGCCTGCCACAACTCTTGGAACCCCCAAGGGCGCAGTGGCTCCTTTATGCCGGGGAAAGAGTCCACCGCACTGGCTCACCGCTACGCGTCTACACACTCCTCACACTCCCCACTCTCTCTTATGAAAGAAGATTTGGTAGAGTTTTTCTAGTAGAGTTATAATGAATTGGTTGAATAATCAAATCAGCCAGTATCAATTGTATCTATTACAACCAAATTCAATTCTTTGGCTTTGTCTCGCGACAAGTCGGCTAGCGTCTACCATCATCAATATAATTTTTATAAATGTTTCCAAGAAGGCAGCTGCTTTTGCTAAGCTTCTATTCTAGGATCGTGTTGCCAAAATCACTGCAAGCATAAAAACTTAGTCTTTTTGCAGTAAATCTCACACAGATTAATTTTGGCTAGACTTTAATTGTTATCGCTTGGATTTGTTTGGTTAAATGATATTTGTGCTAAGTTCCTTTAGCAAAGCTGCACTATCCACTTTTGTCTGGAAGTGTTAGTGTAGTGGTAACAAAATAAACAGGCTATATCTACCAATTTAACCTACGCATCTTTCGCATCTTTAGTAGTTAATATCACATACTCCCTTAATAGCTACAGGATGATGCTTAGGTGCTGATTTCGCTTGCTTTCAGCACTGACAATAATCATTATCAGGTAGTGACAAGCGTCACCTAATCCAGGATTAAGTGTCATGCTAGTATATCTTGCTAGCGAAGGTTGGCTAGTAACTTTTTGTAAAAAGTCATACACAAGGCTTTGTAAAATTATGGCAAATTTTAGTGATTTATTTCGTGAATACAGTTAGTTTTTTGTTATACATATAATCAAACTCTACTTTCTAACTATACTGGCATCTCTTCTCACACAGCACCCGCCCTCTAGAGAGTCAACCAATGTTTAAACATCTTTTGCTGTCAGGATGGTTTCGCGTGCAACCATTCTTCAAGTATGTTGTCGTCGTGATGCTGATTGCGCCCTTGGTGGACGCATCTAGTTACTCTTCCTCTGCCCAATCACAAACAGCTAAAAGTACTTCGATGATGACGGAATTAGCCTCTGTTTCAGCAGGAATAGATGCTAATAGCATATCTAATCACGCTCAAGAATCAAAAGTAACTAATGTTGACTCTTTGGCAGACCAATATCATTCCCGGCGAATGTCTGTAAATGCTGCTGAACCACAAATATTAATAGTAGATAAGGTAGAGTCTTGGGTAGTAGAAAATGATTCTCTGTCGGTGATCGAAATACCCGATAATGACTCATTGGCGGCGGTAGAACTTGCACCAGTCAAGGTGCAAACAGATTTTATGTCTGGAGGGCTGTCTACTAGTCAACTAAGTTTAGTGGAAAAATTAAAGGCTGCAAAAATACAGTCTTTATCTGGGGATAAAATTTATATATCGATGGGTAAGTCTGCTAACCCATCACCTCAAGCAGCTACGAACGTAGCTCCTCAGTATAAAGAATTACCAGTTGTTGAACAGGCTGAACAGGCACAACAGGAACAGCAAGATCCGATCGCTAGTCCTCATCCAATTCCTTGGAATTGGATCTTGACTACCCATGAAACTGTTAGTTCTAAAGAAGGTTCTGGAGTACGCCATTATCGCAGTCTACCCGTAGTTTCCCCAGATGGTAGGTATGCTGTTTACAGCCGTGTACAGCTAGAAATAAAACCAGAACTTTATAACAGCCGTGTTAGTAGCGTTTTGTTTTTAGAAGACAGGCAAAGCAGGAAATTACGCGTATTATCTTCCACTTCTCGCAATATGGATACTTTAATAAATGCTAAAGTATCCCAAGATGCCAATGGCGAAGGGACTATTGGAGTATTAGTTCCCGTAAGTTGGTCAGAAAAAGGCGATCGCTTCCTAGCACGCAAATTTGAAGCCGTATTTAACACATCTGATGCTACAGATAGGGCAGTCATTTGGGATCGACAAAGCGATCGCACTAACACCATTTCTCCTGCTCATGAAGAACAAGAGCATGAAAAGATTGCTATACTATTAGGCTGGAGTAAAACCCAACCGAATAGCGTCCTATTCCGTACAGGTGAAATGGGCGAAGAAGAATGGCCTGTGTTAGCAGTTGCTAGTGATGGTAACACTGTCATAGCAGCAGATGCAGATAAAGCAGTAACTTTTGGTGAAACAATCAAACAAGTTTGGCCGGGCCCGCAAGTCGCTTATCGGTAAAGTAATTTGAAATACCATTTGAGCTAAAACTGTATTTACTTAGCCTGCGTTAGCAGGCTTTTTTTGTGATTGTGGATTGAACACACTTTGCGATCGCTCCAAAAATCATGAATCATGAACTATGCTTTCTTTCATTATTCACCATTCATAATTCATCTTTTTAATCATGTCTAAAGAATTTACCATCGGTAGTAAAGTTCGTGTCATTGCCTTACCCCCCTACCTCAAAACCGCTGATCCCATGCCTATGCTGCGTCCGCCCGACGTGATTCGTATTGGCGAAGAAGGCGTAGTACTTGATCGCCGTCCTGCTGGATACTGGGGCGTCCGTTTTGCTAAGGGGGCTTTTCTGATGGAAAGCCAATATATCGAAAGTGTAGAAACTACCCAAGCTGAGAATAGCAACGAGTAATTGTAAACTTGTGTTAAGTTGTGATTCTGGTCAGCACAATGACTTCTCGCCGCCATTTTTTAACCATATTATTCGCTAGTTGTTTTGCATTCATCAGTTGGTTAAATTTTGCCCCAGCAGCTAACGCCTTGGGTGGCAAACTTCCCCCTATTAACCAACCAGCACCAGAGTTTACTTTGCCAACCAACTCGGGCGAAGGTAAACTTTCTCTGTCTGATTATCGTGGTCAGTGGGTAGTTCTTTACTTCTATCCCAAAGACTTCACCCCTGGTTGTACCATAGAGGCCCGTCGGTTTCAGCAAGACTTACCTAAATACCTCGAAAAAAATGCACAAGTAATTGGTGTTAGTGCTGACGATGTAAATTCTCACACTGAATTTTGTGATTCACAAGGACTCAAATTTCCTCTGTTGGCAGATACAACAGGCGCAGTCAGCAAAGCTTACGGTTCTTGGATGAGTTTTGTTTCTGTACGCCATACATTTATCATTGATCCCCAAGGCATTCTGCGAGAGACTTTTGTCAAAGTTAATCCAGCTATTCATAGCCAAGAAGTATTAGCCCGGCTAGAGGAATTGCAACAAGCTACCTCATAGCTTATTTAAGCCTTTTTAGTCGACCTCTTGCACAAATATTTTTACCCCACCCTAACCCTCCCCTTTGACGGGGGATCGGGGGGTTTTTAGAATTCATGCAAGAGTTCGAGTGAGTCCAATCAATCTCTTTCCTAGCCTCTCACCTACGAAGTGAGGGAGAAACAACGAAAATTTTAGGTTTTTACTACCCTTTCCGTTTCCAACAGGGGCTGGGGGAGAGATAAAAGCAGGATTAGTCAAACTTACGTTCAACATAGCTACAAATCCTAATAGGACTATATCCTTATAAGTAAGAATCATTGGTAATTAGTTATTCATGATTAGTTACTAATCGTTACAAACAACTCATGACTTTGGACTTTTGATTCTGGAGCAATAACTATGGATTTCAAAAGTGAAGTAAACATTAAAACTAATACACAAAACTTCAAATTTGCTCAGCCTACTGTCAGCCGTAAACCATTGGAATTCCTTAGAGATACTGAGGCTTTGTTACGGCGTCCAACTGTAGCAACATTAGCACCATTGTTGCCACCAAAGGTAGGGAATAACTTACAAATCGCCTCTTGTGTAGCCGAAGAATCACTGCAAGAGTTAGCAGAAATCGACTTAGAAACAATCAGCGACTGGGAACTAAGACCTCTGCGGATTCGGATTGGGTTAAGTTTTGTTGGGTTTGGAGCGCTGATGACAGTTTTACTGCTACTTTACTTAAATACTCTCTACTCACAATTAAGTCCGATTGAGCAAATAGCGAGATATTGGCATCAATATGTTTGGTTTGTTTGCTTAGGTGTAACTGGAATGTTTATTCTAGGTCGAGAAGCAATGCGTCCTATTAACAAACCTCAAAAATCGGGTGAAAAATAAGTTTGTGTGTCCGAACTCAACTAAGTAGATTGCGTTATAATGCCTACTTAAATTTTTTGGTAAAGCCAGGTCCCAGAGTTTTTCTCGAACCACTACTAGACTATGCACTGTAGTACATTATTTTGCTGATCACAAATAGTTTACACGCCTTGCTATTGCTGATATTATTTTTTCAAAGTAGAAATAACTAAAACAGAGACATCTATAAAGTTAAGTAAAGAACATAAACGGTGACTCTTGCAAGCTAAGGCAATGCTAGGGCTGGAAGATAGATTTTAGAAACATAACTTCAACATATTGCCTAAGGATAGGTGGCGAATATGGAACCAGGGAGACTTGCACAATTTCTTAATTTTCTGCAAGAAGATTTAGCAATTCCTACCACTGATCTACAGTTAGCATTACGACATCCTGAGCAGACCCCAAATTTGTTACCAATAATTTTGTGGCAATACGGGCTAGTAACATTGAACCAGCTGGATCGTATTTTTGACTGGTTACAGGGGAATGTTTGAAGTGAAACCACAATGAAAGTAAAAAATCTTGGGATTTTGACCAGTGGTGGCGAATGTCCAAGTCAATACAATTGCAGATATTTTAAATCGCCTAACCTGCAATACTACGAACAATGATCGCACCATCGTTGTAGAGATAATGGGGTGTACATCTGCACACTCGTTACGGAAATCAAGGGTGTCAGTAAGTAACTATTCTAATTGATGTCCAAGTTTCTCTATTGGGACAAATCCAACATCGCACTGCGATTAAATAGCGAAATTTTCGCTTTTGAGCTTTAAATCATTGTTTATTTAATTTATACCTCTTATTGCTTCTTATAGCTACCTATTTCTCTGTATAAATCTAATTTCCGGGTATCATTGAGATTTTTTATCAAAAACTAATGAGAAAAGTTTGCACTTAAGGTATGCTAATTTAAGGAGTTCTACTCCCGATAACATCTATATTCAACGAAGTCGAAACGCAGTATTTACTGCGAGTTTATTGCACTTTGAGGACGGCAATCTTGAAGTCTTTCAGTTCAGAACTAGGAGCAAAATACGTTGTAGAAGTGAATTGGTCAGACCGTTGGCAGGTCTATCAACGTTTACGGGAACTAGATATTCCTTGCTGGTGTGAGACCAACCAACCATTGACAGTTCAAATTGACAATGCTTACACAGCTATTCAACTTTGGAGTGTCATGCGGCAATTCACAGCATCTCGACAAGTATTGATTTGGGCTTTAGAAGTGTGTTGGTAAAAGAATTCTCAATTTGGGATTAAATGTCAACCATTGATTTTACTAGTAAAAAAATGGATCACAACTATGAGTAAATTCCACGAGACTGAAACAACAGCATTTTGTTTGGAGGCAAGATTCCTCGATTTTGTGATCAAAGATGGCTACAAACTCAAAGGGCTAATGCTCGCGACTCCTGAAGGTGAATGTTATGTCAAACTAGCGAAACATTTACGAGTAGCTTTTGATTGGCGCTTGCCACGTGGTACTTGGTTGCAAGTTGTGGGTGAGAAAAAATACAATCGCAAAACTGGTGAAGTTAAGCTGAAAGCTGAACGAATTTTGGCAGCCAGAATAGACACGGTGACGCAAAGACAGGATGCGGAGAATTTCTCTGTGTCCTCCCCTCATGAGACCAAGCCAAAAGCAGCAAAATCAACAATCCTGGTATGTCAAAAATCTGATTGTATGAAACGTGGCGGCAAAGAAGTGTGCCAAGCTATACAAGCAGCTATGAGCGATCGCGGTTTAGAAGATCAAGTAACTATTAAAGGCACTGGCTGTATGAAAAATTGTAAAGCAGGGCCTAATGTAGTCATGCCCGATAAAACCCGCTATAGTCGCATACTCGCTACACAAGTACCCGCGCTGATGGATAAGCATTTTGCTGCTAAAGATCAAGACAGTGAAATGACAAAAGCGATCGCTAGTAGTACAAATATTTAAAAAGAAAGAAATTTAATAAATATATTTTGCTGAGGTTTTGATACTCAGTCCTATTTTTTTGCCCTATGTTCAGTTAAGTGGAGACGTGATGTTCCTCGCGTCTGTGGAAAATTATTTTTGAGAATCGAACACAGATGGACACAGATGGACACAGATGGATCATCGGTGTGTATTAAATATTCTGTTCCCTGTTCCCTATTCTCAATCCAATTTGGAGAACAGTGCATCCCAATCGATTGCAGAAGGTCTCGACCCAGTATTGACTATCTCAAAAATTTTTCTTTCACAATGGGAATTGGTGATACATTCTACGCAGGCTGTAGCAACATCGATGCGGCTGGTTTGACCAGTGAGTTTGTCACCTGTTCCCACTACTACACCAAGTTTACCTCCTGTTTTGGCTTTCAACAAAGTGTTGAGGTCGTATGAAGTATAAGGGCCGTCAATCAGGCGACCTGGGCGGATAATAGTGTAAGGTAACCCCGAATTGATGATCGCTTCTTCACCCTTTTGTTTAGCATCAAGCACACCAAAGGCATTGAGAATACTATAAGGAAACTTATCTTTGCGTAGAACTCCGCAGGAAGATACATAAACAAACCGCTTTAACCCAGAGGGCGCTGCTTGTATTAAATTGGTGACACCTTGGATATCAACTTTTTCAGGGCTATTTTTTGCTTTGGCTTTAGCATCTGAGGGGTTAAAAAATAGCTTTATCCATGTAATCAAGTTAGGTGTTTGCTCAAAATCCCATTTAGCAGAAGGGAAAGCAGTTGTGCCGGTACAACATATGATGTAACTGACATCCACCATCGCTGCTGGAAGTGTAGCTTCCTCACGTATATCACCAACAGCAATTTCTACTTTGTCATCAAACATCTTTTGAGCTTTGTCAGTGTTACGTGTCAGGACGCGAACTTTAAAACCCTTTTCCAACAGCTTACCTACTACCAACTGCCCCACGCCACCAGTCGCGCCAGCAACAAGTACTCTTTCTTCAGTAAATACTTCCTCAGAAGTCATAACTGTACCATTAACTAACTTACTGTTAATCTAGAAACAAAACTTCACAACTTCATAACATCCTACTCTGCGTTTCTCTGCGTTTACCTCTGCGCTCCTTTGCGTTTCAATTCCAACCCTTACAACAGAGTGTCGCAAAAACTCAAAACTTAAATCTCAACCACCACTGATTTTGGCTTTATACCCTAGCTTGGTCAAAATTTCCAGAATTTTCTGCTTGTGTTCGCCTTGAATTTCAATTTCGTTATCTTTAACTGTGCCACCTGTACCGCACTGAGTTTTCAACTGCTTCACTAATGCTTGTAAGGTTTCTGGTTTAGTTTGAAAACCGCTAATTACAGTGACAGTCTTCCCTTTGCGCCCAGCGCGAGTTGCTTGTACCCGCAAATTTTGTTTTTCCGGTGGTAGTTCTTGAGTTGGTCTTTCTAATGCTGGGGAGTTGTTGTCACCAAATTCACGGTAGACAAAGCGATCGCTAGATGATTTATCCTTTCCAGAAGCCATAAACTTTAACAATTCAGTGAACAGTTATCAGTTATCAGTTATCAAAAACTGATAACTGTTTTATTAGTCTGTTTTTATCCTAATCCGCTTGAGACTTTTTTATAATGAAGTTCGTCTTGTTATGCCGCACCAATCCAAAATCTAAAATCGAATGACTACTACTCCCATTTTCCCTAATTCCCAAACGAATCAACAGCCCGACCCCCAAGGACGCTTCGGTCGTTTCGGTGGTAAGTATGTTCCGGAAACACTAATGCCAGCACTGGCAGAATTAGAAACAGCATACGAACAATACCGCAATCAACCTGCTTTTGTTGCTGAATTACAACAATTACTCCGTGATTACGTAGGACGTGCTACTCCTTTGTATTTTGCTGAACGCCTCACTGCTCACTATGCCCGGCCAGATGGCACAGGAGCGCAAATTTACTTAAAGCGTGAAGACTTAAATCATACAGGCGCTCACAAAATCAATAATGCGATCGGTCAGGTGTTATTGGCAAAACGCATGGGCAAAAAGCGGATTATTGCCGAAACTGGTGCTGGACAACATGGTGTAGCAACGGCGACAGTGTGCGCTCGATTTGGTTTGGAATGTGTAATTTACATGGGCGTTCACGATATGGAACGTCAAGCTTTGAATGTCTTTAGAATGCGGCTGATGGGGGCAGAAGTCCGGCCAGTAGCGGCGGGAACAGGTACACTCAAGGATGCCACTTCTGAAGCAATTCGGGATTGGGTGACAAATGTAGAGACGACTCACTATATTTTGGGTTCGGTGGCTGGGCCGCATCCTTACCCAATGATGGTGCGAGATTTTCATGCAGTGATTGGGCAAGAAACCCGCGCTCAAGCAATGGAAAAATGGGGAAGCTTGCCTGATATTCTCATGGCTTGTGTCGGTGGTGGTTCTAATGCGATGGGACTTTTTCACGAGTTTGTGAATGAGCCATCTGTACGGTTAATTGGGGTGGAAGCTGCTGGCGAAGGTGTAGATACAGATAAACATGCCGCTACCTTGACAAAAGGACGAGTTGGTGTATTGCACGGAGCAATGAGTTATCTGCTACAAGATAACGATGGACAGGTGATTGAAGCCCATTCGATTAGCGCCGGTTTAGACTATCCAGGTGTCGGACCAGAACATAGTTATTTAAAAGATTCTGGACGTGCTGAATATTACAGTGTCACCGATGCGGAAGCTTTAGCAGCATTCCAAAGACTTTCGCGCTTAGAGGGAATTATACCCGCACTAGAAACTTCCCATGCGATCGCCTATCTCGAAACTCTGTGTCCCCAACTTAGCGGTAGCCCTCGAATTGTGATCAACTGTTCTGGACGTGGTGACAAAGATGTACAGACAGTAGCAAAGTTCTTAAATCCGGCATAAGAACGATATTAGGCATGAAGTTAACAACCACAAATTATTAATTACCCATTACCCATTACCCATTACCCAAATAGTGTCTATCTTAGGATTCTGGTTGCACTCAAGACTATAGTGTTACATTCAAAAAGCCAGACGAATGCTGAAAAATTTGTTTGTAGTGAGCGCTTTAGCGCTTGCTATCAACTATCTGCAACATGTTAGTCACACAAGTGCAATGGCTAATGATGCCACCAAAAAGCATATGCTTACCAAAACGTCTTTGGCAGGAAAAGAAAGCCAACATTATCACCAAAATGTATTGATTGTTGGAGGAGGACCAGCAGGACTTGCCACTGCGTTAATGTTAGCTAAACGCGGTTGGACAAATATTACAGTATTAGAAAAACGCCCTACTGCGGATTATTATGAACCCGACAAGTCATTTAATTACTTAATTGATGGTCGGGGTCAAAATTTATGATTCAAAATCACCAGCTTTCCTATCAGGAAATCATGGTTATGGCTCAACGCACCACCCAAAGATTATATTTACTTGTTCTAGCAGTTATTTTTGGATTTTTATTATTACCTTATTTTGTCTATTTTAAAGATATTTTTTAGAGGACAATGACTGAGCAACGTGAATCTGACTTGCAGTCAGCAAATATTCAAAAGTCAAATGAACCGACTGATGATGTCAAAAAAGAGTCGGTAGATAATTCCAACACTAATCCGATCGCGAGTGTTTGGAATAAAACAACAGCACGATTGATACAATTATTACCTGTAGAACAAATTTCACAGCCTTTTGTAAAATGGTTTAGTGTCAACGAAGCTCAAGTTGCAGAGATTCTAGAGCAAGTACGAGCAGAATTGCCTACCACAGAAGCTTTATTGCTTGGTAAGCCTCAGGCTGGAAAAAGTTCAATTATACGAGGATTGACAGGAGTTTCGGCCGAAATTGTTGGTCAAGGATTTCGCCCCCATACCCAACACACCCAACGTTACGCCTATCCTTCCAATGACCTTCCTTTACTGATTTTTACGGATACAGTCGGGCTAGGTGATGTTAATCAAGATACTGATATAGTCATTCAAGAATTAGTTGGCGATTTGCAAAAAGAGAGTCGTGGTGCAAAAGTCATGATTCTCACTGTCAAAATTAATGATTTCGCCACCGATACACTCAAACAAGTTGCTCAGGAGTTACGTCAAAAATATCCCGATATTCCTTGTTTGTTGGCAGTTACCTGCTTACATGAAGTTTATCCTGCTGATGCTGCCGATCATCCAGAGTATCCACCAGCATACGAAGAGGTCAACCGCGCTTTCAGTGCCATACAGGATACTTTTGCTGGACTGTACGATCGCTCTGTGATCATCGACTTTACGCTAGAAGAAGATGGCTATACACCAGTGTTTTATGGGTTGGAGGTTTTGAGGGATACTCTAGCAGATTTACTTCCAGAAGCCGAAGCAAGAGCAATTCATCAATTATTAGATCAGGAAACTGGTGAGAAAATTGGTAATCTCTACCGAGATGTAGGACGCCGTTATATTCTGGCATTTGCCGTGATTGCAGCGACGATCGCAGCCACACCACTACCATTAGCGACAATGCCTGTGTTAATTGCATTGCAAGTATCAATGGTCGGACTGTTAGGTAAATTATATGGGCAGACACTCACCCCTTCTCAAGCTGGTGGTGTAGTCAGTGCGATCGCAGGTGGTTTTTTTGCAAGGGCGGTAGCGCGGGAGTTAGTTAAATTTATACCTGGGTTCGGCAGTGTGATTGCTGCTTCTTGGGCTGCTGCCTACACTTGGGCATTAGGGGAAGGAGCCTGTGTATACTTTGGTGATTTACTGGGAGGTAAAAAACCTGATCCCCAAAAAATTCAATCTGTGATGCAAGATGCGTTTAAGCAAGCGAAAGCACGTTTTAAGGGGATGAAGTAGGAAGTGGGGAGTGTGGGGAGTGTGAGTAGTAGTAAATAACCAAGCAACAATTAACAACTAGCTACTAACTACTAACTACTAACTACTATCAACCAACACTATCAAAATCTCAAACCTAAAATTTTATGCGTGAGGTGATTGCAAAAATTCTTTAACTTACCTAAGAAGCGGTAACTCTTGCGAACAATATCTAGGATGAAGTAAGGAAGCCTGAGTCGCAATGGGGAGAAGATGGGGCGGTATAACCAATAGTATGCTCTTTTTAGATTGTCCCATTTTGAACATTTTTCTGCTTGCAGGAAGTCTGAAATATCTACAACTAATCCCCTACCGTGATGCATCATGACATTACGCCCGTGGACATCATGGGGATATAGTCCCCGTCTACGTGCATAGTCTAGGGCCTCGTCGATATCTCTGATAACCTGCTTGGGGATACGTAGACCGCGATGGATGCAGTCATAGAGAGTGACTCCGTGTAGCCGTTTCAATATTAAAAAGCCCTCGGTAGCATAAAGACACTCAGAGAAGGCAGGGTGAGAACCGATACGACGGTAGACTTCTACCTCTTCCTCAAAGCCTGGGCGTCCGGGTGCGTAAATCTTGACTACCCAGTTTGGGTAATCAGGATGGTAGACGACCGCAGCATAATTTCCTGCTCCCAGCCGTTGCCAAGGATGGGGAAGATAGCTGATTTTTACAGGATCATGGGGATCTATGCTCTCAATCTGTAACCTGGGAATTAATTCTTGGTGAACAGTCTCTATAAATTGATCTATGAGCGATCCATCCATACTGACTCCCCTGAGAGTGATAAAGCTGTTCGGAAATATACATCACGGCTAGATGATTTAGTGTAATTCTTAGCCTAGCTGAATTTCCAGAATTCACACACAATGTTGTTTAAAATTCTTGCATCTAGTCGCGATCGCAACTAGACTGCTGGTGAGCAGAATATGAAATCGCCAATTATAATTCCTAACCTGGAGGAGCAAAATGTTTATCTGCGTCATTGCAGACTACGGTACAGGAGATCCGGCATTTGCTGAAGTCAGCCAACGTCTCCTGATAGCTTTCCCTCAAGCCCAGATTCATCTGCTTTCCGTTCCTCCCTTCAGTACCTTGGCAACAGGTTTTTGGATAGCTCAACTAGGGCTGAACCCTGGGCCTAGCGATCGCCTAATTTATCACAACTGCGCTCCTCGCCAAGATGATCCAGAAGCCCGTTGGGACAATGAGGGTGAGGGATTAACCTATGCTTTGTTATCTAATGGTGTCAAAGTAGTGGGTGTAAATGCGGGCTACACTCTGTCATTTATCAAACATCATAGTCAAGTCTTGCGAACGGTGAATGTTTCTCGCGGTGGCTCACAATTTCGCTCACGGGATGTCTTTCCGCCTGCGGCGGCTGCGATCGCGAGTGAAGATTTTAGTATCTTAGGAGACAGCCTGCTGCCTGAGCAAATTCCGGATGTACCAAGCGATCGTATTGCCTGGATTGATGGTTACGGCAATATCAAAACTACTATTGCAGCACATACAGTAAATCTGGAGCCTGAAAGCAAAATTGTGATCCGCATTGGAGATGTGGTTAGTGATGCTGTCTATTCTGATGGTAGTTTTAAAGTTCCTTCGGGAACTCTGGCTTTTGCTCCTGGTAGTTCAGGTTGGCGATTGGCTAAGTCAGGAGAACCATTACGTTGGATGGAATTATTTCTACGGGGTGGTAATGCTTGGGAACGTTTTGGCAGACCCCGCTTGAATCAGCAGGTGACTCGGATAGTCTAAATTGAGTCAGAATGGTTTCATACAATCGTAGAAAAATGAAAATTTAGAGCCAATAATCAACTTGAACAAATTTTTATCTGACTGTATGAAATTATTTTGCTCTCCGATGCAAACAGAAGGGGTGAGATTTTACATTGGCACTTCATTTCTTTCTACTTAATGAAAATTTTTACCTTTTATACAAAATCTATTCATTGTTAACAAACGAAAACACACACCTACTGCTCGGTTGTGTAGCTCACTGCTCTTGATGGCTAGTATATGTCAAACGATTTGATGATATGTATTTTCAATAATAAATATACAGAAGTTTGGTTTAGTAAAAAAATCAGAATTTAATCATATTGCTCCAGTTGGTTTTTGTTTTTAAAATGCTAATATGTAAAAACCTAAGCAGTTAGAAACTATAGCTGCTCAAAAGCGAGGAGAACAATGTCTGAAACGCAAACTTTATTACAAAATTTTGGTCAAGTTTATGACAATCCTGTGTTACTGGATCGCAGTGTTACCGCTCCAGTTTGCGAAGGATTTAACGTTGTTCTAGCTAGTTTTCAAGGCCTGGCTTTACAGTACCAAAAGCATCATTTCGTAGTTGAAGGTGCAGAATTCTACTCCCTGCACGAATTTTTTAACGATAGCTATAAAGAAATACAAGAGCATATCCATGACATTGGTGAGCGCTTAAATGGCCTGGGAGGAGTACCAGTTGCTACTTTTGCCAAATTGGCAGAACTGTGCTGCTTTGAACAAGAAATAGATGGCGTCTTTTCTAGCCGTGACATGGTAGAAAATGACCTCAAGGCAGAGCAAGCTATTATTAAATTGCTCCGTAGCCAAGCTTCTCAGGCAGAGAGTTTAGGCGATCGCGCTACACGTTACCTCTACGAAAAAATCCTTTTGAAAACAGAGGAAAGAGCTTACCATTTAGCTCATTTTCTTGCTAAGGACAGTTTAACTTTAGGTTTCGTTCAACGTGTTCAAAACTAACACCTAATTCCTTTAAACGCTTTTGTTAAACTTCAAAAAAATTTGCAAGTGTTAGTTGTAAAAAAATTATAAAAAAAGGCAGAGATATAATTTTTTTCTCTGTCTTTTTGTTCTTGTATATATCAACACACAGTGTCCCGTTCCAGAGAATTATTATTTTGTTTACAAAAAATATTTTTGAGTAAAATAACTCTAAAATTTGAAAACTTAATTTATATAGAGTTAAAACTTAAATTACAGTTGTATTGAGAAAATAACTAATAAAAATCAAATTCATCATCAAGCAAGTGAGAAAAGCTACATCATTCCTACATGTAAATTAGATATAAACAGGACTTACGCAAAACATAACAATACATAGCGCAATAAACAAGAATAAAGTTTTTGGTCATATCTCGCGTAAGCCTTGATAAAAAACAGTGGAAACATGTTTAAAAATCTAAAAAGTAAAATGAAAGTGTAATTTAACTGTGTTTATAGTCGTGAGACTTATATACCTTTATTTGACTGCTTGTACCGATAGCAAACAATTACACAAAATACTGGTAATACTAGAAAAATCCACAAGAGTGGTTTTTCTTTATTTGGTCACTGTGATTTTGTCTAGAAAAGTTGATAATAAACAGCATTAGTAGTGGGTAAAGACCCTTAAAATAATCAGGATTTGTATTCTCTTACTCCAAAGCAAGAACTATGCCACGCCGTGATGACATTAAAAAGATTCTGCTATTAGGGTCAGGCCCAATAGTAATTGGACAAGCTTGTGAGTTTGACTACTCTGGAACACAGGCCTGTAAAGCGTTACGAGAAGAAGGTTATGAAGTAGTGTTGGTCAACTCCAACCCTGCTACCATTATGACCGACCCAGAAACCGCCGATCGCACATACATTGAACCGCTAACACCAGAATTAGTCGAAAAAGTGATCGCCAAAGAGCGCCCCGACGCCTTATTACCAACAATGGGAGGACAAACCGCCCTCAACATTGCTGTGACTTTGGCAAAAAATGGAGTGCTGCAACAGTACAACGTCGAGTTAATTGGTGCAAAGTTACCAGCGATTGAAAAAGCCGAAGACAGGCAACTGTTTAACGACGCGATGGCCAAAATTGGTGTTAAAGTGTGTCCGAGTGGCACAGCTTCATCACTAGAAGAAGCAAAAGCAATTGCCCGGAGCATAGGTACTTATCCTTTAATTATTCGTCCTGCTTTTACCTTGGGTGGTACTGGCGGTGGTATTGCTTACAACGAAGAAGAATTTGCAGAAATGGCCCAAACAGGAATTGATGCTTCGCCTGTATCGCAAATTCTAATTGATCAGTCCCTGTTGGGCTGGAAAGAGTACGAACTAGAAGTAATGCGAGACTTAGCAGATAACGTTGTTATTATCTGCTCAATTGAAAACCTAGATCCGATGGGTATCCACACCGGAGACTCCATAACCGTCGCTCCTGCCCAAACCCTTACTGACAAAGAATATCAGCGGCTGCGGGACATGGCGATTAAAATTATCCGCGAGATTGGTGTGGAAACTGGTGGTTCTAATATTCAGTTTGCCGTCAATCCTGTGGATGGGGAAGTAGTTGTGATCGAAATGAACCCCCGTGTTTCTCGCTCTTCAGCTTTGGCAAGTAAAGCGACTGGTTTCCCGATCGCCAAAATGGCAGCCAAGTTAGCCGTCGGCTACACCTTAGATGAAATCAAAAACGACATTACAAAGAAAACTCCTGCTTCTTTTGAGCCGACTATAGACTACGTAGTCACCAAAATTCCCCGGTTCGCCTTTGAAAAATTCCCTGGTTCGGAACCAGTGTTAACCACACAAATGAAGTCCGTAGGGGAAGCAATGGCAATGGGACGGACATTTAACGAGTCTTTCCAAAAAGCTTTGCGTTCTCTAGAAACAGGACGTGCTGGTTGGGGATGTGATATCAAAGAAAAACTCCCTAGTGGCGAACAAATTCGCGCCCAACTGCGGACACCCAATCCCGAGCGGATTTTTGCTGTGCGCCACGCGATGCAGTTGGGGTTAAGCATTGAAGAAATCTACGAGTTGACAGGTATTGACCCCTGGTTCCTGGAAAAAATGCAGGAACTACTGGAAATAGAAAAATTTCTCAAGCGCACATCCTTGCAACAGTTGACAAAAGAGCAAATGTATGAAGTCAAGCGGCAAGGATTCAGCGATCGCCAGATTGCCTATGCCACCAAAACCACAGAAGATGAAGTCAGGGCATACCGCAAACAATTAGGCGTCATCCCGGTTTATAAAACTGTCGATACCTGCGCGGCGGAGTTTGAGGCGTTTACTCCTTACTACTACTCTACCTACGAACAAGAAACAGAGATTTTGCCTACTGATAAACCCAAAGTCATGATTTTGGGAGGCGGACCAAACCGGATTGGGCAGGGAATTGAATTTGACTATTGTTGTTGTCATGCTGCCTTTGCACTCAAAAACGCAGGCTATGAAACAATCATGGTCAACTCTAACCCCGAAACTGTGTCAACAGATTATGACACAAGCGATCGCCTTTATTTTGAACCGCTGACAAAAGAAGATGTCTTAAACATCATTGAGGCAGAAAATCCGATAGGTATAATTGTGCAGTTTGGTGGACAAACACCATTGAAATTAGCTGTACCGTTGCAGAAGTATTTAAACCAACTTGGTAATGGGTCATCGGTAATTGGTAATAGGGAAGAACCTAACCAATTACCAATTACCAAAATTTGGGGTACTTCTCCAGATTCTATTGACATAGCCGAAGACCGGGAGCGGTTTGAGAAGATTCTCAAACAATTAAATATTGCCCAACCAGCAAATGGTATAGCCCGTACCTATGAAGATGCTTTGATAGTCGCCAAACGCATTGGTTATCCGGTGGTAGTGCGTCCTAGCTACGTGTTGGGAGGTAGAGCAATGGAAATCGTCTACTCTGATACGGAACTAGAACGGTACATGACTTTTGCAGTGCAAGTGGAACCAGAACACCCAATATTAATCGATAAGTTTCTGGAAAATGCGATCGAAGTCGATGTAGATGCGATCGCAGACCACACAGGTAGAGTAGTCATTGGTGGGATTATGGAACACATTGAGCAAGCAGGTATCCACTCAGGAGATTCGGCGTGTTCTTTACCTGCTATTTCCCTATCCGCAGCAGTTCTGAATCAGATTCGTCAGTGGACAGTACAATTGGCACAAGCACTAAATGTCGTGGGCTTGATGAATATCCAATTTGCTGTGGCTGGTTCGCAAACTGAATCGCCCCAAGTTTACATTTTGGAAGCTAATCCCCGCGCCTCTCGAACTGTGCCATTTGTTTCTAAAGCTACAGGCGTACCTTTGGCAAAACTGGCATCCTTAATTATGTCGGGCAAGACTTTGGAAGAACTAGGCTTTACAAAAGAAGTCATACCATCCCATATTGCCGTGAAGGAGGCTGTATTACCATTTAATAAATTCCCTGGTACTGATACCATCCTTGGACCAGAAATGCGCTCTACTGGTGAAGTTATGGGCATAGACAGTGATTTTGGCCGCGCCTTTGCCAAGGCAGAATTAGGGGCTGGTGAGCGTTTACCCTTAAGTGGTACAGTGTTTGTCTCAATGAACGATCGCGATAAAGCAGCAGCAGTAGCAGTAGTCAAAGAATTTATCGATTTGGGCTTTGCTGTCATGGCTACCGATGGTACTCGCCGTGTCCTCCAAGAACATGGTTTAGAAGTTGAGTTAGTATTGAAACTCCACGAAGGCCGACCCCATGTTTTGGATGCCATCAAAAATCACAAAATTCAACTGATTATTAACACACCTTCTGGGGAAGAAGCCCAAAGCGACGCTAGGCTGATTCGGCGTACAGCCTTAGCTTACAAAATTCCCATTATCACTACGATTGCCGGCGCAAAAGCCACCGTCGCTGCTATCCGTACTCTGCAAAACACAACCTTAGATGTCAAAGTGATTCAAGAATATTGCATGGTTCCATAAGGGATTGGGGAACTCGGAGTAGGGGCAATGGGGATTGGTAATCTTGGATGATTAATAACCACTACCAATTACCAATTACCCATTACCCATTCAAAACTTAATTCTTCCATAGGTATATCATTATAGTTGATATTGAGTTTTGTTAAGAAAAATTAGAAAAATTTCTTGCCCTTGCTAGAGTTATGAAATAAGCTGGTAGATGTAATTTCAGAAAAATACGTAGCCGAAGTTAGCAAAAAGAACATACAATTACAGTCTGTCCTCTAGTCAAAAAATTATCATAAATGTTACAATGCTTAATAGTGTAACAATAGTAAAATGTTTTACAGAACACCATCTTTCTATCCGTAGATACTTGTGCATCAAAAAAAGCAATTGTAGTCTTTAACAACTGAGAACAAGTCTCGGAACATCAACAGTCGTCCTCATCTTAGCGGGCGTGCAGATTGCAAATTACAGCATAGGTTCCCAGTTTGACTGGGTAGTTACCCAGCCGCAAGCATCCATAAATGACTTACTTCCACACCCAGAATTATTTAAGAGTAGTGCCATGAAGACCGCTCAGACAGCTACAGACCTAGTGCGGACTTACCTACGTGAAATTGGTCGCGTGCCATTGTTGACACACGAGGAAGAGATTTTTTATGGCAAACAGGTGCAACGGGCAACAGCCCTGCACGAAGTTAGAGAGTTACTTGCCACCCAGTTAGGTCGTGAACCAACATTAGAAGAATGGGCAACAGCGACACAGTTAGAGCTAACAGAATTAAATCAAGCGATCGCTGATGCCGAAATTGCCAAGCGCAAAATGGTAGAAGCGAATCTGCGACTGGTGGTTTCTGTGGCGAAAAAGTATATTAAGCGCAACGTTGATTTGCTTGACTTAATTCAGGAAGGTAGTATTGGGATGCAGCGTGGTGTCGAAAAATTTGACCCCACTAAAGGCTATAGATTTTCCACCTACGCTTATTGGTGGATACGTCAAGCCATTACTCGCGCGATCGCTGAAAAAGGGCGCACGATTCGACTGCCAATTCACATAACAGAGAAACTGAATAAAATTAAAAAAGCACAACGTCAATTATCTCAAAGATTGGGACGCGCCCCCTCAGTTGCAGAATTAGCGCAAGAACTAGAATTAACTTCCAGACAAGTACGAGAGTATTTAGAGAAAGCACGTGTACCTCTATCTCTAGATATACGCTTGGGAGACAACTATGATACCGAACTAGGAGAAATGCTAGAAGATCCAGGAGCATCTCCAGAAGAATTTGTTACCCAATCTTCCTTGTCTGGTGACTTAGAACGTCTCATGGCAGAACTGACACCACAACAACGGGAAGTAATATCCTTGCGCTTTGGTTTAAACGACGGACATGCCCTAACTTTGGCAAAGATCGGCGAAATACTCAATATCAGTCGCGAACGCGTGCGACAAATCGAACGAGAAGCTCTCAGTAAACTCCGCAAATCAAAGCTCGGTATCAATGAATATTTGGCAAGTTAGCCGATTGTTGCTAGTTGTTGGTTAGTAGTTGCTTGTTACCAACAACAGACAACAAACAACCAACAACCAATATGGTGATATTTTCCGCTTTCTTTGGTACGGTTACACCCACTGTCAACACTGACTCTGCCTGTTAAATTAATTTGCAGGAACACACAAAAGTAATAGTAAAGTCAAACAGATTATGAATATCTGTGATTCCAGCTGAATAAATCTGTTTGGCTGCTGTGGTAGTACAGGAGGAAATAACGTGAGCAACCAATCTAATCGAGTCTCAGAATTTTTTAGCAGTGAGTCAGAAACCGATAACTTGCTCTGGCAGTATGTTAAATCATTGAGTCCAGATACCGTTACTCAATTATCTAAACCTACTTCTCCTGAAGTATTTCAGGTGATGGAACGGAACATCGTAGGACTGTTGGGTAATTTACCATCTGAACACTTCGGCGTCACAATTACCACTAGCCGTGAAAGTCTTGGTCGTCTGCTAGCATCTGCTATGATTAGCGGTTACTTTTTGCGTAACGCTGAACAGAGAATGAACTTTGAATTAGCGCTGCAAGGTGCAGAAGTCAACAACGCTCATGAGAATAGCAAATAAAAACTACCTATTAACTAGCTGTTAATAGACCAAACACATTGACTTCATGCTTTGTCTTAACCACATAAAATAAATTCAAGATTATTCTCTGCTAAATCCTTTTAGTCTTGGTCTTTGGTTCAAAAGCATAAAGACAAATCACCCAGCCAAAGTGGTCTAGAAGTAAATCAAAGTTCTGTTGATGAAAACAAGCTGATTCAACAAGTATTGTTATAATACTGCACATGTATATACTTGATGTACTCAGCCTCTGATATCAAGTCCGGCTAATTACTTACGATATTATTCTGATGCAGTTGGGCATTGATTTTTCCCATTACCCATTACCAATTACCAATTACCGGCCTTCACAGATATGATAAGTCTTCAAACGGACATGATATGAAACGGAAGTGCTAAAAAGATAATATACAAATTGTCATGAAATACATACTCGGCAAATAAATATTTGTCGAGTTTTGTCGTTTGTATGGTAGTTGTTATTACCAAATAATCAACCACCAACTATCTATGAATGAAACTACTTTTGTTCCACCTCATAAAATTATAGGTGTTGCCGTAATTGCAAATGACCAAGGACAAATTTTAATTGATCGCCGTCGTCAAGAAGGCGCAATGGGTGGATTGTGGGAATTTCCTGGAGGCAAAATCGAGACAAATGAGACTGTCGAAGAGTGTATTCAACGGGAAATAAAAGAAGAATTGGGAATAGTGGTTGAAGTCGGTGAACACATAATTACCATCGACCATACCTATAGTCATATCCGTGTTACTCTCAAAGTACATCATTGTCGTCTCATACAAGGAGTTCCCCAGCCCATAGAATGCGATGAAGTACGCTGGGTTAGTGTAGATGAACTAGAGTCTTTTGCTTTTCCAGAGGCGAATATTCAAATTATTGCTGCATTGCGGAAGTGGGGAAATGGGGGAGGTAGGGTAGTGGAGTGATGGGGAGGTGTAGGTTTTTTACTTCCAAGCAGACAAAGGTGGAACTTGCTGGAGTTCTTGACTGAGAATTTCGTGAAGATGGCCATTTGTTGCCAAAATTCTACCAGATTCAATTTTTATAGGAGTACAATCATAAGCCGTGACTTTTCCCCCAGCTTCACGCACTATGATAATACCTGCTGCAATGTCCCAAGGAGAAAGACCCCGTTCCCAGTAACCATCAAGACGCCCACAGGCTACATGAGCTAGATCAACAGATGCAGACCCGCTGCGTCGTACTCCTTGGGTAAGATGGGTCAGGTGACAAAATTCTGCGTAGTTGTTGTCAGAAGTTTCCCGGCGATCATATGCAAATCCCGTCACCAGTAAACTTTTACTTAATTCAGAAGTGTCTGAAACTCTGATTGGAATGCGGTTACGGGTTGCACCCAGATCTTGGGCTGCACGAAATAGTTCGTCGTGGAAAGGGTCATAAATCACACCTACTTGGGGAACGCCATTGATCAGTAACCCGATAGAAACAGCAAAAAAAGGGTATTGATGAGCGAAGTTTGTTGTACCATCTAGAGGATCAATCACCCAGAGAAACTCATTTTTTTGATCTCCCAGTTTCCCAGATTCTTCTGTGAGAATGGCATGATCGCTAAAGTGACGACCCAAAACTTGTAAAATGACTGCTTCTGAAGCTTTATCAGCAACAGTAACTAAGTCACCGGGGCGCCCTTTTTCGGTAATTGCGTCTTCTACCTTACCCAAATAACCTTGCAAAACTGCACCAGCAGCTAGGGCTGCTTCTGTGGCAATATCTAGAAAAATTTGTAAATTAGTCATTAGTCATTTGTCATTGGTCATTTGTCATTAGTCCATAGTTAGTGGTTAATAGTCAACAACCAACAAAATTATGAATGCTTTTCGAGTCGGAGTTGCTGGACCTGTAGGATCGGGAAAAACTGCTTTAGTCGATGCTTTGTGTAAAGCAATGCGTGATCAATACCACATTGCGGTGGTAACCAATGATATTTATACACAGGAAGATGCACAGTTTTTGGTACATTCTCAGGCTTTAAGTGGCGATCGCATTATCGGTGTAGAGACTGGCGGTTGTCCTCATACTGCTATTCGTGAAGATGCTTCTATGAATTTAGCAGCAGTTGAACAGTTAGAGGCGCGTTTTCCTGATTTGGATTTAGTTTTTTTAGAAAGTGGCGGAGATAATTTAGCTGCTACTTTTAGCCCGGAATTAGTAGATTTAACAATTTACGTGATTGATGTTGCTGCTGGCGATAAAATTCCTCGCAAAGGTGGTCCTGGTATTACAAAATCTGATTTATTGGTAATTAATAAAACTGATTTAGCTCCCTACGTTGGTGCAGATCTAAGTGTTATGGAACGAGATGCCAAAAAAATGCGCGCTGATAAACCCTTTATTTTCACAAATTTGAAAACAAAAACAGGTTTAGCAGATGTGGTTGAATTTGTGACTAAAAATATTTGTTAGTGGTAATTGGTTTTCTTCCTTCCCTTGTCCTCCTTGTCCTCTCACACTCCTCACCTCTCTACCTCAATCCGTACCAGACCAACTCCAAGTGGGATTACCATTATTTACACCTTTTTTAGTAATGCTGGGAGTAAAATTGTTCGCATCTCGTTTACCTGTCATATCTAAAATCAGAAATACTTTACCCCGATTAAATCTGATACGTAAGTGGGAAGGAGAATTGTAGTTTTCGTTATCGTATTTGACAATACCACCGCCTGCAACACATTGACGATAGGCAGGTTTGAGGTTTGCTACCCAGGTAACACTAAACAAATCTGAAGAGGCGATCGCAAATGGCCCGGCGAAAGAACCTAATTTTGCCTGACCATTAACTGTGTATCCTCCTTCGTAGTAAGGTGCATTTTGCTCTGTCACAACTACTTTTTGAGGACAATTTTTTTCAGGTGCATCAACAGATTTAAAAACACCTAATTCTACCTGTGCGGCTTGGGCTGCAATGGTTGGAAAAACGGTAATAATAGCAGTTAATAAATAGAGAAATTTGTTGTTCATTATTATAGCTTAAATTATTCCAGGCTATACTAATTAGACTTGGTTTTTTAAGAATATTATGTATAAACCTGGTTTTTTGATAAACCAGGTTAATTGATTTGCAATAATTTAACAATCTGACTTTCAATTAAATCAACCAAAAGCAAACTGGTATAATATCACAAAGTTAACTATAGGAATAATCATCAACAAAATTAGCCAAGGATTCTTGCCTAATTTTTTCACAATGTTAACAAAGGCGATAATTAAAAAGACGACGGCAACAATATTTACAAAAGGGATAAATAATCCAATGATCCACCAAGGCGATTGATCGCCAGCTTTATACATAATCCAGTTATTGAGAATAGGAATCCAAGCAAACCAAGCATTTGGTTCTCCTAACTTTTGATAAATTTTGTAGAAGCAATAAGAAGCAAAAATATAAGCAGCAATCCCAATAATAAAACCAAGAAATCCTCCAGCACCACCAGAGCGATTAGCCTGGGCAATAAGGTAGATCAAACTCAAATTATAGGTTTGGAAAAGCATTGTTATTCTCTAAACAAAATTAAAAATGGAAAATTGCAGGTGTTTAGTTGTTTTAACTTGAAATACAGAGATAAAGGTAATATTTTCAACAAAAATTAGCTTTTATGTAAATAAAATGATACAATTCATTCGCTTAGTTATAAATACTTAATCCATCCCAATATCTGATAATTAGGAAAATAGCCAATTTCTTTCCAGCTGACAAATATTTGTGGCGACTTACTTACACAATAAGTACCAAAAGAGTAATGACTCATCACATTATTAAAGCAACTGCAAATACTGTGCATCTAGGTGGGTTTTCCCATGAATTAGAACCAGTATTGATGATTGAATCTGGCGATACAGTAGATGTAGAAACTTATACTGGTTACTATATTTACGACAAAGCACCACCAGAATTTCTCACGCCAGAATTTGTTGATATTTGCCAAAACCTACCGCCAGAACGCAAAATTGCAGGTGGACCGCATTTGCTTACAGGGCCTATTTATGTGCGGGGAGCAGAACCAGGAGATATTTTAGAAGTAAAATTGGAAGCAATTAAACCAAGTTTACCCGTTGGTTTTAATGCTATTCGCACAGGATGGGGAGCTTTACCACACCAGTTTACTCAACCAGCATTGAGATTTATTCCCTTAGATTTAGAAAATAACGTAGCGGAATTTCCTGTCAATAGTGGCATTAAAATTCCCCTCAGACCTTTTTTTGGTATTCTTGGGGTTGCTACTCCCGAAACGCAACGTTCTTCGATTCCTCCTGGTTGTTATGGTGGTAATATCGATAACCGCGAACTACAAGCAGGTTCCAGAGTATTCTTACCTATTTTTGTTCCTGGCGCTTTATTTTCGATTGGTGATGGACATTCAGCACAGGGAGATGGTGAAGTTAATGTGACTGCAATTGAAACATCTATGAATGGCAGGATTCAACTAACAATTCGCAAGGATTTGCAACTGACTGCACCGATCGCTGAAACTAACACTGATATTATCACAATGGGGTTTGGTGAGACGTTGGATGCAGCCTTAGAACAAGCTTTGAACAACATGATTGATTTTTTGGTGAAGTTGACAAAAATATCACCAGAAGATGCCTATGTGTTATGCAGTTTAACGGTAAATTTTCGCATGACTCAAGTTGTCAACCTTCCCCAAAAAGGGGTGCATGGGATGTTACCAAAATCTGTTTTCCCAGGAGAGATAAATTTATTAATTTAATATAATACAACTAAAAGTATTTTAGGTAAAATCGACCACAGATGCACATCGATAAACACAGATAATTTTTGATTGTGCAAATTAATGTTTATCTCTGTCGTTTTTACTATAAGTTATTTATTACTGTAGCTCAAGTGCATTTAATTAACTTACAGTATATTTTATGTCTAACATACTCATTCAATTGTTAGTGATTGGTCTTGTGGCTGGTATAGCTGGCGGTATGTTTGGTATTGGTGGTGGTGCAATTATGGTTCCAGCGATGGTTTTACTCATGAGCATGGATCAAAAGTTTGCTACCGGTACTTCCATTGCTGCTCAAATATTGCCTATTGGTATTTTAGCCGCAATTGTCTACTACCGTAACGGTAATCTTAATATCAAATATGCGGTAATTATTGCAGTTGGTCTGATTGTTGGTAATTTGTTTGGGGCTTTATTTGCCAATCAGCCATTTGTTAGCAGTGAATTGATGAAAAAGCTGTATGGCGTATTTTTATTAGTGATTGGTTTACGATATTTGTTATTTAGATAATTAGATTAAAAAACTCTGCTATCTATTACGCTCTCCTTTGGGTAACTCTGCGTGAAAAAAAATATATTGCTCCAAATGTATTATCAACTTGTGATTATTTGCATATTTAGGTATATTGATCGCAAAAATAAAAGCTACAATCTAGCACATAATATAACTCAAAATAGCATCTACCACTTATTTAACACTAAAAAGAGAAATATTTTTAACATAGTGCGGATCAGCAATCAATATGGATCGTCGTCGGTTTATCAAGTACGCCTCCCTTACAGGAGCTGGTTTTACCTTTGTTGCTTGTTCTGGAGACAAATCTAATAATCCCCAGGGCGAAGTATCCCCTGGAACATCACCTGTAGCAGCGAATGAGCCTTTGAAGGTAGGATTTGTGTATGTAGGGCCTGTGGGTGATTTTGGATGGACTTATGCTCATGACCTTGGTCGTAGAGAAATGGAAGCAAATCTGCATGGTAGAGTGAGATCTACTTTTGTAGAAAATGTGAATGAAGGTGCTGATGCTGAGAGGATAATTCGTCAACTGGCGTTAGATGGTAATAAGTTGATTTTTACAACTTCTTTTGGTTACATGAACCCAACTATTAAAGTAGCCAAAGATTTTCCTCATGTATATTTTGAAAACTGTACTGGGTATAAACGCGCTACTAATGTTGGTACTTACTTAGGACGTTTTGAAGAACCACGCTATTTGACTGGCATGATTGCTGGTAAGATGACCAAATCTAATATCATCGGTTTTGTCGGAGCATACCCCATTCCAGAGGTAATTCGTGGTATAAATTCTTTTACTCAAGGACTACGGGCAGTAAACCCTAAGGCAAAAGTGAAAGTAGTGTGGGTACAAAGTTGGTACGACCCAGCTAAAGAAAGAGAAGCAGCACAGGCTTTAATTAATTTAGGTGCAGATGTGCTAACACAGCATACTGACTCTGCTGCTGTTGTGCAATTAGCAGAGGAAAAAGGTATTTTTGCATTTGGTTATAACACTGATATGAGTCGGTTTGGTGCAAAAGCACATTTAACATCAGCGATTAATAAGTGGGGGAAATTTTACACAGATAAAGCTTTGTCTGTAATCAATGGTACATGGAAAGCGGAGGATGTTTGGTTGGGAATCGGTCAAGGAATGGTGGATATCTCGCCTATCAATCCTGTAGTTCCTCAAGATGTGCAGCAATTGGTAATGGCGAAGCGGGAGGAATTTATTAAAGGTACTGCTCATCCGTTTGCAGGACCAGTAAAAGACCAAAAAGGTGGAGTACGGGTGCAGAAGGGTAAAGTTTTGCAGGATAAAGAACAACTAGCAATGAATTGGTATGTAGAGGGAGTTGAGGGGTCAATTCCGAAAGCAGAATCCTAATGTATACCTTTGTAGATATTTGTGCTGGGGTTCTAGGGGAAAAGTTATGCAAATCTGTCAAAACCCAAATTGCTCAAATCCTTTTCTTCCCGGTTTGAGATTTACTTTATAAATAGCCTCTAAAAAAATATAAAACTATTGCAGCTAAAATAATAGTACTTGTGAGTGCTGTTACTTTGAAACTTTTTTGAGTGAGAAATAAATATTTGCGGTGATAAAGTGTATTCATTTTCATAGAATTAAAAACAATGGTTTATATAGAGTTTATTGTTGAGTCAGTTAATCAGGAATCTATTGTGAACCCAAAAATGCCACAACAATAACGAATAAGATATAAAGTATGCCGAAAGCTAGTCCTGAACCAAAGGAGACCCAGCACCATGTTTTGGCACTTTTAGATGCTTGCATAGCACCCTCATAATCCCCGGCAGCTAATTTAGAATTTACTTATGCCGCATAAACGATCGCCACAATTCCGAATGGCAGACAGCAAAAAAGGGTAGTTAATATTGCTTGTGGCAAATAAGTCGGTATGTTCCGAGATTGCATTAAAAAATCCTTAAATTTAAATAACTATTGGCAATCGCTGTATAAAAATTACGCACCTTATAAGATATCAGAATGACCTGAAATCCTGTAAATCGACTTAATAAACTATAATAAATCGAGAATGTAGCAGAGGCAAAATGCAAGGGTTAAATGACCTGATTCCCCGTTTGCAAGTAAGGAATATTACCAAGTCTTATTCTGGTTTTTTCGCAAATAATCAGGTGAATTTGACAATTCAACCGGGTGAAATTCATGCTCTGTTGGGAGAAAATGGGGCGGGTAAGAGTACCCTGATGAAAATTATCTATGGGGTGGTGCGTCCTGAAAGTGGTGAAATATTTTGGGAAGGAAAACGAGTTGACATCACCAACCCAGCCAAAGCGCGATCGCTTGGTATTGGTATGGTGTTTCAGCACTTTTGTTTGTTTGAAACCTTGACTGTAACTGAAAATATCGCCCTAGCGCTTCCTGCTAGCGAACAATGGAATTTAGGACAAGTTAATCGCAAAATTCGTGTTTTATCTCAAGAATACGCTTTAGATATCAACCCAGATTCCCCAGTTTATACATTATCTGTAGGTGAAAAGCAGCGAGTAGAAATCATTCGTTGTCTGTGTGTTGCTACCAAGTTACTGATTTTGGATGAGCCCACGGCGGTTTTAACTCCCCAAGAAACAGAAAAGCTATTTCTGACATTGCAGCAAATTGCTGCTGGTGGTTGCAGTATTTTATTCAGCAGCCACAAATTACAAGAAGTGCGATCGCTATGCACTCATGCAACAATATTGCGGAATGGCGAGGTGATAGCAGAGTGTAACCCCCAAGCAGAGACAATCGACAGTTTAGCAAGGATGATGATAGGCGAGGATGAGGGACACGGGGGACAAGGGGAATACGGAAAATATCACACTCCCCCCACCTCCCCCATCTGCTTCCAAGTCCGCGATTTGTGTTTGGAATCAAAGCATCCTTTAGGAATATCGTTGCAGCACATTAATTTGGAGGTTCGCAGTGGTGAAATTGTCGGGATTGCGGGAGTTGCAGGTAATGGACAAAGGGAACTCCTAGCAGTTTTGAGTGGTGAAGTAATCTGTCCCAAAGCAGACATGATCATGTTGGGAGAAATACCTATCGGTGATTGTGATGTACCCCAACGTCGGCGTTTGGGTTTGGCGTATATCCCAGAAGAACGTTTGGGGGTGGCTATCGTACCAAATATGAACCTCTTGGAAAATGCTTTGTTAACAGGCTACTCCCAAGGATTATTACGAAATGGTATGATTCGGCAACGCAAGTTAAAAGCTTGGACTAGGAGAATTTGCGACGCCTTTAATGTCAAACAAGTAGGGTTGAATTCGCTTGCTGCAAATTTATCGGGTGGTAATCTACAGAAGTTTATTGTAGGGCGAGAGATTCAGCAAAACCCGACTATTTTGATTGCAGCACATCCGAGTTGGGGTGTGGATGTGAACGCAACTGTAACCATCCATCAAGCTTTCATGGAAATGCGAAATATGGGTGCAGGGGTGCTAGTGGTTTCCGAAGATTTGGACGAGTTGTTGACGTTGTGCGATCGCATTGGCGTCATCTACAAAGGACAGCTCTCTCCCTTTATACCAATTGCAGATATCAGTCGCGAAAAAATTGGTCGTTGGATGGGAGGAGTGAGTTTTGTTTGACTTCAAATTAGAACCCCGTGAACAACCCGCCAAAATTTGGTTAATTTTATCACCCCTACTGGCATTACTAGGAACAGTGATCGTCGGATTATTTCTGTTTCGTTTCTTAGGTAAATCTCCAATTACTGCATTCACGACTTTATTTATTACGCCTCTAAGTAGCTTGTATGGAATCACAGAAATCGCAGTCAAAGCAGCACCAATTATTTTAATTGCTGTTGGTTTAGCTGTATGTTTTCAAGCCCAAGTGTGGAATATTGGTGCCGAGGGACAATTTACCCTGGGAGCAATTTTTGCTAGTACCGTAGCTTTAGTATTTGCTAATATAGATAACTATATTGTACTCCTACTTTCTTTATTAGCTGGAATATTAGGTGGTGCAACTTGGGCTAGCATTCCAGCTGTGTTAAAAGTAAACTTTCATACTAACGAAATTCTCACAAGTTTAATGCTAAATTATGTAGCAGTTTCTCTTTTAAATTATTTAGTCAGAGGTATTTTACAAGACCCCCAAGGATATAACTTTCCTGAATCTGCACCCTTTAGCGAATTCGCCAGTTTGCCATCATTAATTACCGGCACACGGTTACATTTGGGTGTAATTTTTGCCCTGATAGCAGCAATCTTAATCTGGGGAATGCTGCAACAGACATTTTTTGGTTTTAGCGTAAAGGTAATTGGTGCAAGTCCCAATGCAGCAAATTATGCTGGGATCAAAAGCGATCGCATTATTTGGCTGAGTTTACTTATCAGTGGTGGTTTAGCAGGTTTAGCTGGTGCGTGTGAAGTTCTCGGTCCCATTGGACAACTACGCCCTTTCATTTCTCCTGGTTACGGTTACGCGGCTATTCTGGCAGCATTTGTTGGTCGTTTACATCCATTGGCAATTATTTTATCTAGTTTGCTGATGGCACTGTTTTATGTCGGCAGTGAATTATTACAGATAAAATTGGGACTTCCCTTAGCTTTAGCAGGAGTTTTTCAAGGTATTGTATTTTTCTTTCTTTTGGCAGGTGATTTATTAGTTTATAAGCGGATAGTCAAGAGTCAATAGTCAATTGTCATTTGTGATTAACCGCTAACTGCCAGCACTTTCAAGGTATAGTCTGGCTAATGAAAATTCCTTGGCGTCTTAGTGTCTTTGTGTTTCAAAAAGAAATTTGATTCACCACCAAGACACTAAGACACAAAGAAAACTTGTTTTTATTGGATTGCACCACCAAAGGTCTATCACTAACTACTAACCACCAACAAATGATTTTTACCAACATTCTCAACGATACTTTACGTGCAGCTACACCTTTAATTTTGGCCGCATTGGGTGAATTAGTGGCAGAAAAATCGGGGGTTTTAAATCTTGGTGTAGAGGGAATGATGCTGGTTGGGGCTGCTAGTGGTTTTATTGTTGCTTCAGTTACAGATAATATCTATTTGGGGTTCTTGATTGCTTTAGTTGCAGGTATAGCGATCGCCTTTATTCATGCAGTGCTAACAATTAATATAAGTACCAATCAAGTAGCAACAGGTTTAGCCCTTAGCATCTTTGGTTCTGGACTCAGTGCTTTTATAGGTGCAGATTATGTTGGTCAAACAATTACTGGATTGCAACCTCTAAGCATTCCAATTTTGGAATCTATGCCTGTGATTGGGAAAGCTTTTTTTCAGCAAGATATTTTGGTGTATCTCTCAGTGATTTTGGTATTTTTGGTTGCTTGGTTTTTGCAAAAAACGCGCTCAGGGCTGATATTGCGTAGTGTAGGTGAATCAACCACAGCAGCCTATGCTTTGGGTTTACCTGTAAATGGAGTACGTTATTTAGCAGTTTTGTTTGGTGGGGCGATGGCAGGGTTAGCAGGGGCCTATCTTTCCCTAGTGTATACACCTTTTTGGGCAGAAAATATGACTGCTGGACGGGGATGGATTGCGATCGCTTTAGTTGTGTTTGCAACTTGGAAACCAATGAGAATCTTGCTGGGTGCTTATTTATTTGGTGGAGTCAGCGCTATCCAGTTAGTTTTGCAAGGACTAGGGGTAGGTATTTCTCCTTATCTTTTGTCCTCTTTGCCTTACCTTGCAACTATCTTAGTACTAACCCTCATCTCACGGGATGCTACCCGTATTCAACTAGTAGCACCAGCATCACTGGGAAAACCATTGCAGAAATTATGAGTTATGAATTATGAATTATGAAATTCATGTTTGAATTGTAGTGGTGATGAAGATTATGTTTTATTAAAGCGAACACAGATGCACACAGATACACACAGATGAATTACAGCAGTTGCGATCGCTAGTGCGGTTGCTCATGCGACGGGTGTAGGGTTGCGTCAATATAACAATGTTACCCGAACGAGTTTGGCAAGCGATCGCTTTCCATTAGTTAATCTGGATTAACTGGATATCAAATATCAGTTCTTGTCCTGCTAGGGGGTGGTTAGCATCGAGAGTAATTTGAGAGTCTGAAACCTCTGTGACAACTACGGGTATGGCTTGACCATTACTCTGAGAAATTTGTAACATTTGACCCACCTCTATAGATACATCTGTGGGGATGCGTTCTTTGTCAACTACCATGACTAATTCTGGGCGATAAGGACCGTAGGCTTCATCTGCTGGAATATTTGTCCTTTTAGATTCTCCTGGGGTCATACCAACTACAGCTTGTTCAAAGCCGGGAATAACTAATCCTTCACCAATCGAAAACTGCAACGGTTCTCGCTCAACAGAAGTGTCAAATACTGTGCCATCATCTAGCTTACCTGTATAGTGAACTTTCACAGTATCACCTAGTTTGGCTTGTCCCATTTTCGTCTCCTTCAAAATTTTAGTTCACTACACCTACCCACCCTAGTACTTCTACGAGCAAATGTATCCCGATTTTGTTATTTATTAAGATTTCAATTTTGTCAGAGACAAGATCACCGACTTCTTTGAGAAGTCGGTGATCTGAGCTTTGCGATTCTCACAAATCATATAGTAGGATTGCTATATTAGCCCCAAATTTATTTGAGGGCGGTATTTTGGGATTTCTTGAAATTGTTGCAAGATGTCATATCATGTCCGTTTGAGGACTGATCATATCTGTGAAGGTCGGTAATCGATAATCGGTAATGACAAAAACCAATTACCAATTACCTATTACCCATTACCAACACATGCGCATAATACTAGTCTTCAAGCTAACAGGATATACAGTATTTTCACTGTTTTTCCCTTACATAGTCAAAGATTGCGGATTAGTCTCAATCAACTTCGCCAAATCTTGCAAGAACGCCGCAGCATGAGCACCATAGATAATCCGGTGATCGCTGGTCATGTTGACCTGCATTTGTTGCTTGATGCCAAACATGCCATCGGCTGTAGCAACGACTTGGGGGCGGGATGCACCGATCGCTAATATTGAACCCTGTCCGGGTGGTAAGATTGCATCAAATCTATCGACGCCAAACATGCCTAAGTTAGACAATGTAAATGTACCGGTGCTGTATTCTTCTGGTTGCAGCTTTTTAACTCTTGCCCTTTCTACCAAAGACTTCCAAGTCCGAGATAAAGAATAGATATCCAGCTGATCGGCGTTTTGCAACACTGGTGTAATTAATCCACCATCATCCATAGCTACTGCTACAGCTACGTTGATGCTAGCAGGATAAACAATGCCTTGATCTGAGTAATTGGCGTTAATCAATGGATGTTTTTGCAGTGTCACCGCTACGGCTTTGGCTAGTAGGGCGGTCATTGTCACACCCTTAGATTTAATTTGTTTATATAATTTGTCCAACGCATCAGTGGTGATTGTGTAACCTACATGGATCACAGGCACTGATAAGCTAGCGACCATATTCCGTGCCACAGCACTTTGTAAGGTATTCAAAGGTACTACTTGACCGGGAACTGCGGCAACTGCTGGTGTGGTTGCAACCGCAGTAACCACTGGTGCTGGGGTGATAGGAGCAGCGCTAGCGGGTGGCTGGCTGGTTTTGCCGATCACGGCTTGCACATCTTCGGCAACAATACGACCGTAAGGACCACTACCAGAGATGTTACTCAAATCCACTTTGAGTTCTTTAGCTAATTTGCGGGCGCGGGGTGAAGCTACAACCCTTCCAGAGCGGTGGTTAGAGCCGTTGTGAGTCGCCAAGGCAGGCTTTTCGGACGCAGCTGTGTCTGCGGTTTTTGTGGGAGCAGCAGTAGCAGTAGTTTCCTGTTTTGCAGCGCCAGCGCCTTGGGCTTGAGACTTGGCTGTTTCAATTTCGGCTTCAGTTTCTGCCAAGAGGGCGATCGCAGCTCCCACTGGTGCGGTTTCACCAGCTTGCACAATAATATGAGCCAGATATCCTTCATAAAAGGATTCCACATCCATATCTGCCTTATCCGACTCGACAACCACCACTGTTTCGCCTTTTTCCACTTTATCCCCAGGCGATTTTTCCCAGGAGACAATTTTTCCTTCAGTCATAGTGGAACTAAGTGCGGGCATGAATACTTCGTAAATGCTCATAGGGGGTTTGGCGAATCGATAAATTTATAGACTTTAACAAAATTAATGCCAGATCGAATTGTATCCTGAGGACCGACGAGAGGAACTATTCTATTACCTACTGGTCTACTAATTTGTATTTCTTATCATGGCTGCTTACATCAGAACAATTACTCAAAAGTCAGAGGAACTTGAGTAATCTCTCAATCTAAAATGCAAAAGTGATAAATAAACAGTTTGAAAGCGCTTTTTAAGTTTATATGTCGGCAAAGTTGAAAATTTTGGTAATTCTGGTACTAAGTATCTTTGCCACCGCTGTTGCTGGAGTATATTTAACTAATCGCCAGCAACATGCTCTGACTGCCAATAGCACCAGATCACAGCAGCACTCTTCTGCGGTAGCCTCGGCTCAAGAGATTGTCACCAATCCAGAACGGGCTAATTACAAAACAGTACCTTTAGACAGTATTAAATCTGTTCTCCAAGGTACTGATCCAGCTGCTTTGGCTCTTGATGCTTTTGACTCTTATCAACTAGAGCAAGGGACACGTAAGGTAGAGGTATATTATCCACACCCCAATCAGGCGTTAGTCACAATCACCCAAACTAACCAAGGAAAGAAAGCAGCTAAAGCCGTCAAATACCGAGTTGAATTGGCAAGCTTTGGGCGATCGCTACTGGCGAGTTCACCTCCTCTGTGGCAAATTGTTTGGGCTGGTTCCCAAGAGAAATGTTTTTCCAACCAAGATCAGGAAAATTTGGTCAAGGTGATTTGCCAGTAGATGCTTACAAGATAATAGGAACTCTCAACAACAGGAGCAAGCAGTAAGGAGAGACTAAGTGTGGTGTGAGGAGTTTACAGTCGTCAGCTAGCAGTTATTAGTTATTAGATTTGTGAGCTCACTGATCACTGTTCACTGTTAACTGAAGTTAGCATCGAGCTTATACATCGCCACGAATTTCTTCTACAACACCATCACGCAACACAACTTCGACCTGCATTTTGCTAATTAAATTATCCCCTGGTTCCACACGGAAAAAACCTTCCATCTGAAATTGATTAACTTCTTGGTCTAAGTCTAAAAGCTGCACTTGCTGGAGGTTTTGCAGACTTTGATTTTTTTGCTCTAGCAGCTCACTTTTCTTTTGATTGACCTGGTATTGAATGCTTTCAATTTGTTGGAGGGTTTGGGGACCAGGCGGTTGCAGATTTTGTTTTTGTACTTCTGCGATCGCCCTTTGTCCTTGGATGTCCAACTGTTGCAATTGCTGGTCAATTTGATTGATTTGCGCTTGTAGTTGCTGCTGCACTTCCTCTTTCCACAAGGGAGTGACAATGGCTTTAATGTTGACGACACGCTTTAAAAGCAGTTGAGGTTTGGAGACATCCATAAAAGAGTTCACGTTTGTTGAGAGTTTGCAGTGGACTTATGAGGCAAACATGCCGTTAATAATATCGTGATAGTGTTGCATCACGACATGCCGCTTGATTTTCAGTGTTTGGGTCATCATGCCATTTTCAATCGAAAATGGCTCGAGAATTAACTTGAACGGGCCAATGCGGTCATCTGGCCGATAGCCTGGACGGTTTTGCACTTCCCGATTCAGTTCTTGCCGAAATAAATCCTGGATTATTTTACTCTCCAGGTTTATTTTTTGACTGGTAGCCGCAGTAACATTTTCATCCTCTATAGTTAGTTGGAGATTCCCAGAAGCTGCCCATTTTTCTAAGGCTTCTAAATTCGGAACAATTAAAGCACCCAGAGATTTACGATCTTGCCCAACCAACATAATCTGATCTATGTAGGGCGATCGCAAACAAGCATCCTCTATCGGTTGTGGTTCGATATTTTCCCCATTCGTTAATACAATCGTATCTTTTGCCCGTCCGGTCAGAATTAAGTCATTTTGGGGTGTTACCCAACCCAAATCACCGCTATCAAACCAACCTTCAGGGTCAATAGCTTTGGCTGTGGCTTCGGGATTTTGGTAATAACCTTGCATAATTTGTGGCCCCCGCAGCAACACTAACCCCCGTTCTCCTGTTGGTAGCTCTTTTTTAGTCTCTGGATCAACTATTTTAGTTTCTGTACCTGGGATTGGTTGCCCAGCTGCACCGCGTAAGTTCCGCCAGTGACGTCGTGCATGGGTGACAGGGGAAGTTTCTGTCAAGCCATAACCCACCAAAATCTCGACACCAAGAATTTCAAAAAAGTCATCTACATGCTTCGGAAGCGCACCACCGCCGCTAATCATTTGCTTGACTCTACCGCCTGTCGCTTCCCTGACTTTGCTATAAACTAGTTTTTCTCCCAAGGCATACAAAGGTGATAAAGCAGCAACTTGTAAACTAGCTGTTAAGCGATCGCCCATACTAGGGTTGAGATTTTCTAAATTCAAACCCGTCAAAGTCCGGCGCGCTTTTATATATTTCTCGCCTATCTCGAAAAAGAAGTTAATTAAGCGTTGTCGAGAAGCTGGCTGTTCACGAAACTGTTTTTGTGCTCCTTCATAAATAGATTCTAAAAGGCGTGGGACTGCTACCATGTAATGAGGTTGATATTCTTTCAAATCTCGTTTGATAGAGCGGAGGTTGGTATAAACCTGAGTACAACCTTGAGAAAGGAGAAAATATTCGCAACTACGTTCATAGCTGTGCCAGGTAGGGAGAATACTCAAAACTATATCTCCAGGACGGGGTTGCACAACTACCGGGATAGCTACGATTTGGTGCATCAAATTGCGATGAGTCAGCATTACTCCTTTCGGTTTTCCCGTAGTGCCAGAGGTATAAATTAGGGTAGCCAAATCACTAAGGTTGCGTTTGACTGGTTGTAGGGAATGCTGAGCGCCAATTTCCATCAACTGGCTGAATGTATACAACTTTAGAGTTTCCGCTTCCGGTAATGCTTCGTTGCTGAGTACAATCACAAATTGAATGGGCAAATCATTCAGGCTACCGCGTAGTTTATTGAGTGTTTTTAAATCTTCCACTACTAGCGCTGTGCTGCCACTGTTAGCCACAATGAAAAGTAATTCTTCTTTGTCGGCTTGGGAACTCCGCACCGCATCCACCCCTCCCGCAGTCATAATTCCCTGATCAGCAATCAACCAACGAGGACTGTTGTCAGCAATCAGGGAAATGCGATCGCCTGCTTGTACACCCAAAGCCTGTAAGCCAGCTGCAAATCGTTGAATTTGCTGACATAATTCAGTATAAGTTAACACTACTTCGGGTTTAGCATGAGGATCGCGCAGAGCAACAATATTACCAAATTTTTGTGCAGCTAAAGGCCAAATTTCTGGTAGCGACTCCACACTAGAATAATCAGCCGAATTCTTGATTGCTTCACGTTCATGGGCAGTGATATTAGCAAGAAAAGCATTTTCTACAAAAGTTTTTGACATAACACTATAGCCTAAGTAATCAACAGTTTATTTTTCCAGCTTATGCTGCAATCAGGATAAAATACCCAATCTCGATAGACACTATTTATTTTGTCTAAAAAATTTTTGAGGATTTGATGTACATATATATAAAAATCTATATTAAAATTAAAGAGTATAAACAAAAAGTAATACCAACTTTGGTTTTTAGTTGGTTTAAATTATTTGTTTGACCAACTAAAAACAGTAGACACCTGTTATCAAGGTTGGGTGACGTGAAAACCTGATTTTTTAAAAGTGATGGATGAAATGGCGCGTCACCCGGTGATGGGTAATCGGTAATTGGTAAGAAATTGTTCTAATTTTTCCAATTACCAATTGACAATTACCAATTACCAGGACAACCCCGCAAATAAATATTGGGTTCCTAATTTTATGCGGCGGTATCCGCTCAACCAAAGCTAATGAAAAGAGAAAAGGTGATTACCTATGGATCGCATAGATGTTACATTGCTGACTTTAATTAGTACAATTGCTTGCCTAACATTTCCCAAGCTTTTAAGTATCATTACCGATCCAAAAATCAAACCTACCAGACTCTTGCAGAAAGTTTCTACTCCAAGGAACACTCAACAGGGAATTACTAGCTTCCCATTCTGTACGTCTTATGCATTAACAGGTAGCCCATCATGTAAATTTAGTCCTCGTTTTTGTGGGAGATGTTCCCCAAATTAATGTTGCATTTGAGTATCAAAATAGATAACTTTTAGTAAAAATTTCAGGGGCATTAATTCTTATTCTCAACTTTAAATTATTAAACCAGACCTTTCAAGGTGACTCGAAAAATCTCTTTTTTCTCTATGCGACCTCTGTGTCTCTGCGACTTAAAAGCAATTAAATTAACCGCAGAGGAACGGAGAGCACAGAGGCAAGAAGTTCAAGAGAGATTGTTTGACTAAAATTTTTATCCACGTTGAAAGGGCTGGCATATTAAATTTTAATATTGCTTTTTTTTAAGTTCGTGAAATACTAAAAGCAACGGCTCTTCAAATTTACACTATTTCATCAGTTTTTACAATCCCCATAGATAGAGTTAGTATCTAAACAAAACTTAAAATTAAAAATAGCTTATACAAATTAGAAGAAATTTCTAACAATCTGCTCTATCAATTTTAGAAATTTAGTTTCAAAATATAGTACGTAGATACAGATAAAAAAAGGGGGATTCTCTATGGGTTTGATGGATGGTTTATTCCTGACTTTGATTAGTACTGTGATTTGTGTTGTCTTCCCCAAAGTTTTATATATAGTTTTGGCAAGAAAGAACAAACCCACCGCATCATCGCCAAGGATTACAAAGACACAGGAGATTCACACAGAAGTGGCGAGTTCTTTGTAATTAGCTCAAAATAAACACAGAGTTTCGCGAGGTTTTCCCATTGCCAATTACCCATTACCAATTACCGACCCCAACAAGTGTCTTTGTGGTTAATTATCCCTATTGAGCTAGCTTTTGTGACTCTTTTTGCGCCACTGACTTCTAACTAAACGAATCTCTTCAAAGCTATAATTATCACCAAGATATTCTTTAATGGGGGTAAGGGCAATATCTCCAAGAATTTCTAATACTTGCAAAATTTTTTGCTGTTTTTCTAGTGGTACTAAGTGATTTATGTCTATAGGTTGATTTTTCTCAATCAAATCGCAGAGGTGGCTAAAAATAGTTGTTGGACGTAGGTTGCGTTTTTCAGCAATTTCGGAAACGCTCAAGCCTTGTTGATATAGCAGCAAAGTTTGTAATGCTGTAGCAGAAACTGAAGTCAGGGAAGATGTAGGATTGAGTTTCGGTTCTTGAGCATTATGTTCTTGACAATAAGCACGGATTTCGGCAATAAATTTATCGCCGTATTGATTTAGTTTATGGCTACCTACCCCGGAAAGTCGGCTAAATGCGTCCTTGGTTTGGGGTTTAACTTGAGCCATTAATTTGAGAGTAGAGTCGGCGAAGATAACATAAGGTGGAACAGATTGTTCATCTGCAAGTTGTTTACGTAGCGATCGCAACCTCTGCAATAGCATTTCTGCTTCTACAGTTTTAGCGTTATCCTCTTTCCAAGTAAGCTTTTGGGTGACAGTGACAGGAATAGAAACGGTACGCTGTCGCCGCATGACTTCCCAACTTAGGGCGTTAAGTTTTAAAACAGCGTAACCATCGGTGCTTTGTTCTATTAAACCTTGATGTAATAAGGAACGTCCCAGCATCCGCCATTCTTCCACACTTTTATCTTTACCGATACCGTAGGTGGATAGTTTGTCGTGTTCGTATTGAGCAATTTTTTGGGTTTTTGCTCCCCGTAGAACATCTATAATGTGTCCCATGCCAAACTTTTCTTTGCAACGGGCGACACAAGATAAAAATTTCATTGCTTCCACTGTCCAATCTTGCACTGGTTTAGGATAGCGACAGTTATCACAATTATCACAATTCCCCAGAAAACGTTCGCCAAAATAACTGAGTTGAATTGTGCGGCGACAGTCTGTACCTTCGGCGTAATCTATCATCTGTCGCAATTGTTGTTTGGCTATTAACTGTTCTTGTGGTTCGCTTTTTTGATTGATGAGAAATTCGATGATTTTGACATCAGCGTAACTGAAAAAAAGTGTACAACGTGAAGCTTCCCCATCTCTACCCGCCCTACCTGATTCTTGATAGTAACTTTCTAAGTTACGGGGTATATCAAAGTGAATCACAAACCGCACATCTGGTTTATTGATACCCATACCAAAGGCGATTGTCGCTACCATAACTCGCACATCATCACGAATAAAGCGAGTTTGATTTTGAGTCCGTTCTTCGTCTGTTAAACCAGCATGGTAGGGGAGAGCAGATACTTGATCATGTTGCAGTTTAAAGGTGATTTCGTCAACTTTTTTGCGAGTTAAACAGTAAATAATTCCCGAACCTTCAGAATCGCGGATCAGTTCTAGGAGTTCGGCGTAAGCATTCTTTTTTTTAGGACGAACTTCGTAGTAAAGATTTTGGCGGTTGAAGCTGGCGATGTGGATGCTAGGGTTTTGTAACCCCAATTGTTGAATGATATCATTACGGACGCGATCAGTAGCGGTAGCTGTAAATGCCCAAGTCGGCACATCAGCGTAACGTTTTCGCAGTAAGATTAACTGGCGATATTCTGGGCGGAAGTCGTGTCCCCACTCAGAAACACAGTGCGCTTCATCAATAGCAAAGGCGGAAATACCAACTTGATGATGGATTAGATCTAGAAATGGGAGAAATCTATCACTGACAAGGCGTTCTGGAGCGACGTAGAGTAACTTAACTTTACCTTGGAGAATGTATTGTTCACGCGATCGCGTTTGGTAAGAGTTCAGACTGCTGTTGAGAAATGTGGCTGCTACACCGTTTTTTCGCAGTGCTTCCACTTGATCTTGCATCAAAGCAATTAAAGGTGAGACTACCACAGTCAAGCCTTTTTTGATCAGTGCTGGTAGTTGAAAGCACAGCGACTTACCACCGCCTGTAGGCATAATAATCAGCAAATCCCGATTAGAAAGCGCATCTTCAACAATTTCTCTTTGTCCGGGGCGAAAATTATCATAACCGAAGTGATATTTCAGCGCTTTTTCTAATTGAGAGTACTGAGACATAGCGATCGCTTTTTTAGGCTTTCTGGGTAGGTAGTGATGAAGATACCAGGATTTTAACAATCCCCCGGCTGGAAGTTGCAATAATCATGATTATTGATTTTGATGTTCTTTGGCACTCGTTTGGTACTAATCTCTGAGATAGTGTGAAATAAAGAATCTGAGTTTTTAAAGAAGAAATTTTAATGACCTCAGTAGATTTTCCCAAACACAAAAAAGCCAAAGCCCTCAAACCCGGTAGCCGTCGCCCTGCTAAAGAACTGTGCAGCGAATGTGGATTGTGTGATACATACTATATTCATTATGTCAAGGAAGCCTGTGCTTTTATTAATCAACAGGTAGACGAACTCGAAGCACAGACACACACTCGTTCTCGCGATTTAGATAATGCTGATGAACTTTATTTTGGTGTTCATCAAAGTATGATGGCGGCGCGGAAACAGCAGCCGATTCCTGGTGCACAATGGACGGGAATTGTGAGTACGATCGCCATTGAAATGCTGAATCGGGGAATGGTAGAAGGCGTGGTCTGTGTGCAAAATACCAAAGAAGACCGCTTCGGACCTATGCCTGTGATTGCCCGGACTCCAGAAGAAATACTAGCAGCGCGGGTAAATAAACCGACACTTTCACCAAATCTTTCTGTTTTGGAACAAGTAGAAAAATCAGGAATGAAGCGGCTGTTGGTGATTGGTGTTGGTTGCCAAATCCAAGCTTTGCGGACTGTGGAAAAGCAATTGGGTCTGGAAAAGCTTTATGTCTTAGGTACACCCTGTGTAGATAATGTGACTCGTGCTGGACTGCAAAAATTCTTGGAAACCACAAGTAGATCGCCTGATACCGTTGTGCATTACGAGTTTATGCAGGACTTCCGGGTTCACTTTAAGCACGAAGATGGATCAACAGAAACAGTTCCTTTTTTTGGCTTGAAAACAAATCAACTCAAGGATGTGTTTGCCCCTTCCTGTATGAGTTGTTTTGACTACGTCAATTCCCTAGCTGATTTGGTAGTTGGATATATGGGCGCACCCTTCGGCTGGCAATGGATTGTAGTCAGAAATGAACGCGGTCGGGAAATGCTGGAATTGGTCAAAGACCAGTTAGAAACTCAGCCAGTCATGTCCAAAGGCGATCGCACAGCAGCAGTCCAACAAAGTATACCAGCTTACGATAAAGGTGTTACCCTACCGATGTGGGCAGCAAAACTTATGGGTGTAGTAATTGAAAAAATCGGCCCCAAAGGTTTGGAATACGCCCGTTTCTCGATAGATTCCCACTTCACCCGCAATTATCTCTATGTCAAACGGAATCATCCTGAGAAATTAGAGGAACATGTTCCAGAGTATGCCAAGCGTATTGTAGGGCAGTATAAATTGCCGGAATAATGTTGTTGGTTGTTGGTTGTTTGTTGGTTGGAACTGAGATATTGCAGCCCACTCCATCGCCCAGAACTAAAGTTCCGGGCTTATAGCTGAAGTCCATTTAAATGGACTGAGGAAAATTTTATTAGTAGCAATTTAGTCCTCTTCAGAGGACTTGCGCTATCAGCCAAGGATTTTAATCCCTGGTTATTGTTGGAATTGATGCAAGATATTAGTTGAAACAAACAACAATCAATAACCAACCACCAACAACCATCACATAAAGCATGTTTACTCATACCAACTCATGTAATGCCTTAATTGTCGGTGCTAGTCAAGGTATCGGTTTAGGATTTGTAAAGAAACTACTACAATTGCAGGGTATTAATAGGGTTTATGCTACCTATCGTCAACCAAAATCAGCTGTTGAGTTAATAGCGTTGTCAGACCAATATCCTGAGAAACTAATTTGTCTGGCGATAGATATTACAGATGAGGCACAAATTTCTCAAGGTGTACAACTCCTGCGAGCAGAGATAGATAAACTACATTTAGTTGTTAACTGTGTTGGGGTTCTCCATGAAGGAACCCTGCAACCGGAAAAAAGCCTCAAACAGATTAACTCTGAGAATTTAATGCGCTATTTTCAGGTTAACAGTATTGGTGCAGTGCTGCTTGCTAAACATCTGTTACCGCTATTTCGTCATAGCGATCGCAGTGTTTTTGCGAGTATTTCTGCCAAAATCGGAAGTATAGGTGATAACCAGCTTGGCGGGTGGTATGGCTATCGCGCTTCTAAAGCAGCGTTGAATATGTTGATGCGAAACGTGGCAATAGAGTATGGCAGAACCAGTCCAAAAACTATAGTTGTAACATTGCATCCCGGTACAACTGATACTCGTCTTTCTAAACCTTTTCAAAAGAATGTACCTCCAGAAAAACTCTTCTCGGTAGAACTTACCGTCAACCAATTGCTTGCTGTTATCGACCAGCTACAGATAGAGGATAGCGGCCAGTTTTTTTCCTGGGATGGTAGTCGTTTACCTTGGTAGGGGTGAGAAATGTAAGGGGTGGGGAGGTGGGGAGTAAGTAGTTTAAAGAATGGGTAACCACTAACCACCAACAACCAACCACCAACAAACAACCAATTCAATAAATCTCTCTAGAGGTAATTTTTTTTGGAAATGATAACCTTTAAGATAATTTTAGATTTACAATCCAGCAAAAAAAACAGCTTGTTTACTTTTATTTTGAGGTGTAAAGTTTTTACCTATATGGATTACGTATAGCCTCTTCGTTGCAGTACATAAAGTGCTTTATAGTGTATGTGGCACTTTGTGCTGTGAATATTAAATTTTTTCTAAACAAGCTTGTTGACATCTTGGCTTTTTTGAATAATTAAAATATTGTCTTACTTAAAGATTAAAGATGCGCTGCCAGAGCAAAATTTATGAATAACACAGTAAAAACATCAAATAATTTAACAAAAGTTTTGGCAGAAAACAATAAAGAAGAAGAACTGATGCAAGAAGTTTTTCTGATTATTGAATATTTGACCAATAAAGAAGAAGCTACTGTCAAGCTCATCTTTGATCGTCTTTATGATGTAGGTTCAGTTCATCTAATTAACAAAAAGTTTCGCTCTCGACCTGTCAAGAAAATATTAAAATTTATAGCGAGAATGTCCAAACCAGCATTTAGAATCTTTGCTTGGCATTGGGTGAAAAAAAACTGTCCTCTATTGATTACTAACTGGTTGCACCAACAAGTTACTTTTAGTAATAAAGTTGTAAAAAATGCAGAAAATATTATTGAGCAAAAACTCCCTCCAGCCGATTATATTTCAGAACTGGATGAGCAGACTAGAGAAGTTAAATTTTTGCGTTCTCAGGTAAAATTGCTGACAAGTGTTTTAATTGGAGTGGTGACTATATTTATTGGTAGTTTAATGTGGCTTAGTCATAACCTCACACCAGGGCGATCGCCACTACAAAATGTAGAACAATTACAGCGAGTTACCACACAAGAAGCTAGCACAGCTACACAAAAGTAGTAAATAGTGGGGAGTCAAATTCTGGCAGAAGTGTTAGAGGAAGTAGTTCGAGATGGCGATCTTACTGTTCTAGTGCTGTTTTGCGGGAAAACGCTATTTCTCTTTATGGAAATAAAGCGAACACAGATGCACACAGATAAACACAGATGAGATGTCGGTGTGGATCTGTGGTCATCGATCAAGAAAAAGTTAGGCGACGTGCAGAACCGTCATCTGGAAATTCTTGTTCTCCTTTACCTACAACCTCAACAATGACGTTGCGTGGGTGGGGAGTCCACTGTCCTTGCCTAGCTTGAATTTCCACTACTACTTGTGTATCTTCTAAGTACACTCGATAGGTTGTAGTTGAGCAAGCGCCATCACGGTAGGCAAAGGAATGTCCGTCATCTTCGTACAGTGTCCACTCGCCTATACCTGGGGTAACTCGCAACCGCAGTTGATTGAAGGGTGACTCGCCTACATACTGCATGACCGGACCAAGGGGAATTATTGATCCAGCACGGATGTACATGGGCATTTTTTCTATCGGTGCATCGGCAAGAATATAGGTTGTACCTTGGTAAGATTCTCCCGTCCACCAGTCATACCAAGTTCCTGCTGGTAGGTAAACCAGACGTTTTTCTACCCCCGGTCGGTAGACGGGCGCTGCCATGAGGGATGAGCCTAAAAGTACTTGGTCGTATAATTCGTAGGTTTTGGGATCCTCTGGATAATGATAAAGCAGAGGTCGCAGAATTGGTGCACCTGTGGTAGCTGCTTCCCAGAACAGAGTGTATATATAAGGTAGTAATCGGTAGCGCAATTCAATGTATTGACGGCAGATTGCTTCGACTTGCGGCCCAAATTCCCAAGGTTCATGGCGCTTGGTGTTAATCATCGAGTGGGCGCGCATAAAAGGATACAACATTCCTGCCTGCATCCAACGGGCAAATAATTCTGGCGTAGCATCACCCGCAAATCCCCCAATATCTGCCCCGACAAATGCTACACCAGATAAACCTAAATTACAGAGCATCGGCAGGGACATTTCTAGGTATTCCCACAGAGAGTGATTATCTCCTGTCCATACCGCCGACCATTTCTGTACACCCGCGTAACCAGAACGGGTCAAGACAAAAGTACGCGATCGCTCTCGCAATTTTTCCACTGCTTGGCGACAAGCACGAGCCATCATTAAGCCGTAGAGGTTATGAGTTTCGGCGTAGGTTGTACGCTCATCGTCAGGGCCACTCGGTGCATCCATCGGGAAAAATATTTTTTGTCCGCCCTCATCTCCAAAGGGGCGATCGTTCATGGCTGGCTCATTCATATCATTCCAAATGCCAGCCACACCAACATCAGTCAGACTACGGTGCAAGTCTCCCCACCACTGACGCACCTCCGGGCGCAGAAAGTCCGGGAAAACAGCCCGACCAGGCCAGACATAACCATGAAAAACCTTACCGTCAGCCCTGCGGATAAAGTAATCCTTTTCTAAACCTTGAGCGTAGACGGTGTAATCTGCTTGGGGTTCAAATTTTACTCCCGGATCGACGATAGTAACTACTTTGATCCCATCCTCTGCTAAGTCACTGAGCAATTTCTGGGGGTCTGGAAACCGCCGGGGATTCCACGTAAACACCCGGTAGCCAAACATATAATCAATATCTAAATGAATGACATCACAGGGAATACGGCGCTGACGCAATTGCTGTACTAATTGCCGGACTTCTGATTCTGAGTCGTAACTCCAACGGCATTGATGATAACCCAAAGCCCACTGTGGCGGTAGTGACATTCGCCCTGTTAATTGGGTGTAAGTCTGAACTATCTCTGCGGGTTCGGGACTGTAAATAATGTAGTAGTCCAGTTCTCCACCAAGGGTTTCTAATCGTAAAATATCTGGTTGGTCAACCCCAACATCAAAACGGCTCCAAAAGGTAGTGTTAAAAAACAAACCATAGCCTACCCCCTGACGCAGCGCCAGAAAAAACGGAATGGCTTGATACATTGCGTCTGTCAGCATTGTGTAATCTAAGCTATCCGTTGTCCAGTTTGTAAAACGCTTACCTTTTTGATTCAGTAATCCTGCCCGTTCCCCAAAGCCATAATAATTTTCTTCTGTCTCGATTCGCTTCCAGCAAGCAACTTGGGATTTATCTGTTCCCAGTTGTCGCCAACCTATACCCAAACCTGTATCTTGGGCAAAGGGACGACCTGCTTTGTCAAAAAACTGGACTCGACAAGGATGACGCTGAACGCATACCCGTATTTTGTCGGTTTCTATTGTTACCTCATTTGCTGTTTCCTGGATATCAAAAGCTACAATAGGCCATTCCTCATCTTTCGGCGTGACAGCCCAGGAACGTCTGGGTCTAAACTCTCCTGTAGGTGAAAAGCGTACACGGATAAGGTTAGGAGCAACTATGTAGAGAGACAGGCGAGCAACACCAATGTTAAAATATATACCTCTATTTTGGCGTTGGATCTGCTCAACAGATGCGATCGCATTCCAAACTGGTTCACGGATGGGTAATTCTCCGGCAAATTCTGGCATATTTAATCAATTTGGCTCTAGATGCGGGCAAGTATAATTATTGGCGTCAGCCACAATTTCATTACCCTAAATAAAAGTAGGTAATTTTTGCATCAACCACGGGAAGTATAAAAAAACTTCCCTTATCCCTTAGTCATTTCTTCTTATTGCCCTTCTTCTAAAACATCCTCAAGCAAAGGCGCAAGTTCTTGATTTAACCGACCTGATCGCACAAATTCTGCATAGGTGTCTGCTTCTACCGAAAGTAATTCCATTCGCAACTGTTCGGCTGTGAAGTCTCGCAGATTAGGATATTCATTATGTAATTTATCAATTTGTTCTTCTAAACGCTGAAGTTCGCCTTTGATTAAAGTCTCTTGATAGCGGTAAAATTCTGGCTCAAGTCCTGGACGTTCTTCTACTTTCCCCAAGTATTCTAATACACGTTTGAGCGCAGTTTGACGAGCAATGAATTCTAAATATTGCTGTCGCAATGGCTGTTCACCCAGAAGTTGGAGCTTTTCTAACAAAGGCTTGGTAGTTAATCCCTGCACTAACAAAGTAAACAAAACAACTCCAAATACGGTGTTGATCAGGTCTTCTCGTTCACTCAGGATACTCGGTACACTCAACGCTAGGGCGATAGAGACAGATCCTCGCAGACCTCCCCACCAGAGTATAGTTTGTTCTGGTAAAGGAATATTGGAATTAGCAAGGCGATTACTGAGAAACCCTAAACCGTAGACTGCGATCGCTCGTGCTAAAACCATTCCCACAATAGTCACGGCTATGATTGTCAGATTTTCTGCCAAGTCAACGAATCTAACTTGATCACCAATCAACAGAAAGACTATTGAATTCACAAAAAAAGCTAAAAATTCCCAAAATTCACTGACTATTATCCGTGTTCGTGGGTTCATGCCAATTCGGGAACCGAAATTTCCCAAAATCAAGCCAATAGTCACAACTGCTATCACACCCGAGCCACCCAAATCTTCGGCAATGATATAAGTTCCGTAAGCAGAAACAAGAGTCAAAGATTGTTCCACCAATGGTAAATCAAATCTTTGGGTGAGATAGGAAATACCAAACCCAATCAAACCACCTACGGCTAAACCAACGCCGACAACCGTAAATAGTTGCACTACCACAGGCTGAATTCCCAGTTGTGCTTTTCCCAAAGATAATGCAACTAAAAAACTGAAGGCAACAACTGCCATACCATCATTAAATAAACTCTCGCCCTCCATCAATGTTGTCAGACGTTTATCTACCCCCAGTTCTCTAAACAAAGCTGTAACTGAAACAGGATCAGTAGCCGATAAACTTGCTCCCACTAACAATGCTGTTGTTAAGGGTATTCCTGCCACGAAATTCAAACCCAGTGCTACACCCGCAATAGAAATTAATACTCCTATGACTGCATACAGACAGATAGGAATAAAATCTTGCTTCAAGTTAGACCACTTTAAATTCCAGGCGGCTTCAAATAATAAAGGTGGCAGAAAAATCGCCAAAATTAATTCTGGAGAAAGATTGACTAATCGTACATCTACTAGGGCTAATCCCAACCCAGCTATCACCAAAAGTAATGTGTAAGGAATATGGCGAAACCAGCTAAATACTTGCGGTAAAGTCGCCACAGTTAGGGAAACCGAGAGTACCAGGAGAAATTGCTTTAAATTTTGTTCGATTGCGACTTCGCCGACAGCAGATTCCAGTTCCATGTCAATATTTCTTTATTTCTGTTTAAGTTAAGATTTTTCCTTACTTTACCGAAGAAAGGCAAAGGGCAGAGGATAAAAGGATTGTTGTATCATCTCATCAAACGAAAAATTTTTGCCTTACTAGCATATAGGTAAACATTTTGGCAATAAAGATGTTAAAGTTACAGCCTATAAGCGTTTATTTCGTCTTTGTATGAACAAGTTCAGATTATGGAAATGGTTACCCCACCCTAATGCATGGCTGAACGCTCTAATCCTATCTGTGCTGATGATTGGGTTTGTAACCATGATCCGGCGCGATCATGACTTATGGCTAAACTTCGCAAAATGGTCAGAAAAACCTGAGTCAGCTACACTATTGGCAATCTTTGTACTGATATTACCCATACCAGCGATCGCTTTTGCGCATCACTTTTTTTTCAGTCGCTTTATTCCTGCTGTTCCAGGAGAAAAAATTAATGTAATTCAAGGGTTTTTCCCGGGATTGATTAGTTGGAGAGAAAGTTTATATGGCTGGTTGGTACTTGTTTTATCTACACTGACGGCTATTTTAATTTGTACCCCTCTTTTACCTTTATTTCAGTTGAACTATAGTCAGGTCATCGCTGAATCTGGTCAACATTACAGTAAACTCAAAGCTGTGTTTGCTGTGATCTGGCTGATTAGTGCTGCGGCTTTTTACCAAATTGAGTATTTATTTAAGTGTCGTTTAGTTTTTGGTAATAATGTTAGTTTTGAAGCTGAAAGTGTAAATACCCCAAGATCAGCAGATACACTCCCAATTAATAACCCACAACCAGAAGCTGATGTCACCGAAATACCAAGAACTGAAGAAGTAACTAAAAAGAAATCAGGCTTATTTAGCTTTAAGAATAAATCTTGCAAAATATCTAGACAAATCTTTACATTTGTTTTGATTCCCTTAGTCGCTTTATGGGTATATTCATTTGCTAAATTACCAGAATTTAGGCAAAGTATCTCAGCAAATGTCTCTGCTCAAAATTCATCAACACTCACCGCGAATGAAGTCCAACCAAAGGACAATTATCTCAAGGCAATTAATCAAGCTAGGCGTACAACAAAACTGGCAAAGTTAGCACAATCTGAAGATGAGTGGAAGATAGTGGTCGAAAATTGGGACGAAGCGATCGCTCTCTTAAAAACTGTACCATACACTAGCTCTAACTATGGCATGGCTCAGCAAAAAATTATACAATACCAAATTCATCGAGAATTTGCTCAGCAATATGCTACGGGTAGTAATTAAAGCATTTATAAAGTTTGTAGAAACTAAAAAAAGTAAATTCAACTATCTGCCTTATATCATCTTTGTATCTAAGTTCTTGGTAAAAACACTGAGGAAATAATTTTAGATATAAGGTTATATTTTATGCAACTGGTATGTTTTTAGCTCTTCACTACAATCATTTATGACACAAGTAAAAATTTTTGAACTTGCAAAACAAGGCGACGTTCAAGCCATTACGTCCTTGATGAACAGCCAACTACAGCTAAAAAATGTCACAGCAAAAGTTAGCATTAAGAATGGTTATTTACGGGTGAGATTGGAATCTAATCAAATACCAGATAAACAAAACTTGGTCAAGTACGTACGTCAAGAAATCATTGGTTTAAAGTCTGAATCTATTAAAAAAGTTAAAGTTGATGGTTTTCAACAAGGAAAAAGTTTTCCTTGTTGGAGTCAAGTACTAAATTTAGAATTACAACAGAAATATACTCCCGCATCTTTAGGTAAGCAACCGACAAGTAATGTTTTATTAGAAACAAAACAACTTAATAATATTAGCCTTAATAAATCTAATTTTAAACAAATGTTATCTTTTTTTCAAACAGAATTTAGTCTAAAATTTATAATTATACCTTTAGTTTTCATTAGTATTTATCTGATTGTAGAAAACTATCTATTTAAAAAAGAAGGATGTGTTGCTCAAAGCAATTTGCAAGATAAAAAAATAAATTATTGTAAATAAGAAGATTGATATAGTCAGGCTTTTTATATATTCAAAATCATCTTATTAACATTTTTTTCACATCATATTTTGATAATGGCAGAAACACAGCTATCATACCGAGTGAAGACAAAAGCCCAAGACAAGGGCTTTTTTAATTTTTGAACCCATGTATTCTCTTTTGCTATAAATATATAATGCTTCTATAGATAGATGAATTTAATATATTAGAGTGTAGTTTTTAATTAATACAAAGATAATAATTGACATCTGGCAGCAATCTTAATAAATTTTTCGAGATTAAACCAATGGAACAATACAAATACTAAATTAAAGAATAATGATTATGAATATTTATAATCAAAAATCACCCTATAACAACTCAAATTATTTAGGACAAAAAACTTTAGAAACCCCGCTACCAAATAGTCAGCAGCAAGATCCACTGATTGCAAAAGGTTTGCAAAAAGAACAGTATATTGGTATTCTTAGCCTTGCGATCGCTGTGATTGCAGCTGTCGGAATAATCAGTCGCCGAGTCGAATATGCTATTTTGTTTGCTATTTTTCTCAGCCTTATTCTTATTGCTGTATTTTTAGTGATATGAAACAAATAAATATCAAACACCCCTCTCCTTACCAAGGAGAGGAGAAAGGGGTGAGGTTTATTCATAGCATTTGCAAAATTTCTTTAGCGGCGCGATCGCACACTCCCAATTCTCCTATAGACCGTTGCATTTGTTGATAATCTGCTTGGATTTGCTGTTTACGTTCCTGGTTGAGCAAAAATTCCATTGCTGCTTCAATAATATTCTCTGGTGACGCTTGTTCTTGGATAAATTCTGGTACGATTCCCTTCATCACCATCAGGTTAACTGGCGAGGCAAAGGGAAAAGTTATTTTGAGGATATGACGAGCAACCCAGTAAGTAAAAGGACTGAGGCGATAAACAACCACCTGTGGCACTTTTAACAGGGCAAGTTCTAAATTTACAGTCCCGCATTTAGTAATTGCTAAATCAGCAGCAGCGAGTACTTCTTGTTGTTGACCAGAAATTACAGTGGCTTGTAAACCATATCGTTGTATTTGTTTTTCTATTCTTTCTCGGTATATTTCTAGAGATAAGGGAATCCAGAAATGTACTTGCGGCAGTTTAGCTTGCATTATTTGTGCCGCTTGGAACATTACAGGTAAAAGATACTTGAGTTCTTGATGACGGGAGGCAGGTAAAAGTGCCACAGCGATCGCATCATCGGCAATTCCCAACTGTCTGCGTGCTGCTTCTCGGCTAGGAAATTGTTCTATTCTGTCTACAAGAGGATGACCTACCCAAGTAACTTTTGCACCTTTGTCTTGAAAGTAACGTGCTTCTTCAGGAAAAATAGCTAATAATTTATCACAAACATGAATAATTCGCTCTGTATTACCAAGAGTAATTGAAGAAACCCAAACTTGGGGAGCAATATAATATACAATCGGGACTTGCGGCATTTGGCGGCGAAGATAATTGCCGATACCAAGATTTGGCCCCATGTAGTCAATCAACACTACCAAATCAGGCGGGTTTTGCTTGAGATAGGCGATCGCCCGGCGCTGGACTTGCAGAGTTGGCAGTACAAAAGGTAGAGATTCTAACAGACCAAAAGAACCAATTTCGCTGGTGTTACCCAGTAAAATTGCTCCTGCTGCTGCCATTTTGTCACCTCCAAGGGCTACAATTTCTAGTTCCAACCCAGCAGCAATCGCTTGCTTTCGCAATGCTGCTACTAATAGCGACCCCTGCAAATCGCCGGACACTTCACCAGTACTAATAAATATTTGCATTTTGGAATTGGGTATGGGGGGAGTGTGGGGTGATGGGGTGATGTAGAGACGCGCTGTTTGAAGCGTCTGGGAGTGGGGGAGGTAAAAATCTCCCTTTGTCTCCTTTGTCCTCCTTATCTTCCCCAGTCCCCACTCCCTTATTTTCAAGACTCATCATCTCTACTGTTTGCTTTTCCTTTTCCAGGAATTAAACCGCGTCTTCCTGGCATTTGCGAAAGTAGGAGAAAACGACGCAAGTGCTGTAAATGTTCTGTATCTCCCAACAGTTCTAGTTCTTCTAAGGCATCTTTGAAAAGTAAATCTGAACGGTAGAGAATACGGAAGGCTTTTTTCAAGATTTGTAAGTCAGTAGCAGACAAACCAGCGCGTTTGAGTCCTACAAGGTTGAGCGATCGCACTCGCGTGGGATTTCCCTCGACCAACATATATGGAGGGACATCCCGGTCAATACGGCTCATTCCTCCTACCATTGCGTGCTTACCAATATGCACAAATTGATGGATACCCAGAACTCCACTGATTGTTGCTCGTGACTCAATATGAACATGACCTGCGATCGCTACCGCATTGGAAATAGTCACAGAGTCTTCAATCACACAGTTATGTGCCACATGGACGTAAGCCATCAGCAGATTACCGTTACCAATCATCGTGGCTTCACCTAAACCAGTAGCACGGTTAATGGTCACGTATTCGCGAATGCGATTGTCGTCACCAATTTTGACCCAGCTAGTTTCACCAGTGTATTTTCGGTCTTGGGGTTCCATACCAATGGCAGCCCCCGGAAAAATTTGATTTCGCGCTCCGATTTCCACAGGCCCGTCCAGCACTACATGAGCGCCAATTGTAGTGTCAGGACCTACTTTCACATGCCCACCAATCACAGCATAGGCACCGACTTCCACTGTCGGGTGCAGCTCCGCGTTAGGATGAATTACAGCAGTTGGATGAATAAGCGTCTTCAAGGGTGCATCTCCAGAACAGTAAGCGTGCTAAGTTTTTTGCCAGACGCGCCATAAAGCGTCTGAGTTCAGTAGCCGAAAGCATCAAATTGGTACAGGTGTGAGGGCAGTGAATATGTGGAAATCAGACTGTAACAGTTGTTGTTTATTGTTGCTGATATCCCTAATACAAAATTTTGTAGAGGCGCTTCACGGTAATGCCTCTACCACGAGAATAAATTTTTAGCTTGCGAGGGAAAACATTAATTCACCTTCAGCAACTAACTGACCGTCAACCTCGGCGCGAGCTTGCATCTTACCGAAACGACGTTGTTTTATCCATAACAGTTCCACAGTCATGAGCAGTTGATCACCGGGAACAACTTGGCGACGGAAACGGACTTTATCTATACCAGCGAATAGAAAGAGTCCGCCTTCCAATTGTGGCACTTGTGTCATTACGACACCACCAACCTGGGCCATTGCTTCTACGATCAGCACACCTGGCATAATTGGACGTCCCGGAAAATGCCCTTGAAAATGGGGTTCGTTAATTGTGACGTTTTTAATGCCAACAGCTCGTTTCCCGGGTGTGTAGTCAATAATTTTGTCTACAAGTGCAAAGGGATAGCGATGTGGTAGAAGTTTTTGAATTTCTTCCGCTGTGAATGAAACTTTTGTTTCACAGTTACTTGTAGTGGAATGAACTGGCTGCTCCTGGGTAGGTGCTGATGTGGGGTTATCGGTAGAATTTACTTCGGTGACAGTAGCCATTGATGGGTGGGGTTGATTTTTAGTTGTGGTCTTGTAGGTAATTGAATTTAATTTAGTTGTTAGTTATTGGTTGTCCAAACAACCACCAACTTTCAACAAAGAACAAAATTAACGCAATTCCCAAATTTTCTGTGCCAGTTGCACGTGTAAATTGTGGCTGGCTTTGTACGCCAAAAAATGAGCATGGGGGAAAGGCCCTATTAAACTCAAATCTCCTACTAGATCCAAAATTTTATGACGTACTGGCTCATTTGCAAATCTTAATGGTGGATTTAGCCAACCATCAGGCCCACACACAAGAGCATTTTCTAAGCTTCCACCCTTAATTAACCCGGATTTTCGCAGGTATTCAATTTGATGTAGTAAACCGAAGGTACGGGCAGGGGCAATTTCTGTGATGAAGCTAGCATCAGACTTTCCTGGTTCAAAACTTGGAGACCAACTGTGCCATTGATTACCAATAGCAGGAAGTTCAAAATCAATGCCGTAGGTAAAGCGAGTACTTGGTGCAGGGAAAGCGCAAACGAAAGCATCATCCTGACGTACCCATATCGGCTCATTGATGAACAAAGCCTGAGATTTTTTAGTAGAGGTTTGCGGTATTAATCCCACTTGGGTAATACTTTCTACCCATACCTTTGCCGAACCATCCAACAGTGGTACTTCTGGACCGTCAATTTCAATACGGGCGTTATCTACACCCACACCCGCCAATGCAGCCAATAAATGCTCTACTGTCCGAACACTTTTCTCATCTTTACCTAGCTGAGTTGACAGAACTGTTTGAGTAACAGCAGGTACTTGGGCTGGAATAATTGGAGTGTTGGGCAAATCTACTCGTACAAAGTAACGTCCACTGTCTACCCCGGCTGGTAGTATCCGTACTTGGGTAGTTACACCACTATGCAGTCCCACTCCGGTGAGAGTAATTTCAGATGCGAGGGTTTGTTGCATAAAATTAGGTCAAGGGTCAATTGTCTGAGAAATCTGGACTATTGACTACTTAGAATCTTTCCCCAATACCAAAATTGATACGGCTATCTCCTTGATCGTTGAAGCCGTAGTCTATGCGGATGGGGCCAAGTGGTGACTGCACACGCACACCAAGACCATAGCCGTAGCCACTACCGCTTTTATCGAGTAAATCTCCAGCCTCTGTTTCCGTTCCCAAGTCAGTAGCAGCATCAAAAAATAGAGCGCCGCTAACTACGGAGAAAACAGGGAAGCGATACTCAACTGTGGCTTGCAAGAAACTACTACTACTAGCTAATGCACCCTCTTCATAGCCCCGAACAGAGTTACTTCCACCCAAAGTAAAAGCTTCGTAGGGAGGTACATCACCAAGTATGGTTCCTCCTTGGACATTGAAAGCAATAGTTTGTGCGCCTTTGGTAAAGTTAGTGAATCTTACGGGAAGATAGTAGCTATAGCTACCCCGTACCTTACTCATGAAGATATTACCTAGTCCTACTGGTACGGACTGTTCCAAGCCTAAGCGGAAGAAGGAACCTCTAGTTGGTTGCAAAGCATTGTCACGTTTGTCGCGCACTGCTGCTAATTGCAATGTCAGCAAGTCATCTTGACCAGTTCCAGATTCGGTCAGTTCAATGATTTTTGTAGGCTGGTCATTTTCATATATTGTTCCTTCCTCTCTGATATTACCGTCAGAATCACGAGTGGAAACTCGTTGATATCTTATACCAGCTGAAGCTGTCCATTCTGCACGTTCATAAGGATTTTTAGACAAAGGACGGCTAAAGTTGATACCACCACCTAAACGTAAAATCCGAGGTGTATCACCATCGTCTTCACCTGGTTGAAAGGTTTCGATGTTATCGTCTTTTCCTTCAAAAATCAATGAAATGGAGCGACTACGGAAAAGGTTTGCCGTATAAGAAGTTCGATATGGGTCTCCAGCTATCCAAGGATCTGTAAAGCGGACATCAAACAGCAATTCCCGTTGACCAACTTCTAACTCAGCCCCCAATTTTTGGTTTCTACCATTCAGGTTTTGCTCTTGATAGCTGATAGTACCAAACAATCCACTCGCAGAACTAATACCTGCACCGGCGGCGATGGAACCGCTGTTACGTTCCACTACGTTGACTTGGACATCCACTTGGCTGGGGTTAGTACCAGGGTTGAGGGAAACATTTACATCTTCAAACAGTCCTAGACCGTAGACCCGTTGTAAGTCTCTTTGTATGATGTTGCGGTTAAATACTTGTCCGGGCTTCAATTGTATTTCCCGTGTAACAATATACGGCTGCGTCCGTCCTCTAATCGGTTTTCCGTCTTTGTCTGTTTCTTGACCTTCTTTATTACGATATTGGACACTAATATCTTCTACGACCCCTTCTGCAACAGTGAGGGTGACAACTCCATCAGGTGATACCTGTGGTGAACCAACTACTTGTGCTAATACGTAGCCTTGGTCTTGATATACCTTAAGTAACTGTTTAATGCCTTCTTGTAACTCACGTAAGTTCAAGATTCTTCCATACTGGTTGCTAAAGATTTGATTAACAGTATTTGGAGGTAGTACGGAAGGTACATTTGTACCAGGATTAGCGTCAATTCTGACTTGACTGAGGGTGGGATTTAACTGAACTAAAAATGTGACTCGTACCCCTAATGGTGTATCTTCTGGCACTGCTTGTACATTGGAGAAAAAGCCAGTAGCAAAGACGGAATTAATATCTTCTTGCAGTTGCGATCGCGTTGTCGTCCGTCCTGGTTGAGTCCGAATTACCCCGTAAACTTGGTTTTCCTGTTCTGCTGGTAGTGGTTGTCCAGTCTCCGTCCTAATCACAACCTCTGATACTAATACGCGAGGTTCTGCTTCTGTTGTTGGTTGTTGTTGGTTGTTGGTTGGTGGTTGATTCGTTGGTGATTGTTGATTCTGGGAAGGTGGTTTTTGATTGTTTGGCGGTTGAGTGTTTTGAGGAATAATCGTGGGAGAATTCTGTGCAGTTTTTGGGGTTGTTGATGTTATGGTCTGGGGTGTTGTTTTTAGTGCTGACGCCCCGGGAGTGCTAACAGAAACTTGTTGATTGGTTGTCTGTGTTCTAAGTGTTGTTGGCTTTGTTTTTGGAGATAATTGTATATTTTTTGACTGATTTTTAGTTAATCTTGTTAACTCTAGTGTCGTCTCTTTTGCTGAAAATACTTCAAAAACTTCTTGTTCTGGACTTGCTGTTGATGTTGTATCTTGAACAGTTTGTGTAGTATTTGGAATAGTAAAAGTTGGGATTGTTACCTCTTGTGTTGTATCAGTAGTTGGCAATCCCGCAACAACTTCTTGGTCTTGATTCGTTGTCGGTACAACAACATCTGCTGTTTTTTTTGAATTATTTGCGGTTTGCGCGTTAGCATGAAGCGAACCGCCCAGAGGTGTGGCGATCGCCACCATTGTCATCAAAACTGGAGATAAGCGCATTTTATTTTGATTTTTCTTCACTTCCACGCACCATCAAAGAAAGATTTTGCTTTATGTCAAAGTTGGTTGTTGGTCAGTAGTTAGTGGTTAGTTGTTCACAACTCCTCACATTCCCCCACCTCCCCACCTCCTCAATTACCCTTTTTCCACTGCTTCTAGCACTCTTGTTAAAACCTCCTGGTAAGCATCCTCAACATTACCTAAGTCCCGACGAAAGCGGTCTTTATCTAGTACACGACGGTTAGGGTCATCCCCTGCGGATACGTCCCATAAACGACAAGTATCGGGACTAATCTCATCTGCTAATAGCAACTGCTGTTGTGAGTCCAAACCAAATTCTAGTTTGAAATCCACTAAGGTAATGCCACACCCCTGGAAAAACTCTTTGAGAAATTCGTTAATTTGCAATGCAAGATGGATTATACTGTCAACTTGTTCCGGAGTTGCTAATTCCATCAGCAGTATGCGATCGCGAGTCAACAGAGGATCTCCCAATTGGTCATTTTTGTAATAAAATTCCACCAATGGCATCTTGAGTACAGTTCCCAGTGGTAACCCTGTTTGTTGACAAAGGCTACCCGCAGCAATGTTCCTGACAACCACTTCCAATGGCAATATTTTTACTGCCTTGATCCGCATTTGGTTGGGAGCAGGACTTTCAATAAAGTGAGTCTTGACGCCCCGGGCTTCTAGCTGTTGAAATATTTTACTAGAGATGATATTGTTTACGGTTCCTTTATTTTGGATACTACCGCGTTTTTGAGCGTTAAATGCTGTCGCATCATCTTTAAAAACAGCCAGTAAGATTTCCGGGTTATCCGTAGGGTAGATAATTTTGGCTTTACCTTCGTAGAGCTTGGTTTGGGCAGTCATGGCAGGTAGTAAATTTAGGTTCAATGGCTGGCTTGTGTGCATTTAAGCTTAACCATTTTATCTTTTGTTTTTAGCCATTAGTCATCAGTGCAATACCTAAGTAAAACTGTTGACCCAAGATAGATGCACAAATTAAGGGCGGGAATTTAACATAGATTATGTGTTGTTTATATTCCCAGAAGTCGTAGCTATTTGTCACAAAAAAATAAATAAACTAAATGTATAAATTAATACAAAAAACTAGACTATTAATTCAAAGTTCAATACTATTGTTATTTAGCAGAAATTGTGAAAGTTCGGCAAACTTACTCAAAACTAAATAATGAATCTTTGCCAAAATTGACATTGGCAAGTATTTAGATAAAGTTTAAACAGTAAAGAAAAAAAGAATCCTCATTAACCTTTCTCCTTTACCCGTTCCCAGATTTTGAGATCGATATAAGGATTGTAAATTGTTAGTTTGTGATTAAAAGCAATGAAGAAGGTAAAAATTGGATAAAAAATGCCTAACAAAGATGATTTTCTTTATCCCCGGGGTCGCTACTACGGTCAGGTCAAGCCAGAAAATTTGGTATTTAATGCTAATCTACAGGAATTTGCCCAAAAAGTCAGTTATATCTGCAATCTGGAGACAGCCGGTAAGATATCTCCTGATGAGGCTTATGAGAATATCAAGGAGCTTTGGAAAAATTTGAAACAAGCGAAAAAACAGTTAAGAATTGGTGAAAACCCTTTCCGAATGGATGATGATGGTAATCAACCAGAGTAGTTAATTAGTCATGAGTTGTTAGTTAGTCACTGCGCTACCGTGTCCCCCGTCTCTCAATTTCCTTATTTATTCATCATTGTCCAAACTCCATCCCAAGAGTTTGGTAGACTTTGCTTGAGGTAATTACGAGCGCGTTCCAAATGAATACCAACGACCTGATCTATTGGTCGGATTCTTTTTGCTGCTTCAAAGTAGACGATCGCACTCTCAAAATTACGGTTGAGATAGGCGTTCCGTCCAGCATGGTAGAAAGAGAGGAATTCGTGGGTTGTGGCGTCTAGAGGGGTAGCGCGATCGCCTATTAATTCATAAATATTTACAGCTTGGTGTTTACCTTTAACCCGAATTTTATCTAATTCGCGCACCCAAATGCGATCGCGGCACAATTGGTAAGTAAATTCACTGATAATAATATCACAACCATATTCTTTTGTGATCGCTTCTAAACGCGAGCTGAGATTGACGCCATCACCGATGACTGTATAATCCATGCGTTTGTGAGAACCGATATTACCGGAAACTACTTCTCCGGAGCTAATTCCAATACCAATATGAATTTTTGGCTGTTCTTGAATCACGCGTCGTTGGTTAAATTCTTCTAATCGCTGTCGCATTTCCAAAGCAGCTTGCACAGCTTTCCAAGCATGATTTTCTGTAAGCGGGAGTGGCGCACCAAACACCGCCATTAAAGCGTCGCCAATAAATTTATCGAGAGTACCTTCGTGGTTAAATACCGCCTCTACCATCGTTTCAAAATACTGGTTTAGCAGCGATACCACCTCAGCCGCACCGAGATTTTCTGTCAGAGTGGTGTAACCTCTAATATCAGAAAACAAAACGGTGACTTCTTTGCGTTCACCCACCATTAAAGCATCTTCTCCCAATGCCATAACTTGTTCAGCGACACGAGGAGTTAGGTAGCGGTACATAGTATTTTTCATCCGCTTTTCCCGGCTGATATCTTCTAAAACTACCAAACCACCCCGCACTCCTCCTTCTGGGTTTGTCAGGGGGTTAACAGTTAAATTGATGCTACGTTCAATTTGATTGACACTATCAGCACTGACTAACTTCGATTGGGGAGTTAAAGATTGGTTCCAGGGGATAAAAAGATCAGTTTGAGTGCGATCGCGAATTGCTAAAATGTAATTTTTTGTATCTTTATCTGTAGTATCTAAATATAATCCCACCGTCAAACTTTGCTCCGGTACATAATGTCTTGCACCTGTTTTTAAACTATCTTGCAGCCGCATCTGTAAATTATCAATTGGTACAACCTCCCACACAAAGCGACCAATTAAATTTTGTTCCCAGGAAAGCTTATTATGTTTAGCATTTCCATCTATTAATGGACAACCCAGCAATTCTAAAGCTGCATCATTAATAGTCACGATGCAACCTGCCATATCTGTAGAAATTACTGCATCAGAAAGACTTTGGAGAATATCTTTCTGATATTGTTTTTCTAATAGTACATTTTCAAATAAACGGGCATTTTCTAAAGCAATTCCGGCTTGAATATTAAAAGCCCGCATAAATTCTTCATCCGAAGTACTAAAACTGCCTTGTTGTTTATTAATTAATTGTGTCACGCCAATTAATTCATTAGCAGAATTAAATACTGGTAAACATAAAATATTGCGAGTTACATACCCAGTTTTTTTATCTGTACTGGGGTCAAAACGGGGGTCTTTATAAGCATCAGGAATATTCAGCGCTTCACCAGTAGAAGCTACATAGCCAACAATTCCACGGTTAGCGGGAATGCGAATTTCCATCATTTTTTTGCCATCAGCCGCTGCTATTTTTGTCCAAAGTTCTCCCATTTCCTTACGATATAAAAATAGCGTACTGCGATCCGCTTGCATTAAAATTCTTGCTTGTTCCATCACTATTTGCAAAGTCGCTTCTAAGTCTAGACTTTGTCCTAGTGTTTGAGTTGCCCGCAAAAGCGCCGTTGCACCCCTTTGATTGCGCGCTGCGACATAGAAAGATTGGCAACTTTCTAAGATAATACCTATAGCAGAAGCAAAATCCCGAAATCGTTCTTCATCTTCACTGTCAAAAGGAATATTTCCAGCTTTGTTTGCCAGTTGTACTACGGCAACAACTTGATTTTTACTGCTTAAAACTGGCATACATAGAAGATTATCAATCTTATAGCCCATTTGTTTTTCTAAATCTGAGCTAAACAGAGAATGAGTAGCAGTATCAGATATATTTAAACATTCACCTGTACTAGCAACATAACCAGGAATACCAACATTAATCGGGATACGAATTTCTAAAGGCTTATAAATATTATCTTGAATAATTTTTGTCCAAAGTTGACCTTTATCGTTGTCTACTAAAAAAATAGTAGTATGTTCAGCTTGGAGAATTTGACCTATTTTTAATGTAATCGCCTCTAAAACTTTCTCCAGCATTGTTTCTAGGGCTTCGTTATTGATCAGCTCAATTGCCCGCAGAAATTGCTGGAATTCCGCAGTAATAAAATCTAGTAAGCAAACAAATTCATTAACAGAAAGGTCTTTAACACGACGTAATAAAGCGTGAGTGCGATTAACTTGAGTCAGTTCAGTTAATGTAGCTAGGACGCTACCAGTATTAAGGAGTGACATGAAATTTTAGATTTTAGATTTTGCGAAAAGTTTGTAGACAAGGAGTGGCTTCCCGTTAGGTTGCTAGGGCTTGGGGCGTACTCTACGAGAAGCCGCCCTACGGGCGTCTACAAAGCAGCGTCCTGGAGGGAACTTCAAAGCTTTTCAAGACGGATTTTAGACTTTAGATTTAGATTTTGGACTAGTAACTAGGTTATAGTTAACGGTTTAGAGTAATCAAAAATCAACAATTAACTACTACATGAATCCCAATCCAAAATCCAAAATCTAAAATCGGATTACGCTGCTTTGGGTAATTCAGAATAAATTACCTTTTGATAGTAATCTTGCAACTGACGAGTGGCAGCTGCCCATCCCCAGCGTTCGGCTTCTCGGCGGGCATTTTGACGAATAGATTCTCGTTCTTGTTTCATTTCTAGTAAGCGCAGAGTAGCAGCGATCGCACCTTCATCACCTGCATCAGGAGCAAATAGGTATCCATTGACACCATCTGTTACAATATCAGGAATGCCGCCAGAACGGGCTGCTACTACTGGACATCCTGCTGCCATTGCTTCTAGGAGTACTAGACCCAATGTTTCTGTGCGAGAAGGGAAAATAAAGGCATCAGCGCTAGCAAAAGCTGAAGCTAATTCTTTGCCAACCAGGTAGCCAACAAAATGAGTGTTTGTGTTGGCAAAGTGCTTTTCTAAGGCTTGGCGGTGGGGTCCATCTCCCACCAGTGCGAGTCTGGCTGCGGGGATAGCTTCTAGTATGGGTTTGATCCGCTCAATTTCTTTTTCAGCAGAAAGACGTCCAACGTATAATAACAAGGGACTATCTGGGTGATTTTGGGACAGACGCGATCGCATTTCCTCAGAGACTAAGCTAGGATGAAATGTTTCTGTATCTACTCCCCGTTGCCACAAGTTTACTCTTTCAATTCCGTGGGCTGTCAGTTCCTCCATCATTGCTGTAGAGGTACACAAATTTAAAGCAGCTTGATTGTGTCCCGCTTTGAGCAATTCCCACAATAACCCCTCAAGCATTCCTAAACCGTAATGCTGGAGATATTGAGGCAAGTGGGTATGATAAGAAGCAACTAAGGGAATATCAAGCACCTTGCTGTAGAATATACCAGCTAATCCCAAAACAGCTGGATTGACCACATGAATAATGTCTGGCTGAAACTGTTCCAAAATGTAACCAATGGCTGGGCGGGGTAGTGCCATTTTTAACTCAGGATACAGAGGTAGTGGAAAGCCAGAGACACCATATATTTTGGCTCCTTTATATTCTGTAATACCACCATCCGGGCAAATTACTAGTACTTCGTCGCCACTGCGTTGTAAATGTTCAATAGTATGACGTAGGCGTGTGACAATGCCGTCAACCTTGGGCAGAAAGGTTTCGGTAAATAGAGCAATCCTCATAAAATATCATTCACTACAGGCAGGGTGTTCAGATAATTCCAGCTTCTGGGCAATTTCAGCACTACTTACAGCGCAAACTGTTGCATAAACAACAGATTGGTCGTCATACTGTGCAAGAATATGACGACCAGTTTTCGGTCAGCAACTAACTTGAGTTAAATAGGGTTGTCTAACCAGCCTCATTCAGGTTTTACCCTGTGTTTTAAGTATGATTGAAGTTAATCAATTTTGGATTTTAGATTGACTCATCCAAAATCTAAAATTGGCATGGTTAAGATGTCTTGTTAGGCAGGGTGCAAATGCCATGAATGCCAATGGCTGCGATCGCCACACCTCACAAAACTCCAACTCCTTGAGCAAAGCAATTGATTCTGTGTCTGTTTTCTGCGGCTTGGGCAATAAGTAAGTCACCCACCTTTGCAGATGGAGACTTTGCCACTTGTTGATAATTTTTATGGGCTGCATCCTGTGTTGTCCATTCAGCAAGCAGATAGTAAACACTAATGCTACTAAATGCCACACCAGGCAATACAACAAACACAAACAGAACAAGCGATCGCATGTTCATGCTTTGCTATTTACGATGCCAAGTAACTTTTGGCAGAATTTGGTTTTTATCGACTCGATTTTGATATTTGACAGCAAAGTTCAATAGGGAATCAAGCAGGGAATCAGAGAGATAGTGAGGTTGTAAACCTAGATCCAACAGTTTGGTGTTTTTGGCATTAAAGTAGTGTTCTTCTTTTTCGATTCTGGGGTTATCTAGGTTATTAACTTCTACATTTAGCCCCATTGCATTCCCGGCTTTTTTCACCATCATCGCCAAGTCACCGACACTGAATTGTTCAGTAAATTGGTTAAATACACGGAACTCTCCAGATTCAGCAGGGTTAGCGATCGCCAGTTCAATACATCGCACTGTATCCCGAATATCCAAAAATCCCCGCGTTTGTCCACCTTTACCATAAACAGTCAGGGGGTGTCCAATTGCAGCTTGGATACAGAAACGGTTCAACGCTGTTCCAAACACACCATCGTAATCTAGGCGGTTAATTAACAGTTCGTCCATACCGGTTTCTTCAGTGAGGACGCCATAAACCACACCTTGATTTAAGTCTGTTGCCCTTAGTCCCCAAATCCGACAAGCAAAGTGGATATTGTGACTATCGTGGACTTTGCTTAAGTGGTACATTGAACCAGGTTGCTTGGGATAAGGCAAGGTATCTTTGCGTCCGTTGTGTTCAATGGTGATATAGCCTTCTTCTATATCTATGTTGGGTGTACCGTATTCACCCATTGTTCCCAATTTCACCAAATGGCACTCTGGGAAATCTTCTTTCATCGCGTACAACAAATTCAGCGTACCCACAACGTTATTGACTTGCGTCATAACAGCATGTTCGCGATCAATCATCGAAAACGGTGCAGAACGTTGTTCGCCAAAATGCACGATCGCATTTGGTTCAAATTTATGCAGGGCTTTTTGGAGAAACTCGTAATTAGTGATATCACCAACAAACAAATCGATGGTTTTACCAGTTAAGTCTTTCCAGCGTTGAGTGCGTTGGTGAATTGGTGCGATCGGGGTTAAAGTTTCTACACCCAATTCATTATCCCAGTGCCGCCGCACCAAGCTGTCTAAAATACCAACTTCGTAACCTCGATTGGAAAGATAAAGCGCGGTTGCCCAACCGCAATAGCCATCGCCACCAATAACCAGGACTTTCATTTTCACCTGTTTTTACTCGCTGATAGCTAAATCTACCAGGTTTGTGTCACCTCTAGACCATGAAGATTGGGGATTGGGTATCGGGGACAGGAAGACCAGGGAGAAAACAAATAACTAACTACTAACCAATGTACGGACGTGCCATGGCACGTCTGTACAACCACTAACTCTTTATCCTTGACTGTTGACTAATTTTATAGCTACTAGCGATGTAATCAAAAAAGCGGTAGTAGCTACTAAATTCTTGGCTGGGTGCTTTTCCCTGCCAGTAGTACTTCAGTTCTCCTTGGGCTAATTGCAGTGTCATTACACTTTCTTGTTGCCTAACTTCTACCGTCAGTACTCCGGTTACTCCTTGGGCAGTTGTAAAGTTGGGGTTTATTGATGTTTTGCCCTTTTCGTCTTGGTTTATATCTTTTGGCAGTTGCATTCCTGCCCAACTGCGAATCTCTACAGCTTTATTTCTTGGAGAAATAAAAACGATGCCGTCGGCGTTGTCTGATGGCAAAGACTTCCAAGTGCTGGGATAAGGAAATTCAAAGCCGTATCGGTTATTTCTATAGATTTTCCAAGTGTGATTGGAGCTGTGGAAAGCAGTTATTTTTGTACAGCCTCCCAGAATTACAGATAAAGCGATCGCGTAAATAATGTGTCTTGCACTCCTCTGGAAGCGGGATCTGGCAGATAGAAGACAAAATATGCTAGGAGTAAAGGCTTTCATTGATTAGCTGGAAGAGGGAATTTATGGGTATCTCACTAAATACTCTTGAGATATTGTTGCTTTTTTACCACTACCTATTTTTAGGGTGCAAAACCTTACGTTATTTCATGTGTAAATAAATATTACAATATTGACATCAAAGCGTCTTGCTGTCTTGACAAGCCAAAGACGAGTAGATATCGTAAGATACATACCCGGGTAAGACCGTTAACAGAGTTATGCAAGCTAATAAGCAAAAAGTTACTTTGTATTTGTCGCCAGAACTGCACAGAAAACTGAAAATACGTTCAGCTATTGATTCAGAGCCAATGTCGGATCTTGCCGAACGCGCCCTCGTTTTCTACCTGGCAAATTCGGAGCTAGTTGATGAAGTAGCTGTCTACGGAAAAACTCATAGAGTTTACACCTGTCCTAATTGTGAAAGCTCATTAGTTATACGTGATGGTGAATTGGTTGGTTTGGGCAAACAACCGGGAGTAATTAGTAGCAATCAAGAACATCTGCCAGTGGAAGAGATGGAGCAAGCCCATCCCAAAGGCGAGGAAGAATTAGTTCCTTGCTAAGCTCAGAATTGTGAATACATAACTTGTTATGAATTCTCAAAATTCTGCCATCTTTGCCAACTGCGATGTCTAGAGTTTCTGTAAAAGGTCTCAAGTAGGTCGATTTATGAAAGAAGAGCTCAACATCCTCATTCAAGCTCAATACCCTTTAATCTACCTTGTGACCTCCGAGGAAGAGCGGGCTGAGCAGGCAATCTTTACAATCGCTCAATCGTCAAAACCACAACGGCGAGTGTACGTTTGGACAGTAACTCACGGCATCGTGGAGTATGGTCAACCCCGGAATGTAGGTCAGCATAATACTATTTCACCAGAAGCGGCGATTGATTGGATTATCCGGCAAAGAGAACCAGGTATATTTATTCTTAAAGATTTACATCCTTTTATAGATGCGCCTGCGACAACAAGGTCTTTACGGGATGCGATCGCAAGCTTCAAAGGCATGCAAAAGAACATCATCTTGATGTCACCAATGCAGCAAGTACCCATTGAACTGGAAAAGGAAGTTGTCGTTTTAGACTTTCCCCTTCCAGATATGGGTGAGTTGAATAAAGTTTTGACTCACCATATAGAAAATCATCGTGGGCGACGGCTAGCAACAGAAGCACGGGAAAAACTTCTCAGAGCTGCCTTAGGATTAACAAAGGACGAAGCGGAAAAAGTATATCGTAAAGCCCAAGTTACAACTGGACGCTTAACAGAAGAAGAAGTTGATATAGTTTTATCAGAGAAAAAGCAATTAATCCGACGCAACGGTATATTAGAATACATAGAAGAAGACGCAACCATTGATGCTGTTGGTGGCTTGGAAGAATTGAAAAAGTGGCTAAAACAGCGTTCCAATGCATTTACAGAAAGGGCGCGGGAATATGGTTTGCCTCAACCAAAAGGAATGTTAATTCTTGGTGTTCCGGGTTGCGGTAAGTCGTTGATTGCTAAAACCACATCTCGGCTTTGGGGTTTGCCACTGTTGCGGTTAGATATGGGGCGAGTCTATGATGGCTCAATGGTAGGACGTTCAGAAGCAAACTTACGTAACGCCCTTAAAACCGCCGAATCTATTTCCCCTGCAATATTATTTATCGATGAATTAGATAAATCCTTTGCTGGTAGTACAGGGTCTTCTGATTCTGATGGTGGTACTTCTAGCAGGATATTTGGCTCTTTCCTCACCTGGATGCAAGAGAAAAAATCCCCGGTATTTGTCATGGCAACTGCCAACCGAGTGGAAAGATTACCAGGAGAATTTTTAAGGAAAGGTCGTTTTGATGAAATTTTCTTTGTGGATCTGCCCACACCAGAAGAAAGGCAAGATATATTTAAGATCCACCTGCATAAGCGCCGGGAAGACATCTCCAGGTTTGACCTAGAACAGTTATCTAAAATGTCTGATGGTTTCTCTGGAGCCGAAATTGAACAGGCGATCGTGGCAGCGATGTACGAAGCTTTCGCCCAAGATCGTGAGTTCACCCAATTAGATATTATTGCTGCACTGAAAGCGACACTGCCGCTGTCTCGGACGATGCAAGAACAGGTTACAGCCCTCAGAGATTGGGCTAGACAGCGTGCGCGACCCGCAGCAGCTTCCATTGCTGAATATCAGCGAATGGAATTCTAAAAGCTTTCCCCTGGCAATACAGGGGGGAAGAGCTAGTCCTAAAGGCTAGCTGTTAATAAAAAAAACCGCGTTCTGCTAAACGCGGCTTACTCTCAAAACAAACCAAACTGTTGTCCTTTTTCTCTACTCTCTTTGGAGGAAACCCAAATGTCTCATTTTAGCACTCTGCGTACCAAAATTACCGACGCTGAAATCCTCAAGCAGTCCCTGCGCGACCTTGGTATTAGCGTAAAGACCGAAGCTGATGTTCGCGGTTACAACGGTCAGCGTGTTCGTGCTGACATTGTAGCAGTATTAGAAGGCGAATATGACCTCGGTTGGTCTCGCAACAGCGACGGTTCTTTTGACCTAATCGCAGACCTGTGGGGTGTTGCTAAAAAGCATAATCAGACCGAACTGATTAACTCTATCAACCAGAAGTATGCTGTTAACAAGACCTTGACAGAAGTGAAACAGCGCGGCTTGCAAAATGCCAACGTTAAGTTGGTATTGCAATAGTAATTTCTCTGCGCGTTCCCAAAGCTGCACGGGTTAACCATGTTAATAGCGGTTAGCCCGCTTTTTTATCGGCTGGATTCACTTCCAGTCTTTATTTTTGCAGCAACTTCTTTAGTTTGGTTGAATAGATTCAGTTTACTATTTTTAAATCCAACATTTCTAACTTAACATTTTTTAATAACGAAATTTAGTTGCTTATAATCAAAACTGAGTTGCTAAGAAGTTACCAGGTTTACAAATTCCTTTCAAGCCTTGATCACAGGAAATTGCACCTCTGTGATATAAGACTCATTATCCTGTTCATTGCCCTCCTGTAAGGGCAGAGTCAACCCATTTCGGATTTTGTAAAAAACCTAATCCAAAATCCAAAATCTAAAATCCAAAATCGTGAGATGCTGGTTGATTGATTAGTTAAATTTTTTCAATGACTGCTGTTGATTCTGTATCTGTTATAGTTCCCGCAACTACCGCAAATTTAGGGCCAGGTTTTGATTGTATTGGTGCTGCTTTAACGCTGTACAACGAGTTTACGTTTACCCGTGTTGACTTACCCCCTTATCAAGGAGGGGAAACAGCAAAGGTGATTATATCTGTCACTGGCGCAGAAGCTGAACGAGTGCAAACTGACGAGAGTAATTTGCTCTATCAGGCGTTTGTAAAGTTATATCAACACTTGGGGCAAACTCCGCCACCTGTAGAAATTGAGATCAAGCTGGGTGTACCGCTAGCAAGGGGTTTGGGTAGTTCGGCAACGGCTATCGTTGGAGGTTTAGTAGGTGCGAATGTGTTGGCGGGTGAGCCTCTAAGCCAATCGCAGGTGATGGAGTTGGCGATCGCTATGGAAGGACACCCAGATAATGTAGTGCCGGCGTTGTTGGGGGGTTGTCGTTTGGCGGCTACGGGGGTAGAAGTTGAACCACCAAGACGCCATAGACGCGCAGCGGCTTCCGGAACGGTAGAACGGCAAGAGTGGGAGATTTGTGAGGTTCCTTGGTGTGAGAATATTGTGCCTGTGGTGGCGATTCCTGATTTTGAGCTTTCTACAAAGGAGGCTAGGCAGGTGTTACCTTCTCAGGTGAGTCGAGCAGATGCGATTTTTAATACGGCGCATTTGGGGTTGTTGTTGCGTGGTTTGGAGACTGGTAACGGGGATTGGTTAAGGGCGGCTTTGCAAGATAAGTTACATCAGCCTTACCGGAAAGCATTGATTAAAGGATACGATGTTGTCAATGCCGCTGCTATTAATGCGGGTGCTTACGGTATGGTGATTAGTGGTGCTGGGCCAACATTGCTGGTTTTAACAGATACAATAAATGCGGAAGCGGTGGCGGCGGCGATGTCAGCGGCTTGGCGATCGCAAGGAATTTCGCCAATAGTGCGATCGCTTGGGATTGATACGCAAGGGGCAAGAAGTTTTTATTAGTTGTTAGTTGGTGTTTGGTAGTTGTTTGAAAAAACAAACAAACTATAACCAACAACAAACAACAAACAACAAAAAAATGACTATAGAGCAAATTCTGGCAGAAGTTGCAGCACTTCGCTCTCAAATTGAGGTTCTGCGTGAGGAACGTGCTTCTTTGACTGTTACTGTCACACCTCCCGAAAATGATTCACCCCAAGCAATCACTGAAGCTTATCGTCGTTATGCTCGCGAAAATGCCCAATTGGTTGCGGAACTCAAGGGCATAGATGATGCGATCGCTGCTTTGGAAGATCAATTGGTACAAAAACAAGCCCAATTACAGCAATGGCAAATTCAAGCTAAACAACTTTCTCTACAGGAACAACTAGATGAGGCAAGAAAGATTGCTCAGGTTCACGCGCAACGGATTAATGAACTGGCTGCGGAACTTGCCATAGAAATACGCAGTCTGAAGGCTTGTGCTGATGAACTCAGTCCACTGTACTGGCAAGTCTATTACAAGCCGTTTATTACTGGGTTCAAGACAATCTCGGTTCCCCATGTCCGTTCTGACGGAGATGTCTGGACAATTGTTAACCGCATTGTTTGAATTACATGGATCTCCGATTTCTCTAAGAAGTTGGGGATCTTGTTTTTGAAATATCATTCTTAAGACAGTTGATATTAAGATTTATAACGGTGGTTAGAGCCACTGTTTTTTATTGACTTAGCAAAAATTTACATATAGGATAAATTTGGTAAAAAATCTAAGTATTTATTACTAAATTTATTAAAGATTTAGGAATCATAGGGATAAATATCGTTTACAAAACTATGAATTGCTTAATATAATGTAATTAAAAGTAAAAACGAAAAACGATTTTCAGTGATGATTGCTCAATTTCCTTGGTTAACAACCATAATTATCTTGCCACTGGTGGCTGCCTTAGCCATTCCTCTCATCCCAGATAAAGAAGGCAAAACTGCTCGTTGGTATGGTCTGGGAGTAGCGCTAACAGACTTCGCTTTAATGATTTATGCCTTTTGGCAAAACTACGATTTTCAAAGTTCAGCATTTCAGCTGGTAGAAAAATATCCTTGGATTCCGCAGTTGGGCTTGAACTGGTCTGTTGCAGTAGATGGATTGTCAATGCCTTTAGTACTGCTGACAGGCTTAATTAACACCCTCGCAATCTTCGCGGCTTGGAAAGTAACCAACAAGCCGCGTTTATTTTATGGTCTAATGCTGATGTTATACAGCGCTCAGCTTGGCGTATTTGTCGCCCAAGATTTGCTGCTGTTCTTCTTAATGTGGGAAATCGAATTAGTACCCGTCTACCTATTGATTTCCATTTGGGGAGGACAAAAGCGCCGTTATGCAGCTACTAAATTTATTCTTTATACCGCCCTTGCTTCTATATTTATCCTGGTAGCAGCCTTTGCAATGGCATTTTCGGGAGATACCGTCAGCTTCGATATGGTAACTCTGGGAATGAAGCAATATCCTAGAGCCTTTGAGTTACTGGTTTATGCAGGTTTCTTGATTGCTTTTGGTGTCAAACTACCAATATTCCCACTCCACACTTGGCTACCTGATGCTCACGGTGAAGCTTCTGCACCCGGTTCAATGATTTTGGCTGGTGTGTTGTTAAAGATGGGTGGTTATGCGCTCATTCGCATCAACATGGAGATGTTAACCAATGCTCATGTTTACTTCGCTCCAGTTCTGGCAATTTTAGGTGTAGTCAATATTATCTACGGTGCCTGTTGTGCCTTTGCTCAAACCAATCTCAAGCGTCGCTTAGCTTATTCTTCGATCGCCCATATGGGATTTGTGCTAGTTGGTATCGCTTCCTATACAGAAATTGGGATAAGCGGTGCTGTACTGCAAATGATTTCTCACGGTTTGATTGCTGCTAGTTTGTTCTTCCTCTCTGGCGTTACATACGAACGCACCCACACTTTGATGATGGATCAAATGGGTGGTATCGCCAAAGTAATGCCTAAAACCTTCGCTCTATTTACTGCTGGTGCAATGGCTTCTCTAGCATTACCAGGAATGAGCGGCTTTGTCGGTGAGTTGATGGTATTCCTGGGTATTGCTACCAGCGATGTTTACAGTTCTAGTTTCAAAGTTGTAGTTGTACTACTTTCTGCTGTAGGCGTGATTCTCACTCCGATTTATCTATTGTCGATGCTACGTCAAGTCTTCTACGGTAAGCAGAATACAGAGTTGCATCTGGATGCAGTAGTACCCGATGTCAAACCCCGCGAATTGTTCATCACTGCTTGTCTGTTGCTTCCAATCATCGGTATCGGTTTTTATCCCAAATTGGCAACCCAAACCTATGATGTCAAAACTGTAGAAGTAGCAGCTCACGCTCGCCAGTTTCTACCAGTAGTGGCTAAACAACAACCATCAAGTTTATATTCAACTATTATTACCGCGCCAACATTGGCTAATTCACAACTTCCAAGTTTGGTTAATATTGCTGATTAACTATTTCACAAGGGCTGGTGCTACTAAATAAGTTTAGAAAGACAAAGTGGGGGTGATTTTGCGATCGCCCCCACAACGCAAGCAAATACCGGATAAATACAGATGGGTTTTTTGTCTGTATTTACCCGGTTGCATTTTTGCTTGAGTGTGAAAAATTCTCTTGGGTTTGTTTGATTTAACTCATAGGCAATGCTATTCAATCCATTTCAAATTTATCCAGTAACTTCTTTCCGTAAATCACTGCGGCAACAGTAACAATATCTCCCTGAATGCGATAGATGATTCTGTAGCTATATGCCGGATATTCTCTGATATTATCGTTGCCAAACTCTGGTACAATGCGACCAGAAAAAGGTTCTTTGCTTAAGTTGACGCTTGTGTCAAGTATTTTCTTGACAACTGTCGCAGCATAGGAAGCCGAGTCACGAGCTATATATATGGCAATTGCTTCTACATCATCTAACGCTTTGGGAGACCATTCTACTTGATAAGCCATTTGTTCAATCGTTCTTCGGCCTCATTTTGGGTTCTGGTTGCTTGATGTTCGGCCACTTCTAAACCGCGCCGGACTTTTTCAATGACGTACAAATGATATTGAACATCTTCTATAGAACAATTATCAGGTAATTGGTTCAAAAGAGATTGTATCTTTTGTTTTGTAGAACTCATAATGTAATTTCTAGTTAATTTATATTGCAATATAATCAGGTGGGCAATACCCACCTAATACATTGTTAAAAATTCTCGAAGTTTGCGATAGCTTCCTTAATCTTATCTAAAACTTCGTCCACAGGCATAGTCCCTAATTCCCCATTTGCACGAGTGCGGATACTCAAAGAATTAGTTTCTACTTCTTTAGCACCGATCACAGCCATGATGGGGATCTTTTCTTTTTCGGCATTGCGAATGAGTTTACCCAGGCGATCGCCACTAGTATCTACTTCCGCCCGAATACCTAATGCTCTCATTTTTGCTGCAACTTCTTTGGCAAAATCAAGTTGCACTTCACTCACTGGTAGTAATCTTGCTTGTACTGGCGCTAACCACAAAGGGAAATCTCCAGCATATTCTTCGATTAAGATGCCAATAAGTCTTTCTAAAGAACCAAAAGGCGCACGGTGAATCATCACTGGACGTTTACGAGAACCATCTTCAGCGACATACTCTAAATCAAATCTTTCTGGCAAGTTGTAATCGACTTGCACCGTTCCCAACTGCCATTCCCTCTCCAGAGCATCACGGACGATAAAATCTAGTTTGGGTCCGTAGAAAGCAGCCTCACCAATGCCTTCAAAGTGATCCATTCCCAAACTTTCTACAGCACGACGTATGGCACTTTCAGCTTTGTCCCAAGCTTCATCAGAGCCAATGTACTTATCACTGGCTGGATCGCGAAAACTCAGTCGTGCTTTGAAATTCTGATCAAGTTTAAGAGTTTTAATCACTGACAAGATCAAGTCAACCACGTTAAGGAATTCGCTGTCTAGCTGCTCTGGAGTCACAAATATGTGAGCATCGTCCTGAGTAAAGCCCCGCACTCGCGTTAAACCGCCCAATTCTCCAGATTGCTCAAAGCGGTAGACAGTGCCAAATTCCGCCAACCGTATCGGTAATTCACGATAAGAACGCAATTCGCTTTTATATATTTGGATGTGAAAAGGACAATTCATGGCTTTGAGAACAAAGCCTTGCTCATGGGCAGCTGCATCTTCGTTTTCTGCCATCATCGGGAATAAGTCTTCTTTATACTTCTGCCAATGGCCAGAGGTTTTAAATAAATCGACTCTACCGATGTGAGGAGTGACGACTGGTTGATAGCCACGTTTTATTTGTTCTTGTTTGAGGAAGTCTTCTAAAAGGCTCCGCAGTAAGGTTCCTTTGGGTGTCCATAATGGCAATCCTGGCCCCACTAAGTCGGAAAAAATAAATAACCCCAGTTCCTTGCCCAGTTTACGGTGATCTCGTCTTAGTGCTTCTTCTTTACGCCGCTTGTACTCTGCTAGTTGTTCTGGGTTCTCCCATGCTGTACCGTAGATGCGTTGTAGCTGTGCTTTGGTTTCGTCTCCACGCCAGTAAGCACCAGCAACACTTTCTAATTCAATGGCTTTTGGATTTAATTCCTTGGTGTTTTCTAGATGTGGTCCGGCGCACAAATCCCACCATTCATTGCCTAAGTGATAGATGGTAATTGGTTCTTCTTTAATATCCGCCAGAATTTCTAGCTTATAAGGTTCGTTAATTTCCTTAATTCGCCGTTCAGCTTCTTCTCGACTAACTTCTTCCCGAATGACTGGCAGTTTACGATTGATAATTTTATCCATCTCTTTTTTGATGGCTTTGAGATCCTTATCGGTAAAAGGCTCCGGATTATCAAAATCGTAGTAAAAGCCGTTTTCAATCCACGGACCAATGGTAACTTGCGCCTTGGGAAACAGCTTTTGCACCGCCATCGCCATCACATGGGATGTGGTATGACGAATTTTTTTTAAGTTTTCTGATTCACTTGTACGCGGCAAATAAATTTTTTTCTCTGGCTGTTGTGATGGACTAAATTGTTCAGAAGGCGACATCGGCTGCTGATCCATTAGCGAAGTGATGATTTATTAGTAATTTGCAACTGACATATATATTAGCGACCATAAGAGGATCGGGGATCGGGGAATTAATTGGGGGTCAGGGATTAGGGAATTAAGAAAAATAATAATTAATCAATTCCCGAACACCCATACCTTATCCCCGATCCCTTATCCCCTATTCACAGATGATTTTTGATATAAATTTTGGAGGTTTTATGTTTTTGATCGTTATTACTTAATATTATTTCTATTTTCCCTAAAGACTTAAGAAATGTTTAAATACTTTGCTTGAATCTGCCTTGAGGATAGGTACAAATAACATTGGATATATATATAATGTTAATAAGTAGCACAAAATACATTTTTTTGAAAGTTTATGGTATATGGCGTATATTTTGAATGTTAAGAATCGTAAATAGCGTTAATATTAGTAAGAAACTTAGAAATATGCTTGTCAATTATGCGAGACTCAAACTTATCAGAGCCTGAGTTGCTCAAGACAATTTTGCAACCACTACTGGATGATTTTCAGTATTGGTTTGCGCGATCGCGTAATTTTCTGGAAACAGAGCAACTTAATTTTATGAGCAGCCAGGAGCAATCTGCCTTGCTAGAGCGAGTCAAGCAAGCCCAGGAAGAGGTGAACACAGCCAAGATGCTGTTTACTGCAACAGAGGGACAAGTTGGAATTGATATGGCAACCTTAATGCCTTGGCATCAATTGTTATCACAATGCTGGAAGGTAGCGATGTATTTCCGCACTGAAAACCCAAGCTCACAACAGCAAGACGGCAGATAAATTCTGGAAGCGAATAAAACTCTTGACAGCATTTATTACTTAAGTCAGCCATGTGATTGATTATACACTTGTTTTGATTCCCAGATTCAAACCGCAAATATAGGCCTAGGAACAAAGTTTTTGCTATTTGCCATAGTTTTCAATTCAAACTAGGCAGAACAAATCATTGTTATAAATTCTTTTAAAAATTTTGCCTCTGGAGGAAAATCCGATGTTACATCTACTTTACATTCTGGCTTTTACAATTCTTGCTTGTATAGCTGTTGCGAACTTAATTCGCAATTTAATCATGTTCAGCTTTGATAGAGACCGGAGTTATCCAGCCAGGTACTCGTCAATGGCAAATCAAGGTAACTATCCCTATGTAGCATCTAGAAGAGCGTTCACACCTCATCCAGAATTACTAGATGATTCTGGCAACATCATCAAAGAACCATTGTTAGTAATGCGTTCGATCAATGTCGATGATGCGCGTCAACAACTTGATGCTCTTTATGAATCTTCACCAGGACAAAAAAGCGAAACCCAGGAAGAAGGCTAAAGGATGAAGCATGAAGGCTAAAGGATGAAGGACAAAACCTTTACTTTAGCTCATAGTTCATCGTAACCTACGGCAAGCAGCCCTAACGGGCTTCTACACATTTCATACTTCATCCTTCATACTTCACACTTCATCCTTCAATTAAGCTTCAATTACTACTCGGAGGTTTCCGCGTTTTTTGGCAACACGGCAAGCTGTGGTATTTCCAGAACGCTCGAATTCTAAATCAAGGATAGTGGGACCGACTCGCAGATTATGCAGCGAGAGGCGATTGATTGACTCTGGCAAAGCGGGGTCGATAATCCGTAAGCAGTTATTGGGTGCATCTGGGACTAGATTCACCATCATATGCAGCATCTGAAAAATACTACCAGTAGCCCACGCTTGGGGTGTACAAGCAACAGGATACTGTACAGGAGAACTATCATCACTGATACGCTCGAAACCGCAAAATAACTCTGGAGGGCGATAATAGGACTGCTTTTTAGTCATGTCGAATAAACCCTCAAAAAGTTCCAAGGCTTGATCGACTAAACCGAGCGATCGCAATCCCATAGCGATCAAAGAATTATCATGGGGCCATACAGAACCGGTGTGATATCCCATCGGATTGTAAGCAGGTGACAAACTGCTGAGGGTGCGAATACCCCAACCATTAAACATATCAGGGGCGCGCAATCGCTCTGCCACACTATAAGCTTTTTCTGGTGTAAAAATACCCAAGTGCAGACAGTGACCAGGATTTGAAGTAATACTGTCTACTTGTTTACCATCTCCATCTAAAGCTAAAGCACAGAAATCTTGGTCTTCCATCCAAAAATCTCTGTTAAACCGCAGCTTTAGATTTCTGGCTTCTTCCTGCCAACGATCTGATAAATCCAGCCGCTTTTTCATTCTAGCAATTTCTGCCAAGCGCATTTTAGCGGCATAGACGTAACCTTGGACTTCACAAAGAGCGATCGCTCCGTTAGCTAATTCGCCTTTACGGTTGACAATACAATCACCAGAATCTTTCCAACCTTGGTTAACTAAACCACCTTTGGATTTACGTTGATAGCTGAGGTAGCCAGTGGCTTTCATGTTGCGATCAATCCACTCCATCGCCGCCAATGCATTCGGCCACAGATTTTCTAGAGTTTCTGTATCATGTGTCCATGCATAGTACTCGGTGTATAGCATCAGCCACAAAGGAGTAGCATCAACAGTACCGTAGTAAGGAGTATGGGGAATTTCCTGACACCTAGCTAATTCTCCTAACCGGAGTTCGTGCAGAATTTTACCTGGTTCCTCTTCGCGCCACTCATCCTCGACTTTACCTTGGTATTGAGACAGAAGAATCAGAGTTTCTTTAGCAATTTGGGGATTTAACATCAAGGTTTGGGAAGCTGTAATGATAGAATCCCGCCCGAAGAGTGCTGAAAACCAAGGTACTCCCGCCGAAACAGTCTTATATTTGCCAAAAGATTGACGCAACAAATACATATCTTCCTCAGCACGTTCAATCACACGATTCACAGCACCTTTTTCGTCTGCGCGAATACGTGTAATTTCTTGCACCCAGTTTTGCTCTTCCATTGTCTCAGCAGCTTTTGCTTGACTCAAGGTTACAGGAGCGCTGACAGTAGAAGTGGGCTTGTTATTGGTGAGCATATTCACCCGATAGCCCAATTTTTGTTTTTCATGGGATGCTAACTCTAACTGCCAAATTGCCGTGTAACCTTTGAAGTAATCTGGTAGCCGATGCTGAAAATTGATGCGAGATTCCATCACCAAACCATCTACACCCTGGTAAGCGAGTGTTAAAGATTTGTCGGTGGGTATTGCAGGATGAAGTTTGGGAGGCGAAGCACCATCCAGAGAAACTACCGTGTCTTCTACAAATGTCGGCTCGATCAGACGCAAAAGCTTACCTTGCTTTTCTCTGCCAAAGCCTCTAACTTCAAATAAATCTACAAAATCAGCATCAAAGCTAATACTCAGTTCAAAATTGATTGTACTTGTGCTATAGTTAGACACTTCTAATTCTTCAAAAAGTGCGCCATTTAGCACAATTTCTCGACGAATACCCACTGTATCAGCTTGGAGGCGATCATCAACTCTCGGATTAGTACATAAGACTGACAGTGAAAAACCTTTATCAGCAGTACTACTTAATAACACAGGCGATCGCCCATCAATCTGCAACTCTAAGCGGCTCAAAAATCTGGTATCAGCACAAAATAGCCCCATACTAGGGTTGCCATCACCAAGAGAACAGGCAGAAAGATTACCTAGAGTATCTGTAACTAAAAATAAGTCGTCATCTTTAATCGTGAGCGTTAACTGCGGTCTTTCACTAATTACACAAGGCCATTCAGGTATAGGTAGTAACTCTGCGGGGACAAAAGTTTTTCCGTCCAGGAAAATCCTCTCCGGCGTCATCAATATATCCGGTGTCATCAGCCAGTATTCCGTGTACAAATCTATATTTTTTCAGGTCAGTTCAGCGTTAACAGGAAGAAAAACGCTCTAGCAAAACTTTGTGAGCTTTGTTACAAAGATAAATGATAATCACATTTAGCCAGTGGGCAGAAACACATCAAAGTTAGATTATTAAATCTTTATAATTCTAAAGTGAATTCAAAATTTGCGTAGATAAACACAAAAAACAGGAACATTTTTCTTGTTCCTTTGATTTGTTTTTTGAGTTTCTAAGCGGTCAACCTTAAAGGTAATAGGTAATGGGTAATTAGTAATAGGGGTATTACCCAGCAATTGCCATGGTCAAAGACCTCTCCTTCGGAGCATGGCAATGGAAGTATAAATATAAAG
>NZ_AJLL01000037.1 GCF_000317225.1 Fischerella thermalis PCC 7521
CTAGAAAGTAATTACAAATCTATTTAAACTTCAAAATATGCTCAACTTCATCAATTCCCTTTTAAATCGCCATCCAGAAAACGTTAAAGCCAACGTTGAAATTTATACTTGGCAAACTTGCCCTTACTGTATCCGTGCCAAGATGTTGTTGTGGTGGAAAGGTGTTAATTTCACTGAATATAAAATTGACGGTAACGAAACAGCTAGAGCAAAAATGGCGGAACGTGCCAAGGGACGTCGCACTGTACCGCAGATTTTTATCAATAATCAACACGTTGGTGGCTGTGATGACCTCTACGAATTAGATAAAAAAGGTCAACTCGACACTCTTTTAGCTCAGTCAGGAGTTTAATAGTTATCAGTTTCATTACTAGCTAAATACTACACCATAAGCCTGATAACTGTGGCTAGCCCTAGACTTCCAGTCTAAGGGCATTCAATTTTGGTCGTCAAAAACATGTCATAGGCTGCGAGATCCCTCGCAACTACTTATAAATTATATGGTCGAGTACTAAATTTGTAAACACAAGAACATGTCACTCGAATACTCGGAATATCTTATACATCGCCAGTGGATGGATCACGTCCTAAAATTGGCACAAATGGCGGGTGATGCGGGTGAAGTGCCTGTAGGTGCTGTTATTATTGATTCATCAGGTTATTTGATAGCGGAAGGTGAAAATCGCAAACAACGTGACCAAGACCCAACAGCCCACGCAGAAATTATTGCTTTGAAAGCAGCAGCTAGAAAGTTAAAAACTTGGCGTCTGAACCAATGTACTCTCTATGTTACTCTCGAACCTTGTCCGATGTGTGCAGGTGCAATAGTCCAAGCCCGTATTGGACTTCTCGTTTATGGCGTGGACGATCCCAAAACTGGTGCAATTCGTACTGTTGTTAATATCCCTGATAGTGCGGCTTCTAATCACCGTCTGCGTGTAATTGGAGGCATCATGGAAACTGCTTGTCGTCAGCAGTTACAAGCATGGTTTGTAAATCGGCGACACAGCAGCGAATAACGGACAGAGGTAAAACTGTCCAGCTGCAACAACACAACTTTAGGAAGAAAATCTACGGTGTATCTAATTCCTATTTTGATTACATTTTCTACCCTACAGTCAGTTGCCACCCTCATCATGGAACTTCACTCTTCCGAAGATCAGATCTACCATCCAACACTAGCCCATACTCCAGCCAATGGTGAGACGGCGATTTCTACTAGTACTTCATGGCTGTCTCCCTGGTTAACGCCTTTGGCCTATTTCTTGGGACACCATTTTCTACCTTTATTTTTTGGTCAGATTAGAATTACCGGACAAGAAAATATCCCTGCAAAAGGTCCTGTTATCCTTGCACCTACCCATCGCGCGCGCTGGGATTCACTACTGTTACCCTACGCGACTGGTCGTTTTGTTACAGGTCGTGACCTGCGGTTTATGGTGACTATTAGCGAATGTCAAGGTTTGCAGGGTTGGTTTGTGCGACGCTTAGGAGGTTTTCCTGTAGATCCACAACGCCCATCGATCACTACTCTTCGCCATGCAGTAGAATTACTTCAGCATGGAGAAATGTTAGTTATTTATCCTGAAGGTGGCATTTTTCGCGATCGCGAAGTTCATCCCCTCAAGTCTGGAATTGCTCGTTTGGCTTTAACTGCTGAATCTAGCCACCCAGATTTAGGAGTCAAAATTTTACCTGTTGGTATCAACTACAGCCATCCTTACCCCGAGTGGGGTACCGATGTTAGCATTCACATCGGGTCTACGATTAAGGTAGCGGATTATATCAATGGTTCTGTAAAGCAGGATGCTAAACGTCTGACAGCTGATCTAGCAAATGCACTTAAAGAATTAAGCCATCATGAATCAACAATTACTGCTCATACGTTTGCAGAAATGCCAAATTCGTAATTTTTGTTGATAGTTGATAGTTGATAGTTGATAATTGATTGGTGTTTATTCCAGCCAACAACGAACCACCAACAAACAACTAAATTCCCAAAATTAATTCCCAACTATTGAGTTTCCCTGTATCTTTTAATGCATAGTCAATGACCCACAATTGCCAACGTCCTTTGGCTGGTAAAGATAATAACTGTTGCAGGACTGGATGCGATCGCACGGTGTAAGTTGCTTGCAATTGAATGCGACGACCCAAGGTGCGATTTTGCAGTAGCACGAGGTGATTATTAGGGGCTATTAAGTAAATTTCTAAATCACCTAAAAAATCATGGGTAATATTGACGCTGACTTGAATATCTTTGACTAGGCTAGAATCAGTTATCGCGATCGCACTTTTAATTCCCTGTTTGTCATTGTCTGGAATCGCGACTTTATTAGTGTTCTCTCCTCTCAAAATCCCAGTTGTGCTAAATGTGGCTGTACGAAGTTTTTGGGCTGCTTGTACCGCCCGCCAAGCATTCACCTTTCCATAGCCGAACCATTGCGAATGGCCATTTTCATCATAAGTACCATAACGCATCTTTAATTGGGGGTCTGGTTCCAGGTCAACAATTTTATCGGCGGTTTCTTCTAAAATACGTTTGACTTCTTTAGCAGTTAAGTCAGGATTCACTGACAAAACCAATGCTGCTACTCCTGCAACCACAGGGGTAGCACTAGAAGTACCGCCAAAGTTGCTAGTAAAGTTACCTGGGTCGTAGCCAGCAGCCCCTATTTGATCGGTTGTCAATATTCCTCGTCCAGATAGTGCTGTATTGATGCTTGGTTGAGTGTATACGTAACCCTGGTCTTGAAACCACATCCCTGGTAAAGCATTGTTACTAGGCGCACACACAGAAATATTATTTCCCCAGTTACTATAAGCAGCTTTTTTATTCAAGCTTGTGGAAGCAGATACCGTAATTACATCAGGATGCACAGCAAATCCACTGAGCCACTTAGTATTTCCTTTGACTAAATCTTTCTGCCAACCTTGTTCATTCACAGTTCCACTGACTGGGCGATTGGCATTGCCTGCGGAAAAGAAAATAACACAGCCTTTACCATTACGTCCTTTGGTAGCAGCGCGGGTAATAGCAGCGCGTTGGCGTAAAGAAAGGGGAAAGTAAATTGCTGATGCTCCCCAACTGCAAGAAATTATACTTGCTCCTTTTTCGACCGCCCAATTGAAAATATCTTCTATTGACTCATCATCTAAAAACCCTGTGCTGCGAATTGGCATAAAAGCACAACCAGGTGCAACCCCAGCAATACCTGTACCATTTTCTTCTGCTAAGATGATACCTGCACAAGCTGTACCATGACTGGCTTCTTTTTCATTGGGTAAGGGTAAAAAGTCGTTTTCTTTTAAGTCTCTAGGGGCAACAATTTTGCCGCTACCTTGAAAATCTGGATGATTTAAATCAAAGGAATCATCTACTACCGCCACGACAACCGAACGAATACCGCGAGTGATATCCCAAGCTTTTTCTACAGAGATATGAGAACCATTAGCTAATTGATTTCCGCCGTTGTGGTTGAGATACCATTGTTGGGGATAGAGGGGGTCACGGGGTTGATAATGGGATTGCTGATGGGTGATGATATTAGGCTCAGCAACTACAACTTCTGGTAATGCAATTAATTGATTAGAAATTTTAATAGGATTTGCCTGTGCTTGTTTACCGACAATGAAAACAAAAGTGTTGGGAAGACTAGGAACAGATTTTTGTTGGATTAAACCAAATTTAGTGGCGATCGCATTAATAGTGCTACTGTCTACCCAAGTGGCGAATTGAATTGTGATTTGGTCAGTCAGATAAACTCTGGTGCTAGGACTATCTTTGATTTGATAAACATGACTAGCAAACGCCACATCGTCAGAAGCCCGCGCCACAGACATAGCCCCTTCTAGCTGGGAAGGTGGAACAGCGAATAATGCTAGCTGTGCTTTGGGAATATTGCGACGCCAATTACCCCAATTTGCCTGAGATAAATCTTGCGGTGACAAATTATCCTGAGGACGGACAGTAAAGCGATCGCTCACTTTTTCTAAGATTAATTCTTCGCCACCACGTTGTAAGATGAATCCTTGGCTACTAGTAGGTATATCTGTGGGAGGATAATCAGAGGAATTTAGGCGATCGTTCATAGCAGTGATTCAAGCTACTGTTAAGCTACTGTCAGGAAATAATGGGAACATGATTTCACCGATTTTCGTTTTAGATCGGAGAAACTGTAGTAGACCTGTGGCAAAAGAAACTTTTGCCACAGATGGGAAAAGCTTAAAAGCTAAAGGAAAAAAGTTTCTGAATGCCTTTTTCCCTTATCCCTTTTCCAGCTTCTGCAAAAAGTCTATTTTGTGGCTTTATTTTGTTAAAGTCCAAAACAGAGTTAAGATACCCGAAGTTTCTATCCTTTTTTGTTAAGTTGTTGCATAAATTCATCCCATGAAGTCTTTAGCTAATGTTCCCTTGATTCGCTTCACTTTTTTGTCAGTCATAACAGCCTTTGGTCTGCTGTTACCTGTTCATGCTCAACAAGCACAGATTATAAACATTCCCAACCAAGCACAGCCTATAGACCCCAACAACCCCAATACCCTACGTCCAACAGTCCAAAATAATAGCATCTTAAGTGTTGATGGTGGTAAGCGCCTGATGGCAGAGGCTAGTCAAGCTGTCAATTCTCAAAACTATGATGTCGCCGCTAAGAAACTTCAGGAAGCAAGATTAGTTTTTAATCAGCTATCAAATTTCTATCAAGAACTAAATTCTAGCTTTGCTGGAATTGACAATAGAGTAGCTGACTCCCAGCGCAAACTGGCACTAGAAACAGCCCAAATGCGCGATGAAGCCACTTATCAACTAGCATTAGTACATCGGGCGCAAAATAAGCCAGAATTAGCAGTGCCTTTGTTGGTTCAAATTATCAAAAGTCAAAACCCCACACGGGATTTAGGAAAGAAAGCTTATCAGCAATTATTCGAGTTGGGTTTTGTGGATGCACCTTTCCCAAGAGGAGGAAGCAACACCTCTTCTTCGTCTCAGCAAAAGAAATAATTAAAAAATAATACCTACCATTAATTCCTCTAATAGACCGCCGCCAGCAGGTGGGCGGATTTTTAGGTGTCTAAATGCTAGGATGTTTTTGTTTGTGAACAGTCTTGACACTCAGCCTTCTAGAAACTCGCAGATTGGCAATGTATTAGCGTCATTATTGATAATAATAGAAAAGAAGTTTGATTAGGAATCGCGATGATTAGTCCGCAACAGATTGAGGAAATGATCAAGGCGGAACTGCCAGATGCCCAAGTTCAAGTACAAGACTTGACTGGTGGTGGTGATCACTACCAAGTGACAGTAGTTTCATCGCAGTTCGCAGGTAAAGGGTTAGTGCAGCAACATCAGTTAATTTACGGTGCTTTACGACAAGCTATGTCCACTGAAGCAATTCATGCTTTAGCACTGAAAACATATACACCAGAAGCATTTGCTAATAATAGTTAATAGTTGTTTGTTAATTGTTGATTGTTGTTTGTTCTACGCTGCACTGTAGGGCATAGCTCTTCTCTATAGTAGCCAAGTAAAGGCGTGTCAATGGAACAACTATCTACCCACCAACAACCAACTACCAACCACAAGCAAGTATAGAGAGTAGGAACACGAATACTATGACACCAGAACTAAAAGAAAGAATTGATAATTTACTCAAAGAAAACAAAATTTTGGTTTTTATGAAGGGAACCAAATTAATGCCCATGTGTGGTTTTTCCAACAATGTGGTACAGATTTTAAACACATTAGGAGTTCCCTTTGAGACTGTGAATATTTTGGACGACTACGAACTCCGCCAGGGAATCAAAGAATATTCCAACTGGCCGACAATTCCCCAAGTTTATATTAACGGGGAATTTGTTGGTGGGTCAGACATCATGATCGAACTTTATCAAAAGGGTGAATTGCAGCAAATGGTAGAAGTGGCTTTAGCTTCTTAGTCATTTGTTGGTAGTTGGTGGTTATTAACCATACCCGATCCCCAATCCCCAAGTACCAAAAATCCCCCCTGTCGAAAAGCCGAAACGTCACAGAGGGGATTGTTGCTCAAAAATCTCCAAATTTCACACCGCCAGCATCATTGACTAGGGCAGACAACGTGCTATAATTGTCTGCGTCAATCAGGAGTGAGCATCTTGTGACTGACCGAAAGTCACTTGTAGTAGTCTGGCTCTGGCTCTGGTTGCGTCATTGTGAAGTTCGATACATCGTATAAATAGCGGGTAGCTTCCTCCTCTAGGCGATGGATCAAATAAGGCTCAATGGCGTTACCATGTCGCAGCGCGGCTAGATAACCATCCAAATACATCCGCATATCATCAGTGCGATAACCGCGATTCCATAACTCGACGAAGGCGTCAGTGAGTCTTTGGTAATAGCGGATGGTTTGTGTGTCTTGGAGCATACTGCTGTAAAAATCTCTTTGGAATGAGAATTGTAAATTATTCAAGCTGAAATGTGAAGTACATTTCAGTTTGGCATTTATTTAAAATCCCTATCTTCTACTGTAGGGAATACCCCTGCTTGAGCTACAACCTAAACTGATCCTATTCCAGAAAAACATGAATTTGAATGGGTCGGTAAGTTATTTTTATATTTGGCTATCAAAACAACGCTTTTACATTAGCTGACGTACTTGGCTGTTGTTTGTGCCTGGCAATATCTGTTGTTCTCAGACAGACGTGACTTTAAGTGACACCCTTATACCCAACGGAATAGCTAACTATAAAAAGATTTAATAATTATAACAAAAATTTAAGAATGTTACCAACTGAGCTTGAGATAAGGCTTTTAGTTCGATGCATTGCCAGCTTATGCATGATTAAATTAAAAATTATTGGCAATTGAAGTAACAAGGGTTACAAAACCCAACACATAGGCTTTGTTACTTTGAAAGTCATGCACGCTAAGGGGTCTTGCCACCGTGGGTTCGGTTTGTATTGAAATCGTAGAGGGAAATCCCCATCTGAGGTCGTTGCTTGGCTGGCACTTGCAACAACTGGACTATCGGGTGCATCAAGCCGCAAGTGTTTATCAAGCCAGGGAAGTTTTTCTAACTCACCATCCGACACTAGTCATTTTGGATGCGGACTTGCCAGATGGAGATGGCATTGAGTTTTGCCGATGGTTGCATCGTCAGCAGCAGCCATTAATCTTAATGCTATCTGCCCGTAGTAATGAAGCTGATATTGTTGCTGGCTTGAAGGCGGGGGCAGATGATTACCTGACCAAGCCATTTGGAATGCAGGAATTTTTAGCACGGGTAGAGGCGCTAATACGCCGCAACCGTACACCTGTTGCCCCAGCTTATCTCGATTATGGAACATTGCAAATAGATTTAGTGCAACGCCGTGTCCGTTTCCAAGGAGAATTTATAGATTTAACACCACAGGAATTTAGTTTGTTATATGTTTTAGCACAAGCAGGAGGAGTACCCTTGAGTAGGTCGGAATTGCTGCGGCGTGCCTGGCCTGATGCAATTGATAATCCTCGTACCATTGATACTCACGTTTTATCGCTGCGGAAAAAAGTAGAACTTGATCCGCGCCAACCTAGCTTAATTCAAACCATCCGTAATGTAGGATATCGGTTTAACATGGAGATTTTGAATACCAATTTGCCACAATCACTGACAAAGTTAACAGCAGAAAGATTCAACAATCAACCTTCAACATTGAGTAGTCAAAGGTAATTGTCGTTTGTTGTTTGTTGTTTGTTGTTTGGAAAAATCCATCAACAACTAACAACTATCAACTATCAACTAACTCCATTCTTCAGCAATTTGTGTTTCTGCCTGTATCAAGCTTTCTCGTAACTTAGCCCAATTTATATCAGTAGCATTTTGATTTGCTATTAGCCGTCCCTGTTGTAAGTGCAACAGTCGATCGCAAAATAATTCAGCCATTTCTAGCTGATGATTTACCATTAAAACTGTAGTTTGACGACTTTGGGCTAGTTGATTAAGAATTGCCATCACACGAGAAGCAGTACCCACATCCAAGGTAGAGGTAGGTTCATCTAATAATAAAATTTGTGGTTGAATGATTAATGCCCGGGCGATCGCAATTAATTGCCGCTGTCCAACAGAAAGTTGCACTTCCATTTTTCCTAACCAGTCATCGGGTATGTGCAGCTGTTCCATCCAGTTACTGAGTCTTTGCTGAATAGACTGTTTAGGCAAACCACGCAAAACTAGAGGATACTCCAAAGCTTCTTTGACTGTCATTCCTAGCAGTTTTGACTCTTGGAGAAGCAGTGTCACACAAGCACGTAACTGTAAAACGGGTATTTGACGGTATTCCTGATGAGCTAAATAAATTTTGCCACTAGTAGGTTCACTCAAACGGTTGAGGAGGCGTAATAAATAAGTTTTTCCCGCGCCGGATGGTCCGACAATGGCAATGCGATCGCCCTCAAATACCTCAAAGGAGATATCCTGTAATATTGGGTATCCCTGCTGTTTACCCTGTAAAGTTGTATGAAGACTAACTTTTTCTAGTCTTAGTTTTGCTGTCGGCAAAGTTTCCAAATTCAACCTTTAATCAATTATGAATTATGCCTGATGTGAATTGAAACTGTGACAAACATCTATGGTTTTAGAAATCGACCACAGATGAACACAGATGCACACAGACACACACAGATAAACTTTCCGTTTGTGGCTAAGTGGTGGTTGCTTATTGATGGTTATTATAGTATTTATATCACCGCTAGTTTTAGACTCTTTTTTACATTTATTTTTAACTTAAATTACCCTGATTTAGACTAATCAAAATAGTCCAAGCATCTATCAAAAGTAATATTACTGTAAATAATAGTAAAATTAAATACATCCATGGCTGTGCTAAAGGATAGACATCACTGGTATCAATACCTGTCTTTTGTTGTACCAGTTTTACCATCCGAGCAAAACCTGCCACACGCATGGGCAATAAATAAGCTTTTCCGTCTTTGCTGAGAAAATAGTAAACTAGTCCTCCCTGTCCGGTTGTGCGGGGTTTTAACTGTTCGGCTTCCGACCAAGGTAACGACCAACCTTTACGAAAAAAACGTGGAACCCAATTTGGATAAGTTACCTGAATTCCTTGGTCATCTAAAATTACACGTTCTGTTAACACTGCATACAAGCCAACTAAACCAATGCTAATCCCTAACCAAAGTAACTTTGGTGGAATGGGTGCATTTGTGACTTCAGACAGAAAAGGTAAAGGTAGGGTTAGGGCTACATATAAACTTAAAAGGGTAATCCGAATTAGAGGAGATAGGCGAAAAATTGCAGGCGAGGTATTATCTGAGTTTGCTGTCACGGCTCATTACAATTGTTAACTTTAACTATATACTAGCTAGAATTCTATGGGTTAATAGCTCATAACAAGGGTGTGAAAAGCGAACACCGATGCACACCGATAAAAAAGACAGCCAGTCCAGGCAAAAACCATCTGTGTACCTAAGGGAAGCCGCCCTTGGATGCGTCTACATCCGTGTTCATCTGTGTTCATCTGTGTTCGACTAATTATTATCCCTCCCGCTACGCCATAATCTTTTTCCACCTGACAAGATTTATTCAATGTTATCAACAACTAACAAACAGCGTTTTGAGTGTAACTGTGCCATGAGGCTGTTAATTGAAGCTTCTGGGATTGGAGTTTTATTGAGAAGGACAAGAGATTCAAAAATTTATTTTTACTCATGAGATTCAGTTATGGAGATGTGATCGTTCGTTAACAGAGCGATCGCACTTCAGGGAAATTAACTATCACCTTCTGCTTCCCAATCTTTAATTTTTAACTCATCGACACGACTAAATTCAGCTACATTATGAATTACTAAGGTCAAGTCGTTTGCTAAAGCAATAGCGACAATTTGAATATCCTAAGCACCAATGGCAGTAGCTCGTTTGGCTTATTGCCAAGATTTAGTTTGATTTTATCTAGTTGAAAAGTGTTTCAATAAAGCGATCGCAACTATTAGGTCATATCTCAATTACCAAGGGAAAATGATATTAAGGTAAATACTTTTGCACCACACTCCAACCAGTTATTGATACCCAAGCAAAAGCAAAGAATATGGCAATATTAGCGCCGATGTGAATATGTCTAGCCCAAGGATGTCCAACACCAATTTGTGTAGCACTCCCAACTGATAATAAAACTAACATCACAGTCGTTAATCCAGCCCAGAGGTGCTGTGAGTGTCCTAAAGAACCAAAGTGACCGTAAGTACCAACAATTCCAATCAGTAGTAATAATAATACCAAGCTGACCAGGCAGATACCAATTTTATAGTGGAGAGAGCGCAACCAGCTTGATTCTCTTTGCCACAACGTTCTGGCACGAAGCATACGTATACCGATGAGCGCTAATAGCACATAGGCTACTAGCGACAAACCCATTGACCACGCTGCTATTCTCCACAACCACAAAAATGAAGGTAGATCCATAATTAATGATTGTAGATGAGGAGGTGGGGCAGTGGGGAGTGTGAGGAGTGGGGGATATGAGAGGTGGAGAAATACTACTAACCACTAACCCCTAACAAATGACAAATGACAAATGACTATAAATGAAAAAGGGCTGCTAAATGATGCAACCCTGCCAGAAATTAAATGAATTTTCTTAATCAACGGATACGAAACCAGCTACTGTTAAGGGTTTTGTTGTATCTTCGGTTCTTGTATTAATTGGCTGTGCCATCGTTTTTTTATTGATAGAGTCACTTGCTTGTTCTGAGCCTTCCAACTCATAACTGCTAGGTTCGTTGAGTGCAAGGCGATCGCACGGAATTCTATCCGACAAAATTGCACTTGCCATCATACCCGTATGAATTTCAAGTTGAGCTTCAACGGGTGCTTCAAACACTAGCCTTTGTCCAGGGAAAACAACCCTTTCAAAGTACCAGTTAGGAATGTTAGAGATGCGAGCCACCTGGATTTTGCTCGTGGCATTTACGTAACAGCAGAGAATCTTTCCCGATTGCTCCGGTGGTAGAGGATCTAATATTTGAGCCATAACTGCTGAGGAGCTTTACGCCACATTTTTATCTTACATATGCAACGCTAACACTGAGTGATCCCCAGTTGCTGTAACCCCGACTACCAACTGAAGTTTTCTAAATTATTTCTACCTAAAGAAATACAGACTGTAGTTATGAAATTTTCGTAAAAATCTATGCTTTTATCGCAATTATACATTATGCGTGAACAATTCATCAATAATTTAGAGGTAAATCAATCAGGTGTAACTCTTATGGACATTGGGATCAGGACAAAGCAAATAACTTACACTTTTTTCTCCTGTTGATTGTGTGATCCCATTCATTAAAAACAGTCTAGTTACTTTACATTAACCTTAAGACTTATTTTGTATTTTTCCTGCTCAGACGTATCAAGTGCAGCTTATCGCTTACAGAATGAACTCAATGTTATTGTAAAGCTATAGATATATTACTTTCATAAAACTTAACTTATGCTATGCATTTGTGATACCGGACAATATTAGCTATTTTGCTCATCATTTTAAAAATGTCTTTACCAATAATCGTCATTAATGTCAAGTACGATTGTAATAGAAGACAAAAATCAAAACAAACCGATTACAGAACCAAAATTTGCTCTTTTACCCCAGACAATCGGCAAGATGGAAGCTAAAACATTCAACAGGATTCTCTATGTTCGCCTTCCTTGTAACCCCATCTTTCCTATTGGGGTTGTATATCTTAGCGATCATGTCCACAAACAGTTTCCTAACATTGAACAGCGGATCTTTGATTTAGGAACAGTGCCACCTCTAGATTATGCTAAAGCCCTAGATCGCTGTATCGATGAATTTCAGCCGACACTGCTAGTATTCTCGTGGCGGGATATTCAAATTTATGCACCAGTAGGTGGACGTGGCGGTAATCCACTACAGTATACCTTTGAGTTTTTCTACTCTCGCAATCCATTTCTCAAGCTACAGGGAGCAATGGGTTTGCTGCGGATTGCATCAGGATACTACGGCGAACTGTGGCGGAATCTAGGCTTACTAAAGCGGGGTATCAAACGCGCTCAACGTTATAACCCTAATGCTCGTGTAATTGTCGGTGGTGGTGCAGTCAGCGTCTTTTACGAACAACTAGGCAAAAGCTTACCAAAAGGAACCATTGTTTCTGTGGGTGAAGGCGAAACTTTGCTGACAAAACTACTGAGCGGACAAGAATTTCGGGATGAACGGTGTTATGTTGTTGGCGAAGAAAAACCACGCGATCGCCTCATTCATGAACAACCCACACCATTAGAGAAAACCGCTTGTAACTACGACTATATCGAAACAATCTGGCCAGAGTTTAAATATTACCTGCAAGACGGAGACTTTTACATTGGTGTCCAAACCAAACGCGGCTGTCCTCACAACTGCTGCTATTGTGTTTACACCGTTGTTGAAGGTAAGCAAGTACGCATTAATCCCGCCGATGAAGTCGTTGCCGAAATGCGACAATTATATGATCGCGGTGTTCGCAATTTCTGGTTTACCGATGCCCAATTTATCCCCGCCCGCAAATTTATAGATGATGCTGTTGAACTCTTACAAAAAATCGTCGATTCAGGAATGACAGACATTCACTGGGCAGCATATATTCGGGCTGATAACCTCACACCCGAGTTATGTGAATTGATGGTGAAAACCGGAATGAACTACTTTGAAATCGGTATCACCAGCGGTTCGCAAGAATTGGTGCGGAAAATGCGGATGGGCTACAATCTCCGTACTGTTTTACAAAACTGTCGGGATTTAAAAGCCGCTGGGTTTAACGACTTAGTTTCGGTGAATTATTCCTTTAATGTGATTGACGAACGTCCAGAAACAATTCGTCAAACTATTGCCTACCACCGCGAACTAGAACGGATTTTTGGTGCAGATAAAGTCGAACCTGCCATCTTCTTTATCGGATTGCAACCCCACACCCACCTAGAAGAATATGCCTTCAAAGAAAATATTCTCAAACCAGGGTACGATCCGATGAACATCACACCTTGGACTGTCCAAAAGATGCTGTGGAACCCCGAACCCCTTGGTTCCTTCTTTGGCGAAGTCTGCTTACAAGCTTGGCAACAAAACCCCAACGACTTTGGACGCGAAGTTATGAAAATATTAGAGGAAAGACTAGGGTGTGCTGAACTAGAAGAAGCACTTTCTGCACCCATCGAAACAAAACCAAAACAATTGGTGGGTGTTTGATAGCAATAAGTCTATTTTCAAAAAAACTAACACAGATGAACCTGATTTTATCGGTGTTCATCTGGGTGCATCTGTGTTCGTAATTAACCTAACTCGATCCCATGTTTGAATCTAAATTCTTCGCTTCATGATCTGAATCCGTGTTTTTAAGCGATTCAAAGTTTACTGAGTGCGGAGCTTGGGTACAGCATAGCAATTATGTCTTCTGCGTCGTCCAGAGTCAGACTGATTGTATTCTGGCAAGTGGTAGTGCCGATCAGATCGTGAGACTATGGGATATCAACAGGACTTACGTAAAAATTGCCAAAAAGCTTAATTTTTTAACCGCCAAGATGCCAAGAACGCCAAGGATTTATAGAGCTTGCGTAAGTCCTAATCAAAACAGGTGAGTGTCTAAAAACTTTAAAAACTCCTAGATTATATGAAGGCATGAATATTACAGGAGCTTATGGTTTAACTACAGCACAAAAATCTACCCTAATAGCTTTGGGTGCTTTGGCTTAAGTTGTTTACAGAATATTAGGACTCTAATTAGATAGCATAATTCAGTATCAAACAGTAAACTAAGGTGTCATAAGCCCTTATTTTCTCTCATTGCCCAGAGGCATCACTCGCGGTTCGTTTAATCAAACCTCATGTTAGAAGGCTCCATACTCCAACAGCTGGAAATAGCTCATCGCCATAGCAAAAGACCGATTAGATTCGGGGTGTACTATAAAAATACCCTAGTCGCCCTCTGTCATGCTCTAGAAGACCATATATTGAATGATGTCACCTCACCCTTGGTAATTACCGCCTTTGAACGAGGAAAATGGTATCTCCAAGAGGCAGAACGATACGCAGACATCGCCAAAAAATCGCGTCAAATAGCCATCATGGCAGCCCCAGATACTGGCTGGGCAGAACATTCCACAAGTCAGTTACCTAATGTCAACTTAGTTGCTTTAGATCCGGCTGATCCGGTAGCCCTAGAATGGCACTTGATTATTTTATCACCTAAATACACAGCAATGGTAATTTGTCAAGAACTATCTGCTGCTGATTATGGTAGTTCTGGATTGCCTGGGTCAGATTTAGAAAGAAAATTTTACGGCTTGTGGACATTTGAACCAGAGTTAGTCAAAGAAACAGCCACATTAGCGATCGCTCACATCCAACGCTACAATCCAGAATTAGCAGCAAAACTCACTGCTGAGCAACAAGCTATTCAACCTAGCTTAGCTACACCAGAAGAATTAAGTGCAGTAGTTTCCCGCGTAGTTGATTACCTCCAAACCGAACAAGTAAACATATCCGTTCCCACCACCATCCGCCACCAAGCCCTAGATAATAACCTAGTTTCTAATGAAATCCAGGCATTTTTGCGGATGGCACAAATTATAGATGCTGCTGATATAACCAATCCCATGGCAGCAGCAGAAGTTGTAGCGTTGGCAGAAACAATGGGGCAACTTTTAGATTTACCCGCATGGCAAATCAAAAGATTGCGCTTAGCCGGATTACTACACCGTATTGAGCCACTACAAAGAGTAGAAAGTGTACTCACTTCTGGTATCACTACCTCTTACCAAGAAGATGCACCCAGTTGTCCCTTAACTTGTCCTCTTGTACCAGGCGTGCAGGTACTGCGAACCATGCCCAGGCTACGAGCAGCAGCACAAATTATAACTCACCAAAGTGAGTGGTGGGATGGAACTGGTGAACCTGCGGGACTAGCTGGCGATGAAATTCCTCTAGAATCGAGAATTTTGGCGCTCATAGTTGAATTTCAATGGCGAGTGCATCAAAAACAATCATCTCAGTTAAGCCGTGAAGAAATCATCAATCAAGCTTTAGAAGAATGCAGACAACAATCGCGACGGTTCGATCCAAAACTGATAGATACCTTGACACTATTAGTTATGGGCTTACAACAAGGACTAGAGTTACCCATAATTACACCCAAAGTCAGTGCTGGTATGTGGTTATTAGATTCTCGACTAGATAGTGAAACCAAAAGCAGTGTTGAAAGAAATCAAAATTCACGTATATAATGAACGCTTTTTTTTACTCAGTGTTTTTCTAGATTAGTTAAATTTTTATTAATTCGTAGTAAATTATACGTAGAGAAACTCTGCCTTTTACTACGACTTTTCACAAAGCTACACTTAATTGTTAAATAAATTTTTTAACTAACCACATGAACATCGAAGCTATTAAATCAGGAAAAACCAAGCACTTAGCAGGAGCCAATTTAGAAGACGAAGATTTATCAAACTTGGATTTAAACCGCATCAATTTTGCTGGTGCTACTCTTGTAGGTACAAATTTTACTGCTTCTAAACTTGAAGGCGCCCATTTGGAAGGTGCAAATTTAATGGGAGCAAACCTACAAGCAACTGATTTGCGCGCTAATTTAATGGGTGCGAATTTAATGCAAGCAGATTTGACAGGCGCTGACTTACGGGGTAGCAATTTACGTGGTGCAAATTTAATGGGGGCGAGACTGAGTGAAGTATCTTTTGCTGGTGCTTTTCTCAGTGGTGCAAATTTAATGAATGTCAACTTACAAGGGGTTGACTTGCGGGGTGCTGACTTGCGAGGTGCCAACCTTACAGGAGCTAATCTCAAAGGTGCAGACTTAAGCCGTACAGATTTACAAGGGGCGTTATTGAGTGAAGCAAATTTAGAAGAAGCAGACTTGAGAGAGGCAAATCTAGCAGGGGCAAATTTGACGGGTGCAAATTTACTGTGTGCAGAGTTAGAAGGGGCAAATTTAAGTGGAGCGAATTTAGATCGAGCTTGCTTAGTGGGGACAATCGCTGAGGTTACTTCTTAAACAAAAGTAACTAAAATATTATTTTTTCATTAATCAAACGGTTGAGCATTGATGTTGATTAATACAATCACATTAGCTTTAGCCCTACTGGTTCAGCCTTATGCTGGTCAATGGAACAATCCTGCGTAATCACTACCAGATAGTCCAACAATTGGGGAGTGGTGGATTTGCTGACACATATTTAGCAAAAGATAAGGCTTAGCAGGGATAAAGTCAACCACAATTTAACAGTGCTGGAACCTTTTCTGAAGGGTTGGCATGGATTGATAGTGAAAAAGATGGCTATATTCGCAATCCCTTAACAGTTCAGTAATTACGTCAGAAAATTTTAGATTCACCCCACTGGCAAATTTGGCGGCTTGTATCATCAAGAAATCATCGGATCTATTCGCAATTATGTATTCTTAGATCCACTTATAGCCACTCTGGATGCTTGTCCCCTCATCCAAAACGCCAAAACGCCCATCAACACTAACCCCATCACCCCCATCAAAGGGTTCTTATCTACCCCAGTCACCCAATCAGGAACCCGATTGGTGTATTCAATCAATCCCCCAACATTAATGATGTAATAACCCCAAACTAAACCACCATGCAAACCAATAGGTAAACCCAAACGTCCCCTACGCCAGCGCTTTCCCCATACCTGGGTCAACCCCAGCAGCACCAAAGCAGGGAGTTGTGGCAATGTGTGAATAATTGCTTGGACTGGCTTAATAAAATGCGAGATTCCAAAAATCATTGCATTTGCCCAAAGTGCTACACGAGGAGAATAATCTCGCTGCAACTCATCCAGCAACCAGCCTCGAAATAACAATTCTTCAGCAAACCCAACACTTAAACCTGTGAGGGAACCTTCTAATACTACTTTTAGTAAAAAAACTTTGGGTTGTTGCCATACCAATAAACCTAGCAAACCTTCTAAACCAAATAAAATCAAAATGCTAATAAATCCAATAGCCAAACCCTTTAGTAAATCTACGCCGTTTAATCGCGTAAATTGTAAACCGTAGTGCTGAAAAATGTGAGGTTGTTTGTAAACTTGCTTACTCCATATTCTTAGTAGAACAATAAATTCTATATACAGTAGTGCCATAGTAATAATATTTACCAAATTATTGTCATGAATTAGTAAATATATTGGTATGGCAAAAGGCGACCACAGTACTAATAAAGCCAAAATAAAACAACCCAGCCTGATGAATACAGAACGCTGGGCTATAGAAGCAAGGTTTATTTTCATACCAAGTTGGATATAGTTTTAGGAATTTAAGTTAGTTTATCTCACTGAGAAACCAACTTGGTTTTAAAATTTCTTAGTGATCAAACTGACCACTGATAACTGTTCACTGTTAACTGATTCATTCTTCTGGTTCAATTGTGCTGGTCAAACCATGATTTTTTAATGTCTCACAATAAAACTCAGCAGGTTCCTGAGCGCAGGTAATCACTAAAGCAAGACCGTTACTATGGGCTTCCATCATAATGCTAACAGCCTGAGGTTGAGTCAGGCTGGGCACCGTGGTTAATAGAACCTGTACCACATACTCCATAGTGTTGTAGTCGTCGTTATGGAGCAAAACGCGATACTGAGGCGCTAGTTTTCTGGATGTTGAACGCTTCTGTTGGGTTTCGACTGACACGGTAGTTTGCTCTTTTGGTAATTTACTACAACAAATTTTTGTTTAAAGGTTGTTTACTAGAATTAGCTTCACAGTTACTTAAACTATTGTATAGCACTGAAAAGGCTGTTGGTAGTAATTAGTTGGTTGTTGATGGTTAATGGTTAGTTGTTAGTCGTTTGTATTTTCCCCTTTCCCTTGTCCGCAAATTGCTATTGCCTATGATAGCTTTTAAAATTAAAAGAGCAGCAGCACAATGATTGCCACTGCCGAAGCTATGTGAATATGGAGATTACACCTAATTTTCAACTAGGGCAAATAGTATCTTTAGAGCATGATGATAGCAAACTATATGCGGAAGTGATTCAAGTTGTGATTTCCCGTCAGTTGTGCTGGGTACGTCCTTTGCTGTTATTGGTCAAATCTTCGGAACCACCAATCATTAATGATTTACGTGAAGCGTCTGACCTACTTTGGCCTATAACTTTATTTAGACCAGCTTTAGATACAGAAGTCATTGATATATTGAGTCACGTATTAGCAAAAGAACCAAAACCTGAACTAGACTCACCTGCTAAACAGCTACTTCATCAGTTTATTCATAAAGTTTGGCAAGCCTATAAGAAAGGATGTACAGGTTAGTACTGTTGTGTGGAATTAAAAATTAGCTAAACCCAGTAGGTAATGGGTAATGGGTAATTAAGACACTGATGATTTTCCCATGCCCAACGCCCAACAAGGAAGTATTATATCGTAAGCAATTAGCCGAACTTGATATTACATACTCAAAGATTTTCAGTTTATATCTGAAAAGACGCAAAGTTCCTCATGTCTTGATGAAAATATGATGTCTTCAGCTATATCAATTCACATCGGACATGATTTCTAAATAGTAAAGCTTTGGTTTTGGGTTTCTAAAAGTACTTTAATAGTAAGTATTTCTTTAAATATTGGATACTAATTGGATACGACCAGCATCCATTTCTGCCATTAACAATTCTAATGCTTCATAATCAATGTCAGAGATGTAACCCATTTCTGTTAGTTCTGAGTTAATTTCATTTTCTATTTCAGGAGTTAATTTTTTAATCAGAAGCGCTTTTTCTACGAGTTGACGAATAACATATCTGGTTTTCATACGTAATTAACCAACTAACTTTATATAGTTATTATTCCAGTCACAATTTTGTATAAAATGTGATCTGGCACGTAGGTTAGCAGTGATCTGAATCACAGGTTAGAAGTGATTTGATTAGCGATCGCTTCCTGTGTCTATCACATGGTTGAGGTACAGGCAGAACCTTTAACATTGCTTTAATGTTGGCATCCACCAACTTTAGTAATAACTGATTGAAAACTGAGGGACATGGCAAGCAATAATATTTAATCTTTATTTTAACAAAAGTATACTTAAATACATTTTATCCGGGATTTGACAATCTTTAAACAGAAATATTAGACCAATAAAGATTCCGCAAAGAGAAGTAATACGAATGGTCGATGTAAGCAGAAAGAGTATATGGTCAAATACATCTATCTTCCACTATTCAAAAACTTTACATTACATTTAGGATGACACTATGCAAGCGGTGCTTAAGAATCCAACAATTACGGTCATTCGTCCTCAGGGTAGTTTAAATGCTGCTAATGCTCTGGAATTTCAACAAGATTTAACAAAAGCACTGGCACAAAATACAAGCAATAGATTGCTGGTAGATTTGGAGCAAGTAGAAGCATTAGATAGTGCTGGCTTAATGGCGCTAGTATCTGCACTCAAGTTTGCTCAAGACTTAGGTAGACAATTTAGCCTTTGCTCGGTTTCCCCATCTATCAGAATTGTATTTGAACTTACCCAACTCGATAAAGTTTTTGACATATTTTGAAGCTAAAGTAGTATTTTAGGTTTATTCTCACTGTCTTTTGAGTTTATTGCCATGAAAAATTTTGTAAACACTAATTAACATTCTGAAACTACCTAATCAATGCTAAGGTTGGAGGTGAGTAATACCAATTTTGGATTTTAGATTTTGCGAAAAGTTTGTAGACACGTAGACGCACAGGGTCTTCCCGTAAGGGTAGTGGCTTCCGGCGTTAGCGTAAGTCCGAAAGCGATAGCAAGGCTAAAAGCTTTTCAAGACGGATTTTGCGAAAAGTTTGTAGATGCTTTGCATCTGCGAGCAGCGTCCCGGAGGAAATCTCAAAGCTTTTTAAGACGGATTAAAATTCTTTAGCAGAATGCTGTTCAGCAAATCTTAAATGATTTAATCTATATCCAAGTTGTGTCAAAGAAATTTATTAAAAATAGCTAAAAGAATAGCACAGTGGCTATTGCAGTTGAAAAACTAATCACCTCAGATATCATCAAACCAGGTCGTTACCTGGGTAATGAGCATCTGGCAATACGCAAGCCGTGGGAAACGGCAGTGATACGTTGGGTATTGACTTATCCTGAAGTATACGAAGTAGGAGCCTCTAATTTAGGGCATATCATTCTCTATAACATCTTGAATGCCCAACCACGTCAATTATGCGATCGCGCTTACCTACCAAATTCAGACTTAGCTGCTAAATTGCGGGCAACCAAAACGCCATTATTTGCCGTTGAGTCAAAGCGATCGCTCACAGAATTTGATATTTTGGGTTTTAGCCTCAGTTATGAACTCGGAGCCACCAACATTTTAGAAATGTTGGATTTGGCTGAGATTCCCTTGACCTGGAAAGAAAGAAATGAAGGGACAAAGGGACATGGCAATATTCCCCAATCCTCTTGTTATCCTTTGATTTTTGCTGGTGGACAGACGGCGACATCCAACCCCGAACCCTACGCCGATTTCTTTGACTTTTTCGCCTTAGGAGACGGTGAAGAACTTCTGCCAGAAATTGGTTTAGTTTTAGAAGAAGGTAAACAAGCAGGGTTAAGTCGGCAAGAACTTTTGCTAGACTTGGCACAGATACCGGGTGTATACGTTCCCCAGTTTTACGATATGGCTGCGGATGGTTCTGTACATCCCAACCGCCCAGATGTACCCAAACGGATTTTGCGACGAGTTGCTACGCCAATCCCTGCTTATTCAATTGGGTTGGTTCCTTACGTTGAAACAGTCCATGACCGCTTGACGATTGAAATTCGACGTGGTTGTACTCGTGGTTGTCGCTTCTGTCAACCAGGAATGCTCACCCGTCCAGCACGGGATGTGGAACCAGAAAAGGTGGTGACAGCAATTGAGAAGGGAATGCGGGAAACTGGGTATAATGAGTTTTCTTTGCTCTCTTTGAGTTGTTCTGATTATTTGTCCCTCCCAGCAGTGGGCATGGAAATCAAAAATCGCCTCAAAAATGATAATATTTCTCTTTCTTTACCCAGCCAGAGGGTAGACAGATTTGATGAAAATATCGCTAATATCCTGGGTGGAATGCGACAAAGTGGTCTAACCTTTGCCCCAGAGGCTGGCACTCAAAGAATGCGAGATATTATCAACAAAGGTTTGACGAATGAAGAGTTATTACGAGGTGTAAAAACAGCTTGGGAAAAAGGCTGGGATAAAATTAAGTTATATTTCATGATCGGTTTACCTGGGGAGACCGATGCAGATGTGTTGGGTATTGCGGAGACAGTCAGTTGGTTACAACGGGAATGTCGAGCCAAAGGTAGAAAACCACTGGCGTTCAATTTAACAATTTCTAACTTTACACCCAAGCCCCATACGCCATTTCAGTGGCACTCAGTTGCTACTGCTGAGTTTGAACGTAAGCAAAAATTGCTGCAACAAGAATTTCGCCGCATGAAAGGCGTGAAGGTAAACTTTACAGATGTGCGGCTGTCGGCAATGGAAGACTTTATCGGCAGAGGCGATCGCTCTCTTGGTAAAGTTTTACATCGAGCCTGGGAATTAGGTGCAGGTATGGATTCCTGGTACGACAGCATCGAGCGTGCATATAATGCTTGGGGAGTTGCGATCGCTGAAGCTGGTCTCAGTTGGAAATACCGCCAAGTTGAGAATGGCGAGTGGAATGTTATGGAGATGGGGGGATTCGGAGATTGGGAGATGGGGAGAAAGATTTCACCCCACCACCCTATCACAGAACCCTGCCTCGACAAACCCCTACCTTGGGACCACATAGATACGGGTATCGATAAAAAGTGGCTACAAGAAGACTTAAAACGTGCCCTCGAAGCTGTGATCGTTCCTGATTGCTCTTTTGATGGTTGTTCTCACTGTGGTGTCTGCGGCCCAGACTTTGGTCATAACATTGTCATTCCCCCACTACCAATTCCAGAATTTGCGGGACAGTTTGTACCTAATACTACAAGATTTCAAAGACTACGGGTATGGTTTGGTAAACAGGGCGATATGGCTCTTGTTAGCCACCTCGATATCATGCGCTTGTTTGATCGAGCCATGCGACGAGCCGGATTGCCAATTGCCTTTACTGGTGGGTATCATCCATCACCACGGATTTCTGTGGCTTCGGCTTTGCCTTTGGGGGCTACCAGTAGTGGTGAAATTGTGGATTTTGAGTTAGCCCAGCGACTGGATGTGGATACTTTTCGCCAGAGATTGGTAGAGGTACTACCCAGTGACATACCTATATATGATGTGGCGGAGTTGGATTTAAAAGCTCCTGCTGCTACCCAAGGGCTAGAAGCTGCGGAGTATGTACTTACGATCGCTGTCCCAGAATCATCAACAGCAACACAATGGCAAGATTGGCTGGATACAATTAAACACAAAAGCGAGCTTTGGTACGAGCAAACAACCAAGTCAGGCAAAACTCAGTTAGTAAATCTGCGCGATCGCTTATTTGAGATGGAATTGGTGGAAACTACTGATGTTGTTACACAATCAGCATTGAGTTTGCGTTATCTAGGTAGTTGTCGTCCAGATGGCACGCTGTTGCGTCCTGAACAAGTTCTGTTTATGCTGGAACAAGTATCAGGTCAAGAATTACAACTACTGCAAATCCATCGCCAGCGTTTGCTTTTGCGCGACTAATTAACACTTTAAGGGGTAACTTGCTACTTAGTTGCCCCTCAATTTTGGATATAGGGAATTGATTTTTAACAAGGTTGCGTTAGAATGATATGAAGAGAATTTTCTGGCGCTGCATTGAGTTATTTGGTTCACAATCCTGGTACTCAGGGTTTGAAAGCAAAGATTTAGAGAGCAACATCTAGGATTTTATCCCAGACCACCACCAGGCAGATTCAAGAACACTCTCTCTTGATGGCTACCTTGTGAATCAGTGACTACATAAAAGGCTTCGTCGGCTTCTCTCAACTTTATGATTTTTAACACACATGCTGAATGCCTAATTCTTAGAGAATGAGTGCATTGCATTAAAAATTAACCACGGACGGGTGATTAAATTGCTTAAATAATATGCAGCCGTTCTGGAAGAACCGGGCGTGTAAACGCATTTTCCCAGTCGATAGCTCTTTAAGTGTGGGCTTTAGTTCGCAGTTTTTACAACAGCAGCGCCTGTTTGGGCTTGTAGGGGCAACAGGGACAACATACCCCCAAGTCTATTTTTGCTGCCAATTTTTGAGGAAATTGAATGCCAAAACAAATTATTATCGCGGAGCAGCATCAAATAGCTGCCGTATTTTCTGAAGATCAAATACAAGAATTAGTTGTTGCTACAGGTCATCACCAGATTGGTGATATCTACTTAGGAGTAGTGGAAAATGTATTACCTGGGATAGATGCCGCTTTCGTAAACATCGGCGACCCAGAACGCAATGGGTTTATTCACGTTACAGACTTAGGCCCATTACGGCTGAAGCGTACAGCAGCAGCCATCACAGAATTACTAGCACCACAACAAAAAGTATTGGTGCAAGTAATGAAGGAGCCAACAGGAACAAAGGGACCAAGGCTTACAGGTAACATTACCTTACCCGGACGTTACGTCGTACTCATGCCCTACGGACGGGGTGTAAATTTATCCCGTCGAATCAAAAATGAAAATGAGCGTAACCGCTTACGGGCATTAGCAATTTTAATTAAACCTGCGGGGATGGGTTTGTTGGTTCGCACCGAAGCAGAAGGCAAACCAGAAGAAGCAATCATTGAGGATTTAGAAAACCTACAAAAACAATGGGAAGCTATTCAGCAAGAAGCAGTTTCTACCCGCGCCCCTGCACTGCTCAACCGGGATGATGACTTTATCCAGCGTGTATTGCGAGATATGTACGGTGCGGATGTCAACCGCATAGTCGTAGACTCCAGTACTGGCTTAAAACGGGTGAAGCAGTATTTGCAAAACTGGAGTGGTGGACAAGTACCACAAGGATTGTTAATCGACCACCACCGCGATCGCACGGCGATTTTAGAATACTTCCGGATCAACGCAGCGATCAAAGAAGCCCTGAAACCCAGAGTAGACCTGCCTTCTGGTGGCTACATTATCATCCAGCCCACCGAAGCATTAACAGTGATCGATGTCAACTCTGGTTCATTTACGCGATCGGCAACAGCTAGGGAAACAGTGTTGTGGACAAACTGCGAAGCTGCTACAGAAATAGCCCGCCAGCTACGTTTACGGAATATTGCTGGTGTGATCGTCGTTGATTTCATTGATATGGAAACACGACGTGACCAACAGCACGTCCTGGAACACTTTAACAAAGCCCTGAAAGCAGACAAAGCCCGTCCTCAGATTGCTCAATTAACGGAACTTGGTCTAGTAGAACTCACCCGCAAACGTCAAGGTCAAAACATTTACGAATTGTTTAGCGAACCTTGTCAAACCTGTGGTGGTTTAGGGCATATTGTGCATTTACCCGGAGAAACAGAAAGCCGTTCCATCGTATCACCAGCTGAATTACCAGAACGCTTTGTATCTTTGCCTCAAAGAGAACCCCGTTTACCATCTCCTCGCTTGAGTGAACCACGAGAAATTTACGAAGGATTCGGGGAAGCATACGAACACGATAGCGATTTAGGTGGATTGAATCTTAGCAACCATCCCAGCTATCAAGAAATTAGTGATAGCAAAAGGCGTCGTCGTCGTCGCATTGGTCTAAATGGTGGCAACGGTAAAGAAGAACCACGCATCAATGGCAACCCGTTATCACTGGTAAATGAGCCAGATATGGACATTGATGCAGACAGAGACTTAGTAGAGACTTCTGATTTACCAATACCTAATATTAATAAATCAGGTTGGGTGGAAAGAGGAGAACGAGCTAAAGTCTCAAGACCAGAGATAGTCAAACCAGTGGTAGAACCACCGGAGATTGTCACCGTGGAAATGACACCACCGGAACAAGATGTGTATGCTTTGATGGGAGTTTCACCATTAGTGAAGTTGAACCGGGAAGTGAGAAATCCCAAGTCTGTGATTATTAACGTCACTCTGCCTGGTCAAGCTGCTACTATGCCCCCAGAAACAACCCCGGAAGTAATTGCTCAAACGGCAACTAGTACCATAGAGGCTCCGGTACAAACAGAACCATCACCACCAGTAACGACAGAGACACCTGACTTGCCTATGATGGCAGATGAAACAGAAGCTACTACCAGTACTGCTATCCGTCGTCGTCGCCGTCGTTCTTCTGCTTTGGAGACAGATTCAGCAACAGGGGAAAGCTAAAGCTAAAAGTTCAAAACCTTAAATATGGCCAAGCTCAAGCCAGATAAAGCTTCTGTTGATTCGCCAACACTTCAACAGCAAGCAAGTTGGCTAGAATTCTCCGCGTTTTCAGACATCTGTGGGCCAGTTGCAGGTGTGGATGAAGTAGGGCGGGGCTGTTTGTTTGGGCCTGTGGTCGCAGCAGCAGTGATATTACCAAATGATGCTTTGTCTGCACTGATGGCAGCAAAAATCAAGGATAGTAAAAAGCTGTCTAGCTCTCGCAGAAGTCAGCTAGCTCAGCATATCCGGTCGGTTGCTATTGACTATAAAATAGGCTTTGCTTCAGTTGTTGAAATTGACCAAATAAATATTTTGCAGGCTACACTTTTAGCGATGAAGCGAGCAGTGCTGAAGCTAAAGGTGCAGCCTACACTCTGCTTGATTGATGGTAAGCAATCAATTAACGATTTGCCACTCCTGCAACAAACGATTGTCAAGGGGGACGAGCGATCGCTGGCTATTGCTGCTGCTAGTATTATTGCTAAGGTGTGGCGAGACGAGTTAATCGTGCGGCTTGCCTCTAAATATCCCATGTATGACTTAGAGCAAAATAAGGGTTATGGAAGTCCAAAGCATTTACTAGCACTGCAAGAACATGGGCCTTCACCTTTACACCGCAAGTCTTTTCGTCCTTGCCGAATTTAATGGACAAGGGAGAGGGAAAAAGACGTGGTGACACGGAGACAAGGAAGCAATTTCTCCTCCGTGTCTTCCTTGTCTTCCTTCCTCCTACCAGTCTCGACGATGATTACTCAAGATTAAAAATCGGTAACTCTGGAGTTTGATCATCGCTAATCAGCTTTCCTTCTTGGGTTTGTAGCATTACCCAGCGACGATAATCAGCTATTAATTGATGTAATAGTCTTTGCTTAATCGTTAAAAGTACACTTTTCAATAAACCGTTGCCAGTGGTTTCTAAAATTGGCTTAGGAGTATAGGAAAACGGTGGTGGTAACTCTACCTCGACTTCTAAATCCGCTCTGCCTCGTAAATGAGTGCCAGTGCTGAATTGATATGGTGATAAATGCCCTTTTAAATTTAGATTGAAGCGCTGGTTAATATACTCAATACCAAGGATTTCACAACCTTGCGATCGCAAATGAATTTTACCATTAGATTCTGCCCAAACTTTCATGTCTACGGTGGGCTGAATACTGAGTGACATAAAAGCAAGGGGACGCATTTTTAAACGAAATATATCATCAGCTAACGGCTGAATTCGATTGGTGTCTACTAATGCATAGACCAGACGTTGAGGCTGACGCAAGTAGTGCTGAATGGGAATGGGCTGTTGTGGAACAGCAATTTCTACCGACTGGGAAGCGGTAAATTTGGTAGACATGCGTTCATGAAAATAATTGTTTTATAATTCTATTATTTTTTAATTCTTGGAGTTTTTGATAACAAATCAGGGCGAGCAGACTAAATTTTTTTCATCTGTATTGACTGAAGAGTTATATATTATAAATTATAAATCACACCTAATGTGAACTGAAGAAGGGATATAAGTTTTTTGGTAATTTTCCAGAATTTGATTTGCTTAGCAAACACAATACAATACTATTCACGCAGATAGATTATCAGTGTGATCTGTGTTTATCTTTGTACCCTGCGAAAAGCCCTTCGGGTAGTTCCCTCCGGCTACTCTACCTTGAAGTCGATCTTCGGACGTCTACGATTATAAATTTATATTTTAATTACTTTGTTATTTGTTATTCTATTTGCTGCTAAGTGATTATATGTTATAAAGTGTATTCTATCAAGTATTAGGTGTAATTTTTACCATTCAAGTTTTTATTCTCAACAGAAATTGAAAAAGTATCTACCAAATCTGAAGTGCAGACTTCATGCAGAGTAACTTTAGCAGTTTGGATTTGGAATAGAAGTCTTTATTCCCTAACTAACTTTCTCTAGTATCCCTACCTTCTTCGACTCTAAAAAGACTTACATTTTAAACAAAACCTCATGACTTTATCGATCGCACATTTAGGTCCCCCTGGCACTTACGCAGAGCAAGCAGCACTTTTGTATGTCAATTGGTTAAGTAAAAATCAAGGACTGAAGGCTATCTTATGTCCTTATCCTAGCATTGCCCAAACACTGCGAGCTGTTGCCCAATCTCAGGTACACCAGGCTGTCGTACCTGTAGAAAATTCGATTGAAGGTAGTGTGACTATGACTATGGACACCCTATGGCAACTGGACAATTTACAAATTCAGTTGGCTTTGGTGATACCAATTGTTCATACCTTAATTTCCTGCGCTCATAGCCTAGAGAGCATCAAAACAGTTTATTCTCACCCGCAAGCTTTAGCACAATGCCAAAAATGGTTGGAGGAATTTCTTCCAAGTGTACAGATAATTCCTGCTAATTCTACAACCGAAGCATTGCAAACACTCCAGCAAGATTTGACAGCAGCGGCTATCTCCTCTGAGCGAGCAGCACAACTTTACAATTTACCCGTACTAGTCAATGGCATCAATGATTACCCAGAAAACTGTACTCGCTTTTGGGTAGTAAGTCAGGGTGATATGCCTAATAGCTATCAAAAATCTTCTCTCAAGATTAGCCACACTTCCCTAGCTTTTAGCGTTGGTGCTAATGTACCGGGAGCCTTAGTGAAGCCACTACAAGTATTTGCCGAATTAGGTATTAACCTGAGTCGAATTGAGTCTCGTCCGACAAAGCGATCGCTAGGCGAATACTTATTTTTTATCGACGCAGAAGCAGACACATCTCAACTACAAATGCAATCTGCCTTACAAGAATTAACTCAATACACAGAAATACTAAAAATTTTTGGCAGTTATGGTGTTTTGCCTATGGGTTAGTTGTTTGTTGTTGGTTGTTTGTTGATTGGATGTTCCAAACAACAACCAACAATCAACTACCAATTTTTACAACTTCTGATTAAAAGTGTCTTTGAGAACAGTACGAGCTGCTAAGTGATTACGAGTAGAAGTCAAAATTTCTGTTTCCCGTTCTAAACGAGCAACAGTGTCTTGCATTTCTAGTAACGCTTGCTGTTCTAAAGGTACACCCAAGAGATTACTTGCTACCCAGTAAGATAATTCTAAAGGTAAATCAGGTAAATCTTCTGGTAGTTCGATCTGTTGTTCAGTTAACTTGGCTGACAGACGTACAACATCTCGTAATAACTGACTCAGTTCGTTAGCCAAAGGACGCAAATCTTTTGTAGGTGGGTGATCTTCAATCCATTCCACTAAACCTACGGGGTAAGGCTTTTCGCGCACATACTCTAAAACGCGAAACCTTTGTTGTCCCAAAGTGATCATTTTCATTCGGTCATCTTGTAGTCGCTGAAAATGAATAATTTCAGCACAACAACCGACATTTGCGATCATGCCTTTAACCGGATCGACCATTAGTACACCAAACCTGCGATCGCTTTCCAGAATTGTGTTCATCATAATTCTGTAGCGAAATTCAAAGATGTGCAGGGGCAACTGCTTTGTGGGAAACAAAACTACTTCTGACAAAGGGAACAGAGGTAGCTCACGAACGGCAATTTTAGAAGAGGATGTCATTTTTACCTTGTTACGACTTTGGTATAAGTTTTATCTGATGATTCTCTTTAAAATATTCTTTTATTTTTTGCTTTTGCCGTACTATGTCTACATTCTATCATCTGTTTCCCGGCTAATAAAAAGCCCTGAAGATATATCTTTCAGGGCAAGGTAAATATTCACACATTTATTTGTTGATTGTTGCTTGTTGGTTGTTGTTTGGATGAAAACAATAGACTTCTTGCAAAAATAAAAATAACCCCTCCCCAACCTTCCCCAATACGGGGAGGGAGTAAGATTTCCCCGTTTCGGGGGGATTAAGGGGGTTAATTCGATTTGGGACATCCAACCAACAAACAACTATCAACTACCAACCAATTTAGAGTTTTACTTCAATATCCACACCTGAAGGCAAATCCAGTTTCATCAAAGCATCAATAGTTTTAGAAGAAGGCTGATAAATATCAATAATGCGGCGATGGGTGCGGGTTTCAAAGTGTTCTCGTGAATCTTTATCCACATGTGGTGATCGCAGCACACAGTAGATCCGGCGTTTTGTGGGTAAGGGAATAGGTCCTATCGCTGTGGCATTGGTACGGTTTGCAGTATCTACTATCTTCTCGCAAGATGTGTCTAGTAAGCGACGGTCAAATGCCTGTAAGCGAATTCTAATCTTTTGCTGCTGCAAAGTAGCCATTTTCGGTTGTCCTGGTTCTGTTCTAGAGATTTTAGATTTTGCGAAAAGTTTAAGCTAGGGCTTGGGGCGTACTCTACGAGAAGCCGCCCTATGGGCGTCTACGCGCAGCGTCGCGGAGAGAACTTCAAAGCTTTTCAATACAGATTTTGGATTGAATCTAAAATCCAAAATTTTATTGGGGGAATATAAAGGAGCAGAGAGGTATTATACCAGCTCTGCTCCTTGTTTAATCAAGATCAACAGATGCTATTTGATAATCTTGGAAACGACGCCAGCACCGATGGTACGACCACCTTCACGGATAGCGAAGCGCATTCCTTGTTCGATAGCGATCGGGCTGATCAGTTCCACTGTCATCTTGATCCGGTCTCCGGGCATCACCATTTCTGCGGCACTGCCATCATCGGAGGTAAAGGTCTTGATAGTACCAGTTACGTCGGTTGTCCGTACATAGAACTGGGGACGATAACCTGCAAAGAAAGGAGTTTTACGACCACCTTCTTTCTCAGTCAGAACGTATACTTCTCCTTCAAATTCAGTATGAGGAGTGATAGAACCAGGCTTAGCGATTACCATGCCCCGTTCAATATCGGTTTTTTGGATACCGCGCAACAGTATACCAGCGTTATCTCCAGCTATACCTTCTTCGAGACTCTTCTTGAACATCTCGATACCAGTAACGGTGGTGGCACGAGTTGGTTTAATACCAACCAACTCCACGTTGTCGCCGATTTTGACTTTACCCCGTTCAATACGTCCGGTGGCTACTGTACCACGACCTGTAATTGAGAATACGTCTTCTACAGCCATCAAAAAGGGCTTATCAACATCACGCTCTGGTGTGGGGATGTAAGAATCTACAGCATCCATCAGTTCGTAGATTTTATCTACCCACTTGTTTTCACCCCGTTGTGTTTTCGGGTTAGCTGTCATTTGTTCCAGAGCTTGTAGACCAGAACCTTTGATCACAGGGATGTCATCACCAGGAAAATCGTAGCTGGAAAGTAGTTCACGAACTTCCAACTCTACCAGTTCCAACAATTCTTCGTCATCCACCATGTCTTCTTTGTTTAAGAAGACAACTAGGTTGGGTACACCCACCTGGCGTGCTAGTAGAATGTGTTCACGGGTTTGGGGCATTGGGCCATCTGCTGCGGAAACCACCAGGATTGCACCATCCATCTGCGCCGCACCAGTGATCATGTTCTTCACATAGTCAGCATGTCCGGGACAGTCCACGTGAGCATAGTGACGATTGTCGGTTTCATACTCAACGTGAGCGGTATTAATAGTAATACCCCGCGCTTTTTCTTCGGGTGCGTTATCGATTTGGTCGTAACCTTTACCGGTAGCCTTACCGATCGCAGCCAAAGTCATAGTGATAGCTGCTGTTAATGTGGTTTTACCGTGGTCAACGTGGCCAATAGTGCCGATATTAACGTGGGGTTTAGTCCTTTCAAACTTTGCGCGTGCCATGAATGCTCGTTTCCTTTTTTAATTAAGCGTTCCCTTTGCTTTTAGCTATGATTGCCTCAGCCACGTTGCGAGGCACTTCATCGTAGTGGCTAAATTCCATCGAGAATATGCCTCGACCTTGGGTCTTCGACCGGATGTCAGTGGCGTACCCAAACATTTCTGCCAATGGGACTTTAGCAGTCACTTTGGCAATACCTTGCTCGGAACCCATCCCCTCAATCTGCCCGCGACGGGAATTGAGGTCGCCCATCACATCCCCAAGGAAGTTTTCGGGAACTTCAACCTCAACTTTCATCATAGGCTCTAAAAGGACGGGTGAAGCTTTCATTGCAGCTTCTCTCATTGCCATTGAGCCAGCGATTTTGAAGGCCATTTCCGAGGAGTCCACTTCATGGTAAGACCCATCAACCAGGGTTGCTTTGACGTCAATGAGCGGATATCCAGCTAGAATACCCGATTCACAGGTTTCTTTCATACCTGCTTCTACTGGCGAGATGTACTCTTTTGGTACAGCACCACCAACAATTTTGGAGACGAATTCAAAGCCGCTTCCTGGTTCTCCTGGCTCTAGGTCAATTACTACATGACCATACTGACCTTTACCACCGCTTTGGCGGATAAATTTACCTTCTACTCTGCTGACTGGCTTGCGAATAGTTTCGCGGTAAGCTACTTGTGGCGCACCAACATTCGCTTCTACCTTGAATTCCCGCAACATCCGGTCTACCAGAATTTCTAGGTGCAACTCTCCCATTCCAGCAATCACGGTTTGGTTGGTTTCCGGATCAACGTTCACACGGAAGGTCGGATCTTCTTCGGAGAGAGATTGTAGAGCTTTGGACAACTTGTCCATGTCGTTTTTGGTTTTGGGTTCAACCGCTACCGAGATTACAGGCTCTGGAATGAACAGAGATTCCAAAATTACTGGCGAATTCTCATCAGTGAGGGTGTCACCTGTTAAAGTCTCTTTCAAACCTAGTGCGGCTCCCAAATCACCTGCTCTAAGTTCATCTACGTCAATCCGCTCATCTGCCTTTAAGACCACCAAACGAGAAATTCTTTCTTTCTTGTTCTTGGTGGCGTTCAGGACGTAGCTACCCTTTTTCAAAACGCCAGAATAAACTCGAACGAAAGTCAGACGACCGTAAGGGTCAGCCATAATCTTGAAGGCAAGTGCTGCCAAGGGTTCGTTGTCGTCAGCGTGACGTTCCACTGTTTCGCCATTGGGCAGTGTACCTTGAATTGCAGGTACGTCAGGGGGGGCAGGCAGGTAATCTACTACTGCATCCAATAGTAACTGTACGCCTTTGTTTTTGAAGGCAGAACCACAAAGCATGGGCACAATCGTACCAGCAATGGTGCCTTTACGCAGAGCAGTACGGATTTCTTCCTCTGTGAGTTCCTCACCTTCAAAGTACTTGGTCATCAAGTCGTCATCGGTTTCAGCTACCGCTTCAATTAACTTGGTACGGTACTCTTCAACCAGTTCCTGCATGTCTGCGGGAACATCCTCTTCCTTGATGTCTGTTCCTTGGTCGTTGGTGTAGATATACGCCCGCATCTTTACTAGATCAACCAGACCCAGGAAATCACTTTCGCTACCAATAGGCAGTTGAATAGGAATAGCATTAGCCCGCAAGCGATCGCGCACTTGTTCGTAAACTTTGTAGAAGTTCGCGCCCGTGCGATCCATCTTGTTAACAAAGACAATACGCGGAACCTTGTAGCGATCCGCTTGCCGCCATACTGTTTCTGTTTGCGGCTGCACACCACCTACAGAACATAAAACTGTGATTACACCATCCAAAACCCGCATGGAACGTTCTACTTCAATTGTGAAGTCTACGTGTCCTGGAGTGTCGATAATGTTTATTTGATGATCTCTCCAACTGGTGCTAATGGCAGCAGCTGTAATAGTAATTCCCCGCTCTCGCTCCTGATCCATCCAGTCAGTGACAGCGGTTCCCTCATGGACTTCACCTATTTTATGAATTATGCCAGAGTAAAATAAAATTCTCTCTGTTGTTGTTGTCTTGCCCGCATCTATATGCGCCGCAATACCGATATTGCGTACTTTTTCTAGCGGGTTCGTACGTGCCACAGCTGCCTCCTATACTTTTCGCCTCATGATATCTTGTATATTACACTTTGTTAAGATTCTATCTTTTCGGTAAACCGTCTTTTTCTTTTAGTAAATACCACGATATACTTTTGTTTTTGTAGAAACGCGCAAGCGGCGCGTTCCTACATTTAGTAGCGATAGTGTGCAAAGGCTTTATTTGCTTCTGCCATCCGATGAGTTTCTTCACGCTTACGAATTGAACTACCAGTTTCGTTGGCAGCATCCATCAATTCTTGAGCGAGTCTGCCAGCCATTGTCCGACCAGGTCTAGATCTAGAAAACTGTACTAGCCAACGCAATGCCAAACTTGTGCCGCGTTCTGCGCGTACTTCCATTGGAACTTGATAGGTCGCACCGCCTACTCGCCGAGCTTTTACTTCTACCAAGGGCGTTGCATTCCGCACTGCTCTTTCAAATGTTTCCAACGGATCGCTTCCGGTTCTTTCCTCGATATTTTTCATCGCATCATAAACAATCCGCGCGGCAAGTGATTTTTTGCCGCTACGCATTACACGACGGATCATCATGCTTACTAAGCGACTGTTATAAACAGAGTCAGGTGGAACTGGGCGCTTTTGAGTAACACCACGACGAGACATAATTCAACCTTAAATTTCTGGATTTAGCTACTAGATGATTTATTTATAGGCAGTTTTTCATTACTAAAATAGCAATGACCCTGAACCTACATAACTTGCTGCCCTCAACTAGACATACAAGGCGACAACAATTATATACCTTAATAGCTAATTTAATAGCTAATAAAACCCTATTTAAAATGCTGTGTCGCTAATAGCATTCTAAAAAATTCCTACACTCAGAGCCAATAGGATGTAGGAGGCCTTACAAATGTAACTTGATTTTTTTGACTCTCACACTTGATTCATAGATGCTAGCTGCTTGATTTAAACCGCCTGTGAGTTATTACTTCATTCAGGTCTTACGTTCTGATTTACATAGCCTTAATCCCTCAGGATACTTTGGGACTGCAACTAGCTACCATGAAATTGATTCTCGTGTATTTGCACCGAACCAATTTAAATTTTATCACTGACTTTACTTGGAACAATTAGCTAGCAAACGCGATTAATCGAGTAGAAACGCGATTAATCGCGCCTTCTCTATTGTTTTGGACGTTTGGTTCCATACTTGGAACGACCTTGTTTGCGGTCTTTGACTCCGGCTGTATCTAAAGTGCCACGAATAATGTGGTATCTCACGCCTGGTAAGTCCTTAACCCGACCGCCACGAATCATCACAACAGAGTGTTCTTGCAAGTTATGACCAATTCCTGGAATGTAGGCTGTGACTTCAAATCCAGATGTCAGTCTTACCCTTGCGACTTTACGCAGAGCCGAGTTCGGTTTTTTCGGTGTGGTCGTGTATACCCTGGTACAAACGCCCCGACGTTGTGGGCATTGTTTCAGAGCTGGGGACTTGGTTTTCTGACGCGCTTTTTCGCGTTCGTTACGTATTAGCTGCTGTATTGTGGGCATGACTTACAGCGCGTGAAGCTGCTTATAGTTTAACTTTTGACAACAAACCCTGATTATACCTTTTTTAGGTATGAAGAGTCAATAGAAATTTGTTAATTGTTGTTTGTTGTTTGGAATAACCATCAACCACCAACTACCAACAATTAACCAATAGCAAATGAATTACCACAGCCACAACTAGCAATTGCTTGAGGATTATAAAAGCGAAAAGCACCACCCATGAGATCTTCAGAATAATCGATGGTTAAACCATCAACGTAGTTAAGGCTTTCAGCATCTATGACTACTGGAATGCCCTCACATTCAAAGGTGCGATCGCCTGATGAAGCAATTTCATCAAAACACATCTCATAATACCGACCAGAACAACCACCGAGTTTAACTGCCAACCGAAACAATAAATTTGATTGCTGCTGCTTAGATTTTAATCTTTTAATCTCACTTGCGGCTGCTGGACTCAGATAAATCATAGTATTGGTCTGGAAATTAAAAGCTTGATCTTAAAAATATTACATGTATTTAGTGAATGGTTGGTGGTTGGTGGTTGGTGGTTGTTTACTACTCCTCACACTTGTCATATTCTCTGCACCTCCCCACTGCCCCACCTCATTTGTGAGTAAATGAATCTAGTACATGAATGTTATGGCTTTAATCTCCAGTACGAGCATAATCGTCTTGAAAACGGATAATATCATCTTCGCCTAAGTATTCTCCGTTTTGTACTTCAATTAAAACCAAAGGAATTACACCAGGATTCTCCAAACGATGGGCTGTACATTGGGGTACATACGTAGACTGATTATTGCCCAACAACACTTCTTGATCACCACAAACTACCTTCGCTGTACCAGAAACAACTATCCAGTGTTCGCTGCGGTGATGGTGCATTTGTAGACTTAGCCGATGTCCAGGTTTAACTTCGATACGCTTAATTTTATAACCACGCCCTTCTTCCAAAACTGTAAAAGAACCCCAAGGGCGCAGTTCTGTTGCTGCAACACCCCTAGTAATAGCTGAAGGCAAAGGCAGCGCATTAGTTTGTGTTGTTTCTTGGTATTGAGCCATAGTTACCTCGTTTGGAGACATAACAAAACCGTTATTACTCTTAACCATTGATGTAAAAATATGGCGCTATGTTGCAACCGTATAAATCAGCAATCTAGCCCACACCTGCCAAACATAGCAAAATCACTGTCTAGGGTGTGATCAATGACTGCGATCGCTAACGTATCTATATCAAGTCTTCATCAAATAAGGAGGCAACTTTTGGTTAGCTTTAAATTAAGGGAACGGGGATAGAGGATCAACGACAAGGGGGACGACTTGGAGGACGAACCAAACAAGGGAGACAAACCAGACAAGGGAGACACTTTTATCTCCCTGTTTGTTTGAATCTTCCCCGTCTCATCTTTTGTTTTGTCTTGGGATTGCTGACCATTTGCGATCGCTTTTGCATGAAAAGATTGATATCAAAAGAAAACTGGTGGCAATACTTCTGATGTAAGGAAATGAAATATATGAAAATATGCTGATTAGTATCAGCGTTCAGTATGAGACTGAACGCTGACTAATTAGAGTTTGTTATTGGTTATCGTAAGGAAATTATATGTGAGCGAGATTCTAAATTTTTAGTGGCAGTCAAAACTTCTTGTCTAGCCCATTGATCGGCAAGCAAAATGTCGTCTAAAGTGGGATTTGGACGGTTGTTGGATGAGAAGCGATCACACACCGATTCGATGCACCGGGCAATATCTAAATAACTAATTTTTTCTGACAAAAATAATGCTACGGCTTGTTCATTTGCCGCATTCAAAACAGCGGGCATAGAACCACCAGCTTTACCAGCAGCATAAGCCAACTGCATACAAGGATACTTCTGGTGGTCTGGTTCCCGGAAGGTCAAATTGCCAGCTTTGACCAAATTTAATCTTTCCCAGTCGGTGTAAATGCGTTCCGGCCAAGATAAAGCATAGAGCAAAGGTAAACGCATATCAGGCCAGCCGAGTTGAGCTAACACCGAAGTATCTTGAAGTTCTATTAAAGAGTGAATAATACTTTGGGGATGGATGACAATCTCAATATCCTCATAATCCAAGCCAAACAAAAAATGAGCTTCAATTACTTCCAATCCCTTATTCATCAAAGTGGCTGAGTCTACAGTAATTTTCCGCCCCATTGACCAATTGGGATGTTTCAGGGCATCAGCAACAGTTACTTCTGCTAATTTTTCTGTAGGCCAATCGCGGAAAGCGCCACCGGAAGCTGTGAGTATAATCTTTCGCAAGCCTCCTTGTGGTACACCTTGTAAACACTGAAATATTGCCGAATGTTCAGAATCTGCTGGTAGCAATTTTATACCATGTTTCTCAATCAGAGGCAGAACAACAGGGCCACCAGCAATGAGAGTTTCTTTGTTAGCTAAGGCGATATCCTTACCAGCTTCAATGGCGGCAATAGTGGGTAATAATCCTGCACAGCCAACAATACCTGTGACAACAGTTTGGGCATCACCGTAACGAGCAACTTCCACAATTCCCGCATCACCAGCCATGAGAATTGGTTGGGGATCAAGATCTGCGATCGCTTCCTTGAGTGCTGGTAATTTTTCCTCTGCACAAATCGCTGCTATACTCGGTCGAAACTGCCGAATTTGGGCAGCTAACAATTCCACATTATTCCCAGCCGCTAAGCCAACAATCCGAAACTTATCGGGGTTATTAGCGACAATATCTAAGGTCTGAGTACCAATAGAGCCAGTAGAACCAACAAGAGTTATTGCTTTCACAATTATTTAGGGATCGACAGACAACTCAATCTTAAATTGCTTGGGACTCTCAGATAAAGGATGAAGGGTGAAGGATGAAGGATGAAGAAATATTTACTTGATTTTTGAGACTACATATCTCACTTAACTCATAAATGAAACTTATGGCTCAAAAGGAATTAGCTATCAGTAAATATTTATTGAAAAATGATTTTCTATTTCCCATTACAATCTGGCTAACCAGCAGGCTAGTGATTTGGAGTGCCATGTTATTGCTTGCTCCTCTTTTAGATGCACCGCCGGGAGGAAAAGACGCAATTTTTGGCTGGGGGGTTTTTGATGCTTGGGATAGTGTTCATTACCGTAACATCGCTATCTTAGGGTATGAATACCTCAATGATGGTAAGGGACACAATGTAGCCTTTTTCCCCTTATTTCCTCTAATTGTGCGGGGAATGATGAATTTTGGCTTGCCATTTGAAATCGCAGGGGTAATAGTAAACAATGTTGCTTTTTTAGCCACACTTTACTGTGTGTACTTTTGGGTAAAGGAATTTCACAATCTCCAGGGAGCAAGATGGGCAACAGCTGTACTGGCATGGTGTCCGCTGTCAATGTTTACAGCAGTAATTTATACTGAAGGACTGTATTTATTTTTGAGTACAGCAGCTTTACGGGCTTTTGATCAACAGCAATACACTTGGACTGCCATTTGTGGGGTAATGGCAACAGCAACGCGTCCTACAGGATTAGCATTGATCCCAGCGTTTTTAATCACTGCTTGGCAACAAAAGCGATCGCCTATTGCTTATTTTGCTGGTTTAGCTAGTTCTGGGGGCATACTACTATTCAGCCTGTATTGTCACATCCAGTTTGCTGATCCTCTGGCATTTATTCATGCCCAAAAAGGCTGGCGTTCAACTGTGGGATTTGATTGGCAAGGTTGGTGGAAAATGCTGATGCAAATTACAGTAGGTACAGCCAATTGGAAACATGGCTGGATTAAAGATCCCCTGCATCCCCTATTATTTACTGCGATCGTTATTGTTGGTTTTTTGATTTGGCGCGATCGCCAACGCTTGGGTGCGGCGAATGCAGATTATGGATTTGCAGTTTTATTTTTACTTTTATGGATACTAGCAGGCGACCCTCTGCTGAACACTATTTCGGTTTTAGGTAGTGCTTACTTGTTATGGTATGTGCGCAAACAATTAACCCCAATCACGGTAATCTACGGTTTTTGTGGTTTGGGATTAATTTTTGCCTCTGGTGGTACTTGGTCACTTAGTCGCATTGCTTACGGCATTGTGTCATTCAGTATCGCCCTTGGTGTGTTATTGTCTCGCTATCCTCGTTACGGATACTTAACCTTATGCTTCTTCACAATTTTACTCGCCAGCTTCTCTGTGCGGTTTGCCCAGGAACTTTGGGTAGGGTGATGGGGAGGTCTGAGAAGTATGAGGAGTATGAGTAATATGTAGACGCGCTTTGCGCGGCTTCCCGTAGGGTGGAGTATGAAGAGTGTGAGGAGTAAAGAACTAAACACTAACCACTAATGTAGAGACGCGAGGAACATCGCGTCTCTACAACCAACAAACAACTACCAACAATCAACAAACAACCATCAACAACTAACCAATAACCAGTGAAAACATTAACTTTTCGGCTTGGCACTGTTGGTTGCATGACTTTCGCGAGTGCCTTAATGTTATTTGGGTGTAGCAGTTTACGACATATGCTGTTTCACTCAGCCGCCTGGGATTTGGGAATTTTTGATCAAGCCGTCTACTTGATTAGCCAAGGAAAGTCCCCTATTTCCTCGTTTTTGGGGTTTCACATTCTTGGGGATCATGCCGCTATAATTTTCTATCCATTGGCTTTACTTTATAAAATCTATCCTAGTGTTTACTGGTTGTTTCTTGTGCAGGCAATTGCCTTAGCATCAGGTGCGCTGTTTACCAATTTGATCGCGCGTCAAGCTGGACTCACAACGGAGCAAGCAGCAGCGATCGCAGTTGTTTATCTGTTGTATCCACTAGTATTTAACATCAATCTGTATGATTTTCACCCAGATGTCATCGCCCTACCTGCACTCTTAGGAGCAATTTTAGCTGCTCGTTTGGGAAAATTTGGCTGGTTTTGTTTCAGTATCTTCTTGGTGTTGGGATGTAAAGCAGTATTGTCTCTGACAGTTGCAGCCATGGGAGTCTGGCTACTGCTATTTGAAAAAAGGCGGTTTTGTGGTGCGATCGCCTTACTCAGTGGTATCGTTTGGTTTGCGATCGCGACCAAAGCAATCATTCCTTTTTTCGGTGGGGAAGCAGCTTCAGTCACTCGCCACATTTCACGCTATAGCTACCTGGGGAATTCCTTTGGTGAAGTAGTCCAGAATCTGCTGTTCAATCCAAGCTTAGCCCTGGGAAAAATTTTCTCCCTTGATACTCTAGAATATTTAGCTTTACTGTTTGCACCAGTTCTTTGGGGAATTGCGCCTCGACATCTGCTACCCCTGATTGCTGCAATTCCCACACTGATTTTGAATATTCTCGCGGATGCTAGTCAGCAAAGAAACTTGGTGCATCAATATTCTCTCCCAATCTTACCTTTTTTGTTAGTGGTCCTAATTGGAACCCTGGCTGCTGGTCAAGGATGGATACAAAGACCAAGAAAAATTATCCTCTGGTCTTTAGTAGCTTTTTTTGCTTTAGGAAAATACGGTTATTTCTGGACAATTTATCTGGATTCGTTGGATACTTGGCAAGCGACACGGCAAGCGATCGCCCAAGTTCAAACTCAAGGAGGCGTTTATACTACTGCCGAAATCGCCTCTCATTTAACCCATCGCCCACTGATCGAGTTTACAGATGCAAATTCGCCACCAGCAGATCTGACAAAATTTGAATATATACTCTTAAATGCGCGTCATCCTGGTTGGCTGAGTAATCGCGGTTTTGCGATCAATTTGGTCAATCAACTCAAAAATACTAAACAGTTCCAACTCAGCTATCAGCAAGACGAGGTTTATTTATTTTTGAAAAACTCTTCTGTTAGAGATAAAACGAGTTAATTGAAACTTAAATGTCTTTAATTCTGTCTTTTCTCCAGAAAATTGTAAAATAATTAGGTTAAGAAAATATTAACAATCTTTTTTTACTGTTTACAAGGAGTGAAAAAACAACTTTTTCAGCTTGGCATCATAGGTTGGATGACTGTCATCAGTGCTCTATTGTTATTTGCGTGCAGCAGTATTAGGCATACACTGTATCAGTCAGGAGTTCTAGATCTGGGAATTTACGATCAGGTTGTTTACTTAATCAGCCAAGGACAGCCGCCTATTTCGTCTTTTTTGGGCTTTCATCACATGGGGAACCATGCAGCTTGGGCAGTCTATCCATTGGCTTTACTATATAAAATTTATCCCAGTGCCTACTGGTTATTAGCTGTACAAGCTGTTTCTTTGGCTTTGGGTGCTGTACCAACTTATTATCTTGCCCTACAAGCAGGACTGAAGGAAAGCCAAGCAGTGGCAATGGCAGCAGTTTATCTGCTGTATCCATTGATTTTTAATGTCAATCTCTTTGAATTTCATCCAGAAGTAATGGCAATTCCTGTATTTCTAGGGGTTGTTTTGGCAGCACGGTTAGGTAAGATAGGGTGGTTTTGCCTTGGCACTATTTTTATTTTAGGTTGTAAAGCCGTGTTATCGCTGACGGTAACAGCAATGGGTTTTTGGTTGCTGGTATTTGAACGACGGCGTTTTTACGGTACATTCGCCCTGATTGCTGGTATCAGTTGGTTTTTAATTGCTAGCCAAGTGATCATTCCCTTTTTTAGTAATAGTGAGGTAGCAGCAGTTTCACGTTACAGCTATTTAGGCGATTCTGTGATCGCAATTGCTAGCAATCTTCTGCTGAAGCCAAATATTGTTTTAGAGAGGGTATTTTCATTCAAGACGCTGGAATATTTAGCATTATTAGTTGCACCCTTAATTTGGGGACTTACACCGAAACATTTAACTCCTTTGGTAAGTGCAATTCCAGCATTAGTTTTGAATATTCTTTCCGACAAGCCAGCCCAACGTGACTTAATTCATCAATATTCTTTACCTATACTGCCTTTCTTAATAGTAGCTGTCATTGCCAGTCTTGCTGCTGATAAAGGATGTCTACGTACCAGAAGGGCAATAATTTTGTGGGCATTATTGGCTTTTATGGTGTTAGGAAAATATGGCTATTTTTGGTCACGATATCTCAGAACAGTTGATAATTGGCAAGCAACAACTGAAGCGATCGCTCAAGTGCAGACAAAAGGTGCTGTTTTAACTACCCACAGTATCGCCCCGCATCTAAGCCACCGTCTGATGATTCAATTTGTGGATGATATTAGTGGGTCGCCCCCAAGCTTCACTCCGTTTGATTACATATTGCTGAACGTACGTCACCCAGATGGTACTCGTAACCCAGAGTTTGCTGCCAATTTAGTCAATCAACTGAAAAATCATCAATTATTTCAACTGGTTTACCAACGTGACGACGTTTATTTATTTGTGAAACGATCTCAATAAAAATTAGTTATAAATTGATAGTAATCACTAAACTTATATAGGCAGAACTACTTCATTTTTGACTAATAACCAAAGTCCAATATTTGTGAACTAAAATAATTTTTAGTCGTCTTTAGAAGACTTGAACTCTAAGCCAAGAATTAAAAGTATTGGCAGAATTTAATAAATAAAATATTTATCAATACTCGATCCTAGCAACTATCTCAAACCTACAATTGGCAAGAGTATGCCCAAATTAAAGAATATTTTATTGCAGCTATCTCTAATATTATTTTTTATGATTTTTGTCATTGCTATTAGATTTGAGCCAATGACAAAAACTTTTCAATTTGACTATGATGAAGGTTTTAATTTAATGAAAGCCGTCCTTTATTCCAAAGGTTTTTCTCTTTATAGTCAAATTTGGAACGATCAACCACCTCTTTTTACAGCAATTTTATCACAATGGCTTAATTCATTTGGTCATTCTATCTTTTCTGCCCGTTTACTCACGCTTTTATTCTCAGCAATATTAATCTGGTGTTTTTATCAAATAGTCTTTTTTGAATTAGGTCATTTCGCAGCTATAGTAGCAACATTTTTTGTATTTACCTCTTGGTTATATATTCGTCTAAGTATTTCTGTCATGATTGGCATTCCATCGTTGGCTTTGGCAATGCTATCTATTTATTTTTTATACAGATATCAACAAAAATATAATAAATTTTATTTAATTTTATCTGGTGGATGCTTGGCATTATCTTTACAAACAAAATTATTTACTATATTTTTAATTCCTTTAATATTGTTGCAGATATTAGCTTTTTGTAGCCAAAGCAAGGAAATTAAAACCAATCGATTATTTCTATTACAATCTATATCTTTATGGTTAATTTCTTTAGTGTTTGTTTATAGCCTGGTTGGAATCTTATATCAGCAATTCTGGAATCAAGAACAATTACTTCTTACCCATCTCAAACAAACCCCAGATTCCAGAGTAGAAAATTTTAATAATCTGCAATATCTCAATTACATGATCCATCAAGATTATGATTATATATTTCTCGCCGGTATCGGTATCTGGGCAATTATTTCTCAAAAACAGAAGAAAGGATTATTACCCTTGACCTGGCTAATTACTGCCACGTTAATTTTACTGAAACATCAACCGCTTTGGTATCACTATTATCCCTTACTTGCTATTCCTATATGTTGGCTTGCTGCTTATGGAGCGTGCTTATTGTATAATTTATTTTCTCAAAACATACAGAAAAATTTTCAGATAATCAATATAAAAAAATTAATTTTACCTGCGTCTTTAGTTGTAATACTCATTAGCTTAATAATTATCACTCCCCCAAATCCTCGTGGGAGTGTACCCAAAAATTTAGAGTTAATGCAAATGATTCTAAAATACAAAAGTTTGACAAATTGGGTATTTACAGATAATCCTATGTACGCTTTTTACAATGATTTAATTGTGCCGCCTGAAATTGCTGTGATGTCTTATAAAAGAATCAACTCTGGAGATTTTACGTTTACAAAAATGCTTGCCATATTAAACAAATATCACCCAGAACAAATTATATTTACCAGATGGACTACTCAGATTAAAAGTGATAAAAATCTGATAAATTACATCAATAATAATTACTCACTGACTTACACAAATGCAACAAAAACCGAAGAACATTATGTTTTGAAATAAATTACAGCAATACTACATCATAATGTAAAATAATTTGCTTACTCTTCTGTATCCTTTGCCTCTCCGTGGTTTTTCCTTAAACTTCATTTTCACCAATTTGGATAGAAATGCAATAGCAATCGCACATTTATTTTTAGCTGTTTAACATCAATATTGAATATTATAATAGCAAAGTACTATGAAATTTATATTATTAAAAATTTTTAATATCAATACCATGAATTTCGACATAAATTACTAGAATATTATCAATATTATTTCAGCATTACCTAATGAATATCACCTTCAAAAATATTAGTTAATTTAATTGTTTTTCAGTAGATAATTGAATGTGGTGGAGGAGTGAAATGTACAAAATATTGCCAAGAGACATTTCGTTTACAGCCATAAGCAAAAACATTTTCCAAGGAGTTTAAAAATAAATGCTTATGGCTCAAGTTCAGATATTTATCAAAAAAAGTATATGGGAAAGTGATTTCCTTTTTCCAGGAGCAATTTGGTTAGTCAGCCGATTATTTATTTGGATTGCCATGTTGCTCATTGCACCAAATCTACCCAAACCTGTGGAGGGAGTATTACCCAATTTTGATTTGGGAGTATTTGATGCTTGGGATAGCGTACATTATCGTAGCATTGCTACTTCTGGATATGAATTTGTTGATGACGGAGGTCAACATAATATTGCTTTTTTCCCATTGTTTCCCCTCATGGTTCGTGGTGTCATGAATCTAGGGCTGTCGTTTGAAGTAGCAGGGTTACTAGTAAATAACATCACCTTTTTAGCCGCCCTTTACTGTGTATACTTTTGGGTTGCAGAACATCATGGAACAAAAGGGGCTAGATGGACAGCTACTGTATTAGCTTGGTGTCCTCTCTCGTTATTTGGCACAGTAATTTATACCGAAGGCTTATATCTGTTTTTAAGCGCGGCTGCTTTGCGTGCCTTTGATCGTCAGCAATATTGCTGGACAGCCTTTTGGGGTGCAATGGCGACAGCAACACGTCCTACAGGTATGGCATTAATTCCAGCCCTTTTACTTGCAGCTTGGAAAGAACGTCGCCCAAGGGTCGCCTACCTGGCTGCTGCTGCTACTGCTACAGGTCTGCTTCTGTTCAGTCTATATTGTGCAATTGATTTTGGTAATGCGATCGCTTTTATCAATGCCCAAAAAGGATGGCGTCCTTCTTTGGGATTTGATGGGCAAGGTTGGTGGAATATGCTGTTAGAGATCGCACTAGGTAAATCAGACGGACAGCACAGCTGGATTCAAAGATTATTACATCCACTATTTTTTAGCACTATAGTTAGCAGTGTTTATCTGCTGTGGCGCGAACAACAAAAGTTAAGTTCTGTCATCAAGATTTATGGCTTTTATGCTGTGGTCACAATTTCTCTCATACTGGCTAGCGATCAATATATTAACAACGTACTCAACGCTGTCATGGTTTTGGGAGGCGCTTACCTTCTATGGCGCTTACGTAAAGAATTGACCTCGGTTACTGTTCTTTACGGTTTTTGCGGTATTGCTTTGTTACTGGCATCTGGCGGTACGATATCCCTGAGCCGTCTCGCCTACGGTATTGTACCCTTGAGTATAGCTCTGGGTGTTTTTTTGGAGCGCTATCCCCGTCAAGGATACCTGATTATAGGCTGGTTTTCGGTTTTGCTGGCCAGGATTGCGATTGGCTTTGCTCAAAACCGTTGGGTAGGTTAAAGAAAATACATGGTCAGAGACGGTTGTGAGGCATAATGCTTTACGCCCTACTCTGATTAGTTTCAGAACCAATATTATTAAAATTTATTAATGAAGTATTTACATACCCAGAAAGGGCATTAATCATCGGTAATTATAGGTCTTTAGTATTTATACTGTTAAGTATGTGTTTAATTGTAATCTTGATGATATAAAAAATATAGTCTACCTTAGATTAGTAGATATAAAATTAAATTGTTACTCATCTCTAGAGCAGGAATTAGTATCCTAACCTGAGAGCAAAAAGCTGAGTTTGTGTACTACATCTAACAAAGCTTAACTTTGTTGAGTCTAATCCAAGTAACCAAGTTTTTGAGATCAACAAATTATTATTTTAGTGACTAGATTACTAAAGTATTAGTATCAAAATAGTACTTAGATTAACTGTCCACAAATTCAGGTATAGCTAAAATAGCACTTGTTGACTTACTTAAAATTAGCTGTACACATATTTAAGCCTATAACTAAAATTATAGAGTTATAGAAAATTCATCTCTAGATGAATAAAGTTGTTCTCTCTATTAAAGCGCAGTGAAAATACTAGTCAAGAAATTAGTTGGATCTATAGAATCTGTGCAATATTATGATGGTACAGATTAAATTTTAAATATCTTAAACAGACAAGAAACTATTTTAATTAGTACACGTCTAGCTGCCTTATGTAAATTTAATTGCGAAACTTGATCAGAAATTTAACATTTTTTTTCAAGGTTAAAATATAGTCTAGCAGTAGAATATACTTTGATAGAGCATGAAATCAATAAAATATTCAAAATAACGAAATATTAATAAATATAGTAAATTACAAGCATTGGCCTTCCAAAGCTAAACCATATAGGATTCAGTGAGATTTCTATAATTTCTCTGACCGACATCTAATTTTCTGCTAATCTGTGTGAATTTTTGAGGATTACCAGAAAACAGCAGGCTATTTAAAAATTATCTGAAAAGCTGTGTTATAAATTACCGTCAGAAAGGTAACTGATGGTTAATTCTGTGAAGGAGCTATGAAGTGGAAAACAATAAGTCTATTGTCTGGCCGCAAGGAATACTAATTTCGCTGATTGCACTGTGCGGCAGCTTGAGTATTGGTCTGATTATGCCTATTAATCAGAGTACCTCTGAAATTAATACTAAACATAATATAGAAAATACAGATGACACAGAAGTCAAAACAGGGACTCAAAAACGTCTCAATCAATTCAAAGTTGCAATGCTAGCAAGTTGGCAACAACAGGCAAAATTAAAGGGAATTTCTTATATCATACCACCGCGTTTTCAAGGGGCAATAATTAATCAGGCAAAACTTCCTCCTAATGATAAAGTCATAGCTCTCACCTTTGATGATGGCCCTTGGCCTGGCTACACTGCACAAGTCCTAAATATATTAAGAGAAAATAATATTAAAGCTACATTCTTTGTTGTGGGAAAAAATCTTAAGAATTATCCCAATTTGGGCAAACAAATTGTGGCGGAAGGTCATGTCATTGGTAACCACACTTGGCATCATTGGTATCACTTTTTTAATCCACAAGCAGCAGCTTTTGAAATTGACAATACATCAGAATTAATATCTCAAATTACAGGTGCAAAAACAACTTTATTTCGCCCTCCTGGAGGGATGCTGCATAATGGTTTAGCTAGCTATGCCAAAAGCAAGAAATATACAGTAGTAATGTGGTCGGCTGACTCTTTAGATTATAATCGCCCGACAACCTCTATATTAACCAGTCGAGTTTTAAAACAATCAAAACCAGGCGGTATTGTGTTGATGCATGATGGCGGTGGCAATCGTTCTCAGACTGTAGCAGCTTTACCGCAAATAATTAGTAAATTAAGGCAACAAGGCTATCGTTTTGTCACGATCCCAGAATTATTAGAATTACAAGATAAGAATTATAAGTTGATTGCAAATATGAAGAAATAGTTTGCTTGATCTTGTAGTTAGTTATTGTTAATTGATAGGCTGGTCTGGTTTTACGCTTGGGCAATTATCTTTTTTAAGTCGAACACAGATGCACACAGATAAACACCGATAAATGAAGATAGATTTTGCGTTAGTGGTTATTATTTATTAACAATAATCGCTGTAGCAGTCCTAAATCAGTTGTCAAATTCTCTTCTATCTCTTTCTCTGCGTCTTCTACGTCTGGTGTGGTTAGTTCCTTAACTAAAAATAGAAAAGGCGCAAAAATCTGCGCCTTTTTTCTATCAATCTGAAAAAATCAAGGCAAAATGATAACGATAAGTGCCTTCTGCCTTTTGAATTAAACTGGACTCAACTGCTTTTCTTGTTGAGGATTAGCTTCTGGTCCATCGGCTTCAGAAGGTGGAACTAACTGCCAGAACTTAGGCAAGAATTCTTGCCAATTTTCTAGGATCATCTTAGCCTTTGGTGATTCGGTGCGATGCAGATGAGCTGTAATCAATTCTTTGAGTTGCTTTTCACCAGCTGCTGTCATGACTCGCTGAATTGTCACAATTTCCCGGTTGACTAATTCTGGGAAGTTACCATCTTCATCCAAAAAGTAAGCCAGACCGCCAGTCATACCAGCGCCTACGTTACGTCCGACTTTGCCAAGGACAACAATTACCCCACCAGTCATATACTCGCAGCAGTGATCACCTGCTCCCTCAATCACGGCTGTACCTTTGGAGTTGCGCACAGCAAAGCGTTCTCCAGCTAAACCGTTGGCAAATAACATCCCACCAGTAGCACCGTAGAGACAGGTATTGCCAATAATTACGTTTTGTGATGAGTCGTAGTTGGCGATCGCAGGTGGTTTAATAATAATTTCACCGCCATTCATCCCCTTGCCTACGTAGTCGTTGGCTTCGCCTTCCAAGGTAAGAATCATTCCGGGTAGGTTAAAAGCACCAAAGCTTTGTCCCACACTACCTTGGAAGTTGAGGTGAATCTGTCCACCAAAGCCATCGTCGCCGTATTGAGAAGCGATCGCTCCTGCTAGGCGGGCGCCGACGGTTCTATCAGTGTTTACGACAGGTACTGTTTTTGTGACAACAGTATGATTACTAATCGCTGCTTGGATCTCAGGATCGGCAAGTAATTGATCATCTAAAACCACACCATTGCTGTGGACTTCTTCATGCACCAACCAGCTACGGTCTGTTTTAGTATCTGGTAGCTGTAATAAGCAGTCCAGGTTCAATGCTTGGGTTTTGGTCAGATGCACATCTCGCCGTGCTTTCAATAGATCAGCACGTCCAACTATATCTAACAGTGAACGATAACCAAGCCTTGCCAGCAAGCTCCGTACTTCTTCAGCAATAAAGTAGAAGAAGTTGACTACGTGTTCTGGCATACCCGTAAATCGCTTGCGTAGTTCTTCTCTCTGGGAGGCGACACCCACAGGGCAATTATTGGTATGACAAATACGGGCCATAATACAGCCTTCGGCAATCATGGCGATGGAACCGAAGCCAAATTCTTCTGCTCCCATCAACGCAGCCATGATGATATCCCAGCCACTCTTGATCCCACCGTCTACACGCAGAATCACGCGATCGCGCAAGCTATTTTCCATCAGCACACGATGCACTTCTGTTAAACCGAGTTCCCACGGAGAACCCGCGTGTTTAATAGAACTCAGTGGGGATGCACCTGTACCACCATCGTGACCGGAAACCTGAATAATATCAGCGTTGGCTTTCGCTACACCAGCGGCGATCGTGCCGATCCCGATTTCTGCAACTAGTTTCACCGATACTTGGGCTTTGGGGTTGATTTGGTGCAAATCAAAAATTAGCTGCGCTAGGTCTTCAATCGAATAAATATCATGGTGTGGTGGTGGTGAAATCAGGGTGACACCAGGCTTCGAGCGCCGCAGCATAGCAATGTAGGGGCTGACTTTTTTCCCTGGTAGTTGTCCGCCTTCCCCTGGTTTTGCGCCTTGGGCGATTTTGATTTCAATTTGTTTAGCGCTCATCAGGTACTCTGGTGTGACACCAAAGCGTCCCGATGCTACTTGCTTGATGGCGCTGGAAGCGGTATCACCGTTGCGTAATCCTTTGAGGTGAGCGAGGGTGGGCGAATGACCAGAAGCGTCTACATCATCCAAGACTGTGAACCGGACTGGATCTTCACCGCCTTCTCCAGAATTAGATTTACCACCGATCCGATTCATGGCGATCGCTAAAGTTTCGTGGGCTTCCCGCGACAACGCCCCTAAGGACATACCACCAGTACAAAAGCGCTTGACAATTTCGCTGACTGGCTCTACTTCTTCTATGGGAATGGGAGGGCGATCGCTTTGGAAATCTAGCAAGTCTCGTAGTGCAGTTAACGGTCTTTGTTGCAGATACTTCTTATAAACTTCGTAGTGGTCGTAGTTTTTGCCATCAACAGCTTTGTGCAGTGCTTTTGCCAGTTCTGGGCTGTTCATGTGGTATTCGCCACCAGGACGATAATTGACAAAACCAAGGTTTTCTAGCTTCTTGGTCGTCAGTTCCGGGAAAGCTTTGCTGTGGAAAGACAACACTTCTTGGGCTAGGTCGCTGACACTCAAACCACCGATGCGGGAAGTTGTACCCTTGAAACCCAGTTGCAGTAGGTCGCCACCAATACCAATCGCTTCAAAGATTTGGGCTGCTTGGTAGCTGGAGAGTAAGGAAATTCCCATCTTCGAGAGAATTTTCAGCAAACCACCTTCTACAGCTTGGCGATAGTTACTGATCGCTTGGTCTAGGGTGAGGGTAGCGATTTTACCCCGCTCCATAAATTGCTGTGTTTTGGGATCTGCCCACCAATCACGCACTGTTTCTAAGGCCATGTACGGGCAAACCGCACCAGCACCGTAGCCAATTAAACAAGCGAAATGATGAGTACTCCAGCATTGCGCTGTATCAACCACCAGGGATGCTTTCATCCGCAGCCCCTCTTCTATCAGGTGATGGTGTACTGCACCTACTGCCAACAAGGGAGGAATGTAAGAGTATTCTGAACTGATGCCTTTGCCAGCGCGATCGCTGAGGACTAAAATCTTGGCGCCAGCACGCACCGCCTCTGTTGCTTTGATTTGCAAAGACTTGACTGCGGCTTTTAACTCTTCTGGTCCTTTGGCGATGGTAAATAGTGTGGATAACTCAGCTGTCCTAAACTCAGAATTTTTAATAGCTTGGAGTTCTGCTTCTGTCAATACTGGTGACTCTAGTTTCAACCGTCGCGCATATTCGGGTTTGGGGTCTAACAAATTACCCCGTTCGCCCAGTTCCACTTTTAACGACATCACCAATTTTTCCCGTAATGGGTCAATAGCGGGGTTTGTCACCTGGGCAAAACGTTGCTTGAAGTAGTCGTACAGCAGGTGGGGTTTTTCTGAGAGAACTGCTAAAGGAATATCATCGCCCATGCAGAAAGTTGGTTCTTTGCCATCTATTGCCATTGGCTGAATTACCATTTCCACATCTTCTGTGGTGTAGCCAAAGGCAATTTGATGCCGCAGCAGGGTTTGTCTGTCTATATTTGTTGGTTGATCGTTGGTGGTTGTTCGCAGTCCATTACCATTAACTGATGACCAATGACCATTGACCAAAGTTTTAAGTTCTTGCCGATGTTGCCGCAACCATTCTCCATAGGGTTGTTTTTTCGCAATGCGCTGCTTGATGTCCCAGTTTTTCAGGACTTCATTGCTTTCTAAATCTACGGCAATCATTTGTCCTGGCCCGAGTCTGCCTTTTTCGATGATGTTGGCTTCATCTAATGACACAACTCCAGCTTCAGAAGCAACGATGATGTAGTCATCCTTGGTGATGCAATAACGCGCAGGTCTTAAACCATTACGATCCAGGGTTGCGCCTACTTTGCGACCATCGCTAAATACTAAAAGTGCTGGCCCGTCCCATGCTTCCTGTAGACCACTATAGTATTCATAGAAATCGACAATCTCCGGGTAATCACGCAGAGATGGTTGATTTTGATAGGCTTCTGGAACCATGATCATCAAGGCTTCCAGGGGACTACGACCGGAACGAACCAGTAACTCAAAGACGTTATCTAAGGTAGCCGAGTCACTGTTGTTGATATTGACAAAGGGCTTGAGTTCCTCAATGCGATCGCCCCACACTGGATGCTCTAAACTTGCTTGTCTAGCTGTCATCCAGTTGATATTACCCAATAAGGTGTTGATTTCGCCGTTATGACCCAAAAGCCGCATCGGTTGTGCCAATGGCCACTTAGGCATGGTGTTGGTGCTAAAGCGACGGTGATATACAGCAAAAGCACTTTGATAAGCTGAGTTTTTTAAATCGAGATAAAAATCTCCCAAAACAGCTGAACGCACCATACCTTTGTAGACGATTGTGCGAGTAGACAGGGAGCAAATATAAAATTCTTCTGACCAGTTGTGATTGTGATTGCGGATAGCTTTAGCGATCAGGCGACGGGTAATATACAATTGCCGTTCCAGTTCGTCGCCACTTTTCTCAGCAGAGACTAAAAAAACTTGTTCTATTTGGGGTTGATTTTCTTTTGCTTGTATACCCAATAACTCTGGTTGTACTGGTACTACTCTCCAACCCAGTACAGTCAATTTTTCTTCTGCTGCTACTTGCTCAACTACCGCTTTAGCCTTTTGTGCGGCTTGGGGATTTTGTGGTAAAAATATCATCCCCACAGCAACATTATTATTACTAGGAAATTCTATTGCCCGTGTGGCAAAATCTTGTTGGAACAACTCCCAGGGAATAGCGGTCAAAATTCCTGCACCGTCACCAGAGTCTTGATCTGCACTGCAACCACCTCGGTGTTCCAGACAAGTCAAAGCTGCTAAAGCTTTTGAGACAATTTCGTGACTAGCATGATTTAAACGATGGGCAATAAAACCCACACCACAAGCATCTCTTTCTTCAACTAGCCACCTTTGTCCTTGGTAGGTATACTGCTGTGAGTTGTCCACAAATCTCATGTCCTGGTCTTGATTCACCGATTTTTTATTCATAGATTATCCCTGTCATCCTCATGCCGATATGAATTAACAATTGGGTCTTTGCTAGTGAGAAAAATTATCTAAATGGACAGATGAAGAAATTCACAAAAACCGAAATTTAAGGAAAAAAAATTTTAACTTCGGGCTGATATTTGCTAGACCCGTGTTAAAATCTTTGCGTCGTTTCTTATGGGTTTTTGCTGAGTCAAGCAAAGGAAGTTTGCTTACCCAGTATTATATTTATTTCGTGAAGCTACGCACTCCTCAATGCCCTTTATTTTCCAATAAAATTCACTACTTTTGTGTAGCCTTTTTCGGCTTAACTGAAAAAATCAAATTCTTGAGTTGTCTATATTTTGAGACACAAATGATCCTGATTCAGCAACAAAATCAGCGTATTACACTATATACCCATTTGGCAATTCCTAAATATTTCTGGAGTAACTCTCTAGATTTTTACTGACCACCCTTTGTCACCTGTATTGCTGCTAGCTAAACCTCACTTAAGTAGCAAGTAATTTAGTGAGGATGGTCCACTTAGAGCGAGCTCAAAAGCTTTTGACTGCTGTCATATACTTATTTAGCGCTAGTTGTGATTTAGCGCACTTAGAATCGCAGTCTTCATAGTGGCAGAGTTGCTTGTTGCTTTAACAAGAGACAAAAAGCCCATATATACATTATCACGTTCGTGTTCCAAACTCACGTCATGATTTTTTGATAATTGCAAAAGTTTGTTTAGTTTGTGTGTGAATTGATTGTTTTCAAAAATACCTAATCATATATGGTAAAAACATCGAATTTTAGGCAACGCGACCGCAGTTATATTGTAATTGGTAACATCAGCCAGCTTGTCAAGTTTTTGGCATCACCAATGGTTTTATCTGTACTGTACTTAACAGCACTTGGCGATAGTGCGATCGCCTATAGTAGTGTTCCTCAGAAGTTAATCACTTCCGAAAAACAAACCAAGACAAAAATTACCCAATCGCCAAATGTAACTCAACCCAAACCGACATTTTTTACCCCAAAACCACCTGCACCTCCTTTGCGAGGGGTAATATACTATGGTAATCAAATTTCTCTCAATGGTCGAATCTTGACAGGGGCGTGGTTACAAAGACGTCTGAAAGCTGGTCAATTGACAACTCACATCAGCGATGCAGCAATTAGGCAATTTATCGGCGTAGATTTATTAAACAGCAACATTGCTACTAAGCAACCAATCCAGTGGTATTCATCTGCGACTAAACCACCGATTTTAGTTAGCACATTGGCAGGAGGGTATCGCTACTTGGATATGACCAATTTTGCCAAAACATCTGGATGGCAAATGCAAGTGCAGGGTAACACCTTAGTCATATCCACACCCAACACCAAAATCACAGATATTACTCAAAGCAAAGAATCTTCAATAGAACGCATCACCGTCAATTTAGATCGTCCTACTCCTTGGCAAGTTAACCAAGAACCACCAGTTAAGCAAAATCAACCTTTAAGCGACGATCCAAATAACCCAGTTCCCAAACCAGCTGTTCCCACCACAAGAGATTGGACAATAACCTTAAATGGCATTGCCGATCCAGTTTTAATCCAACGTTACACCCCTCCACCACCCCCTCCGGTAGAAAAAATTCCCACTCCTGGGCCATTTCCAGAAAATCTACTAAAACAATTATTGCCACCAAATGAGAATCAACAAAACACTCCTCCACCTCCCCCGCCATTAATCAAGCAAGTACAGGTAGTTAATAACCAAACAATTATTCGTCTAGAAGTTCCCATTGGGTTAGCTCCCTTAGTTAGCACTGTACCCAATCCTAACCGTCTGCTCATCGATATTCGCCCTGATCCATTACTACCACGAGCAATTACTTGGGCTACGGGATTAAACTGGCGTCAGCAGTATATCAATCTAGGTCAAGAACGCTTTCCAGTCGTGTGGTTAGAAATCAATCCGCGTACCGTCGGCTTAAAAATCAAACCAATTTTAACCAACTCCAATACTCTGGAGGGAACTGCTCCCCTCTTGCAGACAGCACAACAACAATTGGCAGTCGCAGCCATTAACGGTGGTTATTTTAACCGCAATAATCGCTTACCTTTGGGGGCAATTCGTCGGGATGGTCAATGGTTGTCAAGTCCAATTTTGAACCGAGGTGCGATCGCTTGGAATGATTCTGGACAATTTTACATGGATCGTCTGGCTCTCTTAGAAAATTTAATCACTCCTAACAACCAAAAATTGCCGATCTTAACCCTCAATAGTGGTTATGTTCAAAGTGGCATAGCTCGTTATACTCCTGCATGGGGAGCGAACTATTCTCCCTTGACTGACAACGAAATTATCCTAACCGTGCAGAAAAATCAAATAATTAATCAGTTACCAGCAGGTAAGGTTGGTCAAAGTACCTTTCCAATTCCTGGGGATGGATATTTGCTCACCTTACGCGGCAGTGGTACAAATATTGCTTCAATGTTACCTGTTGGTTCTTCAGTTCGCATCGAAAGTTCCACCAATCCTGCTGAATTTAGCAATTACCCCCATATTTTAGGAGCAGGCCCCCTGCTACTACAAAATCGTCAAATTGTCCTTGATGCCAAAGGCGAACAATTCAGTAATGCCTTTATTGTCCAAAAAGCAGTCCGTAGTGCTATTTGTAAAACTACAACAGGCAACCTCATGTTCGCTGCTGTTCACAATCGTGTTGGTGGTGCTGGCCCTACCTTAGCAGAACACGCGCAACTAATGCAGCAAATGGGATGTGTAGATGCGTTGAATCTCGACGGTGGTAGTTCTACCAGTCTTTACTTGGGAGGGCAACTTCTAGATCGTTTCCCCAATACCGCAGCTCGTGTTCATAATGGCATAGGAATTTTCTTGCAACCACGCTGAAGAAGATGGGGAGGTGGGGAGTCTAACAGGTGTAGGTACTTTACCACAGTGGCGAGGCTTGAGAGGCTTCGAGGTCATCAGTGAGAATCAACCAATTTTTAAAATAAAATCGCCTTTTCTAACATCATCTCATTAATAGTAAAGGCGACATTTTAGGATTTCTGATTATGCTTATAGCTCTAATTGTCGCTTGGTTAATATTTACAATCCTAGTTAAAGTAGTCAAAACAACCGTGAAAACAGCTTTCTTAATTGCTGCAATCATTGTTTTACTACAGGTTGGTTATGGTATTGGACCTCAACAAATGTGGAATTATATAGTGCAATTACCCCAGAAGTTACCACAGTTGGGTAGGTAGTGGGGAGGTGGGGGATTCGGCGCCCCCACTCCCCCAAGGGAGTGGGGATTAGGGGCAGAGTAGGGAGTGTCAGAAGTAAACCACTAACCAATGTAGAGACGTGCCATGGCAGGTCTGGTACAACAACCAACAATCAACAATCAACAACCAACCACTATTTATTTAGTGAAGCTGAGATTTTCGCCAACATATCTTGAACATTTTCAGGTAGTTGACGCATGACCTTACCTCTTTCTCGGTCTACAGCTACTAGTGTAACTTTGCCTGTAACGTACAATTGTTGCCTATCTGGAGATTCAATTACATAATCCCAATTGATGCGGACGCTGGTGACTTCAGTCATGCGTGTTTTTACCACTGCTACCATACCCAATTGAATCGAACGGTGGTAACGTAGCGAAAGTTCTACTACCGGTAAGTCGCAACCTAAAGCAACTAAATCCGCATATTCTACTCCTATGGAACGCAGGCATTCTACCCGCGCTTCTTCCATCCACGCAATATAAGTTCCATGCCAAACCACGCCTAAATAATCGGTGTGATGAGGTTGCACTCTGACTGGGTACTCAAACCAATACTCCAGTGTCTGACTCGTGGGACTGTCTATAGCAGTTGTAGGTAGTTCGGATAAGTTTGTTTTTTCTTCAGACATCTTAAATTTTCTTAGGAATTCTCAGAGATTTTCCAAATTTTGAAATAGCATAAACAATAGTTGTTTTATACAACTATTTTCCTTTAGCAAACAGCAAAACAAAATAGGTAGGGTTTTTGTATGCACCCTCCGCAACTATATTCAAAAATTGTTACTGCCACAGTGGTATTTACTCTGGGATCAGGGATGGTCTTTTCTCAAACTACTCTGGTAACAGCAAATACAATTATACAAAATAGATATACTGAAATAACCCAAAGTTTTATCAAAAACACTAGTCGTTCTGAGCAGATTAAGCAACTTAATCAAGAGGCAATGCGACTATCGAGACAAAATCGTTTTCAAGATGCATCGCCAAAACTAGAAACAGCTTTAGCTATCAGCAGAGATATTCAGGAACGTCCACTAGAAGCAGCAACTTTTAATAATATTGGCAGAGTTTACCAACAACAAGGTAAATTTCCCCAAGCATTTAATTCTTATCTACAAGCTTTAGCCATCAATAAAGAGCTTAGTATCAATGAAAAGACGCCTGGGCAGGCCCACATTGCCTTAGGCAAAACTTATAGTAATTTAGGATACTTATCAGAGCTTCAGAATCAACCAGAACTGGCTATTTTCTTTTATAAGCATTGTGTCAATAATCGCGAAAAAGTCCGTCTTAATCCAGCAGCTTTTACTGGTGAGCAACTAGACGCTTATAATCTCACTGTGACTCAAACATACTACGCTTTGGGTGAAGAGTTACTAAAAAGCGATCGCACCACAGAAGGACAGCGGATTCTGGATTTAATCAAAGTCGAAGAACTAGAAGAATATCTCCAAAACGTTCAAGGTAATCAACTCACCGCTAAGGGAATTGAGATCACACCCCCAGAAAAACCAATTAAACAAAAATTAGATCAAAGCTTAGATAGTGCAGTTGTCCTGGGCAAAGAATTGACGAAATTACGACAGATTCCTCCGGAAAAGCGATCGCTACAGCAAAAACAACGCATCCAACAAATCGCAGAAAATCAGCAGAAAATTCTGGATGAATTCAATAATTTTATCAATCGTCCAGATGTCAAAGCACAATTAGAACAAATTAGCCGCACAGCTAGGCGGCAAAATTTGGATTTGGAAAGTCTTAATGCAATTCGTGATAACTTAGCCCGACTACCTGAAAAATCTGTAATTTTATATCCTCTGGTTTTAGAAAATAGTTTGGAATTGGTATTAGTAACCCCTGATTCTCCACCAATTCATCGTACAGTCGCCGTTAAAAAAGAAAACCTCCACCAAACAATTCTGAATTTTCGTAAAGCCTTAGAAAACCCTAGTTTAGATGTAAAAAAACCTGCACGCCAGTTGTATGATTGGCTGATCAAACCAATAGAAAAAGACCTGACCCAAGCAGCTACCCAAACTATAGTTTATGCACCAGATGGGCAGTTACGTTACATCCCTTTAGCCGCTTTATTTGATGGCAAACAATGGTTAGTGCAGCGCTATAGTATCAACCATATCACCGCAGCAAGTTTGACAAACTTTAACACTCCACCTTCATCAGACTTACGCATTTTGGCAGCAGCCTTTACTAAAGGCAGTTATACAGTAGAAGTGGCTAATCGGAAAGAAATTTTTTCGGGATTACCTTTTGCAGCCAAAGAAGTGGAAAATTTAGCTACCATCGTTCCAGGCACAAAGAAAATCTTAGATAATGCCTTTAACCCACAAACGACTGTGCCACAAATGGATGATTTTACAATTGTCCATATGGCAACCCATGCAGCATTTGTTGTCGGCAAACCAGAAGATTCTTTTATTTTATTTGGCAACGGTGAGCGAGTTACCCTCAAAGATATTGCCACTTGGTCACTGCCTCGAGTAGATTTAGTAGTGTTGAGTGCTTGCGAGACAGGATTAGGAGGCAAACTAGGTAACGGTGAAGAAATTTTAGGTTTTGGCTATCAGATGCAAAAAACTGGTGCGAGATCAGCCATTGCTTCGCTGTGGGCTGTAGATGATGGCGGTACGCAGGCGTTGATGAGTGTTTTTTATGCCCTACTGCCTTCAGGAAAATTAACAAAAGCTGAAGTCTTACGACAAGCACAAATAGCTTTGATTACTGGGAGTTCGTCTCAGTTGGGTCAGCAGCAAGACCGGATTGACAGTATACCAAAGTCAACTGTAGTCAGTCTCAGCCATCCCTACTATTGGGCGCCTTTCATTTTGATTGGGAACGGATTGTAATAGTTGGGATTAGGTCGATAGCCAATCGTCAATAGTTTGTAGACTGTTGACTTGGGCTATAGACTTTAAACTAACTCCCACTTCCCAATGTGTCATCTTTGTTGGTCGCGCCTTTGTCCGTACTACCTGAGCGGTTACAGTTGCAAATTAGTAACGTTTAGCCAGGGTTTTAGTTGTTACAGAAGGTTGGATAGGAAGTTTGATGATGTTGGCAAGTTCCTGTAGCTGGTTGACTGCTTCAGCACCTTCTAACTTCATCAATTCGCGATCATCTCGCATTTCTGTCCAAGTAATTCCGTAATCAGATACCAAGAACCGAATGAGGTGATTTTCTCCTAAGCTAACCATAAATGAAGCACTATTCATCTGGTCGCCGCATGTGTAACAAGACGCCGGGTATCCACGTCGCTCTAGAACAATCGCTAAAGCTTGTAGATTCATCACTAGGTCTTGAACAAATTGCCGATGTTGTTGCGCTAGTCTTAGAAACACTAATTTCCTCCTAACACCACAGTTATGTGATCCCTTTTATATTTTCTTTAGATTTTCCCATCCACTGGTATTGTAAACTATTCATTACAATTCCCAGACAAAGAACTTTTAAGTCGTTACATACCTACCTAGCTTAAGGTAGTTGATTGCGGCTGGTACTGCCGTATCAAAATATTCAATTTGCAAACATCGAATATCGGACAGAACTGTCAAATTAAATATTATCTTTATCTTTATACATTTCTGTCAGGGTAGATGGCCGGTTAAAACGATCCGCTATAAGATTAACCCATATTTAGCACAAGTCAACCACAGAAAAACTACAAATCTCTGCTAAATTTGCGATTTGCTGTCAAATATTCAATTTATCAATGGCAGTGACGCCATTTAGCTTTGATTTTTGTGGATTTGTGTTATGTAATGAGCTTGTGTGCTATCCAACAGCGTCAGTTGGTATGATCCAACTATTGATTTATTTATTACTTTCTCCTGGATACATAGAATTTAGTAGATGACCTTGGTGATTTGAGATTTGTGATATACCAGTAATATTTTTTACTGAATATTACTTGTACTATTACTTTACTTATCCACAATCCCAAAAAAAACTCAATTCGTTTGACTTACTTCCTGACGATAACTAAACGTTATCAGGTGATGTTGCCATTTCGGCAGTATTTAAGATTAAACCATTATTAAAATGTGATAAATAATACTTTTCTAGGATTGGGATCGGGGAGCAGGAATTGGGAATAATATTCTTCTTAAACCTTCATCCTTCATCCTTCACCCTTCATCCTTCCCCTCTAGTACTTCCTTTCCTGTGGTTGAAACATTGTTATTGTTACTGGACGGTACTGAATATCAATTCCTGCTGCTGAGTAATAAGCCATTGTATGTTTGAGGAATTTCTCGTCATCTCGCTGAGTATAATCCTCACGAAAATGAGCGCCACGGCTTTCTCGGCGATTTAAGGCAGAAGCCAGAATCATTTGTCCGACAACCATTAAGCTTCGTAGTTCTAAAGCTTCAACAATTTCTGTATTCCAACATTTTCCTTTATCATCTAAGTATATCTGCGAATATTGTTGTTGCAGATGTTGTAATTTTTGCAGTCCTTCACTCATTAAATCTGCGGTGCGGAAAACACCGCAAAACTCAGTCATAGTGTCCTGAAATGCTTGACGGATTTGGTTAATCCGATACCGTCCTGGCTGATCTAACAAAGCCTGAATTTGTTGTTTAGCTTCGCTTAGGTAGCGTTGCTCGTCGATCTCTGGTAACTTACGATTTTGTACGTATTCTGCGATCGCCGCCCCAGTTCTGCGTCCATAAACTACGCATTCTAGTAAAGAATTGCTACCAAGGCGGTTAGCACCATGCACAGAAACACAAGCAGTCTCACCAGCAGCAAAGAAACCTTCGACAAGATGATCCCCGCTACTACGGACTCGACCATCAGTGTTAACAGGGATACCACCCATACAATAGTGAATAGTAGGACGGACGGGCATCGGTTGAGTTACCGCATCCACACCCACTAGGCGATGGGCTTCTTCCCAACAGAAGGGAATGCGGCTCATAATTTTTTCCCTACCCATATGGCGCAAGTCAAGATAAACAAACGGACCACCAGCACTCCCATCAGGATGAATACCACGACCAGCACGAATTTCGTAAGCGATCGCCCGTGAGGTAATATCACGGGGAGCAAGTTCCATGCGACTGGGAGCATATCTAGCCATAAACCGTTCTCCCTCGCTGTTGATCAAATACGCCCCCTCACCACGCACCGCCTCCGAAATTAACACCCCGACTGGATACAACCCCGTAGGATGAAACTGTACAAATTCCATATCTTCTAAAGGCAAACCAGCCAGTGCTGTCATAGCTAAACCGTCACCCGTAGAAGCATAATCGTTAGAAGTAGTGTTATATACTCGTCCATAACCACCAGTAGCAAACATGACAGCCTTAGCGCGGATTACCTCCACATGCCCATCTAAGATGTGATACATCACCACACCCTTTGCCTGATTTTCTTCCAAAATCAAGCGCATCACATACCATTCTTGATAAACTTGCACACCGTAGCGCCGCAAATTATTTACCAATTCGTGCAAAATAGCATGACCAGTTTTATCAGCAGCGTAACAAGTACGATTGTGGGAATGTCCACCAAAAGCGCGTTGGGCAATTCGTCCATCACTCAACCGCGAAAACAACACACCCATGTGTTCTAAATCAATCACCACATCCGGCGCTTCCCGAGTCAGAATTTCGACTGCATCTTGATCTGCTAGGTAGTCAGAACCCTTGACTGTATCAAAGGCGTGTGCTTCCCAAGTATCAGCTGAGTCAACATTTTTTAGCGTCGCTGCAATTCCACCTTGAGCAGCAACAGAGTGAGAACGTATGGGGTGAGTTTTCGCAACCACAGCTATATTTAAACTGGGATTTTTCCTAGCTATTTCCACTGCGGCGCGACATCCTGCTAAGCCACCGCCAATAATAATCACATCATGTTCCAGCATAATCAGCCCTCAACTGTAAAAAAAGCTGCTGTTCCATTGTAAGAACGCGATTAATTGCCATGTGCAAAAAATTCCCTGCCAACAGACAGGGAATTTGTGTATAATATCCAGTCTTCAATCTAAATCTAAAATCTAAAATTTATTAGCTGGTTGCTTCTACAGGTTTTTGCTGAGAAGCATTACCAGGCATTGGTTCCATTTTTGTTCCTGGTTCCATAGGAGCCAATTCTATATGATTTAACAAAGTGGTTACAAAAGCAAAAAGCAAGAAAGGTAGAGATAACAAAACAACCAGCCCAACCGCAGCTAAGGCATAAACTGGACGTCTTGCACCCATTAGGGCTAGGGCTGATGCCAAACTAACGGTAATCGTAATCAACCAAACAATAATTTGACCGTAAATATCACCAAAGGTAAGAGTGCAGACAAATCTATACTTTTGAATGTTATTTATCATTTTATTTGCCTCTAGTATCTCCTTAGGTTCTACGTTAGAACCAGGTTTGAATTTTCGACAATTTCTAAATATTTTTGAAACAATTGTAATATGACTTAACAATTGATACTGTCTTCAGATAGAGTAATTCTCAAACTAAATCACTCTTTGGATATGTATCTTTGCTCAGACCAAAAACTATGTGTAAAGTATCAATGAGGTTACTTTCAACTTGTGTGAAATTCATATACTAATCCTAAATAATTTGTGCAATTATCTGCTTCCCTTCCTCTGTGTTCTCTGTCTGTGTTTTTGCCGTTTTTACTCACAATTCATTTTCACCAATCAAATAGAACATCTTCTGCTCCAACAACCATTGCTATATCTGGTCGAAGTCTACTATTTTGAGTACTTTCCTCACTAAAAACAGGTATAGTTAATATTTGTTGAATAGTTCTAAATTCTGTAACAACACCTATGACAACACCATCCTACATTTTTCTAGCTGGAGCCAGTCGAGGCGTAGGACGAGAAATAGCCCAATGCTTGACCTCGCAACAATTTAAGGTAAAAGCACTTTTGAGAACTGATGCAACTCGCCATGAATTAGAAACAATGGGAATTGCAGTGGTTCTGGGAGATGCGATGAATGTTGAGGATGTCGAACGTGCAATGTTGGGAGATGAACCTATTGATGCTGTGATCACAACAATTGGTGGTTTAGCCAAAGATAGCACTAGAGCAGATTATATAGGTAATAAAAATCTCATTGATGTGGCGGTGAAAGCAAAAGTGAAAAAGTTTATTTTGGTAACTTCTATTGGTAGTGGTAATAGTGTTGTCGCTTTATCTCCGCAAATACTGGAAGCACTACAGCCGGTTTTAATTGATAAGGAAAAAGCCGAACAACATTTAATAGGCAGTGGACTGAATTACACTATTATTCGTCCTGGTGGATTACAGTCTGAATCGGCAACTGGGAATGGAGTTTTAACCGAAGATCCACGCATTGCTGGTATGATTCATCGCGCCGATGTGGCACAGTTAGTTTGCCGTTGTTTAAATTCTGATGCTGCTAATAATAAAATTTTGTCAGCAGTAGATGCAAACATGCTGTTTGGACAACCACAGTTTGAAAAATTTAACGTGGATTGATTTGAGAAAATTTTGCTTGGCAGTTAAGATTTGATATGAGTAACGTAAGATACCCTTTGACATGACTGTTCGTGCTTTTTTTCAAGCAGCAAAAGTCGAGAGTGCTGAGTCTCCTTACGATACGATTTATCTCAAAATCTTGTATCCAGCACAGATGTCAGGCAGCCATACAGAAAAGAATATGGGAATTGTGCCTGCCGATCGCCAAAAAGCCCCCTTTCCAGTGGTGATTTTTTTTAACGGGTTTAACTGTGAAGCCCATATATACCAATGGCTAGCAGTTAAACTGGTTGAACGTGGGCTGGTGGTGGTTACATTTAACTGGGTTACCGAAAATCTTCCCGGAGTAGTAAGCCTGACTCCAGGAGTGGATGTCACCACATGGAAGCCTGAAATTTATGGTACTGTTCCCACTGCTTCTGCTTTACCTACATTGCTAGCAAAACTAGAACAGTTGCAAGCAGAGGGTATCTTAACTGGAATGCTGGACTTAGAAAGGGTTATTTTAGGTGGACACTCCGCAGGTGGGAGAGTAGCGATAGAAAACGCCAACCCCAGTTTTTTCCCACAGGTAGCAGCATCTTTTGCTTATGCTGCCCATTCTATGGGAGGAACAATAATGGGATACGAACCTGGTAAGATTTTGCCTTTACCGGATTCTCTACCAATGTTATTGATCGGGGGAACTTGTGATGGAGTGATTACTAACAGTAGCGATCGCTATGGGATCACTTCAGGCGATCCAACTACTGCTGTGATGCGTACATTCCAAGAAGCAATTGCTGGTGGAAGAAATGATAGCTATTTGGTGTTTCTAGAGGGAGCAAATCATTTTACAATTGCTAATCCTTTCGATTTTACCACAGGTAGAGCATTTCTAGATTTTCCAACTACCCAAAGTCCAGAAGCATTACAGTTATTAATAGCAGATATAATTGGTTTATTTATTGATGCCCATGTTTGCCATCAAGCGAAAGCATTTAATGAATTGAATCGATTATTGAATAATTCCAATACTTTGATTCAATCATGGCAAAGTAAGTAATTAAATCCAATATCAATGTTTATCTGTGTTTATCGGTGTTAATCGGTGTTCGTTATTTCTTGATTTTTGGTTGTGGTTGCAAGTTATTTCGATAGTCCGATGATTTTTGGGAAGGCGAACACAGATGAACACAGATACACACTGATGATTTATCGGTGTTCGTTATTTCTTGATTTTTGGTTGTAGCTGGAAGTCATCTCGACAGTCCAATAATTTTTGGGAAAACGAACACAGATGCACACAGATACACACTGATGAGCTTTATTCTCCGGAGATTTGACAAAATACAGTTCTTTTACGTGGCCCATCCAATTCAAAAAATAAGACAGATTGATAAGTTCCCAAAGCTAATTTGCCATTAACAATAGGAATTATTTCACTGTTATTCAGTATCATTGCCATGAGATGAGAATGGGCATTCATTGGTTCATCTGGTGGAATATTTTTTCTTAGATGCAAGTCGTTATGTAAGTAGTGGTCTGATTCTGGTGCTATTTTTTCTAAAAAAACTTTGATATCTGTTAATAATCTTTCTTCATATTCATTAATAGCCAAGGCAGTTGTTGTATGTCGAGAAAAAACTAAGACTTGACCATTTTGAATTGGTGTTGAAGAAATCATCGCATCAATTTGAGGAGTGATATTATGAATGTTAATTCCTTGATTAGTTTCTAATTCAATGAATTTGTTGATAATGGGCATTTTTGTAAATTTTAAATTTAAAAATATTACCAAGATTCATAATAACATTAGAATAACTAACCACTAAGGCTCTAAGGCTCCAAGAAATTAATTAATTCTTTGTTTATTAGTGTTTTTGTGTTTAAGCACTCAAATTTTAACTATTAACAATCTTTTTCAAACCTCTAACTAGTCTTTCTATCCCCTCTTTTGCTGTCTGTTTTTGCAATGCACCATAGGCAACACGCAGATAACATCCCTGATGCATACCAAAGGTAGTTCCAGGAATAACTGCAACTTGATGTTGTTGAATTAATCTTTTGACTAATTCAAAGGGTTCTATTTCGGTGTTAACTTTGAGAAAGAAATAGAAGGCACCATCAGCAGCAGCAATTTTACACAATCCTTCTAAAGACTGGAGAGAATCAATTACCAATCCTCGCACTTGAGCGATCGCTGCAATATTATTTCGCAAATATTCTGGTTTTGCCTGCAAGGCACCCAAGGCTGCATACTGGGAAACTACAGGCGGACAAATTAGATTTGTATCCTGGACTTTTTTAACGTCGACAAGCAGGTGTTTGGGGATCACCATATAACCGATGCGCCAGCTAGCAAAACCGTAGGCTTTGGAAAGGCTATACAGAGAAATAGTGTACTCACTACTATTAGGAAATGCACCAGGGGAAGTGTGTTTGACTCCGTTATAGGTGAAGTATTCATAGGCTTCATCGCTAATGTGGTAGATACCGCGATCGCGACAAATTTGATTGACTGCTTGTAAGGCTGCTTGGCTATATACAACCCCAGTGGGATTGTTAGGAGAAATTGTCACTATAGCTTTTGTTTTTGGAGTGATAGCCTGGGCGATCGCATCGGGACGTAGTTGATAATTTTCATCGGTTTCTACTAAGACTGGATGACACCCTGCCATAGTAATTGCCATTTCATGGTTGAAATAGTAGGGTGTATTCAGAATAATTTCATCCCCGATATTAGTAATAGCAAGAATGGCGTTGAGAAAGCCCATGTTGCTACCAGCAGTCACAACAATACTATTGTTTGTATTGATTTCAATATTGTTAAAAGTTTGTAATTTTTCTGTAATTGCTGTTAGTAATGGTGGTATTCCTTCTACAGTTTTGTAGAGATGATTTTTTGGTTCAGCTAAAAATTTTGGTAAATATTCAATGGCTTCTGGTGGTGGCGCGTAAGCAACAACACCTTGCCCTAAGGAAATGGTGCCGGGATTGTTTTTGATCAATTCGCTGACTACAGGTATAATCGGCGACTGTACCGCCTCCATCCGAGAGGTAAGATTTTGCCTGATAATAACTTGATTCATTGAATGCGATCGCTACATAGTAAATATTTGATAACTGCAATCAAAATAGTTTAATTGATCCTCATCATATGTCATTATTAGTAGATTCATAGTTCTGTTGGTTTTAGTGCATGAAAGGCGGCTGCGGAAGTCAAACTTTAAGCAAGTGCCTTTCTGCCGTATCTAAAAATTTATTGCTACACAAAAATTTAGTCACACCACTCAGCTTATCTATCTATGATAAACAGATCTAGTGGTGTGACTAAAACTAAGTCCGATTTAGCTAAATGCATCGTTACCAGTCTTGGAAATGCCCGAGCATAGAGCGATCATCGTCTGGAATTCGCGTTGGTACACCTAAGTGTTTGCGAGCTTCTTGCTCTGCTAGGTTTCGGTCTTTCTCATTGTTAAACTGCCCTTCTTCCAGTAGATATTTGCTGCGTGCTGCCTTGTCACGGGAAGGCACAGAGCCATTTTTCCATTTATACTTAAAGCCCATGAGCAAGCAATGCCTCAACTTTATATTCAAGTTTAATTTCATCGATTACTAAGATTACCGTTCCTAGTACTGGGTAAGGTGGTTATTAGAGACGATATTCCCAACACTGATATTGATTTGTACCAAAAATGATTGACACTCCTACTACAGTTCTATAGTTAGAGACCATGAGTGTCTAAAACTCATACAGTAATTAGTAACTAAAAGCTACTAATTTGTAGAGGCCAAAAACCAAACAGTTTTCAATTGACATTACTCATCACTCTCATTACCTTGTACCATGCGTGGTATCGGTATATTTGTAGTAAAGCCAATAAAAACTTAAGCTGAAGCGAAGCAAGTTTAAGGAGTCAGATCTTCAATCTTGGATAATCAAAATTTTTTGCTCCAAATAATGCTGAAGCAAACGATCACTCTTGATAAATTGCCGTATTTCAGTTAGCTGATCGCTGTTAATTTCAGTTACTCCAGGAACAAAACATATTCCCAAAATAAATATCTGAGGTGGGAGATATTTCCCTGTTTGTTTATATTTTACTGTTGCCACAAGCTCACCATTTTTTCTAAACAAATGTGTAGTGTAAATCTTCTATTGGGCAGTTGCTGTGGACAAGTAGGCTATGCTGGATCATGTGACTAATGCCCGATAGAAACATACAGATTATATTCAAATTGCTTCATTGAAAAACCCTTAAGAGATTCCTGAGGAAATTTAGTTACTATCACAGGCTTGTGATTTGTATTTCATAATTACAGGTTTAACTAGAGACATGGGTGGTAATTTGGCAGATGTTTGTAGCAAACTCCACAATTCTTCTTTCCATTTAAGATTTAAAACTTCTGGGTTTTTGATTTCCAAAGCTTTCAGACATTTAATTATGTCTTTCTTCCTTAATGAATTTGGCTCTACTTCTAAAGCTACAAAACGAGCAAAGCTAGGTGATACAACTAGAGGCATTTCAAAATTCATTTAGACCTCACGGGAATATAAAACTAGTTAAATTAATTACACTTGGTCATGAATGGGGCTGAGGAATTAAACCATGGGTTACCAGCAGGAGGTAAACATGCTAATGGAATAAACAGCCTACAAATTAGACGATTAACTTTTGCCTACCTTGGTAATAGCTTTATTAACTCTGAGGTTACGGCCCATATATTCAGTGCCTAAGAGTGAGTGAATTGCTACTGCTTCTTCAGCATCTGTTTCCATTTCTACAAAAGCAAATCTTCTCCTCTCACCAGTTGCCCGATATATAGGCAACCGAACTTTGACCACAGATCCATATTTGGAAAACATCTGTTTGAGGTCATCTTCTTGAATTTCATCAGAGAGATTACTGACATAGATTGACATAAAAGTCTCCAGAATCATATAGATGTAGAGATTTAGATTCGGAGAGGTGCTAATTGTGGTCAATCACATAGCCGAAAATAATTCTCGATGGTTTAACCCTAACACAGAATAATGATTTACGCTTATGAGATTTTACATTTAGCCTTGTACCTCTTTCACTAACAGATGAATGCAGATCTCATTTCTCCTAGTGGCTATAGACTGGCATTTTTTGATAACAATGACTACAACGCCAGTAAATACCTCCCAAAGTATATGAGAGAGTAGAATGTTTATGATACTCATACAAAATGAGTTTTAGCAGAAAATCATTAGTAAGCATTTTATTTTGTCCTCGTCCCTAATACATCAACGATTTCATCCTTGTAAAGCCGTAACTATATCTGTTTCTTCCCACGGCACGGTTCCGAGATCTGTCCTACCCACATGACCGTAGACGGCTAGTTTGCGGTAATATCCTCCTTTGGAGATTGCAGGCAATAACCGCAAGTTAAATTTCTTAATAATTCCCGCTAGCCGAAAATCAACATTCTTTTCCAAAAGCATCGTAATTTCTTCATCAGAAATTTTGCCTGTACCAAAGGTCTCTACCTGGATGCTGACAGGTCTAGCCAGTCCCATTGAATAAGTCAGTTGCACTTCACATTCTTCTGCCAAACCTGCTGCAACAACATTTTTCGCTGCATAACGCGCAGCATAAGCACCAACTCTATCTATGCGAGTGGGATCTTTACCACTTAAAGCAGCACCACTGTGGCGAGAATATTCTCCGTAAGTATCGATCGCATTCTTTCTCCCAGTTAACCCCGAATGTACAGATGGGCCACCAATAGCAAAATGTTGGTTAAAGTCAATAAAGATTCTCGTCTTTGCATCAGGCTGAATTTTTTCTTCTGCAAAGACATGATCAATAATCATCTCTTTAACTTCTTGCTGGAGTGTCTTATCATCATTCTTGTCTGATGTAAAATTAGACTTTTTACTTGCCAAAATCGAGATACTATGGATTCTATGGGGTTTGCGATCGCGATATTCAATCCCGACTTGAGTTTTACCATCCGGTGCAATGTAAGGCAGTATTTTCTCGTGCCGTACAGTAGTTAGTCGCCTAGCTAATTGGTGCGCCAACCAGATCGGAAGTGGCATTAAAGCAGGAGTTTGATTACAGGCAAAACCAAATACTGTTACCTGATCCGTAGCCGGAATTAACTCTATCTCATCATCTGCTAATTTCCTTGCATCCCAATAACGATAGCTACTGGACTGTAACTCCTTAACACTAGTGATAATGCTGCAAGTTTTAGCATTAAAGTTAGGTTCATCATAACCAACCTGCTCAATTACCTTTCTAGCTATTTTTGTAAAATCTACAACTGCATCCGATTCAAATCTCGCAGCAATGAATACCAGCGCCGTTGCTACAGCACATTCTGCAATTACATGAGAATAAGGATCTTTTTGCAGGAACTTATCAACAATTGCATCACTAATTTGATCACAAAGTTTATCCGGGTGTCCCTCCGTGACAGATTCAGAACTAAACATGAAGTCTTTTTTCATATATTTAATTTTGTTCTTAATTCATAACTAAAACTCTGCGTTCCTTTGCCCTTCCCTTTGCGTTCCCACCGAAGCTTTGAACGTCGGAAGCGCTAGCTCAAACTTCTTTCTGCGTTTCAAATTCAAGCCTAAATTCTGACGCCAACCCAGACTCAAAGAATTAATTTTATACCAATTCACTTTAAACATGAAACATATTTGTGTTGTAGAGACGTGCCATGGCACGTCTCTACAGAATTTAAATGTATCGTGATTAACGTGAAATGGTATTAAACGTAAAGGTACGGCATTACCGTACCTCTACTAAATTATTTGTCGATTATTCACGAAGAGACCATAACAGCAGTAGTTTCTAATTCTACTTCCTGTTGTTCTCCTGGTTTCAATACAGGGCTAGTGGCAGAGTCATCTTGACTACCAGCAAGCAGACGTGGGAAGTTGTGATTTACCCGCAAATATCTAGTTGCTATTTCCTTTCTACCCTCGTTGAACAGGAATGGTAATACCGCACTACTACCGATCACCGCAGTATCAACAAGATTGATAGGCGAGATTTGCAACAGACCTTTGAGTCCGGGTACTATCGCAGCTAGAATCTGGAGAACAAAGGAGCCACCTATAGCCATATTTAAGTATTTATTCGGCGGCAGTTTTTGCTTGCTGAAGATTGTGTGAGTCTGGGAACGACAGGTGAAGGTATGCAACAGCTGGGCCATTGTCAAACTCATGAACCCGATGGTGCTGGCTTGCGGACCGAAGCCATAACGGCTGATGCCATACCAGTAGGCTGCTAATGCACTGGCAGACAATGCTGCTGATTCCACTAGGATTCTAGCAAAGTCTGCATTTCTAATGATTGGTTCTTTGGGATCACGGGGTGGTGTGAGCAACACATCCGGTTCTGGTGCTTCCATCGCCAAGGCTAAAGCTGGGAAGATGTCTGAGACTAAGTTGACCCACAATAGTTGTATGGCTGTCAGGGGATGACCGATACCAGCTGTTGTAGCTGCTAACATCACCATGATTTCGCTGGCGTTGGTAGATAGCAGGTAGTGGACAGATTTGCGGATGTTGTTATAGATTGTCCGTCCGTGGCTGACGGCAATAATCATGGTTTCCAAATTGTCGTCTTCTAGGATGACGTCTGCAACTTCCCGGGCGACATCTGTACCTGTGTGTCCCATCGCAATCCCCACGTCCGCAGCTTTCAACGCTGGGGCGTCATTGATGCCATCGCCTGTCATCGCCACGACTTTGCCGCTACTCTGTAATGCTTGCACAACTTGCAATTTGTTCGCAGGACTGATTCTGGCAAAAACGTGAACGCGATCGCATAATCCTTTCATTACCTCTGGTTCGAGGTTATTCAGGTGGGTAGAGTCGAGAATTTGCAGTTGTTCGCCTTTGCTGAGATTCAGTTCTTTACCAATCGCGTAGGCGGTTGGGCTTTGATCGCCTGTAATCATGACTGTATCGATTCCCGCTTGATGGAAATCTTCCATCAATCCTTGCACACCATTTCTAATGGGATCGATCATGCCGACTAATCCCAGCCAGATCAAGTCGCGAGTATGGATAGTTTCGGAGTCATCAAGTTGGTAAGCAGCCCCTAATACGCGCAGCGCTTTACCAGCCATATCATCGTTGTCGTTTTCAATGGCTTGTCTGTCTGCTTCAGTAAGGGGAACTTTTTCGCCGTTCTGAATTTGCCAACTACACAGACTGAGAACTTCTGACGGACTACCTTTAACTGCGATCAGCTTTTGCTGTTCGTTTGGGGTGGCGTGCAGTGTCACCATGTAATTGCGTTCTTGGGAACGGTGATTGATCTTCAGTCGTGGATAATTTGCTCGCAGACTGGTGACATTTACTCCTGCTTTGATTGCAACATCAATCAGGGCATTTTCAGTGGCGGAACCTCTGATGGTGTACTCATCACCTTCTTTTTCAACTTCGCTTTCGTTACATAGCGTTAAGACGTGAATCAGCTTTAACAGCTGTTCGTTTTCATAGGGATTAACCGTTTCGTTACCCAAGAGTAATTGGTCAGCAGATGCTTGGATACATTTGTTATCCGTACACAGTTCTACGACTGTCATCCGGTTGGCGGTGATCGTTCCGGTTTTATCCATGCAGATTGTCTGCACGGAACCTAGGGTTTCGACTGCATCCAAACGTCGAATCAGGACGTTGTGCTTTCTCATGTTAGCGATCCCCAGGGCAAGAGTTGTAGTCGCTACTGTGGGTAGACCTTCGGGAACTGCTGCTACTGCCAAGGAGATGGATGACTTGAGCATTTGTAGCAGGGTGTTACCACGCCACAATCCGATACCAAAGAACAAAACACAAACTGCGCCTGATACCATGACTAGCTGGCTACCGGCTTGGTCTAGCTGTTTCTCCATCGGGGTTTCAGGCAAGGTGGCTTCAGTGACCATCATCTGAATCTTGCCCATTTCCGTGTATTTACCAGTGGCAACTACTACCGCCGTTCCTTGCCCTCCAGTAACTAGTGTCCCCATGTAAACCATGTTGGTGCGATCGCCCAAGGGAATATTGTCACCAACTAGAGTCTGAGCAGATTTGCTCACGGGCATACTCTCGCCAGTTAGTGCCGACTCATCTATGCTGAGGCGACGGGCTTCTAAGATTCTAGCATCTGCTGGCACGTAACTACCGGGTTTGAGAATCAGGATATCCCCGATGACGATTTCCTGAGCGCTGATTTCTACAATTTTGCCATCACGAAGTACAAACGCTGTGGGATTAACTAGATTCTTCAGGGAGCGAATCACCTTTTCGGAGTTGCTTTCTGTGGCGTAACCGATCGCAGCATTAATAACCACAACCCCCATGATCACTAAAGCATCTACTAAGCCACCGGTAGCAACGGAAACACCAGCTGCAACCGCTAAAAGTCCTACGGGTAAAGATTTAAACTGGTCAACGAACATACTTAACCCGGAGCGGGGATCTGCTTCTGGTAAAGCATTAGGCCCGTATTTTTTTAGCTTTTCTTGTGCTTTTTTGGTGGTTAATCCTGATACTTGAGAAGTTTTTAACTCGGTAATAACTGCATCAGTTTCTTTTAAATGCCAAGTAGCAATTTCTTGTTGCTGAGTACTGGCTGTCAGCTGATGAGATTTTTTGTTGCTTGCGGGTAAATTTTTCGGCTTTTTCTGAAATCGATTGATTTTTTTTGCTGCCTCGGCTATTGAGCTATGACTTTGTTTGACATACTCTATAACCAGACGTTCAATCTGTGCAGCCAGCGCTAAAACACTATGTCCTGGTCGGTAGAATACCAAAACATTACCCGTGGACGTATTGGCACTCACTTGTGTAATGCCTTGCGCCTCTGACAACTTCAACTCTAGGTATTTCTTCAGAGCTTCTGAGCCTTGCAACCCATTGATTTTATACCTAGCCCTCCCTTCAACAGCAGTATGCAATGCACGAACAAGAGCATCCCGACTGCGACGGGAGACGTTGCAGTGATTGTTCATTTCTTCATTCGGTTGTGAGAAAAACTACTTCACTTAGGAATTTCTAATTGTAATCTTTATTCTAATCTTAACCTAGTTTTAATGCAAAAAATTTAACTAACTTTATTGATTTTGGAACTTAGGTAAGCTGAAAAGTGCTATTTTCCAACATTTATTTTGTAAACAAAAATTAATCTCAGCTATTGCTTTGTGTCTAGTTGGAAATATGAAGCAATTATAGTGTTTAATTTTTGTATTTTGGTACACAGTTTGCCGAAAATAATTGTTTTTAAATGCAAAGGCACACAGAGGAGGCGCAGAAGGACGCAGAGTAAGTTAATTTGTTGTTTTGGGTTGTTGAAATTTGTATATATCTTTGATGGTTTGTACCCAACCATTAGCTAATGATTCCCAGATGCGATCGCCTTTTTCTTTTGTGGCTGTTGTTGGATCTCCGATGACGCCACTTTGGGATAGGTCTTTAGTTGCCCAAGCAAAAGGTAGCTTACCTTCCATACTCAGAACGCTATCTGTAGGTAGATTTTGCGGATATTCGGTAACTGCGTCCGTCATTTTGACTTGTTCGGGCAAAATTGCCAGCATCAAAGAAGTTTCTGCATCCCCGGCGTGAATACCTAATTCTAGTTCTTTGGGTGTGAGCAATTCTTTGGCTATGTTTGGTACTCGCCAAGTAAATAAAGGAAAGATACAAAAGTCATTATATTTAATATGTAAATCTCTGGCAACTAGTTCGAGAATTTGCGGTTGTCCACCATGAGAATTCATAAATACTAATTTGCGAAAACCTGCACGATAAATGCTTTCCCCGACTTCCATTAATAAAGAAATTAATGTTTGGGAAGTGAGAGTAATAGTACCGGGAAAATGCCAATGCTCGTTGGATTTACCATAATAAATATTAGGTAAGGCATAAGCTGGAATATCCACATCTAATTTAGATAAAGCTTTGCCTAAAACAGCTACACTAATTGCAGAATCGACAATGATTGGTAAATGTAAACCGTGTTGTTCAATTGCACCAATGGGTTGAATGATGACGACGTTTTGTTTGTTTGGCATTTTTGCAATATCTTGCCAAGTAAGATAGGGAAAAAATCTTGCTGGAGGAATGAAAGAGTGTAGCATAAGTATAACAAGGCAGAAAGTAGAAGGTAGATTTTAGTCGCGTTTCTATCCTTAAATAGTGCATTAATAAACCACAGAGTAAGCAGCGATCAGAATCTGGTTTATAACGAGATTCGTGCTTTGTTTGGGTTGAGTGCAAATTTAGCTGTTCGTGCTTGCGCCAGAGTTGGAGCTAATCGCAAAACTGCCAAACTCAAAAACAGTTTACGATAGAAAGGATAGTGATTTAATTACTGCTATGCCGAGTGTTTACCACCAAGCACCTTGCTTGGATTGAAGTAGAAGCGAAGCACAAAGAAAAAGCGATCGCTTATTTGCGTTCTTGGTGGCTGTTAGAGAATAATTTTTAGTAAAAGTTGAAGTAGCTGTTTGCGTCTTGGCAACAAAAACGCAAAATTAGTAGATATGGCGATCGCAATCGATTTTGGTACAAGTAACACAGTTATTGCTCGTTGGAATCCTGTCACCCAAGAGTCAGAAACTCTGAATTTACCTGGTTTATCAGTTCAACAAAGTCTGAATCCGCCACTTATTCCCAGTTTGGTTTATGTAGAAGATGCTACCAAAGCACAAGTTTTGGTGGGGCAACAAGTCCGCGATCGCGGTTTAGACTTGAAAAATGATCCCCGCTTTTTCCGTACTTTCAAACGCGGTATCGGTACGGATATCCAAGGTTTTCTACCGGAATTAGATGGGCAAATAGTTACTTTTGAACAAGTTGGACAATGGTTCCTCAACCAAGTGATTACACAACTAGCACCGATGCAGGGGGGGTTGGAATCACTGGTATTAACTGTACCTGTAGATAGTTTTGAAGCTTATCGTTACTGGTTGGGTAAGGTTTGTCAAGCACTACCAGTCGAACAGGTGCGGATACTCGATGAACCAACAGCCGCTGCTTTAGGTTATGGTATGGCAGACCAAGAAGTAATCTTGGTGATTGATTTTGGTGGTGGAACGCTAGATTTATCTTTGGTACAGTTGGATAAAAGCGTCAAAACAGCTAGTAAACCCGTAGGATTTTTACTGAAGTTTGGTAATAAATCTTTAGCTGAAACTTCCAAACAAAAGGTGAAAACTGCCCGTGTTTTGGCGAAAGCAGGACAAAATTTAGGTGGTTCTGATTTAGACAATTGGATAGTTGATTATTTTGCCAAAACTCAAGGTTTAACAGTCAGTCCTTTGACATTGCGACTGGCGGAAAAAGTAAAAATTCAGCTATCAACTCAAACCCAAGCGAGTGAAGTTTATTTCAATGATGAAACTTTTGAAAGTTATGGATTGGAATTAGATCGAGAGACATTGGAAGGTATTCTCACAGAACACTCATTTTTTGAACGGCTGGATGAGTCGATGTCTCAGCTATTACAACAAGCCCGACGCCAAGGTATAGAAGTCGGGGATATTAATGCTGTGCTGTTAGTTGGTGGCACAGTACAAATACCAGCAGTGCAAACCTGGGTAAAGAAATATTTTACACCAGAAAAAATTCGTTGCGATCGCCCGTTTGAAGCTATTGCCCAAGGTGCTTTGCAAGTAACTCAAGGCATAGAAATCAAGGATTTTCTCTACCACAGCTACGGTATTCGTTACTGGGATAGACGTAATAATCGGCACAGTTGGCATCCAATTATTAGAGAGGGGCAACCTTATCCCATGACTCAGCCTGTACAGTTAGTTTTGGGTGCTTCTGTAGAGAATCAGCCCAGTATTGAGTTAATTATGGGTGAATTGGGGTCAGACACAGGTGGTACAGAAGTTTATTTTGATGGCGATCGCATGATTACCCGTCGTCTTGATAACGATGTCACCACTGTCAAACCCCTTAATGATAGAGATGGAGCGAGGACAATTGCTAAACTTACACCACCAGGTTTTCCCGGAAGCGATCGAATTAAAATCCTGTTTTTAGTTGATGAACAGCGTTTTTTGCGAATCACCGTTGAGGATTTACTCACAAATGAAACTCTATTGGAAAATCAACTTGTAGCACAATTGAGTTAGAAATTTTCAATATCACATTCCTAAGTCATTGAATTGATTAGAGGCAAAATCCCCGAATTTTTGGAAAAGTCGGGGAGCTTGTCTCTTACGGATGATTTGGGAATCCTATATCTCAAACATTATTGCAATTAAGTTTCAATCCCTAATAAGGATTTATTTGGCGTTGCTGAATCAAGATATGAATTTACAATTCACGGGTATGACCAGACGTAGAGACGTAGCATTGCTACGTCTCTACAATGATTTGGCATCGAACTACAAAAATGTATGCACACATAATTCATGACCAAATTCAGCAACGCCAATAGGGATTAATTTAAGTTGCAACAAAAAAACGTAACTGCGGTGGCAAGTAAACTCGAAGTTTCAATCCCTAATAGGGATTAATTTAAGTTGCAACGAGGGCGGCATTCTCATCCCATCCATGAATTTTGAAATGTTTCAATCCCTAATAGGGATTAATTTAAGTTGCAACGCAACGCTCGTTGCTCGTATTTGAACCACAAAGGGCGTTTCAATCCCTAATAGGGATTAATTTAAGTTGCAACCAAGGAGTCAGTGGCTGAACCTGAGGCTGAACCTAGTTTCAATCCCTAATAGGGATTAATTTAAGTTGCAACGGGTTGTTAGCAAGCAAGGTGGTAATTTAATTTTTATGTTTCAATCCCTAATAGGGATTAATTTAAGTTGCAACTACTCCGGGCTTGCAAGCCCGGATGGGGATTAGAATCCTCCGTTTCAATCCCTAATAGGGATTAATTTAAGTTGCAACGCGATCGCGGAACGTCTGTTGAATGTGAATTTTTTGTTTCAATCCCTAATAGGGATTAATTTAAGTTGCAACCCTTCCTTGTTTTTCATATAGAATAAAGTGCCGAGTTTCAATCCCTAATAGGGATTAATTTAAGTTGCAACGATATCGGCAGTGGAATCAACTTCAAGCGCAAAGGTTTCAATCCCTAATAGGGATTAATTTAAGTTGCAACGTGGTCTGGGGAATCTATTTCGTTGTGTCGGTTTCAATCCCTAATAGGGATTAATTTAAGTTGCAACGTGGGCGCTCGCTGCCATAGGGCAGGGAAAATCAAATGCAGGTTTCAATCCCTAATAGGGATTAATTTAAGTTGCAACGCTATTTGTATTGCTTGTTAGTGCCGTACCATGTTTCAATCCCTAATAGGGATTAATTTAAGTTGCAACCTACGATCAGGGGATTGTCTACCTGATCGATTACGTTTCAATCCCTAATAGGGATTAATTTAAGTTGCAACCTTCCCTGCACCATCTGAGCATCCTTGGTCCCGAATACCCGGTTTCAATCCCTAATAGGGATTAATTTAAGTTGCAACATCGCGCACATGCGTGCCAGATGTTTTTTGATTGGTTTCAATCCCTAATAGGGATTAATTTAAGTTGCAACTTGACATCAATTTTCACTTCCTTCGCTCGCCCATTCTTAGTTTCAATCCCTAATAGGGATTAATTTAAGTTGCAACCCCAACAGAAAAGCCCGGCGTCTAACCGGGCTGGGAGTTTCAATCCCTAATAGGGATTAATTTAAGTTGCAACGTGAGCGAGAAAATCAACACGCCCGAATCCGATGTTTCAATCCCTAATAGGGATTAATTTAAGTTGCAACCATACTCGATATCGGCGGCAATATCTTTCAAGCGGTTTCAATCCCTAATAGGGATTAATTTAAGTTGCAACCTTGTTAAGGATGATAGAAATGATCGTAAAACCGTTTCAATCCCTAATAGGGATTAATTTAAGTTGCAACCTCCATCCATCGGAAGATACGTAATTCCCGGGGAGTGGTATGTTTCAATCCCTAATAGGGATTAATTTAAGTTGCAACTCTACCACCATACTCTTCTGGTTCACAAAATTGGGCTATACCGTTTCAATCCCTAATAGGGATTAATTTAAGTTGCAACATCCTCACCTCCACCCAAGGTAAGTAATCCAGCTTGTTTCAATCCCTAATAGGGATTAATTTAAGTTGCAACAGCTTCTCTGTATGCTTTGGGAGACTGTAAGGGTTCGTTTCAATCCCTAATAGGGATTAATTTAAGTTGCAACAAATCTAGGTCTCCTTGGTTGAGCGTGCCGGTCTTTCGTTTCAATCCCTAATAGGGATTAATTTAAGTTGCAACCACTTGCTGTTGGACCATCAATTCTGCCACCTGCAGTTTCAATCCCTAATAGGGATTAATTTAAGTTGCAACGTTATGTTAGGGTTGAAAAGATTTTTTTGCTTGGTTTCAATCCCTAATAGGGATTAATTTAAGTTGCAACTACTGACGGACGTCCGCGTCAAGTCTATTGTTTCCGTTTCAATCCCTAATAGGGATTAATTTAAGTTGCAACCGCCCCGGTTACCGAGCAGCAATTGCAAGCAGCTACTGTTTCAATCCCTAATAGGGATTAATTTAAGTTGCAACTGAAGTCCCTGACGCCCGCTAGGGACTTGCTGAGCACACACTTGGTTTCAATCCCTAATAGGGATTAATTTAAGTTGCAACCAATGGAGGAAAGTCCCCTCATTTTCGAGGCGCGTTTCAATCCCTAATAGGGATTAATTTAAGTTGCAACCCATGGGCAGTGCGATGCCACGACCAACAGCACCAGGTTTCAATCCCTAATAGGGATTAATTTAAGTTGCAACCCGCGATCGCACCCACAGGAGCTTCAGGCTCTTTCTCTTTAGTTTCAATCCCTAATAGGGATTAATTTAAGTTGCAACAATGATGTTGGGCACGATGTCTGGTTGCTCGCCGGTGTTTCAATCCCTAATAGGGATTAATTTAAGTTGCAACCCCCAGGGACGCTTGTGATCATGCCATTGTCGTTGTACACGTTTCAATCCCTAATAGGGATTAATTTAAGTTGCAACTCTCAGCAACCAGCTCCGCCAAAGCATCGACATTCGCCGTTTCAATCCCTAATAGGGATTAATTTAAGTTGCAACCACCCAAAAGACTGCTTTAGTAGCATATCTTTGGGTTTCAATCCCTAATAGGGATTAATTTAAGTTGCAACAACTTGGCTGCTGATCTTAGCGCTCCAAATATTTTGTTTCAATCCCTAATAGGGATTAATTTAAGTTGCAACTGAATTATCAATTGCTTTTATTTGCTCTTCAATTTGCGTTTCAATCCCTAATAGGGATTAATTTAAGTTGCAACCTGGTTTTGATCCTTGGGGGATTTCAAGTAATCGTTTCAATCCCTAATAGGGATTAATTTAAGTTGCAACGCGATCGCATTTTCAATCCTGGTTTTGAAATTTGTAGTGTTTCAATCCCTAATAGGGATTAATTTAAGTTGCAACGGGTGTCCTGCACTAGCTTTTTGGCTTTGTCAAAGGTTTCAATCCCTAATAGGGATTAATTTAAGTTGCAACCTGCGGGCATTGTACCAGTCCCGTTTTTCTCCTTGGTTTCAATCCCTAATAGGGATTAATTTAAGTTGCAACAGTTTTATAGTTATATAGTCATTTGTGTGTCCCTAGTTTCAATCCCTAATAGGGATTAATTTAAGTTGCAACAGGTCTGACTGCTACCGTCAGTTTGCATTAGGTTGATGTTTCAATCCCTAATAGGGATTAATTTAAGTTGCAACGCCACAAACGACAAGGCAAATGCCATCATGAAGGCTGTGTTTCAATCCCTAATAGGGATTAATTTAAGTTGCAACCACTGAGAATTGGTAAATACACAGATGAATTTGCCAATGTTTCAATCCCTAATAGGGATTAATTTAAGTTGCAACTCTTCCAGATAGACTTTCCAGAAGTGATATAGGGTTTCAATCCCTAATAGGGATTAATTTAAGTTGCAACTCCCATCACTGTATAAAGTTCCGTAATAATCCTGGTTGTTTCAATCCCTAATAGGGATTAATTTAAGTTGCAACGTCCTGAGATTTTGCAGGATCTATATCCACTGTTTGGTTTCAATCCCTAATAGGGATTAATTTAAGTTGCAACCTTAGTATATCAAATGTATCCATGCATGAATTGTTTCAATCCCTAATAGGGATTAATTTAAGTTGCAACCCAGCCATCCCGGAGCATGGCGACTGGTACTAAGAAGCTCCAGTTTCAATCCCTAATAGGGATTAATTTAAGTTGCAACCTTGGATAAGGGAATTCCTACAAAGGGAATTCCTGCAAGGTTTCAATCCCTAATAGGGATTAATTTAAGTTGCAACTCTCCTTTGAAATTTTTTATGTCGCTGTGAATTGGGTTTCAATCCCTAATAGGGATTAATTTAAGTTGCAACAAAATGATGATGGACTACAAGAGAGCCTACACAGTTTCAATCCCTAATAGGGATTAATTTAAGTTGCAACTTCTTTTTTAGCCAAGGGGCGGTCAAGCCCGTGCCGTGTTTCAATCCCTAATAGGGATTAATTTAAGTTGCAACCGTGGAATCCCGATCGATTAAGCGTCCGCAATTGAGCGTTTCAATCCCTAATAGGGATTAATTTAAGTTGCAACCTTTTCCGAGCTTAGCTTCCCCAGTTGAAGATTTAAGTTTCAATCCCTAATAGGGATTAATTTAAGTTGCAACGGCTATAAAGCCGGATTGGGTATTGTTTCCATTCGTTTCAATCCCTAATAGGGATTAATTTAAGTTGCAACTCATCTCGTGGATCATACCAAGCGAAGGTTCGATGTTTCAATCCCTAATAGGGATTAATTTAAGTTGCAACTTTCGGACGAACAATTTGATCAGTTCAATTATTCTGTTTCAATCCCTAATAGGGATTAATTTAAGTTGCAACCCAATGAATTCGGGTACAAAAGTCGGGTTGCACGACTGTTTCAATCCCTAATAGGGATTAATTTAAGTTGCAACCCGGCTTTTAGAAAAGATTGATTAAGTAGCCTTAAAAGGCGTTTCAATCCCTAATAGGGATTAATTTAAGTTGCAACGTTGGTGTGTGGTATCACATTGCTGTTACATACGTTTCAATCCCTAATAGGGATTAATTTAAGTTGCAACATCTGCAATACTGCTACTAGCCATAGTTGCAGCCGTTTCAATCCCTAATAGGGATTAATTTAAGTTGCAACTGGTTGATACGCCCTCACTTCGTGAGTGTATTTGTTGTTTCAATCCCTAATAGGGATTAATTTAAGTTGCAACCCTGTCAAGGTCGTCTCGTTGTTTGGTTGAGCTGTTTCAATCCCTAATAGGGATTAATTTAAGTTGCAACGCTTTGGTGATTGTCGATTAGTGAAAGCCTATGGCGTTTCAATCCCTAATAGGGATTAATTTAAGTTGCAACCAACGCAGGCTCTTCTACTACCGTGGTTTCTACGTTTCAATCCCTAATAGGGATTAATTTAAGTTGCAACGGTGGAAGAAATATCAACGTCACAAAGAAATCAGTTTCAATCCCTAATAGGGATTAATTTAAGTTGCAACAAAAAATTCAAAGCCCAATCTTGTAGATACAAGAGTTTCAATCCCTAATAGGGATTAATTTAAGTTGCAACTTCAGAAATTCGCTGGTGCCGGATCTCTCGCCGCCGTTTCAATCCCTAATAGGGATTAATTTAAGTTGCAACTTTCTAAATTTTGAAATATCAAAGGATTACCGTAGTTTCAATCCCTAATAGGGATTAATTTAAGTTGCAACTGCTCAATTCAGAAGCCTTGCTGTATTTGGTTTTCAAGGTTCAGTGGTGCAGACCTAGAGTAAATATAGCGTTTCAGCCATCGGAATGTCAAGGGCGGAGAAGAAAAAATAGGCTCAAAACCTTGTCTGGCAAGCATTTCACAATTGGTGCAAACCCCTTTTGGACTTAGAAGCATTCAAAAGCAGAACTGGTAGGGCTTCCAGCGATTAAAATTCACCTGCTCCAAAAAACACCTACAGGTTTGCACCAATCAAGCCTAAGTAGCCTAGGGCGATCGCCATAACACTAGGACTTCAAAATCGATTTTTCTTTGTGTCTTTGTGGCTTTGTGGTTCAAAAAAGATACTCAACCACACACCCCAAATAAAATCACAACATCATCCATACATCCCCACCCTACTATATTTTAAGTAGAGTTTTTCACGGGAGACACTTATGTTTGGACTGGGATGGACAGAAGTAGGGGTAATCGCGATCGTCGCCTTGTTAATTTTTGGACCGAAAAAAATCCCCGAACTCGGAAGCGCACTAGGCAAAACCTTGCGGGGTTTTAAAGAAGAAATGAATAAAACCACAACTGATGAGGATAGTAACTCCGAAGAAGAAGAAAAATAAAAATAGTCATTTGTTCTTGGTCATTAGTCCTTTGTGTTTACAAATGACCAATGACAAATGACCATTGACTAAATAATTGAATTGACAATAGATGAAGTCACACCCATATGAGCATCTACAGTTGCGGGGGTGGTATTTTGTTGGGAAACTTCTTCTTTCACAACACCACGCGCCTTAATCAACTTGATGGCACGATTGACGCTTTCTGGCAAGATTACCACCAAACTGTTCTCAGGGGCAATATCCAAGGCTTTGTTAATGGCTTGGGTTTCATCGAGAATTGCTTCAAATTCGTAATTAGGGTTGACTTGCTTAATACCTTGAATAATTAATTCCGCAGCCGAACCGCGCGCCCTACCTCTGGTGTCGTCATCTTCTTTGACAATTACGTAGTCAAAAATTTCGGCTGACAACTTACCCAAAGCTACAAAGTCTTGATCACGCCGATCGCCAGGTCCACCTATAACACCAATGCGATCGCCATTTGTCCAGTTGCGGACAAAGGAACCTAAAGCTTCGTAACTATGGGGATTGTGGGCATAATCTACCAAAGCGTGGAAGTTACCCAAGTTAAACAAGTTCATCCGTCCTGGTGTTTGACTTACCGAAGCCCGGAATGTATTTAAGCCAGCCCGAATTTGCTCAATTGACACATTTTGCACAAACGCCGCTAAGGAAGCTGCCAAAGCGTTGGCAATCATAAATGGGGCCCGTCCACCCATTGTCAGGGGAATATTTTCTGCCCGTTCGATGCGGTGCGTCCAATCACCTTTTAATATTGACAAAAAGCCATTTTCGTACACTGCTGCAACTGCACCCTTTTGGATGTGGTTTCGCACCAATTCCGATTCTGGGTTCATAGTGAAGTAGGCAATATTGGCTTTTGTTCGTTCTGCGATCGCAGCCACGCGGGGATCATCGGCGTTAAGAACAGCGTAGCCATCAGGATAAACGGCTTCGGCAACCACACTCTTGAGATGTGCCAACTGGTCGATTGTGTCAATGTCACCAATACCCAAGTGATCAGCAGCAACATTTAACACTACACCGACATTGGCAGCTTCAAAGGCCAAGCCAGAGCGGAGAATCCCGCCCCTAGCGGTTTCCAAAACTGCTACTTCAACTGTCGGGTCTTGCAAAATTAACTGAGCGCTTTGTGGGCCTGTGTTGTCCCCGACTTCTACTAAGTAATCACCGATATAAGTTCCGTCTGTGGTCGTATAACCTACTACCTTACCTGTCTGTTTGTAGATGTGAGCCAGGAGGCGGGTAGTGGTCGTCTTGCCATTTGTACCCGTGACACTCAAAATCGGAATCCGGCTAGCTTGTTCGTTGGGGAACAGCATATCAATCACTGCTCCTGCAACGTTACGGGGGGTGCCTTGACTGGGGGCAACATGCATCCGGAAGCCGGGAGCAGCATTGACTTCCACAATTACACCATCAACCTCTCGTAAGGGGCGGCTAATATCCGATGTGACAATATCAATGCCGGCGATATCTAAACCGATAATCTTGACGATACGCTGGGCTAACCAAACGTTTTCTGGGTGAATTTCATCTGTTCTATCTACAGCAATACCACCCGTACTTAAGTTTGCCGTTGCCCGTAAATAGCAAATTTCGTCTTTCGCTAATACACTGTCGAGGGTGTAACCTTGCCTTTCCAGTAACTGATAACTGGTACGATCTAGTTCAATTTTGGTGAGAACTTTATCATGTCCCTCACCACGATTTGGGTCTTTATTGGTTTCCTCTATCAATTCCGCAATGGTAGATCTGCCATCACCAACCACATGAGCAGGTACACGTTCCGCAACTGCCACTACTTTGCCGTCTACAACCAAGACTCGATGGTCACGTCCCTTGTAATACCGCTCTACAATAATTGAGCGAGAAATTTGTCTGGCGGCGTCGTAGGCTACCTCTGCTTCTTCCCAATTTTGGATGTCGATGGTGATGCCACGCCCGTGATTTCCGTCTAAGGGTTTAATAACAATGGGATAGCCTCCAACATATTCAATTGCCTCTGGCAAATCGTCCAAAAAGTTAATTACCGTACCTTTGGGAACTGGTACTCCTGCATTTGCGAGTATGCGTTTGGTGGCTTCTTTGTCGCAAGCTAGTTCTACTCCCAAGATACCGGTGTTATCGGTCATGGTTGCTTGCATCCGCTTTTGGTTGACACCATAGCCCAGTTGAATTAAGAAGCGTGCCCCTAGTTGCATCCAGGGAATACCTCTTTTTTCAGCTTCTTTGACGATTGACTCTGTGGAAGGTCCCAAGGCTGCATCACGCCATAAGTCTTTCAGGTCTTGTAAATCTTGTTCTAGCTCCGCCTTTGGATAACGACCTCGGTCAACAATACTTTGGCACAGCCGGACTGCGGCTCTACCTGCATAGCGTCCGGCTTCCTCATTTAGATACTCAAAGACGACTTGGTAAACACCCGATGTAGACGTTTCCCGAGTACGACCGAAACCGACGTGCATACCGGCTAATTCTTGCAGTTCTAAGGCGACATGTTCCACAATGTGACCCATCATGGTGCCTTCGCGTACTCGCATCAAAAAACCACCACGACAGCCAGGCGAGCAGTAGTGACCTTCCAGACTAGGCAGAGCCTCAACTAGTCCTTCATAAAAGCCAGGGATTTCATTCGAGGGCGTCTCGGCAAGATTTTCTAGATCAAGGCGCATGACGATCAGCTTGTGGCGTCGAATGCTCCAGTAGTTGGGGCCGCGTAAGGTCTGGATTTTGAGGATTCTCATGGGAATAGGTAGATGGAGATTCGGAACCAAAATTCTAGTTTCTTACTGAAATTGACCGCCAAACTGTTCATGGTAAACAGTTTTTTTCTTCTTACATCGTAGTACTCTCATTTTTCTGCTGCAACGTAGAATTGCGCGATCAACTCAGTGTAACTCCAGATACTTAAGTCCGTCAGTTGGAGATGCGGTAGACAGCAGGTAAAACAGTGCGTTGGTAAAGGTGGAAGCGATCGCCATGACTGAGAATGTGTAGGCGCAAATTGTGAAGATTCAAAGGTTCAGTTGCTCCCACATGGGGTTCGTTTGTGTGAGTGACTTCGGTCGGGTCTATTATTGTAACTGAACCCTTGCCCAAAACTTGTAACCAACCATCGCGTTCAAACAGCGCACAAGTGTCTTCATCAATGCCAATCCCCAGACGATCTGGGTGAGAAGCGATCGCACTCATCAAACGTCCCATACGATTACGATTGTTAAAATGTTGGTCTACAATCACCTCAGGGATAAATCCCAAACCAGTAGCCATATCCACCAGGGAACGATTGGGTGACTCACCACTACCACCGCCTGCTATCATGTGATGTCCCATGACAGCCGCACCTGCGCTAGTACCTGCGAGAGTTAGTTCTCCAGATCTAACTCGCTGCCGGATAATATCCATTGCTGGTGTGTCTGATAAGACACCACACAATCGCAATTGATCACCTCCTGTTAAAAAAACCCCGGTACAAGCTTCCAGGGACTGTTGGTAATCACGGTATTCACACTGCTCCCTTTCTCGTATGTCCAGAAGCTCAACTTTTTTAGCACCCATATCCTCAAAAATACGGATATAGCGACCACCGATGATAGAGGGTTCACGAGAGGCAGAGGGAATAATTGCTATGTGGGCGTCATTAGCACCAGCACGAGCAAAAAAAGTCCGCAAAATCTCGCGGCCATGGACTTTGTCTTCTGCGCCTCCGATCACCAGAACGGCAGTTTTTGTTGCTTGGGGTGTCCTCATTTCCAGCAATTTAGCTTGTAATTCCGGCATTGTGTTTCTCCTGTCAACAACTTCAGGTGAAAATTACAAGGTCAGCAGCCCAATTATTTTTGCGCCTAAATTGGTAATGGGTAATTGGTAATGGGTAATTGGTAATGGGTAATTGGTAATTAAGATACTGATGATTTTCCAATACTCAATGCCCGATGCCCAATCCCCAATCCCCAATCCCCCATATTCCTTGCCGTCACGGTGGCAACAGATTTGCAGTTATAGTTAATAGCATCTTGTTGTAGTGACTGCGATCGCAATACCATGAGCTTGTAGACGCTTTGTCGCGTGTCCCTCGGGTGGTTGTCCATTTGAGTGTCTCCTCGAATTTTGGGAAACACAAACAGATATTGACGCACTTTCTTTTTGAGGCTGGTTCGATGCATCCTGGAAGTTGTTAACCTAGTCAGAATAGTGAAGTACCTACCACTAAACGCTTCGCGTTATAGGGGAGGTTTCGCGTCTCATTTGCTGATGCTCTGTTGGGGACATGATTTTAATGATGTTTGTCTGTGAAGACAATCAGAGCCTTCCTCAGCATCTCTGGCTTTTGTGCCTTTATCTCCTCAAAGGAGAACCCGCGCAGCCACCCTGCTTCCCAAGGCAGTTATTAAGTTAATTTTTCATCTTCCGGCTGATATCCCACTGCTAACTTTGGGTATAGCCCAGGACTTAAGCCGAATTAGTTAAATTTAGATGTGACAATATTTAAACATAAATTAAGTAATTAGAAAAACTTTTATTGACTCATAGAATGCCACTATTTCTAGTACTTATAGATACAACTAGATACAACCAACCAAACTCATATGTGTTACATACAACATCGGCTAGTTTGAAGCCAACGCCAAAAAGCAGCTATGCTGCTATGCTGTAGACGCTCGTTCAGACTATGTATCTGGTGGGTAGGCAAAAAGGAAACACCAAAAGTTTTTGCCTTTGGCAACAATTTTTGGTAATCCTGGCAGAAAGAATTAATCACCATAACATCTACCCATTTTGTGACTTGTTTATTAACTTTCTAATGATTTCTGCCGTACTGTGCTGGACATTCCAAATTTAAGATTAGTGTTCTCCAATACGAAATACTGTGCGCTTTGATATAGTTACGCTATTTCCTGATAGTTTTACCTCTATTTTGAGTTCCGGGCTGATTGGTAAAGCCTTGGCCAAACAGATTGCTCAGGTCAATTTAATAAATCCCCGCGACTTTACTACCGATAAGCATCGTAAAGTCGATGATGAACCCTACGGCGGCGGTGTCGGAATGCTCATGAAACCAGAACCAATTTTTGCCGCCGTTGAATCCCTACCTGTTTTACCCAGAAGAGAGGTGATTCTGATGAGTCCCCAAGGACAAACAATAAATCAACCTCTGTTACGAGAATTAGCAACCAATTATGACCAATTGGTGGTCATTTGTGGTCACTATGAAGGTGTAGATGAGCGAGTACTGCATTTAGTCACCCGTGAAATATCTTTGGGTGATTTTATTCTGACCGGTGGGGAAATTCCAGCAATGGCTTTGATTAATGGTGTAATGCGCCTACTACCAGGAACTGTTGGTAAGGTCGAGTCCCTCAAATCAGAAAGTTTTGAAGAAGGATTATTAGATTATCCCCAATACACCCGTCCAGCAAATTTCCGTGGCTGGAAAGTACCAGATGTGCTACTGTCTGGCAATCATACTGAAATTGCTAAGTGGCGATTAGAACAACAAATCAAAAGAACAGGCGATCGCCGTCCTGATTTGCTCAAGGCTTGGCTAGAAGAGAAGGAAGGGAAAGATGGGGAACTCGGTACCTCTGGAGGGGATTAGGGGAGATGGGGAGGTGGGGAGTGTGAGGGGTGTGAGGTGTGTGAGGAGTAAGTATTAAACAACTACTAACTACTAACTACTAAGAATTGACATTTGACACTGGACTAAAAATGAACATTCGGATTGGCAACGGTTATGATATTCATCGACTAGTGAGCGATCGTCCTCTGATTCTTGGCGGTATCAATATACCTCACTCTCTGGGTTTGCTAGGCCATAGTGATGCTGATGTCCTCACCCACGCGATTATGGATGCTATGCTAGGAGCTTTATCGCTAGGCGATATTGGACATTATTTTCCCCCTAGCGATCCGCAATGGGCAGGTGCTGATAGTTTGGTGTTATTGAGTAAAGTTCACCAACTTATTCGCTCTCAAGGCTGGCAAATAGGCAATATAGACTCGGTGGTAGTAGCAGAACGCCCAAAATTAAAACCTCATATTCAAAAGATGAAGGAAAAAATTGCAGGAGTTTTACAATTACAACCAAATCAAGTTGGAATTAAAGCTACTACCAATGAAAAACTAGGTCCTGTTGGGGAAGAACAAGGTATTTGCGCTTATGCAGTGGTTTTACTTTTACAAGGGTAATTTATTCAGTTAAACCCACTCAATTAGGTGAAATAGTTCATAATTATAGTCAGCTTTTAGCTGACTTGAGCTATTAGCGTCAAATTTAGTTGAGAGCAAATAAAAATATTTTGATATTAATAAATGATGAGTTTTGCTAGTATCTTTCCCTCTATTAAGCGTTTTCGCTTATTAATAATTCTGGCTTTAATCACCGCACTGGTAACTGTTGCTTGCAACCCGTCTAATTATCAAACAAAAGCTGCTCAAGTGCCGCAAATGATTGTGGCTGTTTTGGGTGAGCCTTCCACTTTTAACCCAGCCCTAAATGAGTCAGCATACAGTGTCTTTGGACCCCTTTATGACTCATTAATTAACGAAAATCCTCTTACTAATGAGTTAGAACCTGGTTTGGCTGAGTCTTGGCAAGTTCTTGACAATGGACAGCGAGTTGTCATCACTCTCAAAAAAGGACTTAAGTGGTCAGATGGTAAACCAATGACTGCTGATGATATTGTATTTAGCTACAATGACATTTACCTAAACCCCAAAATACCCACGCCGACGAAAGATTCTTTAAGAATTAATGAGCGTGGTGATACTCCTAAGGTAAGCAAAATAGATGACCTGAAAGTAGAATTCACTGTACCGGAACCTTTTGCTCCTTTTTTGAGATGGGTAGGTGGTATTACAATTTTGCCTGCTCATGCTCTCAAAGAATCTGTCCACACAACCGATTCTGGTGGTAATCCCAAGTTTCTAACAATGTGGACAACAGGCACTGATCCCAAAGAAATTATTGGTAATGGGCCTTATGTTATGGAAACTTATATCCCCAGTCAGCGAGTCATATTCCGACGCAATCCATACTATTGGCGCAAAGATGCTCAAGGCAATCCTCAACCTTACATAGAAAGGTTGATTTTCCAGATAATTGAATCGACTGATAACCAGTTAATCAGTTTCCGCTCCGGACAGTTGGATAATCTCGAAGTTCCTCCAGAAGGTTTTAGTTTATTGAAGCGGGAAGAAAAACGAGCAAAGTTTAAAATTTATAATGGTGGACCAGATACTGGCACTACATTTATTTCTTTTAATCTCAATCAAGCTAAAAATGCTAAGGGTCAGCCTTTTGTAGATCCGATAAAATCTCGTTGGTTTAATAAGAAGGAATTTAGACAAGCAGTAGCCTATGCCATTGACCGCGAAACAATGAAAACAAATGCATTTCGTGGCTTAGGTGAGTTGCAAAATTCCTTCGTTTATGTCAAAAGTCCCTACTTTCTGCCTCCAGAAAAAGGCTTAAAAGTTTACAATTATGATCCAGAAAAAGCCAAGAAATTACTTTTGCAAGCAGGGTTCAAATACAATGGCCAAAATCAGCTAGTAGATGAAGATGGCAATCGAGTGAGATTCACCCTACTGACGAACGCTGAAAGGAAAGTTAGGGGGGATATGGCTGCACAAATTAGGCAGGATTTAGCTAAGATTGGCATTCAAGTTGATTTGCAAATCCTCAGTTTCAACGCTTATCTGGAAAAACTGAAAGTCACTCAAGATTGGGATTGTTATCTTGGTGGTTTTGCTGGTGGTGGTGTTGAACCTCACAGTGCTAGTAACATCTGGAGAATTAACGGTGCATCCCATGCGTTTAATCTTGGTCCTCAGCCAGGGGATCCACCTATGACTGGTTGGGTAGTTTCTGATTGGGAAAAGGAAATTGACCGTCTTTATATTAAGGGCGCTCAAGAAATAGATGAAAACAAACGCAAGGAAATTTATTACGAGTATCAGCGCATAGCCTCAGAACAATTACCATTTATTCACTTGGTAGAAAGATTAGATTTGCAGGCAGTACGCGATCGCTTCCAAGGCATCAAGTATACCGCCCTCGGTGGCCCGTTCTGGAACCTTTATGAGTTAAAAATTGCTGAGGAAAATTAAATTAAAGTGGGGAGGTGGGGTGATGGGGGAGTGTGAAGGGTATGAGGAGTGTGTATGTAGACGCGTAGCGGTGAGGGGGTCGCAGACGCCACGTGCTACAACTCTTGAACCCCCAAGGACGCAGTGGCTCCGTTTTCCGTCACGTAGACGCGCTCATAGGCTTAAGGTAAGGGTATGGGAACCCCCGTAGACGCCCGGAGGGCTTCCTGTAGTGGTGGAGTGTGAAGAATGGAAAATAACTACTAACCGATGTAGAAACGTGCCATGGCACGTCTGGTACAACTAACAAACAACAAACAAACAACCAATGACCATTGACAAATGACAAATGACGAAAATTTGCGATCGCTACTTGAAGCTGTTGCCAATGGTAATGTTTCCCTGGATGTGGCCCTGGATGAACTCAAATATTTAGCTTATGAACCTGTGGGTGAGTTTGCCAAAATTGACAATCATCGCACCATCAGAACTGGTTTTCCGGAGGTGATTTGGGGCCCTGGTAAAACCCCCTCTCAAATTGCTCAAATTATGGAGACAATGCGTCTACGTAATCCTGTAGTTATGGCAACTCGCATTGTACCGGAGATTTATGCAGCACTGCAACCCAAGGTGAGAGATTTACGATACTACGAATCAGCAAGAATTTGTGCGATCGCTCCTCCCAATCTTCAGCCACGTTATCCTGGCACAATTGGCATTATTTCTGCTGGTACAGCCGATTTACCTGTAGCTGAAGAAGCCGCTGTCACCGCAGAACTTTCCGGCTTTCGTGTCCAGCGCCTCTGGGATGTGGGAGTCGCCGGCATTCACCGCTTGCTGAGTAACCGCCACGTGATTGCAAATGCCTCTGTGTTGATTGTCGTCGCAGGTATGGAGGGTGCTTTACCCAGTGTAGTAGCAGGTTTAGCAGACTGTCCGGTGATTGCTGTTCCTACTAGCATTGGTTACGGTGCAAGTTTCGGAGGTTTAGCACCTCTATTGACAATGCTCAACTCTTGTGCATCTGGAGTTGGTGTAGTGAATATTGATAATGGCTTTGGCGCAGCAGTGTTAGCAGGAAAAATTTTGCGAACAGCCGAGAAATTGCGGATGGCATCATCTGATTCTTGAGTTATAACGGTGATGTTACTTTTACATTAGTGAAAAACATCACTCAGAAATGAAACTTTTGATCGCGTTGGCTGCCTTTGCTTTAAGCTTTTGGCTAACGATCAGTATCTCGATGTAATCAGAGGGAAAGGGCAAAGATGTAATACCATTTTTGATTTTGGATTGGAAAGTGGAGAACTCGGATCCCTAAAAGGGATCAGGAGAAACGGTGATCAGGGATTGGTGAAAAGTTCTTCCTTGTCCCCCTTTAACCCTTATTCAAGAATAAATTTGAACAAATTCAATTACTTAGTGATTCGATGTCTCAGTTAATTTGGCATTTACCGGAAAATTTGAATATCCTAGCTCAAAACATCACTGATCCAAATCTTATTGGTCAGATGCAAAAAGCCTTTACGCATTTTGTCCAATCAGGCCAAGCCTGGGCGCTCTTGATTGGATTGGCAATTGGTTATATGATTCGGAATCTGACAAGTTTTGGTTAGTGGTTATTTGTTGATGGTTGATTGTTGGTTGTTAGTGGTTAGTGGATAGTGGTTAGTGGTTAGTTGTTATTCCTCTACTCCTCACACTCCCCACACTCCCCACCTCCCTTGTCCCCCTTCCAATCCCCAGTCCCCGATCCCCAGCCTCTGAACATGACTCAACAGCAAACTTGGAGCCAGCGATTTGAATTAGCCTTGCATCCTGCGATCGCTCGTTTTAATGCAAGTATTAGTTTTGACATTGAGTTAATAGAATATGATTTGACTGGCTCTGTTGCTCATGCCCAGATGCTAACTAAATGTGGGATCATTTCTCCCGAAGAAGGAGAACAATTAGTTGCTGGTTTAGAACAAATCCGGCAAGAATATCGCCAAGGCAAGTTTAACCCCGGTATGGAAGCAGAAGACGTACACTTTGCTGTTGAGCATCGCCTTGTGGAAATTATTGGGGATGTGGGTAAAAAATTACACACAGGGCGTTCCCGCAACGACCAAGTAGGAACAGATACTAGATTGTATCTACGTGATCAGATCCAACAAATTCGTCAGCAACTGCGAGAATTCCAAAGTGTCCTGTTAGATATTGCTGATAATCACGTTGAAACTTTAATACCTGGTTACACCCACTTGCAACGCGCCCAACCCTTGAGTTTAGCTCACCACTTGTTGGCATACTTTCAAATGGCACAACGAGACTGGGAACGCTTGGGAGATGTTTGGAAGCGAGTGAATATTTCACCTTTGGGCTGTGGTGCTTTGGCTGGAACAACTTTCCCAATTGACCGCCATTACACAGCCCAACTATTGGATTTTGATAGTGTTTATGCTAACAGTCTGGATGGGGTGAGCGATCGCGATTTTGCGATCGAATTTTTGTGTGCTGCCAGCTTAATTATGGTTCATTTGAGCCGACTTTCAGAAGAAATCATTCTTTGGGCATCTGAAGAATTTGGTTTTGTCACCCTGAAAGATAGCTGTGCAACTGGTTCCAGCATCATGCCTCAAAAGAAAAACCCTGATGTCCCAGAATTAGTGCGGGGAAAAACTGGGCGTGTCTTCGGTCATCTCCAAGCTTTGTTAGTAATTATGAAGGGACTGCCCTTGGCATACAACAAAGATCTACAAGAAGACAAAGAAGCTTTATTTGATAGTGTTAAAACCGTCAAAGCATGTCTAGAAGCAATGACAATTTTGCTACGGGAGGGTCTGGAATTTCGTACCCAGCGCCTAGCACAAGCAGTATGTGAAGACTTTTCCAATGCTACCGATGTAGCCGATTATCTAGCAGCACGAGGTGTACCATTTCGAGAAGCATACAACCTTGTGGGTAAAGTAGTAAAAACCAGCATTGCTGCTGGCAAACTCCTGAAAGATTTAACCCTGGAAGAGTGGAAACAACTTCATCCAGCATTCGCAGCCGACATTTACGAAGCAATATCTCCTCGACAAGTAGTTGCTGCTCGTAATAGCTACGGTGGTACAGGTTTTGAGCAGGTAAGAATAGCATTATCTCATGCCCGTACTCAAATTGAGATTAATTCACCAACAAAATAAACCGAGTTTTTGTGGTAACAAAAACCCGGTTTATAACTTCAAGCTGTAATACTAAATTAGTGTTTTGGATTTTTGAGTGACGTGCTTGTAAGCTCCATTAACCTCTATTTTTGAAAGATTCTAACCATTCTTGGACTTGTTCTCTGGCAAGATCGCGAGATCCTAAACCAAAAGCAAGAGCGATCGCCACTGCAATCGCACCTAGTAGCAAGCCAAAGGCGAGATTGACAATATCGGGTGCAACACCAATTTGTTGTAATGCCATTGCGGTGACTAGAGTGATAATTGCTATCCGTGTCACCTGACCTAAAATTCTAGCTTGGGGATTACCAGAACTAGTAATAATGTTGAAAGCTAGATTGGCTAGATATAAACCGATAGCAAATATAATCACTCCAGCCAAGATGCGTCCGAGTACGACAACAATACCAGTTACTAGCATTGTTAGGGCAGGGATATTAAGGATATTGACTGCTGCCACAGTCGCAAACAACATAATCCCAACTAATACAATAATGCCCGCAATTTCCGAGGGGGTGCGGCTGGGGGGGGTGGGTGCTGTTGGTTCTTCTGCGGGAATCACAATCCGTCTTGGGGGCGGTGATATACCCAACACGGACAAAATATTGTTAAAACCTATACTGGTCAAAATGTTAGTGACTAAATCTGCCACAAACCGCCCCAAGAAATAGGCAAGAATTAAAATGGCGATCGCTGTGAAGATGGCGGGAAGCACATTGAGAACTTGTTGCAACATCGCGATTGCCGGCACTGAAATCGCTGCTATTTGTAGAGTATTCAAAGCTGCGATCGCTACAGGAATCAAAATTAGAACATAAACAATTGTGCCAATGATTCTGGAAAGAGGTTGAGTTCCCTCAGTGCGTGATAATCCTAATCGAGTTCCTAAATTGTCAATTCCTGTTGCTGCGAGTAAATTGGTGACAATCCGTTGAACAATAGTTGCTATGAACCAACCGACAACACCAATAATGATTGCTCCAAGGACGTTCGGTAGAATTGCCAAAATCTCTGTTACCAGTGTTTCTACTGGTTGTAGTGCCCGTTGTAACCCCAGAGTATCTAGTATTGGTATCAAAAATAGTAAAAAGATGAACCAATACAGAGCATTACCAATGGTATTACTCAGAGGCAATTGATTTTGAGTAGTACCGCCATCTTCTGGCGGACTTAAACGTTCGTCTATTCTTAACGCCTGCAATCCTCTGATTGTGATTAGCTTGACAACACTGGCTACTAACCAAGCAACTCCTGCAAAAATCAGCGCACCCACCAATCTAGGTAAAAAGTCGCCAATTTGATTGAGAAAAGTATTCAGTGGTTGTGAAGCAACTCTTAATTCCAGTGTGTCTAGAACGGCAACTAAGGTCAGTAGTAGAATGCCCCAAAACACCAAATTGGAAATCAATGTTTCGACTTTGGGAAGTTGGTTGTCTTCACGTCCAACTACACCTGCGGCGATGCGGTTATCTATTTGGGTGCGATTGAGAATTCCTCGTGTGACAGCAGCAACACTAGCAGCAATCAACCAGCCAGCTAACAAAATTAATACTGCTCCCAGCAATCGAGGCAGAAATGCACCTATCTGTTGGAAAGAGTTTTGCACATAGGTGTTGAATCCAGTCTCTTGCGGTGGTAATGTGGGCGATTGTGCTAAAAATTTTTCTACCCTAATCCACAAATCGGCTGCCATTACTTGGGTTATATTTTGCCAAGTTGTATTCATGGTTTTTCGGTATTTAAATTGAAGTTAAATCGCAGAAAACACTGTAGATGCTTTTGATGTAGATTGCCCTGGACAATTCCACATGCCAATAACTTTATAGTGTTTTACGTTTGAATTTAAATTTTAATTTTACAGGCAATTGATCTCAAACATTCTTTGTGAGAATTTTTTAATTTTTTATTGAAAAAGCAAATTATAACATCTATCTATTAGTAGTTGACTAGTATTGACAAATACAATTATTTTATTAGACCATCATGTAATTAATCATTAGTCAAAAATTAATAGCTAATTGTTAGCGATTAATAGTTATATAGTTAGTAATTTATTTATTATTGACTCCCGACTGACCCTAATCCTTATTCTTGCAGCCGTGGGGATTAGGGACAGTGTAAGGCCCAACTACTAACAGCAAATAACCAAAACCTATGTCAATACAGGCGCTTTCCACCAATTGTAATACTGTACCAGTGTATGAACTTGCCAATTAGGATCTGACTGGGGATAATCTAGGCGATAGTGTCCCCCTCTGCTTTCTTTTCTAAAAGCAGCACTGGTGAGGATTAAATAAGCTACATCCAATAGATTGTGAGTTTCTGCCCACAGTCTCAATTGTCGTTCTACATCTGGCAATTTGAAACTAACGCTTTGTTTGGGGTGTAAACAAATTAAAAATTGGCTTAGTTGCAAATCAGCAAAATCTTGCTGCCAAGATTTGACGGTGGCGATCGCGATTTCTAAGCCTGACTGTTCTCGACAGATACCAGCATATTGCCACACTAAACGGGGAATTTTTTGGCGCAAATCTTCTAAATATGCTCGTTGTTTGTGCCAATTATCTAAATCTGTAACAAATTCCCACACTGTTGGAAGCGGTTCTTCACTTACTGATTCACTCTTTAGCTCCAGATGGGCCATCTGCGCGCCAAAAACAATACATTCTAATAAAGAATTACTAGCAAGGCGATTAGCACCATGTACTCCAGTACTTGCAGTTTCTCCGACAGCGTATAAACCGGGAATGTTGGTGCGATTCATCATATCTGTGAGAATACCACCCATCCAGTAATGAGCAGCAGGAGCGACGGGAATTGGTTCGGAAAAAACATCGATACCCCAGCGTTGACAAACATGAATGATGTTAGGGAAGCGGTGACGAATTTTGTCAGCAGGAATAGGGCGCATATCTAACCACACGTGGGCGGTGGCGGGGTCAGCAGTGGTTTTTTGTAAGTGACTAAAAATTGCCCGACTCACGATATCTCTGGGGGCGAGTTCACCAGCCGGATGATAATCAAAAGCAAAACGCCGCCCTTCATTATCTATTAGATGCGCTCCCTCACCACGTACAGCTTCACTAATTAAAAAGCGTTCCGCCCCTGGTTTTGTCAAAGCAGTAGGGTGGAATTGTACAAATTCTAAATCTCTGAGAATTGCTCCAGCACGAGCTGCGATCGCTACTCCATCTCCGGTACTCACAGCTGGGTTAGTGGTTTGAGCAAATACCTGACCACCACCACCTGTTGCTAGCACTACTGCACCAGCTTTGATCCATGTAATTTCACCTTGATAAAACAAGCTAATCCCCTGACAGGTTTGGGTTTGAGGATCTATCCACAAACTCAATGCCAAAGCTTGCTGAATGACTTGAATATTTTTCCGTTGCAGTACCTGTGCAGTCAGAGTGGTGATTACTTCTCTACCTGTAGTATCAGCAGCGTGAAGAACCCGGTGTTTAGAGTGGGCGGCTTCTAAAGTTAAAGCTAAATGATTGTCGTGACGATCAAAAGCAACCCCAAGCTCTACCAGAGATTTAATGCAGTCTGGGGCATGTTCGGCAAGGAATTCGACTGCGGGGCGATCGCACAAACCCGCACCTGCTTTGATTGTATCCTCAATGTGCAACCGTGGTGAATCATCAGGAGCGATCGCAGCAGCAATACCACCCTGCGCCCAATCACTAGCAGACAAGGTTAAAGTTTCTTTGGTAATCAGACCAACTTGTAAGGACTGTGGTAAACAAAGCGCCGTATACAGTCCAGCAGCACCAGCGCCGACTACTAAAACATCAAATTGGTTAAAAATGTCTATCTGCAACAAGGTAGGGGGAGTGGGGAGATGGGGAGTGTGGGGAGTGGGGGAGAGATATTTATCCGTGTCTTCTATTTACCTATGAGCTTAACTAGCCCAATTCCGCTAAAATACAGCCCTAGTACGGCTCCAGCTAGGAGAGTTTGGGTAAGGGGGTCTGTAGAAGGCGTTATGACGGCTCCTAGAACTACTGCACCTAAAATTACATAACGCCAGCCAGAGAGCATTTGTTTTGACGAGACAATTCCTAAACTACCGAGTAAAAGTTGGATAATCGGTACTTGGAATGCTAACCCCGTACTGAATAATAACAACAGGACAAATTCAAAATATTTGTCAATTGACCATAGTTGTTCTACGACATCTGCACCGTAGCTAATAAAGAATTTTAAAGCAGCTGGAATCAGTAGGGAATAAGCAAATACTAAACCTACTGCAAACAGCACTGTTGATCCTAGAACTATAGGAGCTAATAAGCGGCGTTCACGGCGAGTTAAGCCTGGCAGTACAAACTGGACGATTTGGTATAGTATGAAGGGACTAGCGAGGAGCAAACCACTATAGCCTGCGACTTTCAGAGATACAAAAAAGTATTCTCCGGGTGCAAGCTGGAGAAATTTGACTCCTTTGGCTGGCACTTCCAACAACTGAACTATAGGCTTGACAGCAAAAAAACAGCCAACTACACTTACTGCTACTGCAATCAGCGCATAAAAAATCCGCAGTCGCAACTCCTCTAGATGCTCAAAAAGGGTCATTTCGACCTCTCCTGGCAATTCATCCAAAGGATCGGTTTCTTTTTGCTCATCGGTTTCAAAGTCAACACTGGGAGTAGTGTGAGCAGTTACAGTGTTTGCGTCTTGTAAAGGCGTCATGGGTCAGCTAGCGAGCATCATTTGTTAACTATTTTATCTGGGGTCGCCGCTACCCGGATCTCGGACTTCTCGTAGAAGTTGAGAATTTATATCATGCTCACTCATATACTTATGCTGTCGCGTAGGCTGGTAATTGGTAATGGGAAAATCTCCTCCCCAATGACCGATGCCCAATACCCAATAACGAAGCTTTACATCTAGCTATAAATTTCCACCTAATAGATATTCCAATTCTTTCTTTAACGCTTTAATATCTGCAATTCTTGCTACTAGTAAGTTATCCCTGCCAGCATCTATTAAACGTGCTTTCCAATAACGAATACTATCGGAATTCTGCATCCAAAAATTAATCACTGTACCTACAACTTCATCTTTGTCCCAATTCCATTTTTGCGGTACTGGCTCCACAGATTCTAGCAGCGCGTCTAATGTACATGTGTGTGTTGCGATATATTCCACACCTTGGTGTTGTGGTTTGTGCAAATTTTGTTGTTGGTGATTAAAAAATTGTAAAACTTGAGATACTCCAACAATATCAAAAGTATATTTCATTGCTGTTACCCCAATATCAATCTTTTTAAACTAAATATATCTGCAACTGGATTGAAAATGCATCTGAAAAAAAAGTGTTATCACACCTTATGTCATAGGTAGTAAAACACTCAATGAATTAGCACTTTTATATCTTGAGTGCTAAATTTGAACCAGCAAAAAATTAGCAGTAACGTGCATTGAGTGCTAATGTTTATAAGAGTATTTTTCTTAAAATATGAAAAATCTTGAGTTTTTGCAAAGGGGTAAATATTATTTTTAATATTTTTTTAAATTCGTCATTAACTGGCTTCAATGGAAAGCTCGGGGTGAAATTTTCAAGTCAGCATTATCTAATTTATGGGATTTCCTTATCACTTGTGCCTTTTGCCTTTTGCCTTCTTCATGAGTTTTCAAGGTGAAATAGCAGCTTTGTCTGCTGCTTGTTTGTGGGCGATCGCATCTGTGGTGTATAGCCGTTTGGGTGAACGTATCCCGCCTCTGCAACTCAACTTAATGAAAGGCATAGTTGCGATCGCTCTGCTTTTACTCACCATCGTACTGAGTAGCGAATTATTTCCCAGCATTGCTCCTATTCCCCTTTCTCTAATTCTCCTCAGTGGAGTAGTGGGTATTGGTTTTGGTGATACAGTCTTCTTTGCTTCAATCAATAATTTAGGAGCGCGACGCGCTTTACTGATGGGAACCTTAGCCCCACCCATGACAGCTATTGGTGCAATGATTTTTCTCCAAGAACAGCTAAATCTAAGTGCTTGGTGTGGGATTTTGCTGACGATTTTAGGAGTTGCTTGGGTAGTGACAGAACGAACTCCTGAAGGTAGGGGGACGCGGGGAGAGGGGAGCGAAGGGGGACAAGGGAATAGTTTTTCCTCTTCGTCTTCTCGTGTGACAGTAAATCTATGGCGGGGAATAGGGTTTGGAGTATTGGCAGCAATTGCTAATGCTGTGGGGGCTTTGTTTTCGCGTGCAGCATTTGCACAATCTGTTATGAATCCTTTGTGGGCAGCTTTGTTGCGGTTGAGTGCTGGTGTGCTGATTTTGCTAATTTTTACCTTTTCCAAATCTATATTAAAATCACTGCTATACAGGCAAAGCCTACGGAGGCAAGTTTTAGAGTCTCCATCAGAAAACTTATTTAGTATAGCCGAGGCTAGGCAATCACGAGTCTTAGCAGCAATTATTTTTGCAGCTTTTTGCGGAACTTACTTAGGAATTTGGTTACAGCAGATAGCTTTAAAATTTACTGTTGCGGGAGTTGCTTCTACCTTGCTGCAAACTAGTCCGGTGTTTATTATTCCTATTGGAATGTGGCTAGGTGAGAAAGTTACTTGGAGAGCGATCGCAGGTGTGATCATAGCGATCGCGGGAGTTGGATTATTGTTTTATCTGAAGTAGGCGTCAAAAATCTTTGTGTCTTGGAGTCTTAGTGGTTAAAATTTTTACCACCAAGGCACTAAGACACCAAGTATTTTCAACTCAGCTATTTATGAGAAAATTTTACAACCAAATACGAAAACCTCTTCCCCTTTTCTCCAGAGGGAACCCTACTTTCCCTGATCTCTGTTCCCTTTTATTCAAATACTACTGTGCGGTTGCCGTAGACCAACACACGATTTTGTAAATGCGATCGCACTGCTCTTGCTAGGACAATTCTTTCTAAATCTTTTCCTTTTCTAATCAAATCTTCGACTTCATCGCGGTGACTAACCCGCACGACATCTTGTTCAATAATTGGTCCTGCATCTAAATCAGAAGTCACATAATGGGCTGTCGCACCAATAATTTTTACACCTCGTTCAAAAGCTTTTTGGTAAGGATTTGCACCCACAAAAGCTGGTAGAAAAGAGTGGTGAATATTAATAATTTGTGGAAATTTAGCAATAAAATCAGCGCTGAGAATTTGCATATATTTTGCCAACACAACTAAATCAATTTTGTACTCACGCAGTAATTTTAGTTGTTTGGCTTCTTGTTCTAATTTATTATCTTTATTAATAGGAATATAATGATAGTCAATGCCAAATTGCTCTGCGACTTCCTGAAGTGGAAGATGATTGCTGATAATTAAGGGAATTTCCGCAGTAAATTCTTTAGCACGGTGTCGCCAAATTAAGTCAAATAAACAATGGTCTTGCTTACTAACCCAAATGGCAATGCGGGGAACAGTATCAGAAAAGTGTAGTTCCCATTTAGCATTTAATGGTTGAGCGATCGCATTAAAGGCTGGTGCAATAAATTCCCGTGGTAAATTAAATCCTGTTAATTGCCACTCTAGGCGTGTGAGAAATAACTCGGCTGCAAAGTCTGTATGTTGATCTGCATGGATAATATTACCACCATTGGCGTAGATAAAATTGGCGAATTTAGCTACAAGTCCCTGTTGATCGGGACAGGAAATTAATAACGTTGCTGTCGGACTTGACATAGTAATTTTAACTACGGCGAAAATAAAGTTTTGAAAAATCGAACACTGATGAACACAGATGAACACGGATAATCTATCGGTGTGTATCGGTGTGTATCTGTGTTCGTTTACCTCAAAATACGAGGTTTAGGTAGAGTA
>NZ_AJLL01000038.1 GCF_000317225.1 Fischerella thermalis PCC 7521
TCTCTCAAATTGTTATTCCTCGGTTGACTTTAGTTTTGAAAAATCGAACACTGATGAACACAGATGAACACGGATAATCTATCGGTGTGTATCGGTGTGTATCTGTGTTCGTTTACCTCAAAATACGAGGTTTAGGTAGAGTATTTCTCAAATTTTAAATTTTCACTTCTTTGGCGGTGTGGGTAAATTTAAACTTGGCAACGGTGTACTTTCACTCTTATTTGGAATTTCTTTCCATTCTGATAATTCTCGATTCACTGCATTTTCAAAATCTGTAGATACCAGTAGCACAGTTACATTACCATTTGGTTGAGAATTTGGATCGGTTTGAGCATATAAAAAACGACGATTAAAATCAGATTGACCCAAAATTAACTGATGGTTTTGCTGATTTTTGAGTTTAATATCGATAGTTGCTTGTGGTGGAGTTAAGCCAAATTCTCCTAATTGGTTAACAGATGTTGATATAGTGCGATCGCTTTCACCTTTGACCAATAAATCCATTAAATAAGAAACTATAGCGTCATTTGCTGGCACTTGTTGGGGAGAGGTCATTCGCCATTTTGGACGTTCAGAATTGTTGTTGCGTTCCAAAATAATAGTGGCATTTTTAGTTTTGATGGATAAAGACTGTACATCATCCTCTTCAAAAGAGAAAATTTGTTGCTTTTTGCTTTTGACTTCTTCTTGCTGATTTTTCCAATAAAATTCATGAAAGGAAACAAAACTTGCTAAACCCAGCATTAGCAGAATCAAAATTAAAGTAGTCTTTTGTAATTTCATTTTTTAGTCATTTGTCATTTGTCATTATTGGTTACTAACTACTAACCACTAACTATTTATTTATCTACGTAACCACCACAAAATAACTGCGACTGCAAACCCAATTAGGGGTAAAATTAACAGAGAAGATAAAGCTAAAATGCCGGCTTGTGAAGCTGAGAGGTTGATGCGGCGGTTTTTTGGTTCTTTGGGTCGAATGGAAAGGGGTTGGCTGTCCTGCTGGCTAGCCCAGCTGACGGAGTTGAGAAATACGTCTCCATTTAACTGTTGTGTAAATGAACCATCTGTGGCAAAGTCTGAATCCCCTAGCACTACCATGCGTGATTCGCTAGCGGATGGTTTGCTAGGAGTTGGAGTGGCTTTGGTTGCAGCTGGTAGTTTCCGTTTTAAAGCCACGCCCAGGGTAAGGGGTCCTTTGAGGTCTTTTCCTTGGTTGAATTCCAAGTTCTCGCTGTTGAGATCGCTTTCTGCCCAAGTATTGGGGTAGGGTTTGGTGAGTAATAATTTTGTGGCTTCAATACCAGGGATGGGAGTGGTATCAACCGGTCGTGCTAAACGATAAAATGAAATACCGTTACCGAAGTCTTTAGTAATGGGATGTTCTCCGTAATCGGTGACAATGGGAACGGCAGGGCCAAGGGCGACGTTACCAGAGACATCAACTGCTAAACGATTATCTAGCTTGACACCCCATTCTTTTAGCAAACTATCAAGTTTTGGGTCTGTACCTTGATCGATCATCAGTACTAAATTGCCACCTTGATTCAGATAGGTTTGCAAGGCTTTGACTTCAGTAGTAAATAGTTCTCGCTTGGGCCCCGCTACTACCACGACATTCGCATCACTAGGAACAGTTGATTTCTCCACCAGATTGAGTTGTGCAGTAGTGTAGCTTTTGTTACCTAAAGCTTGGACAGCTTGGGATATCGCACCTTCACCTGGTGAAAGCGATCGCTCACCATGACCTTGGAGGAAGTAAACTTTAGCTGTGCTAGTACTAGTAATTTGTTGCAGGCTATTAGTTAATCTAATTTCTGAAAGGCGATCATTCACGTTGATGACTTGCACTAATTGTCGTTTTTTTCCAGATTCGAGATAGACTTCTCCGTAATCTTTAACGCCAAATTTTTCTGTCAATCCTGGTCTAGCTTGGGGGTCAACGTACTCAAATTTAAAGTTGGAATTTTGCTTTTGATAATTTTCCAGCAATTCTCGATCTTGGGAATTTTGAGCTACATCAAATACCCAAACTTTAACTGGCTGTTTTAAATTTTGTACCAGTTGTTTAGATTCGGGAGCAAGGGTAAATAACTGAGTTTCTGTTAAGTCTACTCGCACTTCGTAGCGATTGGCTAAGAAATTAATTAACCCCAAAATTACTAATACTGCTAAAGTTGCAGCTAGGGCATTAGTACCAGCTTGAGTCGAACGACGTCCCCACCATTTACTCTCTTGGCTTTGCCAGATTAACCATACGCCAATAACTATTGCTCCAGCAATAATAAATGCTAAGGGTACTGTTCCCCAAGAATCTGAAACTAGACCAATTGTTAAGCCAGCCGCAACCAGGAATAAACCTGGCCAAATCAAATATTTCCAAAGTTTTTTTCTCGGGATACTTTTCATGATTAGTTAGTTGTTAGTTGTTAGTTGTTAGTTGTTGGTTGTTGGTTGGTAGGGGTTTATTTTTCACACAACAACAAACCACGAACAAGTAATTCCAAACAACCATCAACAATCAACCAATATTTACTGTCGTTGAAAGCGGAGTGCATCAATAGATTGTGCTGTGAGAAAGATACCTAAAATAATGTAACTGCTAAACAAGATAATGCTACTAGTATCAAAAATCCCTTGAATGAGATTGTTGTAATGTTTTAGCAGTGACAAATAACCCAAAGCTTGCCCGATGGGGCCGCTGATATTTTTAGCAATTAAATCTACAAATAGCAGTAATAAAATGACAGCAAAAGTGAGGACAGCAGCTAAAATAGTGCTGTCTGTCAAGGAAGAAATAAACATTCCTAAAGATAAAATTGCTGCTGCCAATAAGATTAATGCCAAATGTCCCAGCAGCGGAATTGTGGGAGACATGGGTGGAGTTGACGCACTCAACGCGATCGCTTCCAATGCCAGCATTGGCAGTACCATTGTGATAAAAAATGTCAGCACGCCTAATAATTTACCAACAGCTACTGCCCAGTTAGTAACTGGCGATGTTGCTAAGAGTTCTAAAGTACCACGTTTGCGTTCCTCGGCATAAAGTCCCATCGAAAGAATCGGCAGCACAAACAATAACAGCCATCCCATCCGGTCTAAAAATGCCCGCACAAATTCGTAAGGCACATCTATCGGTGGTACTGGCACTCCGAATTGTTGTCCTTGTAAATCTAATGCCGTGACTGCTGCCAGAATGCCATCTGGGCCCATCAAAATCAAGATAAAAAATAACCCAGCTAAAAACCAAAAAACGCCAGCGATCGCATAAGCTAAAGGCGAAACAAAATAACCCTGTAATTCTCGGCGATAAATGGCAATAATATTACTCAGTACTACACCCATCTAGGCCGCTTCCTCCTCATTGGTGGTTGAGTCTGCCTCAGTTTGCATGTTCTTTTCTTCTGTGGTCAGCTGTAAGAATACATCTTCCAGGGTGGCACTGACACGACGCATTTCATACAAATCAAATCCTGAATGCAATAGGGCTGCGGCAATATGTTTGCCTGGTTCTACACCTGGTTGGGATATCACTCGCAGGTAAGCACGATTGTCTTTAGGGGAGTAACCATGCATCCCTGCTAAAGGAATTGATTCTACCTGACTCACACCCGGCAAATTGAGCAATACTTGTTTAGCTAAATTTGCTTCGCCCTCTATTTCTAATTCATAGCCAGAACCACCTGTCAACTGGGTTAGTAATTGTTCTGGTGTGTTAGTTGCTACAACTTTTCCGCGATTGATGATGGTGACGCGGCTACAGGTCATACTCACTTCTGGCAAAATGTGGGTAGAAAGAATAATAGTGTGAGTTCCAGCCAAGCTTTTAATTAAATTTCGCACCTCAATAATTTGTCGAGGGTCGAGTCCAACGGTAGGTTCGTCCAGAATTATAGCTGGTGGATCGTGAACAATTGCTTGGGCGATGCCAACACGCTGTCTGTATCCTTTAGAAAGTTTGCGAATAATGACGTGACGTTTGTCTTGCAAGTTGCAGCGTTCAATTGCGGCTTTCACTTTGGTAGTGCGATCGCCTGCTGGTACTCCCTTAATCCGCGCCACAAAATACAAAAATCCTTCCACCGTCATTTCTGGATATAACGGCGGTGTCTCTGGTAAATAACCAATCTTTTGCCGTACCTGCAAAGACTGTTCATGGACATCAAAGCCAGCAATTCTCGCCGTACCACTCGTTGCGGGTAAATAACCGGCTAAAATCCGCATCGTCGTAGTTTTGCCAGCACCATTTGGCCCCAAAAACCCGAGAATTTCTCCTGCTTCGACGCTAAAAGTCACATCAGTAATTGCTTGGGTTGAACCGTATATTTTACTTAAATGATCGACTTCAATCATTGGTTTAGGCAAATTATGCATAAATAAACCCGGTTTCTATATTACATTCGCCCTTTAGGCGTTTGCAGGAAACCGGGTCTTTACATTTTAAGTGATTTGTGCAAAAAAGCTGGTCTAATGTGAGTTTCGATGAGTCCTGTGTTGACCTCTTCCCCAACTCATTTCCTTGTAGGACAGGAGAGTAAAACCCTAATTTGTCACCGTTCTTTCCTTGGCTTAGGGTTCTCCGTTGCGGAAGCGTTTCCTAATATATGTAAGTACATCGACTATGGCGATCGCTTTTTGTTGATTACCCAATAACAGCAACACCAACACAATCCCAGCGTTGATTGGCAATACCAACAATAGCAGTGTAAGAGTAGCTAAATTTTTCAACAACGAGGAATTGATTGTGTCATGATATTTTGTTTTTGTTTTGTTTTTGTTTCCCAGTTTTAACACTAGTACCTTTTTTCTCTCTGCTAACTCTGTGCCTCTGTGGTTTAAAAGTAATTTATTTAACCACAAAAACGCAGAGAATACAGAGTTAAGATAGCTTGCAAGGGCTAGTGAATTTACAACCCCAATGTTTTTTTTACAGTGTTTGACTTAATTCAACAAGTACCGATTGCAAGACAATGAACACTGTTACTTTCTCAGAAAACAGGGGAATTATATATCTATGGTCTGATTTTTATTTGCTAATTAAGTAGTGATGTTAGTTTTCTCTCGTCAAACTATAGGTGCATTTTTTACAGCTTGTCTGTGTGTTTTTGGTGTTAGTTTGTTGCAATTTCCACATATGCAGCAACTAATATCAAATCATAAAACCACTTCATTAGAAACTTTAGAAAGACAAATAAAAAAAGAAAAACTTCGACTGAATTTGCTCAAACAAATGCCAAGTTTTGGCTACAATAACTTAGTAGCTAACTGGGTATATCTTGATTTTTTACAATACTTTGGTGATGATGAAGTTCGTGCGAAAACAGGTTACGGTCTTAGCCCAGAATATTTTGAAGTAATCTTGCGACGAGATCCACGATTTTTAGAAGCTTACTTGAGTCTTTCTACCAGCACTTCTATGTATGCTGCTATGCCAGAGCGTTCTATAGCATTAATGAAAAATGGCTTAAAATCTCTTTCCCCTTGGGTTCCCTATAAATCTTACTATGTGTGGCGTTATAAGGGCATTGATGAATTATTATTTTTGGGAGATTCTCATAATGCTAAACAATCTTTTCAAGAAGCCGCAAACTGGGCTAATAAACATACAGATGAAGAAAGTAAACAGGTAGCGGAAATTTCCCAAAAAACAGCTGAATTTTTAAGACGTAATCCTGATAGTAAATATGCTCAAATTGCGACTTGGATGATGGTATTAAATAATCAGGTTGACGAAAAAACTCGCCAAAGAGCAATTAATGCTATTAAAGCTTTAGGAGGAACAGTCATTAAAAATCCTGACGGTTCTACTAGGATTAAATTACCTCAGCAAGATTGAGTCAATTGTCATTTGTTGTTTGTTGGTTGTTAATGGTTGTAGAGACGTGTCATGGCACGTCTCTAGATTGGTTAGTGGTTAGTAGTTTACTACTCTCCCTTGTCTCCCGTGTCCCCAATCCCCACCTCCCCCATGTCCTTCTACTGGTACGACGGTCAATTAATTTATTCCCAAACTATAGAGTTACCGATTGATGATCCAGGCTTGATTTATGGAGCGACGGTTTTTACAACTTTGCGCGTCTATGATCACTCGTTAGATCAGAAATTAACCAACTGGCAAGCTCACTGCGATCGCTTGAAATTTAGCTTGCAGGTTTTTGATTGGTCTTTACCAGATTTTGGGCAATTGCGTCAAGGTGCAGAATTAATGATGGCCCATTTCCCCGTCCTGAGAATATCTGTATTTCCTGATGGGCGGGAATGGATTACTGGTAGGGAATTACCAAAAGATTTAGCAGAAAAACAAAATCATGGCGTTTCAGCTGTCTTAGCCCCACTGAAATACAATCGCAGTTTACCCAATCATAAAACCGGAAATTATCTCAGTGCTTGGTTAGCCAGAAATTATGCCCAGAAATTAAATGCTCAAGAAGCGATATTAGTAGATACTCTGGGCAATTGGCTTGAAACGACTACAGGTAATCTTTTCGGGTGGTGGGATGGTTGCTGGTGGACACCTCCCCTATTGGTAGGAATTTTACCGGGAATAATGCGATCGCAACTGATCAACTGGTTGCAACAACAGCAGCAGATAGTGCGTGAGGAACCCTGGACACCAGAACTAGTTAAAAAATTGGAAGCGATCGCCTATTGTAACAGTGTGGTTGAAATTGTTCCGATCCACACCGTCATTCAGCCTTCAGGATCGCTAAAATATAATCCCTACCATCCTTGTTTTCAACAAATACAGAAATTCTTAAAGATACACGATGGCTGAGAAAAACATATTAAACTTTCTACCTCCCGACTTGAAAGTAACCTCACCCCGGCTACGTCACCCCTCTCCGCGAGTTCGGAGAGGGGTTGGGGGTGAGGTTTTTTATACTTGGTGGTGAAATCATCAGGACTGCCCCTGACCTCTGGCTTAATGTACTAGCATTGTAGGTGTGGAATTTGGTATACCTTAAGATAAGTTAACATAATTCTTAGAAATGCCCTCGCAGGAAAAATTTAGGAGGATTGACCTCAGTGAATAATAAACGGTGGAGAAATGCGGGGCTGTACGCACTGCTTTTTATTGTTGTCATTGCTCTTGGGACAGCATTTTTTGACAAGCAACCCCAAAGCAGAGAGACATGGCGATACAGTCAATTTATTCAAGAAGTCCGAGCTGGCAAGGTAGAAAAAGTCAGTATTAGTGCGGATCGGTCTACAGCTGTAGTCACTCCCAAATTCGATTCCAAGAAGAAATTGGTGACTTTGGTTAATGACCCTAACCTCATTAACGAACTTAACGAACAAAACGTTGATATTATTGTTTTACCTCAAACCGACGAAGGATTCTGGTTTAAGGCTCTCAGCAGTTTATTCTTCCCTGTATTACTTCTGGTTGGCTTGTTCTTCTTGTTGCGTCGTGCCCAAAATGGCCCTGGTAGCCAAGCTATGAACTTTGGTAAATCCAAAGCCAGAGTGCAAATGGAGCCACAAACCCAAGTTACCTTTGGGGATGTTGCTGGTATTGACCAAGCCAAGCTGGAATTAAACGAAGTCGTAGACTTTTTGAAAAACGCTGATCGCTTTACTGCTGTTGGAGCCAAAATTCCTAAAGGTGTGTTGCTAGTAGGCCCTCCAGGAACTGGTAAAACCTTGTTGGCTCGTGCTGTTGCAGGTGAAGCAGGTGTCCCTTTCTTCTCCATCTCTGGTTCTGAGTTTGTAGAAATGTTTGTGGGTGTGGGTGCGTCCCGCGTCCGTGACTTATTCGAGCAAGCTAAAGCCAATGCACCTTGCATCGTCTTCATCGATGAAATTGATGCTGTTGGTCGTCAGCGTGGTGCAGGTTTAGGCGGCGGTAACGATGAACGGGAACAAACCCTCAACCAGTTACTTACAGAAATGGATGGTTTTGAAGGTAACACCGGCATCATTATTATTGCCGCTACTAACCGTCCTGACGTTTTGGATGCAGCCTTATTGCGTCCTGGTCGCTTCGACCGTCAAGTAGTTGTAGACCGCCCAGACTATTCTGGACGTGTGGAAATTCTCAAAGTTCACGCCCGTGGCAAGACTCTAGCAAAAGATGTGGACTTAGATAAAATCGCCCGTCGGACTCCTGGGTTTACAGGTGCGGATCTATCTAACCTGCTTAACGAAGCCGCGATTCTAGCAGCACGTCGCAACCTGACCGAAATTTCGATGGATGAAATTAACGATGCGATCGATCGCGTTTTGGCAGGACCAGAAAAGAAAGACCGGGTAATGAGCGAAAAGCGTAAAGAACTGGTAGCATACCACGAAGCTGGTCACGCTTTAGTTGGGGCGCTGATGCCAGACTATGACCCTGTGCAAAAAATTAGCATCATTCCCCGTGGTCGTGCAGGCGGTTTAACTTGGTTTACCCCCAGCGAAGACCGTATGGATAGCGGTTTGTATAGCCGTTCCTATCTAGAAAATCAGATGGCGGTAGCATTAGGTGGTCGTATCGCTGAAGAATTAATTTTTGGTGAAGAAGAAGTTACAACCGGTGCTTCTAACGATCTACAACAAGTAGCACGCGTTGCTCGCCAAATGGTAACTCGCTTCGGTATGAGCGATAAACTCGGCCCAGTTGCCCTTGGTCGCCAGCAAGGCAATATGTTCTTAGGTCGCGATATCATGTCAGAACGTGATTTCTCTGAAGAAACTGCTGCTGCTATTGATGAAGAAGTTCGTCAATTAGTGGATTCAGCTTATGCGCGTGCTAAGCAAGTATTGACAGATAACCGCCACGTTCTCGATCAACTTGCACAAATGTTAGTTGAGAAGGAAACTGTAGATGCCGAAGAGTTACAAGAACTTTTGGCAAACAACGATGTGAAAACAGCAGCTTTTGCGTAATTTTTGGGGAGTCAAGAGAAAAATAATTAACTCTTAATTGTTAACCCATAACTCTTATATATCAGGGCAATTCTTGGATTTCCTAAGATTGCCCTGATTTTTTAAGTTAGGTGGTAATTGAGGAAAATCCTATCTGATGTGTGAGAATCCCAAAGCTTAGATCCCCCAAAACGCGATCGCGAATTCGAGGCTTAAGTCAATTTTTAACTGAACCGTATTGTACTATCAGCCAATAGTTAATTCAGGGAGTGCGATCGCTTAGACTCATTGAAGCACCTACTAGCTTGTGTTACCTAATTGATGCGATCGCCCAATCCACAAATATCAAATTTTTGTTTAAAAATTCACTTCAACATTGCTTCGCCCCGACGATAAATCTCACGTGCATAATCAGTCCAAGTTCCTTGTCCCCAGTAACGGAAACAACTGGTTTGCAACAACAAATTATATAATAAAGCTTCTTGATAATCTGGACGCTGTGTTACTAAAGGATCTTGCTGCACCAACGAGTCATATTTTTCATGAAACATGACACTGAGTTTTTTCATCGGGTCTAAGACATTCTCATAGCCTTCCACCCAACTTAAATTATTAGTCCAAGATGCGCCATCCATGTGAAATTGATGGTCAGTTGCTTTTAATTCTGCTATTACCTTTTCTACGGCTTCCGGTGTAGCATTGTCTGGATCGACTCGTTGCCAGATTTTATGCTGATGGACAGCTTGACAAGTTGGATAATCTTCACAATTAACACCTGCTGCTGCAATTAGTTCCAGATATTCTGTACCATTGAGAGCAACCACACCTGCATAATTATTGCCTGCATCGCGGATTTCATGATAAACCCTAAAAAAATCGCGGGGATATTCATTCATCATGACACCGCCATTTTCTCCATCGGCAATTTGGGTAACTAAAGAGGGGACTGTCACATTGCCAATTTGCTGCTTATTCTTACCTTTGGCTTCAAAATAAGGTTGCATTTGGGCAACTAATTTCGTATCCGAACCTTGTGTTTTAATTAACGCTGTAATACTAATAGTTTCGCCATGAGAATTACGGGCAAGCAAACGATTGGGAATATATTTATCCTCGTGCTTTAACCCAGAACCATCAAGACGTTCTAGAGAATGTTCTTGCACCATTAACCAGCGATACCCGCATTCTTTTAAAGCTTTGATGTATTCAAACAGAGTATCTGGATGATTGGGCAAATGCATTTCTGGAGGAGAGAAACCTTTGACTCCCTTGAGGGCATCGTAACCGAAAATAGCTGCAAAGTGATGTTGCCAAGCTTGGATATGCAGTTTGATATCGGGAATAGGTGTGGAAGGAACTACAGCATGACTCCACATCGTTCCCAACCATTCTACATAAGGCTGATATTGGGGGTCAGAGGTGATACGCTTGAGATTATTAAAGATATCGTCGCGTCCCATTTGCCGCAAACCCCACAGTAAGTTGCCTGAATAATCAAGCATGATACGAGGGTTGCAGCCTTGGGAAATTAGCTGCGGGATAAATTCGCCCATACGGCTGTAACACCAAGCAAAAGCCCCAGCATTATGGTTATCTCCATCATAAGGATGTTCAAACATATACTGGATATTACTGATGATTTCGCCGTTAATACCTGCGGGTATGCTTGGCTGATGCATGTGTAGAGCGCAAGCAAACCCAGCCGTGATATTTTCCAACTTGAGATTAGTAGTATTTAAATATACTGGTTCTTCTTGTTTAACTATTGACTGAATTGCCGCTTCCCAACCGCAGATATTGGGCAAACCTGATCTTAATTCTGTCAGTGCGGGTAGATTGAAGGATTGTGCTGTAGCAGTCATAATATTTCATGTTGAGTCTCTGATCATTGTTGCTTAATCAACAATCTTCGAGATAAATGAAGTAACAATTTATAGTTAAACGTGTTAGTTTGAAACAATAAAATTTAGGTATTGTCATCACATTCCAGTGTCTTGTAAAAAAGAACACAAACAAACACACATAATTTATCGGTGTTCATCTGTGTGCATCTGTGTTCGATGATTAAATCAGGTTTATTGCGAGATAAAACCAGCTACCAAAAGAGGCAATAGCAGCAAGATAGATACTATCAACAACAAAGTTCCCGGATCAATTTTTGTCTCTGGGTCACGCATTGCTTTACTTGGGAAAAATAAGTATATCTATTCAGCTTAGAATATATGGTCTAATTTCTCAAAATTATTTGCTGAAAGGGGAGTGAATATTTAGTTTTATGTCTATTCAAGTCTACGGAATTCCCAATTGTGGAACTTGCAAAAAGGCTTTGAAGTGGCTGCAAGAAAATGGTGTGGATTATGAGTTTATTAATACAAAAGACCATCCACCTAGCCGTGAGATGATCCAAGCATGGGTAAAATCTTTAGGTTCACAACCTATGCGAAATACCTCTGGTCAATCTTACCGTTCGCTTGGTGATGAGAAGAAAACTTGGACGGATCAGGAATGGATAGAAGCATTCACGAAGGATGCTATGCTACTCAAGCGTCCCCTTTTTGTTAAAGATAAAACGGCAGTGTTAGTTGGTTTTAAAGAGCAAGATGAAGTGATTCGACAAAAATTGGGGCTTTAGAATAGCGCTTTCTGGAAGCACTATTCTATTTTCCCCTTATCCTCAAAATGCAACACTATTTTGAAGATAGACTCTCACGGGCAATAGTCCACAAATAGGGCATGAAATTTTAACTCTTCCTACACCCCTACACCCAATTTTCTACCTTACCCTTTACCATATTTTCAACATAGATCTAAAGACGATCCATTGGCGGTGTATTCGTTTCATCTAAAGGTAAATTACCTTCAGTTTGAATATCTAATTCTTCACGACGAATTGTTTCTTGGGCTTCAACAACGTCTTTGTCTATGATTTTCTTAACCCGGACTTCCTCGCGTACAAAAGCTTCTTTACGAATTTCGGGTGTTTCTTCGTAGATTTCAATGCGTGCTACTTCACCTGATTGAAATTGTGCTTCGTCGGGGCTAACTGCAACACCTTCTGTTGTGGATGGAACTCGCTCAATTACAACTCTTTCTTTCTCGATTGGTACTGAAACTGTTGCGGTTTCTGTTTCAATATGCTTACCAACGGTTACTTCCCCGGTTTTGATGCGATTTTTGTTAGCAATTAACCGTTCCTCATACAATTTGAAGTTTTGATGGTTCTGCTCATTCAAATTATATAAAGGTGCATCATTTTCGTAGGTGTAGCTATTGCGATCGTAACTTAGATTTTGTTGGGGGCGATAATTCCTGCGTACCTGTTCTTCATAATCATAATCAACAGTCATGTCATCTTTGTAAACAGGCAAATTTTGTACTTGTTCTCTGCTTAACCCATCAACATATACACGCTGTTGATTATAATCTATGCGAGAAAGACCTATGGGGAGCAAGATTCTTTTATTATCAAAATCTGACTCAGTTTCTATAACTAAATAGCGAAAATGCCCTTCTGGGTCTACTAGTGCATCTGCAACTGTACCGATTTTATTTCCTCCTTGAGTATAGAGAGGCAAACCTTTAATATCATCACCACCGAATGTATCTCGGTAAGTGGGATCAAAATCTTCAAGCTTGTAAAGAGGCATAATAAAATTACCTATGAAAGCATCTATACTCTTAACATAAGAAGAAAGTTATTTTTTTTCCTCTTGCTTGCGACTGAATTCTTTTAATTATTAATTTTTCAAAAAGGGTTAGTTAAGAGCCAAAGAATAATCATGGTTGAGTTTTAGCTGGTTTATTATTAATAATCATATCTATCTTTGGTTAGATTGAAGAAAAGTCCAAAGTCAGTGTTACTCCTACTTATCTTAGACAATATTATTTTTAAGCTAATTGTTAATTTACTGTCCCCATGTCTGATCACCCTTGGTTAACACTGGTAAAAAAACACAGAGCGATCGCAGTTATTCGCGCTTCTCAATTAGAACTTGGACGCCAGATGGCTTTGGCTATGGCATCTGGAGGTATAGAATTAATTGAAATTACCTGGAATAGCGCTAACGCTTCAGAATTAATTACTAAACTCCGTTCAGAATTACCCGAGTGTACCATTGGCACAGGCACTTTGTTAAATTTAGAACAACTTGACAACGCAATTTCCGCAGGGGCACAATTTCTATTTACACCCCATGTTGACCCAACTATGATCCAAGTAGCAGTTGCGGAAAATATACCTATTATCCCTGGTGCGCTTTCTCCCACAGAAATTGTTACGGCTTGGAATTATGGTGCTACTTGTGTGAAAGTATTTCCCGTGCAGGCGGTAGGTGGAGCAAGCTATATCAAAAGTTTACAAGGTCCACTCGGTCACATTCCTTTGATTCCTACAGGCGGAGTTACTTTAAAAAATGCCCAAGAATTTTTGCAAGCAGGAGCGATCGCAGTAGGTTTAAGTAGCGAGTTGTTTCCGAAACAGTTTGTAGAAACTGGAAATTGGCAAGCAATATCTCAGCAAGCAAAAACCTTAGTCAATAGTTGTTTAGTCAAGGAACCGTTCAGTGAATAACTTCTGGTGAAATTTGATGAAGTGTAAAGACGTGCCATGGCGCATCTCCATATTGCTTAAGGTTTACTTTAGTCAATACTTGTTTAATTAAGGATTTATTAATAACAATTAAGATGACTGCATGAGCCAATAATGTTAATTATTGGCGGATTTTCTCCTGTGAATAAAGTTACATAAATTAGATTTTTCAACAATTCCTCATCTGTTTGTCCTTTGATAGTTACGAATGAGAACATTTGCTATAGGATGAAATCAGGAAAACCTACGCCTGTTGCAGCAAAAAGCTAAAAGTCATCAGAGAAAAAGAAAATTTCCCTTAAATAATGGCATTATGGTGTAATAATCATGGAAAAGCCATCTTCTTCCAGTTGGGTGCGTTCTCTAAAGGTACTCTTTGTTAGTGTAGCAATCGCTTTGAGCGTTTTTAGTACCCCTTCACAAGGAATTTTAAAACACCCAAAAAGAAATACAATAAGGCAAGCAGTCAGTAACCTCAAACAATCTCAACGACGCTGGATACAAATTGATCTTTCCGAACAACAACTGATTGCTTGGGAAGGTAGAAAACCTGTGTACAAAGTGGTTGTCTCTACAGGAAAAAAATCTACTCCCACTCGTACTGGTGTTTTTCAGATTCAAACCAAGCTGAGAAAAACTCGGATGCGTGGTAGAGGCTACAACGTTCCTAATGTCCCATATACGATGTATTACAAAGGAGGCTATGCTATTCATGGAGCCTACTGGCATCGAAGATTTGGGACACCAGTTAGCCACGGTTGCGTGAATTTACCACCTAAACATGCTAGATGGCTATACAGATGGGCGTCGATAGGTACGCCGGTAGTTGTTCAAAGATAGTTTCATAACATGTTCGGTTGCATACTTATACTATCGCGTAGGCTGGTAATGGGTAATTAGGTATAAAGATACTGATGATTTTCCCATGCCCAATGCCAAACAACGAAGCATAATATCGTCAGTAATTAGCCGAACTGGGTATCACTAGTCAGTTGTTAGTTGTTAATGGTTGGTAGTTTTGCCAAACAACCATCAACAAAAAACCATCAACAAACACATTTTGGGCATTCTCTGCGAATTAACAAGTTAAGATAATGGGAAACTGGATTGGCAGTAGTTGGATCGCTTGGTTAACTACTTTCTTAGCATCTGTGGGAATTTTGCTGGGGGCTGCTTTTAGTTCTTCCAATTCAAAGACACCTATTTCACATTTTTCTTATCATATATTTGATCGCAACTCTATCAACGAAGCTGATATCTGGAAAGAATTACGCCCTCCTCGCAAAATCGAAATTGATTTGTCACAACAACGTCTATACGCTTGGGAAGGTAGCCAACTTGTGTATTCGATAAGAGTTTCCACAGGAAAGCCTTCGACGCCTACAAAAAAGGGTAAGTTTTTGATTGGCTCTAAGCTTCGCTCTACTAGAATGCGAGGACCTGGTTATGATATTTCTGGTGTCCCATATACTATGTATTTTTACGAGGGATATGCAATTCATGGCGCTTTTTGGCACGATAGATTTGGTACACCCGTCAGTCATGGTTGCGTAAATTTACCAGTGAAAGAAGCTCGTAAACTTTTTAATTGGGCTGAAGTAGGGACGTTGGTAGTGGTGCGTCAGTAAGTAGTTGAGGAAGGGAGTAGGGGACAAGGAGGATAAGGGAGAATATTTTTGATAAGTTCTGCGCTTCATCGTGTCTTTTCCCAATCCCTTATCCCTATTCCCGGTTCCCTTTTCAAAACACAAATCCCCGACTTGTTAACAAATCAGGGATCTAGAAAATTTGGGAAGTTCTAATTTCTCAGTGCTTTGATGAACCTCTGCAAACCCCTAAATACACTTGGCTTTTTCCCTGGTACTGCTGCGGTAGTTTCTCCTTCTGCTATTGCAGTTGCAGCTTGTCCCTTAGCAAGAATTATGTCTAAGTCGTCACCGGAGGGTTTTTGTGGTAATTCAGCGATTTTTTGATACTCTCCGTTATTTTCTACCAAAATTTCCCATAATCCGGGATAACAACGAAATAAGGCTACATCTGGGTATACAGAACGCAAGTAGTAACAAGATTCTATCGTGCTGAGAAAACGGATGCGGGTTTGCCTAGCAGCGTAACCGATACCTATTTTGCCAGCATCTTCCAGGAAAGGATTTAGCATTACTAAGGGGCGATCGCCTATTACCGCACAAATTTTTTCTAATTGCGGGACTTCTGGTGAACCGGGGGCGATAAACAAGAAAATTTCATCTTCTGGTTGAACTTTGGACTCAATAGAGGCAGCTCTACCAGTACCGATATCGGTGATTTTAAATCGTACATCTGTCCAGTCGCGACGGGCAAGACCAGCACCACCCGCATCTGCAAAGAAAACTTTGAGTTTGTCGTTGTATTGTTCAAACATGGGCAGAAATTGCTGGGCTACCTCCATCAATTTCAATTCTGGAAACAACAACTCAACCTGTAACCGAGTATAGCCATCAGCGATCGCGGCTTGGGTAGCTGTACGTGCTTGGGCGATCGCATCTTCTAAAGAGTTTGGTAGTTCAGCCATATTAAAAGATTTTGGAATGAAATTGTTAGTAGTTAGTAGATAGTGGTTAGTAGTTTATCTAACCACCAACCACCAACCACTAACTAATCACAACCAATTCTACAGGTGATAGTCGCTGCAAAACCTGCTTGAACACCATCGCCACCCAATCTACATCTTCTACAGTAGTATCTCGCCCTAGTGTCATCCGCACACTGGCGAAAGCTGCTTTTTCTGAATAACCCATTGCTAACAAAATCGGGCTGGGGCTGAGTTTACCACTATTACAAGCAGCCCCAGCACTAACTCCAATCCCAGCACGGTTTAATTCTCGCACTAAAGTTCTGCCACTGACTTTTTCACCATCGGCGTGTTCTAAACAAAAGCTGACATGGTGAGGTAAACGATGAACTAAATCACCTGTAGGAATTAACCCGGGGATATCTATTAACTGCGAAAACAGGCGATCGCGCAACTGCATTAACCTGGGTGTTTTGATTGGCATTTCTTGAGCTGCTAATTCGGCGGCGACACCAAACCCGGCGATCACAGGTACTGCTTGTGTTCCGGAACGTAATCGCTTTTCCTGTCCACCACCACCCAGCAAGGGAACCAATTCTAAGCCCGGACGCACATACAGCGCCCCTGCACCTTGGGGCCCGTAAATTTTGTGACTAGAAATACTCAATAAATCCACTGATAAACTTCCCACGTCAATAGGTAAGCGTCCTGCAACTTGGACTGCATCTGTGTGAAACAAGACACCAGCACTGTGGGTGATCTGTGCCAATTCGGCGATTGGCTGGACTGTACCTACTTCACTTTGCCCGTAAATTACTGACACTAATATAGTGTTGTCTTGCAATGCTGCTTTTAAATCTAAGGGGTTAACTCTACCTTGGCTATCAACAGGGAGGCGAGTCACTTCCCAACCCCACTGTTCTAATAACCGCGCAGGTTCAGAAATCGCAGAATGTTCAACACTAGAAATAATCAGATGTTGGGGTTTGCTATACAAACGGGCAACACCCATAATTGCTAAATTATCTGCTTCTGTACCACCAGACGTAAAAATAATTGATTCCGCAGGTGCATTGATGAGTCCGGCTACCTGCATTCTAGCTTGTTCTAATACAGTTGCTGCCCGTTGTCCCCACTCATGCAAGCTAGAGGGATTACCCCACTGTTGAGTGAGGACTGTTTGCATTGCTGCGATCGCTTCTGGGCGAGTAGGAGTAGTAGCACTGTAATCTAAATAAATTTGCATAGATTCTCTAGTCAATACACTAGGCAACGGGCTGTTTCTATTTTCAGCTAATACAGTAAATTTTTCTATTTTTGACAGTCAGGGGAATTATATTTGCTGTCCTGTACGTTTGATAACCTCACACCATGGGAATGATAAATGTGTCCAATCAAGTAACTTTTATCAAACACCTGTGTCTTTTTTCTCTACCCAACGGCGTTTTTATTCTATATTTTTAGTAATACTAACTTTAAGCGCTTGTCAACGAGCCAAGTATGACAATAAGCGTTTAGAACCACTGCCGCAAGATCCATTTGTACAAGTTTACTTCAACCATTCTCAGTCTTCTGAATACGTAGAACCATATCGTCACCAAGCTCATCAGGGAGATGATTTAGAAAAATTAATTGTTGAGACAATTTTGCAAGCAAAATCAACAATTGATGTGGCAGTGCAAGAATTACGTTTACCTAAGATAGCACAGGCACTTGCATACAAGCAAAAAGCAGGCATAAAAGTCAGAGTAATTTTAGAAAATAACTATAGTCGTCCTTGGAGTAGTTTTACGGCTAACGAGGTTAATCAATTAGATAAAAGAGAACAAGAACATTATCAAGAATATAGTTTATTTGCAGATAGTAATAAAGATGGAAAGCTAACTCAACAAGAAATTAATCAGACAGACGCTTTAGTCATTTTAAAGCAAGCCAAAATACCTTTAATTGATGACACTAGTGATGGTTCTCAGGGTAGTAGTTTGATGCATCATAAATTTGTAATTGTAGACAATCGTTTTGTGATCGTCACCTCCGCCAACTTTACCATGAGTGAAATCCACGGAGATTTTACTAATACTAACAGCTTGGGTAACGCGAATAATTTGTTAAAAATCGACAGTCCCGAAATCGCAGATTTATTTACCAAAGAATTTAACCTGATGTGGGGTGACGGAGTAGGGGGTAAATTAGACAGTAAATTTGGTTTGCAAAAACCTTTACAAAAATCTCAGAAATTTGTATTAGGCGATAATAAAATCACAGTTAAATTTTCACCTAACTCTCCTACACAACCTTGGAGTAATAGCAGTAATGGCTTAATAGGTAACACCTTAAATTCAGCTAATAAATCTATAGATATAGCTTTATTTGTATTTTCCGACCAGCGTTTAGCAAACATACTCGAAATGCGCCACAAAAACAACGTGAAAATCCGCGCCTTAATCGAGGGAAGTTTTGCCTATCGTCCCTACAGTGAAGCATTAGATATGATGGGGGTAACTCTCAGTACAAAATGTAAAAATCAAGTCAACAATCGTGCTTGGGAAAACCCTATTACTACCGTAGGCGTACCGATTTTAGCCAAAGGTGACTTATTGCATCACAAATTTGCCGTTATAGATCATAAAACAGTAATTGCTGGTTCCCACAACTGGACAAAAGCAGGCAATAACAGCAATGACGAGACACTTTTAGTAATAGAAAATCCCATAATTGCCGCTCATTACCTGCGAGAATTCGATAGACTTTACGCCAATTCCAGATTAGGTATTCCACAAAAAATTCAGCAAAAAATCAAAGCACAAACCAAACAATGTCATCAATAACTCATCATTAATAATTCCTAACTACTAGTAATAACCATAACTCTCAATCACACATTTTTATGACGTGAATACAGACGAAAAAACATCTGTGTTCATCAGTGTGCATCGGTGTTCGTCTTCTAAAACATAATCTTAGTCATAGCTTTAACTTTCATCAAATCTAGGAAAAAACTTTAACTTCTACCAAAAATAAGATATATCCATACATCTGTGAAAAAAATATCTTTATAAATAAACCCTTCTCCAGAAACAACAAAAACACTCATTTCATTTACATTAATATCATCAGGATATTGTAAAATTTTTTGGATATAAAAAATCATGAAACCAAACCTCTACTTTGGATAACATCGGCATTTGTAATTGTAGAGGCGATCGCATTAATTATCCAACCTTATATCGATACTCATTGAATTGAATGTAATTAAACTTTGATATTATGCAAAAAACTAACTCACACCAGAAAATCTCTCTTGAGTCCAAACCCCACACCATCGACGGCTGGCAGTGGATTATTCGTGTGAACTTAGTCATAATATTCATATCGCTTTTCTAAAAACAATAATTAATTCACATTAGACATAAATTACCACTCTAGATCAAGCCATATCTATACTTCCAGAAAGAGGAGAACCAGTCTTGCAATTTTTACGATAATACAAGACTGAATTTGAAATAAACTTATTGGGAGCGTAATCATGAATGATATCAACTTAAAGCAAACAGAAGATCAAGATATTGGCATCACAGAAGAATCGCCAGAATCAATCAAAAATAACAATGCTGGGGTTTTAACCGAAGAAATCAAAGGAGAATTGCCTCAAGAAGCTCAACAAATTTTTGTTGCTGCTTTCAAAGCTGCCCAAAGTGATGGTATGAGTGAAGAGGGTGCTCGTCAAGTTGCTTGGAACAGCGTGAAAAATCAATATGAGAAAGGTTCCGACAGAAAATGGCACGCTAAAGGCGAAGTTACTGCCCAACATCATAAAGCCGTCACCTCCGGCGGTAACTAACTGCCATAACGCACCCTAAAAATCAGACTTAGCGTCTTAGTGCCTTGGTGGTTTAATAAAATTTATTTTTCACCACCAAAACACGAAAAAATAGAAGGCGGTTTGTGATAACTACAAACCGCCGATTGAATTTCATACTCTTTGTTAAGAAAAATCCTGAAATAAATTATTAAACTGATAGAAGTTGCCCTACTGGGATACACAGCCCATTAGACACATGAGCGAACATAAAACAAGAATCTGTATACTGGGTGGAGGCTTTGGTGGTCTCTACACAGCCTTGAGGCTGAGTCAGTTACCTTGGGAGTCTTTACCCAAGCCGGAAATAGTTTTGGTAGATCAAAGCGATCGCTTTGTTTTCTCTCCCCTGCTTTACGAGTTGCTAACTGGTGAGCTACAAACCTGGGAAATTGCCCCTCCTTTTGAAGAACTATTAACAGACACGGGGGTACGTTTTTATCAAGCTGCTGTGTCGGGAATTGATACACAACAGCGACGAGTATATTTACAAGATGGACCGGAAATTGGCTATGATCGCCTAGTTTTGGCGCTGGGTGGCGAAACGCCTTTGGATATAGTGCCTGGTGCTACTTGCTATGCTTATCCTTTCCGTACAGTTACTGACGTCTACCACTTGGAAGAGCGCTTGCGAGTGTTGGAAGAGTCTGACACTGATAAAATTCGCGTGGCAATTGTTGGTGGTGGTTACAGTGGTGTAGAGTTAGCGTGTAAACTAGCAGACAGACTGGGGTCAAGAGGACGCTTTCGGTTAATAGAACTTACTGATCAAATTTTGCGAACTTCGCCAGAATTTAATCGAGAAGCAGCCAGAAAAGCTTTAGAAGAACGTGGTATATTTATTGACCTAGAAACTAGGGTAGAAGCGATCGCTCAAGATACGATTTCCCTGGAATATAAGGGTCAGGTAGATAATATTCCTGTGGATTTAGTAATTTGGACAGTGGGAATACGAGTCTCGCCTGTAGTCCGTAATCTTCCTCTCAAGCAAAATCAACGCGGTCAAATTACGACTACACCAACTCTCCAAGTCCTAGATCATCCAGAAATTTTTGCATTGGGAGATTTAGCAGAATGTCGTGATGCGGAAGGACAACTAGTCCCCGCTACAGCCCAAGCAGCTTTTCAACAAGCCGATTACGCAGCTTGGAATATTTGGGCAAATCTGACTCATCGTCCTCAAATTCCATTCCGCTACCAACACTTAGGTGAGATGATGGCATTAGGGACAGACAACGCGACTCTGACTGGTTTAGGTATCAAACTAGAGGGTTCTTTGGCTTATGTAGCTCGTCGTTTAGCTTACCTGTATCGAATGCCAACTTTAGATCATAAACTCAAAGTTGGTTTTAACTGGCTAGCTCGTCCTATTATAGAGACATTGTCACAATAGTAGATGGTGTATTCAGCGTCTGTTTTCAAACAGCCTAACACCCTTTATACCAAGTTTGGATTTTGGATTTTGGATTGAAAGTCTTTGCTAAAAGGCTATTCCAGCAATCTTAAGTAATAATGCTTATCTCTCTTTGGTATTAAAGGTGAACAGTAGTCATGACAACGGGTGAAATTCCCAACATCGTGCTACTTCGGCTAGACAAACTAAAAATCATGATTTGGGCTTTGCATGTGTAACTCAGGTTTGGATCTGTGAGATGATTAGCTTGAAAACACGCTTATCGTCATGTCTAACGACAAGACGCTTTACACCGAATATATTATTTCTTCAAATCTAAACTCCAAAATAGTCATAGGTTGATGGAACGACCGAAAGTTATTTTTTTAGATGCAGTTGGCACTCTCTTCGGCGTCAAAGGCAGTGTGGGCGAGGTTTATAGTCAAATCGCACAGGAGTTTGGTGTCGAAGTTTCTGCCGAAACTTTGAATAAAACATTCATCCAAAGCTTTAAAGCTGCACCACCACCTGTGTTTGCAAATGCCCAAGAACAAGATATCCCTCAGTGGGAGTTCGAGTGGTGGCTTCGCATTGCCTCCGATACTTTTCAAAAAGCAGGTGTTCTAGAGAAATTTTCTGATTTTTCGGCTTTTTTTAGCGAAGTTTACATCCATTTTGGCACAGCCGAGCCGTGGTTTGTCTATAGTGATGTTTTACCATCTTTGACAAACTGGCAAAAGATGGGGATTGAACTGGGGATAATATCAAACTTTGATTCCCGCATCTATTCTGTACTACAGGCTTTGGAATTAAGAGACTTTTTTAATTCCATTACCATTTCTACTCAAGCAGGCGTAGCCAAACCCGATCCCAAAATTTTTACTATTGCTTTAGAAAAGCATAACTGTCCACCAACAGCCGCATGGCACATTGGGGACAGTATTGCAGAAGATTATCAAGCGGCAAAAGCAGCCGGATTAAGAGGTATTTGGATAAATCGTGAAAAGTAGAGGTGCACCTCTACTTTTGTTGGTTAGTGGTTAATGGTTAGTGGTTAAATATTTATCATTCACTACTAACTACTAACTACTAACTACCAACTATTATTTGCCTTGCCTCATCTTCTAATAAACGAATGAGAGTTTGATCTCCTTTTTCTCTCGCCACTTGCAGGCGATGTTCTAAATTACGGCGGATATGATCAAGGTGAGTATTTGTTAACTCTTGGCCAGCTTTTTGTCCTGTTTTTTCAGTAGCGATCGCTTCAGGCTGTTTGCGTAGCTTCATTGCTTCTACATCTAGGGAATCGCCAACGCAATAAGGTACTCCACGATACTTTAACTCTGCTACTGGTTGAGGTATAGGGATGTGTCTGGGATAATGACGTCTCCATTGCTGACCACGATACTTACCACCCATTTCCCCTGGAGTCATTTCTACAGCCAGAGGATTTGATTCATAATCTACACCGCGATAGGTTAGTTTCATTTGCTTCGCCTCGCTTTTAATTTTTTTTGCAGGTTGGAATTGAGTAGAGGCGCGTTCCTTCAGGATTTCTCCCTACTTCCGTCTCTTAAGCTGATTTCCTTCCTCGCTGTCATCAAAAGCGTTATTTTGTCATTGGTTTGTAGTAGTGCTTAGGTGTTACTACAAATCCAATGTGGTCTCACAGTCTTCAAGAGATGAACGATTTTATTTCTGTATTTATTGTAACATTTTTGATCCAAAGTCAAGAAATTTGCATAATAATTTAATTATTTAAATCTTGCCTTGAAATAAATTTGGGGTTAATAGCCGATAACGAGGAATGAAAAATCGACCACCGATGCACACTGATGCACACGGATGGATCATGGGTTTGCTGTGAAGTTAATCCCCGATCCCTTTTGACTGGATCAAATTAAATTTGTAACAACTTAATTTTTATCTATATGCTGGGTATTCTGACTTTATGAGCATTTAGCAATCAGTACAGGTCTGCCGATCATGTCTCAAAAATATCAACTTCGCCTGTGGTTTATCGGTCTATCTTCTGCTTTTTTAGTGTTAGTAGCACCAACAATGACTGAGTTGTCAGGAAGCAAGCTGCTAGCACAGAATGTTGTTTCTCAGAATTTGGAAGCAGCTAGTTATTTTCAGCAGGGGGTGATGCGCTATCATCATCAAGATTTTTCTGGTGCAGAATCTGCGTTTCGTCAAGCTTTGCAGATAGACTCTAATATTGCTGCTGCACATAATTACTTAGGTAACATTATGTTACAGCAAAGTCGTTTCGATGCAGCTGTACAAGAATATGCAGAGGCGATTAAACTAAATCCCAACTTGGGCGAAGCCTATTATAATTTGGGCTTGGCATTGCATAAACGAGGACAAGCTGACGCTGCTATTACTGCTTACCGTCAAGCCTTAATTATTAATCCGACGATGGCAAATGCTCAGTATAATTTAGGTTTAGCTTTGTATGAAAAAGGACAGGCTAATGAAGCGATCGCAGCCTACCAACAAGCAATTAATTTAAATAGTAACAATGCTAATGCTTACTTTAACTTAGCGATCGCACTGCAAGAACAAGGAAAATTAGAAGAAGCGATCGCAGCTTATCGCCAAACCCTCAAGCTCAATCCTGATAATGCTGTCGCTTACAATAATATGGGTAGTCTTTTGACTATCCAAGGTCAAACATCTGAAGCTGTTGCTACTTATCAAACAGCTATTAAACGCATTCCTAATAATGCTGAGGCTTACTACAACTTAGGAGTAGCTTTATATAATCAAGGTGAGTTTAAAAAAGCCAGCAGCGCTTTTAAGCGTGCGCGTAACCAATACCGGAAACAGGGTAATATAGAGCAAGCTAACAAGGTTGAACAATTAATGCAGCAAGTTGCACAGATGCAAGAACCAAAGCAACCGCAAGTTAGCCAAGCTTGGACTGATGACTTACCAAATTTAGACACTTCTGTGGATACAGAAGCTAACCCAAGTGAAACTCCCACTCCAGAGGAAATCAATCCCGAAGAAGTACCCTTTTCCTTAAAACCATCACCCGCGTTTAAGCAGTAATTTTGTTGTTAGTTGATAGTTGTTTGTTGGTTGGTAATTTCCAACAACAACTAACTACCAACCACCAACAAACACCTATATCGGTAAACGATCAATATCTTTGTTGCAACCAATGACTACTATTGCTGAACCACGTTCCAGACGCTGGTTTGGATAAGGATTAATTTGAAATTTGCCATCATGACTTACCGCTAACAAATTCAGTCCATAACGGTTACGCAACTGTAATTCAGAGATAGTTTTGCCATGAAATTCATCAGGAACAATTAACTCTACAATACTGTGATCTGGGTCGAGGTCAAATCGTTCTAATATCGATGGTTTAGTCAGCGATCGCGCCAGTGAACATCCGGCTTCGTACTCAGGAAATACCACATGATCAGCCCCCACTCGTAAAAGTAGTTTCCTGTGAACTTCACTAGAAGCTTTTGCTACTACATGAGGTACACCCCCTTCCTTCATATTAAGGGTAGTGATGATACTTTCTTGAATGTAATTTCCAATTGCGACGATCACCGTATCAAATTCAAAAACGCCTGCTTCTTTCAGCGCCGCTGGTTCTGTTGAATCTAGCTGTAAAGCATGACCTACTATTTGGTCAGTTAAAGCATCAAATACTCGCTTTTCATCAATATCTGTTCCTAACACTTGATATCCTAATTTATGCAGAGTTGAACAGACAGCACGTCCGAATCTACCTAAACCAATTACAGCAAATTGATGATTATCTTTACGCAGACTACGAAAAAAACCTAATGATGACAGATTCACAGTTGTTTCCTTTATCAATGGTAATTGGTAATTGGTAATTATTGGCTTCTAAACAACAAACAACAAACAACAAACAACAACCAACTATCAACCTACAAGTAAACTCTCTTCTGGATAGTGAACTCTACTAGGACGCGGATCTCCTAGTATCGCTGACATTAGTAGTAAAACACCGACTCTACCCACATACATTGTGACAATTAGTATCAGCTTAGCTGCTGTGGAAACAGTACCCGTAATCCCAGTCGAGAGTCCCACAGTGGCAAAGGCAGATACTACTTCAAATAAGATTTGAATAAAATCAAGCTTTGGATCTGTTAGGGTTATTAAGATTGTTGAGATAATAACTGTACCAACAGAACCAATTAACACGCCAACAGCTTTTAAAACTAAAGATAATACTATCTTTCTTTCATAGAGTATAACTTCTTCTTTGCCTTGTAGAATTGCTTGTGTGCAACTAGTGAGAACTCTTAAAGTAGTGGTTTTAATCCCGCCTCCTGTGCCTCCTGGGCTTGCACCAATAAACATGAATGCAATTGTAATAAATAAGCCTGCTGTTGTCATTTTGCTTATGTCAATTGTATTGAATCCAGCAGTTCTTGGAGTAACAGATTGAAACCAAGCAACTAAAAGTTTGTCAAAAAAATTGAGATTTGCAAATGTTTGTGGATTTCTCAACTCTACAAAGAAAAAAGCAATTGTTCCCATGATTAAAAGCACAATTGTTGTACTAACTGCAACTTTGAAATCCAGGGAAAATACTAGTTTTACTTGTTGATTGCGGATGCGATCGCGTATCCACAGGTAAGTCTCTAAAATGACTTGATAACCGATTCCACCAAAGATAATTAAGCCTGTAACTGTCAACACTAATAAAACAGAAGATTGATAACCAATCAAGTTATCTTTAAACAAACTAAAACCCGCATTATTCCAAGAATTAACACTATGAAAAATTGCTAACCATAGTCCTTGTTGCCATCCATAATCAGGCACAAAAGCTGGCAAGAGTAAAAATATCCCTGTGATTTCAAAAATCAATGTCATAGCAATAATTGAGCGAATAATTTGGGTGCTACCGCTCATTCCCGGACGATCTAAAGCTTGTTGAATGGCAATTTTTTGGCGGAGGTCAAATTTACGTCCAATCAGCAGAATCAGAAAGGTGGTAGTTGTCATGTAACCCAACCCACCAATCTGAACCAATAGTACGATAAATAGCTGACCCCAAAAGGAAAAATAAGTACCAGTATCAACTACTCCTAATCCAGTGACACAAACTGCCGAAGTTGAGGTAAATAGGGCTACTACCGGGTCATTCCATTCACCACTACTGGTAGAAAAAGGCATCATCAGCAGGATAGTTCCTACTGCGATTACTGCCAGAAATCCCAAACAAATTGTCCGAGAAACAGTCATATTTAGGTAAAAAAACAAACAAGAATAGGGTTGCTTGCAGGATGGTAACTGCCTAAAAACAAAAACACCCTTATTTAATTAAAAACACACATGGTAGCCTACGAGTATGTGTATTTAAATTCGGTGACCAGTGATCACGGACGTGGTGGAGGTCAGAATCTGCGCTACCAAAGTATTTTAGTCTAATTATTGGGGAACTTATACCCAGTAATAAAACTGATAACTGATCACTGATCACTGATAACTCTTAAACTCTGCTTTATACATGAGCGCAACTCTTTACAAGCAAATTCAGGAATTTTACGATGCTTCTTCCGGTTTATGGGAAGAAATCTGGGGCGAACATATGCACCACGGTTACTATGGTGCAGATGGTACAGAGAAAAAAAACCGTCGCCAGGCACAAATTGATTTAATTGAAGAGATCCTCAATTGGGCAGATGTCCAGGAAACTGAGAACATTTTGGATGTGGGTTGTGGAATTGGTGGTAGTTCCCTATACTTAGCAGCAAAGTTCCATGCTAAGGCAACTGGGATTACTTTGAGCCCTGTGCAAGCTGCTAGAGCCAAGGAAAGGGCTAGTGAATTTAATTTGAGTACCCAAACTAATTTTCTAGTGGCTAACGCTCTAGAAATGCCCTTTGCTGACAATTCTTTTGACTTGGTATGGTCGCTAGAAAGTGGCGAACACATGCCTGATAAAACCAAGTTTATGCAAGAGTGCTATCGGGTGTTGAAACCAGGTGGAAAGTTGATTATGGTGACTTGGTGTCATCGACCAACAGATGAGTCACCACTGACAACAGATGAACAGCAGCATTTAGCAAAAATTTATCAGGTATATTGCTTGCCCTATGTGATTTCTTTACCAGAGTATGAAGCGATCGCTTCACACTTAGGTTTACAAAATATCCGCACTGCCGATTGGTCAGAAGCAGTAGCACCTTTTTGGAATGTGGTGATTGATTCGGCACTTACTCCTAGAGCGATCTTTGGCTTACTGCGATCAGGTTGGAGTACCATTGTTGGCGCATTATCTTTGGGTTTAATGCAGCGCGGTTATGATCGCGGGTTAATTCGATTTGGGTTGTTGTGTGGGGAGAAGGGAGGTGGGGTGATGGGGGGCTAGGGGTCCCCACTTTGTGGGGTTGGGGGGCAATGGGGAGTGTAGGGAGTGTGAGGAGTGTGAGGAGAATAAATAGTGACCAATGACCAATGACAAATGACCAATGACCACTAACAACCAACAACCAACCATCAACCACCAACAAATCTTATGAATCAAGTTTCACAATCGAATTCTCCGAGTAATTGGCTTTATGCTTTTTGGAAATTCTCTCGTCCACACACAATTATTGGCACCAGTTTAAGTGTTTTGGGGTTATATTTAATTGCTTTTGCTATTAGTAATGGCAGTTTTTCGCTATCGCCAATTTTATTAGCGTGGCTTGCTTGTTTATGCGGCAATGTTTACATTGTGGGGTTGAATCAACTAGAAGATGTAGCAATTGATAAAATCAATAAACCACATTTACCCATTGCTTCGGGAGAGTTTTCTCGACAAACAGGCAAAGTAATTGTGGCAATTACTGGTGTTTTGGCGCTGTTAATTGCTTGGTTAGGTGGGCCATTTTTATTGGGGATGGTAGCAATCAGTTTAGCAATTGGTACAGCTTATTCCTTGCCACCAATTCGTTTAAAAAGATTTCCTTTTTGGGCGGCATTGTGCATTTTTTCTGTGCGGGGGGCGATTGTTAATTTAGGTTTGTTTTTACATTTTAGTTGGGTGTTGAGACAAAATAACTTGATTCCAGTTATTCCAGCAGTAGTATGGGTATTAACAATTTTCATTTTGGTATTTACCTTTGCGATCGCTATTTTGAAAGATATCCCAGATATGGAAGGCGACCTACAGTACAATATTACTACTTTGACAATTCAACTTGGTAAGCAAGCAGTATTTAATCTTGCTCTTTGGGTATTGAGTATATGTTATGTGGGCATAATTTTAGTTGCCTTATTACGTCTGGCTGAAGTTAGTTCTCTGTTTCTGGTAATTACTCATTTACTAGCGCTGGGTGCAATGTGGTGGCGTAGCCGGGGAGTAGATTTGCAGGAAAAAAGTGCTATTGCCCGTTTCTACCAATTTATTTGGAAATTGTTTTTTATTGAGTATCTAATTTTCCCTCTTGCTTGTGTTTTGGCTTAGGTTAGTTTTGTTTGATCGCAGAAAATATATGATCCTTTTCTAGGCAACCTCATACAAAGAAAGAATGCGATCGCGTTCCCTATTTGATGATCTGGAAATACTAGGGTTGTAGGCATGTTTTTTAAATCCAGCAACCTTTAATATTATGTTGAAATTTTTCGATCATCCTTTCCAAGCCAATGGTTTTATCCCTCATGGACATTGCTATCTCTGGAAAACTGGACTAGTTTGGCTGCACATTATTTCTGATGGAACCATCGCCCTCGCCTATTATTCTATTCCCTTTTTACTTATCTACTTTATTCACAAGCGCAAAGACGTTCCTTTCCACGGAGTTTTTTTCCTGTTTGGTGCTTTTATTATTGCTTGTGGTACTGGACATTTAATGGATATCTGGACGCTTTGGCATCCTAATTACTGGGTTGCAGGTGTTCTGAAAGCTGTAACTGCCATTATTTCCATATATACGGCATTTGTATTAGTTGATCTCATGCCTCAAGCCCTAACGTTACCTAGCCCCGCCCAGTTAGAAGCCATTAACCGAGTACTCAGCAGTGAAATTGTGCAGCGTAAGCGGATTGAGCAAGAACTACGCCAAGCAGAAGAAGCTGCGAAAAATTCCAGCCAAGCCAAGAGCGAATTTCTTGCCAATATGAGTCATGAGTTACGTACACCCCTCAACGGTATTTTGGGCTATACGCAAATCCTCCAACGCACGGAACCATTAACCGAGAAAGGACGCAAAGGAGTTGGCATTATTTACCAATGTGGTTTTCATCTATTAACTCTCATTAATGATGTTCTGGATCTTTCCAAAATTGAAGCCCGAAAACTAGAATTGAATCCTATTGATTTTTACTTTCCTGCGTTTCTAGACAATGTGATTGAAATTTGCCGGATTCGTTCAGAACAAAAAGTCATTGGGTTTGATGTTCAACTTGATCCTAATTTGCCCACAGGAATTCGTGCTGATGAAAAACGCTTGCGTCAGGTATTGCTCAATTTGCTCGGTAATGCGATTAAATTTACTGAGCAAGGTAGCGTCAATTTCACAGTAGAGGTAATAGGTAATGGGGAATGGGTAATAGGAGAGGAAAAACGACCAAACCAATTACCAATTACAAAAATTCGTTTTGAAGTCACAGATACAGGTATGGGTATCGCCTCTGAGCAAATCGAGAAAATCTTTTTGCCCTTTGAACAAGTGGGAAATCAGAAACGACAAACTGAAGGTACTGGCTTGGGATTAGCAATCAGCCAAAAAATAGTAAATTTGATGGGTAGTCAAATTCAGGTAAAAAGTGAATTTGGCAAAGGTAGCACTTTCTGGTTTGAGGTGGAATTTCCAGAAGCACAAGACTGGGCGAAGGTTTCTCGAGTTGTAGAACAGAGAACAATTATTGGTTATGAAGGGCAAAGGCGTACGATTTTAATTGTGGATGACAAATGGGAAAACCGATCAGTTATTGTAAATTTACTAGAACCAGTTGGGTTTACTGTTGTAGAAGCTAGTGACGGAAACCAAGGATGGGAAAAAGCAATTGTTCATAAACCAGACTTAATCATCACCGATTTAATCATGCCAGTGACGGATGGATTTGAGTTGATCAAACGTTTGCGTCAGTCTTCCCTCTACAAAGATATTGCTGTGATTGCTTCTTCAGCCAGTGTGTTTGCAACTGATCAGTATAAAAGTATTGAAGCAGGTGCAGATGCGTTTCTACCAAAGCCTGTAGAAGTTGGAGTATTGTTGGAACTGCTGCGACAATTTTTGCAACTGAAATGGATTTATGGCAATAAAGTAGACGAAATAAAAAAAACCTATATACCTACTCTGGATGATCCAACTGAGATGATTCTTCCTGCCAAGGAGGTTTTACAAAAGTTACTGGAATTATCACAAGATGGCGATATTCAAAGAATTTTAGAGATAGCTCAGCAACTTTGTGCATCTGATGAGAAATTGACAAGTTTTGCTCAGCAACTTATGCAACTGGCTAGCAATTTCCAACTCAAACGTTTAGAAACTTTTATTAAACAATATATTAATTAACTCGAGGTACATTTCACTTTTAAATCCATCATGACAAACACCTCAAATACCGGATTTATTTTAATTGTGGATGATAATCCGACTAATTTATCTGTTTTATGCGAAGCCCTCAATAGTGAGGGGTTTCGTTTTCGTGTTGCTGTTGATGGAGAAAGTGCGATCGCCCAAGTCGAACGAAATCAACCAGAGTTAATTTTACTAGATGTACAAATGCCGGGAATTGACGGATTTGAAACCTGTCGTCGCCTCAAAGCCAATCCTGTTAGCCAAAATATTCCCATTATTTTTACGACTGCCTTAAATGATATCGCAAGCAAAACTAAGGGATTTGCCCTTGGGGCGGTAGACTACATTCCTAAACCCTTTGCTCAAGAAGAAGTGATTGCTAGGGTACGTGTGCATTTACGATTAAAACAACTAACTGAATCTTTAGAACAACAAGTCAGCGATCGCACTGCTACCTTAAAAAAAGCTCAAGTACAATTGGTACAACAAGAAAAACTATCAACTTTGGGAGAGTTAATTGCTGGTGTTGCCCACGAAATCAATAATCCCATCAGTTTTATCGCTAGCAATCTCCCGCCTTTAGAAGAATACATTGCCGGAGTTAGCGAAATTCTCCAACTATATCAACAAGAATATCCAAACCCGACAAGCAGAATCACCACTGCTATTGAAAAATTGGATTTGGATTTTGTTCTCCAAGATATGTTCAAAATCTTAGAATCACTCAAGATAGGATCTGAACGCATTGAGAAAATTTCTACATCACTACGCAATTTCAGCCGTTTGGATTCTGATCTCAAAATGCCTGCGGATTTACACGAAGGACTTGATAGTACGTTGATGATTTTGCAACACCGCCTCAAGGGTAATAGCGATCGCCCGTCCATCGAAGTCATCAGAAATTATGGCGAATTGCCAGAGGTAGACTGCTATATCGGGCAGATGAATCAAGTATTTATGAACATTCTGGCAAACGCAATTGACGCCCTTGATGAAGCGATCGCCCAAGACAAAATCAGCGATTCTATTCCTCAGATTCAAATTACAACAGAGGTAGATACTGAGCAATGGGCAGTGATTAGCATTGCTGACAATGGCATGGGTATTCCCGAATCTATCCAACAACGGTTATTTGAACCTTTGTTTACCACAAAACCTGTTGGCAAAGGTACAGGACTTGGCTTATCAATTGCTCATCAAATAGTTGTAGAAAAACACAATGGTGAACTGTTAGTTAATTCTCAACTAGGTCAAGGAACAGAGTTTATCATCAAAATTCCAATCATGAGCGCCACAGGATAAACTAGTTTGCGAGGAATATATACCCAAACTAGGATTGGTGGAGAAATCAAAATGGAATTATCTCAAACCAGTAACTTCATAGCTGCTTTTATAGTGTTAATTAGTTTATCGATTCTGATTTATTTGGCTAGAAGAACTATCATCACCGACAAATATTTCCAAACAGGAATTAACCTCTACCAACAAAAAGATTTTCCGGGAGCAGAAGCAGCTTTTCGTCAGGTAATCGCGATTAACTCTACTAATGATGTTGTGCATTTACTGTTAGGTGATGCCCTTATCCAACAAGGTAAAGTTGATGCAGCAATTGTTGAATTTCAAGATGTAATTAAACGCGCGCCCAAAAAAGTTGATGCCTATTTACGCCTAGCACAAGCTTTGATGCAACAACAAAAACCACAAGAAGCAGTTACGGTTTTGCAAAAAGCCCAAGATTTATTACAAAAGCAGCGCAGAGTTGAGCAAGCTGAAAAAATTCAGCAGTTACTACAACAAATTTCTTCAGCGTCACGTGATGCTTGACTCTTGAAATCAAAACTAATTGGAAGCAATTTAATAACTTTTATAAAGTTGGCAAAATTCTCTGCTTTTATCGGTGTGTATCGGTGTGTATCTGTGTTCGATTTTTTTAACATTGTCGCAAAGTCGCAGAGAACAATAATTAAGAACACCAACTTTATATTCTTAAGTGCGATACTCCGAAGAAGCTTTCTTTGACTATCGCAATTATTTAGGTAATACGCCAATTACTAATACTAGCAGAAAATCTAAAAACAAGTCTTGGTTTTGAAGACCAAAACTTCTAAATTTCCCTGAAATTTGACACATTATTTCATTTACATGATCTGATTGAAGTAGATCGCCCAAAGACTACCAGTGAATCCGATCGCAATCAACAAGTTAGTGAAAAATCTACCTAGTTCAATTTCTTGACCTAAAAGTTTATCCTCTTGACCTGCGGTGAAAAATAATGACCAAGCTTGATTGAGATTTACTTTCTCAAAGTTGTTGAAATCCGGTCTAAATACAACAGGACCAAGTAAGTCTTTGTTGGGGTAGTTAAAGTCAGTTTTCATAGTTCCTCCAATTATATTTGCGAATTCCAAAAAATGATTACAGGTTTGTCAACCATCCAATAATTCCGTGTCCTGTGAAAACCTCTAGGGCGATCAATGAGACGAAACCAATCATTGCTAACCGCCCATTCAGCTTTTCGGCGTATTCGGTAAAACCTGTGCGGGGAGTTTCCTCAACATATACCTTTGGTTCAAGGGCGTAGTTGTTGAGTTGACCGCGTTCGTTGATTGTAAAGCCTTTCACCATGATGTTTCCCTCTCGATTGCTTTGTTGTAAACAAGTATAACTTAATGTTAACATTTTTTGCAACATCTTGACATAAAAATAAAAGTATCATAAACCGTACACAGCAGGTTGGGAATGCCGTATAACAATGACAAATCAAAAGGGTAAAGTTTACCTGGTAGGTGCAGGATTGGGAAATGTGGCATACCTAACGCTAAAGGCTTACAACCTGTTAGCGAGCGCTCAAGTTTTAATTTACGATGCCCTTGTTGATGGGGAGTTATTGCAGTTAGTACCAGCCGATTGCCTAAAACTAGATGTAGGTAAGCGCGGCGGTCAACCCAGCACACCGCAAGCCGAAATTAATCATTTACTAGTCAAATACTGCCAGCAAGGTAAACAAGTTGTCCGGCTCAAAAGCGGTGATCCGTTTATTTTTGGTCGCTGTAATTCGGAAATGGCAGCTTTGACAGCGAATGGTTGTGAATTTGAAGTTGTACCGGGAATATCTTCTGCTTTAGCAGCACCTCTGTTGGCAGGTATTCCCCTAACAGATCCGCTTTTGAGCCGTTGCTTTGCGGTGTTTACTGCCCATGATCCCGATGCTTTAGATTGGGAAGCACTGTCTCGGTTAGAGACATTGGTAATTTTGATGGGGGGACAGAACTTGGGTGAGGTTATTAAGCGGTTGCAACAACAGGGGCGATCGCCATCGACACCGATTGCTATTATTCTCTGGGCAGGAACTCAAGAACAACAAATTTGGACAGGAACACTTGAAACCATTGTGGAGCAAACATCGGGCGTTTTACTCTCGCCAGTGGTAATTGTAATTGGGGAAGTAGTGGGGTTACGCAGAAACTAACAACCTGAGAATATAGTTTTAGACGATTCCCAAAAGCTATGGCAAGCAACCTCTCCTCCTCTCACTCTATTGCTGTTCCTACCGCTTCCCACTTACCCCTCAACGGTAAAACTATTCTGGTGACACGTTCGGTTGGACAGTCGAGTCAATTTGCAGAACTCTTAGTAGCAGCAGGCGCCCATGTTGTGGAAATGCCTGCCTTAGAAATTGGCCCGCCTTCTAGTTGGGAAGCTTTGGATGGTGCGATCGCGCTATTATCTGAGTTTGACTGGCTAATTCTGACCTCAACCAACGGTGTAAGCTACTTCTGTGAACGACTGATGGCACAGGGTAAAGACATTCGCGCCTTGGCGCAAGTCAAAATTGCCGCAGTCGGTGAAAAAACTGCCCAAACCCTCAGACACCATTGTTTACAACCAGATTTCATTCCCCCAGACTTTGTTGCTGACTCCCTAGTCAAACACTTTCCTGAGGAACTCACAGGTAAGAAGATTTTATTTCCCAGAGTCGAAAGCGGCGGACGGGAAATTTTGGTGAGGGAACTAACCGCCAAAGGTGCAGAAGTTATAGAAGTACCAGCATATCAATCTTGCTGTCCGGATAGTGTTCCTCCTTCAGCAGCACTCGCTTTACAGAGTGGTACAGTTGATGTGATCACCTTTGCCAGTTCCAAAACAGTCCAATTTTTCTGTCAACTGGCAGAAAAAATCTTTTCTGGTAACTCATCAGAAAATCAATTATCCGTAGTGGCAAGTTCTTTAGAAGGAGTTTGTATTGCTTCTATTGGCCCACAAACTTCTCACACTTGTCGTTCTCTGTTAGGACGCGTAGATGTGGAAGCCCAAGAATACACGTTGGAGGGTTTAACCGCAGCACTAATAAAATGGGCGACAGGTTCGTAGTCAATTGTTCAGAGTCAATTGTCCATTGACCAATGACCAAAAAAATCATCGGCTTAACAGGTGGTATCGCCACAGGCAAGACAACTGTTGCCAATTACTTGGCAGATGCCTATAACTTGCCAATTTTGGACGCAGATATTTATGCCCGAGAAGCAGTCTGTGTCGGTTCACCTCTTCTTGACGCGATCGCTACTCGTTACGGTAAACAAATTTTACTACCAAACGGGAACCTCGATCGCCAAAAATTAGGCGAGATCATCTTCAAAAATCCCGAAGACCGTACTTGGATAGAGAATTTGATTCATCCTTACGTACGCGATCGCTTTCAGGCTGAAATTAAAGCATCTACCGTAGAAACACTAATATTAGTTGTACCATTATTATTTGAAGCAGGAATGACTGATTTAGTCACAGAAATTTGGGTGGTGTGGTGTTCACAGCGTCAGCAATTAGCAAGATTAATGCAGCGAAATCATCTCACTTTCGAGCAAGCACAAGCTAGGATTCACAGCCAAATGCCCATAGCAGAAAAAGCAGCTCGTGCTGATGTAATCTTAGATAACTCCTCCACCTTAGAAGTACTCTTAAAACAAGTTGATGCAGCCTTAACCAAACTCTAATTCCCCCCAGTCCCCCCACCTCCCCCCCAATGGAACTGCGACACCTACGATACTTCGTGACATTAGCTGAGGAATTACATTTCGGACGGGCGGCGGAACGCTTACACATTGCCCAACCTCCTCTGAGTCAACAAATTCGTCAACTAGAAGTAGAGTTGGGCTTTCAATTGTTTCACCGCACGAAAAGGAATGTGGAGTTAACAGCAGCTGGTCAAGTATTTTTAGGTGAAGTTCAAAAAATTCTGAAGCACCTAGAACAAGCAGTGCAACTAGGAAGACAAACTAGTCGCGGTTTAGGGGGACAGGTTGTAGTTGGCTTTGTCAGTTCTGCGGCGTATAATATATTGCCAACAATCTTGCGGAGATTTCGTAATTGCATACCAGACGTAAATTTGGAATTGCACGAACTAACTACAGACCAGCAATTACAATGGTTACGCGATAACCGAATTGATGTTGGATTTCTGCGTCCACCAGTGGAAGAAGACACATTTTGCTGGGAGATTATTTTTTATGAATCATTAGTGGTGGCGTTACCTGAAACCCATGCATTGGCTGATCAATCGAGTGTATCGTTGTTTTCACTCCAAGCAGAACCCTTCATTTTGTTTCCTCGTCCTTTAGCCCCTGGAGTGTACGACTCGATCATCAGTTTTTGCCAACAAGCCAATTTTAGTCCTACCGTTGCCCAAGAAGCAATTCAGATGCAAACTATTGTGAGTTTAGTCGCAGCAGAAATGGGTGTGGCGATCGTACCGGAGTCTCTACAAAATTTACAGAGAACAGGGGTAGTTTATAAACCTATGCAGGAACCGACGCCTAAGGTGGCGCTAGCGATGATTTGGCGACGTGACAATACATGCGCAACTGTGCAAAGGTTTTTAGAGGTAGTGAGGCAAGTTGCTATTACCTGGGAAAAAGCTGCGCTACCATAATGCAGCTGTCTACTCACACACATCTTGCAAATAATCAATGAATAATCTCCACAACTATAATCCTAGCGGCATAGGACAAATTAATGGCAATCTCTTCGGTTTGCCCTTTGATTATGAGTCTGCAAATTTAATTGTCTTTGGTGTACCGTGGGAAGTAACTGTTTCCTATGGTGCGGGTACTGCCAATGGCCCACAAAGAATTTTGGATGCTTCACCGCAATTAGATTTATTCGATTTTGATCATCCCGATGGATGGAAACAGGGAATTTTTATGGTAGAAATTCCCCAGGATATTTTAGATAAAAACAAATATTATCGTGCTTTAGCCGCACAAATTATTGAACGCTTAGAGCAAGGTCAACAGTTAACAGACACACCAGATTTAACTCCTGTTTTGGCAGAAATTAATCAGGCTTGTCAACAAGTCAATCAATGGTTATTTGAAAACTGCCAGGAAGCAATTAATCATGGGAAAAAAGTTGCTGTGATTGGTGGAGATCACAGTTCACCTTTAGGTTATCTGCAAGCATTAGCAACTAAATATTCTGAGTTTGGTATCTTGCATATTGATGCACACGCAGATTTACGGGATGCCTATGAAGGATTTAAATTTTCTCATGCTTCCATCATGTTTAATGCTATGAAACTACCACAAATTTCCAAGTTAGTGCAGGTAGGTTTGCGTGATATTTGTCATGATGAAGTAGAAATAATTAACCAATCCAATGGTCGAGTTATTGCTTATTACGACCCAGTAATTAAACAAATGCTGTACTCTGGCAAGACTTGGATTGAGTTATGCCGACAAATTATCAATCATTTACCGGAATACGTTTATATTAGCTTTGATGTCGATGGTCTTGATCCAAAACTTTGTCCAAGTACAGGTACTCCTGTTCCTGGTGGAATGGAATTAGAAGAAACTTTTTGTTTGTTCCGTGAACTAGTAAAAAGTGGTAGAAAAATAATTGGTTTTGATGTATGCGAAGTTGGTGATGCTGAATGGGATGGTAATGTTGGGGCGCGAATTGTTTATAAGTTGGCAAATTTGATGGATTTATCTCAGCAAAAGTAGTACCGTGATATCTTATTGGGAGTCGCTAGACGCTATTCGGAAGTTTGCAGGTAATGATCTTGAAAAGACTAGGCATCTTCCCAGAGATAAAGAGTATCTTTTGGAACTAGAGCCTAATGTAAAACACTTTCAGGTTTTGCTTGATGCTCGCAAATAATTAAATTTGATTGATAATCATTATGACTCAAAAGTCAGAAAATACTTTAACAGTTGGTCGTGAAGCATTTGCATACTTTCAACATGGTTTAGAAACTGGTGATTGGAAAAAGTTTTTGGATATGCTCACAGAAGACTTTACTTTTTGGTTTCCGATGGGGAAATTCCAGGGATTGAATGTGGGTAAACAACGAGCCCAAGAGTTTTTTCAATACGTTACACAGGCTTTTAGTCCTGGACTAAAACTGAATTCACTAGACCGCGTTACCAGCAATGAAACAACGGTTGTGTTTGAATTCCGAGATGAAGGAATGTTATTTGGAGAACCATATAAAAATCGGGTAGCGGTTTCTTTTGATGTGCGTGGTAACAAAATTTGCAGCTACCGGGAGTATTTTGGCAGTGATGGCAAGTCGAATTGACCAGAAGGCAGTCCCAATCAAAAAAATCACCGCCATGAATGAAAATATGCTAGCTTCCAAGATAAGGCTGATACAAACTCGGCACTGGTGGATCAGGCAAATGAGGAATGATCCCAGTCTGGTAGAGGGTAACGGGTTGTCCCATAGAATCTCCGAGCATAGACAAGCCGATTATTACTCGCCGACGGGCCATATTAGGATCTTTTCCCTGAGGCAGTTAGTTACCTGACTCAGTTGTTTTGACTCCATAAAGCGCAATCCCCGCTGAACTTATGTATTAATGGTTTTTGGTTAGAAGCAATTTGATTTATCAATACAAATATTCTTTCAATACAGGATATCTAAGCGTGTCATTGTCATATTGAAACATAGTAAATAAACGCAGTAAATAGACAGAATATTACACTACAAACCTGTGTAATATCGTACTAGGAAAAGTAAGGCTTTAGTGGGGTAAATAATTTCTATATTGCTCTACTTTGCAATTGAAGAAATGATAGATAAAGAGTATCTGCAAATTTGTCAAGTTATATGCATCAAAACCTACAGTTTTGTATTTATTATAACAACATAAATTTATACTAACCTATTGATATACTGATCTTTAGATAGATAAAAAGTTTTCGTAATCAAATTAATATTTTTCCTGGAAGAAGAGAAACATTTAAGTCATACCTCACTTTACCCCTTGAGGGAAAAATCGCTCCTCTAGGGGTATTTTTATCAGTTATTAGGAAATAATGCCTCAAATTTAACCTTCCTTGCGGGAAGTCCCCAGGTGGAGTCTTCGGAACCTGGGGATGAAAGCAAGGAAGCTTAAATCTAACAAACACCATATCTATTAATATTTATTTCCAGCTTCTACCATAAGAATTAACCAAGTCATTTCACTTATACCAAAAGAAATACTTTTTATATTAATATTTTCACGAAGGGTATCAAAGTCAAACCATCCCTTATCTCCAGAGGAAGCTAAAAACATCGATACCAGAATGGTTTAACTGAAATTCTGTCTTGAAAATAAGGCAGAAGAGGAGCGGGTTCGCCATCTGTGGGCGAACAAGGAGCGCCTTGGCAGATGGCAGAAAGAGTAAAAGAAACTCTCATTTCTTTATGGTGAATATATCATTGCAAAAGCTCTGGAAGAGGTAGAAATTAAAATGTTATTTTTAACTCTTTTAGAGCTGCTTTTGCCAAAATTCTATGAGCAACAGTGGTTGGATGAATGCCATCCCAGAATAAAAACTTGTCTGGATTGTCACAGCTAGCAAGATTATTTAGACAAGCTGTATTTACATCTGTGAAGCCAAACTTAGTTGGGTTAGCGATCGCTTCCTTATATAGTGAATGAACATCAAACATAATCATCTGGGTATCATGTCCTAGGTTCTGCTTGAGAAGATCAAGGGAGTTAGCTAAGCCCAAATTATGCGCGATTGTTGCAGAACTAAGAATACTAGAATAAGGGCTATTGCATGTGGCTGGAATATTCCCTAAATCTGGTAAGTTAGCAACCAAGATTTTTTTCGCTCCAGCTTTTGCAAGAGATTGGATTGCCTGGGATATATTATTGATTGATAGTGAAGGATTGCTCATGCCGTGAAGATAATCATTAGCACCAGCCCATAGAATATAGAGTGCATTTTTATCAACCTGCTGATAAACTTTGATAAAGCTATCAACTTGTGTCAATAAATCTGGAATTCCGTTCAGATTGCCACTACCTGTAGTTGCGCCGCCATAGGCAAAGTTAGTATTTTGTTTGGGGGTTAATGCTAGCCCAGAAGCAAGATATTCCACCCAAACTAAACCATTAGAAAAACGCCCTTGAAAGTAGGGAGGACTAGAAGGATGGAATCCTTCAGTCGCATTAAATACATTACCAATATCGGAAAGACTATCACCAAAAACATAAAGTTCATTGATGCTAGTATGGGAATTTGTGATTGAAGTTGTCAGTGCAACCATAATGAAGGATAAGAAAGCAGGCACTACTAAAATCTGTTTTTTCACGCTTCTATTGGCTTTAAATGAGAACCAGACTTCTTTTTAAGCAAAAATCCTCTTTTGTTTTGATCAAGAAGGCTAATACTGGTTCATAAAAGTTAGAAATTATGAATCATTGCTTGACAAGTATTTGATACTTGTTTGGGCTTTCAAGCTATTTGATTGTCAGGTTCTGAGGATTAAAGTTTTTCTAGGGAATGCTTTTCTAATGTAACAATATATTTCTGGTAGGGAAGCAGGGTTATCCGTACTTTGAATGGCGATCGCACCACTTTATTTTCAGAATATAAATACACTTTTCCAAAAATTCTGCCAAAAGATAGAAGCAATAAATTTAATAGATGAATTGGTAATTGGTAATTGGTAATTACTGATTTTCCCTATTACCCATTACCAGCTGAATTAAAACCCTATTACCCATTACCAGCTGAATTAAAAGACGTAGCATTGCTACGTCTCTACAAAATGTAGACAAACACAATTCATGACCAAATTCAGCAACGCCAAAATTAAATATCATTTCCTGGATGCCATCCACCTAGAAACGCTACCACACCTAAGACAGCTAATGCTACTGCTCCCCACTTCAGTGGTGGATTCATATCAAACCAATCTAGGAAAGAGGGTATTGCTAGTTTATTAAAGTCTCCCTCCACGCGATCGTAGCCTGCAACTGGTGCAAAAATATTGTTTGGCGCATCCTCTGACTTTGGTTCATTCGTACCCTGTGCAAACCCTATCAGCAGTAGTAGCGAATCTACTAAGGAAGGTGAGATTTTTTGTAGTAAATCTAACACTTTGCCCACATCTCCAACAATAAAATCACGCATGGAATGTTCAGCAGCATAGAGAATAGCGTCAGCAACAAGGTCAGGCTGGTAGCAAGGCGGGATACCAGTAGGTTTAACTCCCAGCTTAGTACCAACCTTGTTGTAATAAGGCGTGTTGATACTAACTCAAATTGCGGGGTAGTTCACCACTTCACCACCACCCACTGGGTCACAGGTGCCATCGGCTTCCATCCCAAAAAACCACCAATGGGAGCAACCCTCTGTACAGCAACACGCATCAATTCTCCACCTACTTGATTGTGCCATTGCAGTAATTTTTGTTCACTTTCAATAGTCACAGCATTAGCAACCAAACGCCCACCCGGACGCAAAGCTTGCCAACATACTTCAAACAAACCTGCTGCTGTCGCACCACCACCGATAAAAATAGCATCGGGTTGGGGTAAATCTTTCAGTGCAGTCGGCGCTTTGCCATGAATGATTTGTAAATGAGGCGTACCGAGGGCATTAGCATTGTCAGCGATGTATTGTAGTCGAGTAGGGTTTTGTTCAATGGCGATCGCTCGACATCGAGAATGACTCCGCATCCATTCAATACCAATCGAACCACAGCCTGCACCGACATCCCACAATAATTGTCCTGGTATAGGAGCCAAAGCAGCAAGGGTAATCGCCCGTACTTCCCGCTTAGTGAGTTGTCCGTCATGATGATAGGCGCCGTCTGGTAATCCTGCTAAACGAGATAACCCCACCACTCCAGGATCAGCAATACACTCTACAGCCACAGTATTTAAATCAGCTACTTCTGTAGTTGTCCAGGAGGCGGCTATCCCATCAATCATCCGTTCTTGAGAACCACCCATGCGTTCTAGGACAGTAATTCTACTACCACTAAATCCCCGTTTTGTCAAGATATCAGCTACAATCGCCGGGGTTTCCTTCCCTTCACTCAAAATCAACAATCGCGCCCCAGGATAAATAGCAGTATGAAGCAAAGCCAGGGGACGAGCATTAAGGCTTAACGTCTCCACTTCCGTCAACGGCCATCCCAGTCTGGCACAGGCGAGACTAAAAGACGAAGGTGCGGGAATAATGGTCATCTCTGCAATCGGTATGCTGCGTCTGAGAGTAACACCGATACCAAAGCACATGGGATCACCACTCGCCAAAACACACACAGGCTGACCCCGACGGCGGAGAATTTCCTCTACAGATGCGTTGATCGGTGAAGACCAAGTGATTTTTTCGCGCTGATCATCAGGTGGTAACATGGCGAGGTGGCGGCTTCCCCCAACTATCACCTGTGCATGTTGCAGTATAGAACGAGCGATCGCACTCAGTCCTGATAGCCCATCCTCACCAATACCGATCACAGATAACCATTTTTGCATCGTAGTCAAGAGTTAGCAGGAGCCGATTTACGATTTTAACTGAAAAAGCCTAGAAGCATAGCAAAATCTCTGGGGAACCACCCCGTCTTCCTCAGCGTCCCTTTGCGTTTCAAACATTAAATGACTCAATGTGACAAAGCAATGAGTTTTTTGGACAAAGATTAATCCAAGCTTTGATTTTATCTTTTGAGACACAAACTCATGCTAAACTACTCAAACCTAGAGTTGGGAAAGTCCGGTGAGATCCCGGTACTGTGCCGCAGCTGTAATCCGATGAGAAATTGGTCAGTGGTTAGTAGTTAATGGTTTGGTTAATAGTTGGTGGAAAAACCAACAACCAACAACCAACAACCAACAACCAACCAATTCGGTGAGTCAGAATGCCAACTTCTAGGGGTGTTGCCAAGACACATAGTTTCTCTGCTCCCTGCGCTGCACAGGGAAGGAGCTTTAGAGGTGTATTTGTCGTCAAGTTCTGTCCCTTGTCCTGGTCTTTTTTACAGTACATCCGCGCGAGACGGAAGACTATTTCGTATCCGGATTCCTGGAGGAATCGTCACTACTAGGCAGTTTCGGATTGTAGCTGATTTAGCTGAGAAATTCGGTGCAGGCTACGTTAACATTACTAATCGTGCCAATTTACAAATTCGTGAAGTTCATACACAAATAACTTCTGAAGTTCTGCACCTACTCCAAGACATTGGTTTAGCCTCACCAAATCCGGGTGTTGATCATCTGCGTAACATCATGGGTAGTCCGACAGCAGGTATTGATTCCGAAGAATTGATTGATACGCGATCGCTCATTCGCAAACTGGATAACTATATCAGCAGCCATGTTGAACTTGCGCCCCTGTCACCTAAATTCAGCATTGCAGTTGATGGTGGAGGCGCGCTAAAGGTGTGCGATCGCCCTAACGATATCATTTTGACTGCTGTGGAACTCAGTACACAGATATACTTTCACCTCAAGCTGAATTTAGGCGAATCATCTACAAATACAGGCATATTATTGCAACCCCAAGAATGTGTAGACGTAGTGAGTGCGATCGCCAAAGTTTATTTACAGTATTCTGCACTCGAGAAAGAGAATCTCACGCCTTATCGCAAATCACCCAAAGTTCGTTTATTTGAAGTTCTGCATACCTTGAGTATAGAACGATTTCTCCAAGAAGTAGAAAGTCATCTTTCTTACCCTTTGCGGCGACTTTCCCATCTCCCCACCATCTTACCTCCTCATCCACACCTAAATCGCTATCTCCACCTTGGTGTTCACCCCCAAAGACAACAGGAACTTTTCTACATTGGTGTTGTGCTACCACTAGGTAAATTGGAAACATGGCAAATGCAGGGATTAGCAGATATTGCCCAGGGCTATGGTATTGGTAAACTGAGGCTTACACCCTGGCAGAATCTACTATTAACAGATATTCCAAAGCAGTATATTCACGAAGTTCAAAGTAAAATTGAGAACTTAAAATTGCATTGGTCTGCAACCAATCTATATAGCGCCTTAGTTGCTTGTGCTGGTAGTACAGGATGTGCATCCTCAGCTACGGATACAAAAAATCACGCCCTCATGTTAGCTGAGTATCTGGATCAACGCGTTACTCTCAATCAACCTGTGAATATTCACTTTACAGGGTGTCCAAAATCCTGCGCCCAATACAACAATAGTGATATTACTCTCTTGGGCATCAGTGAAGACAACTATCAGATCTACGTTGGAGACAGTGATGATGAAAGCAAATTTGGGCGAGTACTTTACCAGGCTGTACCTTTTGCAGAATTGCCTCCATTGATAGAAAAAATTCTCCAACTTTATATTGCAAGACGCCAAACTCGCCACGAATCACTAGGAGAATTTGCCAACCGACATGGTATTGCACAGTTGCAACAGATTGTTGAGGGAGATGGGGAGGTGGGAGGTGTGGGGAGTGTGAGGAGTGTGTAGACGCGCAAGCGGCTTCCCGTAGGGTGGAGTGTGAGGAGTGTGTAGACGCGCAAGCGGCTTCCCGTAGGGTGGAGTGTGAGGAGTGTGGGAATAAACACTAAATACTAACCAACAACCACCAACCACCAACCAACAACCAACAACCAACTCTTAGATAATGACCATTGACTACATTCGAGATGGAAATGAAATATATCGTCAATCCTTTGCCATTATTCGGGCTGAGGCAAATTTATCTGTCCTTGCTCCGGATGTGGCGAAAGTGGCAGTGCGTTTGATTCATGCCTGTGGTATGACTGATATTGTTGATGATTTAGTCGCTTCACCTACTGCTATTGTATCTGGACGTGCTGCGATCGCAGTAGGCGCACCAATTTTGTGTGATTGTCGCATGGTGGCAGAAGGAATTACCCGTAAGCGCCTACCAGCAGACAATGCGGTGATTTGTACTCTTAATCGCCCTGAAGTGCCAGAACTCGCTCAAAAACTGCAAAATACTCGTTCGGCTGCGGCTTTAGAATTGTGGAGACCCCACCTAGAAGGATCTGTCGTAGCCATTGGTAACGCACCTACTGCTCTATTTCGACTCTTGGAAATGCTGGATGAAGGCGCACCTAAACCTGCATTGATTCTTGGTTTTCCGGTTGGGTTTGTAGGAGCCGCAGAGTCAAAAGCAGCACTAGCAGCAGATAGTCGTGGTGTGCCATTTATGACATTAAAGGGACGGCGAGGAGGAAGTGCGATCGCAGCTGCCGCAGTTAACGCCCTAGCAACGGAGAAGGAATAATGAAAGGTCGTCTTTATGGTGTTGGTGTTGGACCTGGAGATCCAGAGCTATTGACTCTCAAGGCATTACGCTTGTTAAGGACTTGTCCGGTAGTTGCCTATCAATCAGCAGAAGACAAAGAAAGTGTCGCCAGGGGTATCGTAGCTGAATATCTCCCTGGTAACCAAATCGAAGTCAAGTATCATCTTCCTCGTGCCCTCGATCCTTACGCAGCACAACCAATTTACGACCAAGTTGTTACACCTATTGCTGAACATCTCGCAGCCGGACGGGACGTAGTAGTCTTGTGTGAAGGCGATCCGTTATTTTACGGTTCCTTTATGTATGTGTTTACACGATTATCCGACCAGTTTGAAACAGAAGTCGTACCAGGAGTTTCCTCACCGATGGGCTGCGCTTCTGCATTGTCAGTTCCCCTGACTTATCGTGATGATGTTTTTAGCGTTTTACCAGCCACCCTACCAGCCGAAACTCTGAAAGCACAATTATTAAACGCTGATGCAGCAGCAATTATTAAACTGCGGCGACATTTTGCGAAAGTCCGGGATGTGTTGCATCACTTAGGATTAGCATCAAGGGCACGTTACATTGAACGAGGAACAATGATCAATCAAAAGATAATTTCTTTGGATGAAGTATATCCTGATCAAGTACCTTATTTTTCAATGATTTTGGTTCCCAGTCAAAGTCGGTTATGAGACAGCATGCTTCTCGCAACAAATCTTGTGTTACACTCTCAACAATGTCTGTATAGCATGACTAAATCATTAGTGAGAGACAAGATCCTCGACTTCTCAGCAAAAGTCGGGGAGCAGGGCTTTGCGATTCTCACCAATCATATAGGCTTGCTATAGTATTTCTGGGCTTCTGAATCAGAATTCAACCAATATAAATGTTTTGGTCTTCGTGTCTTTGTGTCTTGGTGGTTCAAGATTTTTTAACCCACCAAAACACAAAGACACCAATTTCTTTCAATTTCAGCTAATTCATATGACTAAAATTGCACCTGCCATTATTGTGCTGGGTAACAAAAGCATCCCCGTCGCCCGTAAAATCATCAGTATCTTACCAGAAGCACAGTTATATGGACTAGCCGGACGCACTTCCGAGGTAGATGTGATTTTTACAGAGTTTGGAGTCACACTGCGGGAGTTGTTTGCAAACGGTACACCCATTATTGGCTTTTGTGCTACAGGTATTTTGATCAGAACCTTAGCACCACTGCTTGCCAACAAGCGACAGGAACCTCCAGTTTTAGCAGTTGCAGAGGATGGTAGTGCAGTAGTACCCCTCTTGGGAGGACTCAATGGTGTTAATAATTTGGCGCGACAAATCGCCAGTGTATTAGGTGTTAAACCTGCCATCACAACGACTGGTGATATTCGCTTTGGCGTCACATTGGAAGACCCGCCAGTAGGTTATCGTTTGTCTAACCCAGAATATGCGAAGGTCTTTATGTCTGACCTCTTGGCAGGACATGCGGTGCAGTTAAAAGGTAAAGCAGCTTGGCTGAGGAACAGTTCTTTACCTATTGCTCAGAATGCAGAAAGAGTTATAGAAGTTACTGAAAAGGCAGTATTTTCCACAGCAACCCACCTGGTCTATCATCCTGCAACAGTGGCAATTGGAATTACTCCCCTCAATCCCCCGTTACAAAGAGGGGAAGGTTCAGAGTTAGTCGCCTTAGTACAGCAAATGCTAGCAGATGCAGAGTTAGCTCCAGCCTCTGTTGCGGGAGTTTTTGCCAGTATCTCAGATGCTGCTGAATCTGGTTTGGAAGCGATCGCTAATTCTCTTAATGTGCCAATTCGTTTTTTTACTGCCGATGCGATCGCTCAAGTTATGTCTCAAAATACTACCGCAGATGTAGCTGTAGCAGCAGCTTTAGCAGCTTCTGGTGGTGAATTGATTGGACAGCAGCAAACAGCAAATTTTTCCTGTGCCATTGCGATCGCACCTTTACCCATCGACATCAACACCACAGGTACACCACGGGGACGGCTGGTAATTGTTGGTACAGGTCCAGGCAGAAGTGATTGGATGTCACCAGAAGTCAAAGAAATTTTACGTAATGCCACTGATTTTGTTGGTTATTCTACTTACCTGGATTTAATTAATGCCTTCACCAAAGGCAAACGCCTGCATGAATCAGACAATCGGGAAGAAATTGCCCGGGCAAAGGCAGCCCTGGATTTAGCAGCAGAGGGACGGTTTGTCGCAGTGGTATCCTCTGGAGATCCTGGAATCTATGCAATGGCAGCAGCAGTATTTGAAGTACTAGATAAACAAGCAAAGCCAGAATGGCAAGGTATCGAAATTCAAGTAGCACCAGGTATTTCCGCCATGCAGGCAGCTGCAGCGAAGATAGGTGCGCCTCTTGGTCATGATTTCTGTGCAATTTCCCTCTCAGATATTTTAAAGCCTTGGTCAATTATCGAACAACGCATTACTGCTGCCGCCCAAGCAGATTTTGTCATTGCTTTTTATAACCCAGTGTCCAAGCAACGCACCTGGCAATTAGCAGAGGCACAAAAGATACTGCGGCGTCACCGTTCCCCGGAAACCCCAGTGGTACTAGCACGCAACCTCGGTAGAGAGGCTGAATCTGCTGTGGTGTGTACTCTGGAAAATTTAGTACCAGAACATGCTGATATGCGGACAGTTATTCTTGTTGGTTCGAGCAAAACCCGGATGATCCAAAAGCGAGATGGTGGTATTTGGGTTTATACTCCCCGTCGCTATGATGATTAACGGAAGTTCGCAATCAGTAATCACTGTGTAATGGGAAAAACCAATTACCTGCTATCTACAGTTTTGAGCAAATGATTGATTTGTTGCAGTGCTACTTCTATTTTCTGTTCCGCAACAGGTGATAGAGTTTCGCCCAATTCAAAGTTTACTCCTGGCACTGTTACCCACCATGCTTGCGGTGAGCGACCATAAAGAGCTTGTGTAAGTGCGAGTAGATAACTAGGGTTGCTGCTGTGTCCCATCGTTACAGTGGTATCGACAAGTTCTATAGGAGACACTTGCACATCCTGTTCCACTGTGGCAGGATACGCATCCACAAAGATAGCAACATCAAAATTGACCAGAATTTCAGCCAGTTCCGGAGTGAGTTGATGAACACACAATGTATACAAATTCGCAAGTTTCCAACTTGCTATCAAATTACTTACCCGTTGTCCTATACCATCATCACTACGCAGTTCGTTGCCGTAGCCAATCAATAGGATGGCTGGGTAAGCGTTAATGATAACATTGTCCATCGTTTTTGATGAAAATCCAAAGGCTGGTAGCACAACTCCTCTAAAGATAACTCAATCAAGACTTACGCAAGATCTGACCGAAAATCTTGTTCTTTGCGTAGTGGTAATTCATGAATTACCGCTACGCATTGTTACGTTTTGCGTAATTCCTATCAACCAAAGAATAGACTTGTTGCAAAAGTCCAATTAACCCCCCTCTGCGAAACCGCCGAGAGCGTGCCGTAGACGGGGTGAGGTGAATATCTAAAATAAATTACACCTTATTTAATCCACAATCCTTAGTTGTCGGAATGGCTTAGAGAGTGCCATAAAGAATAAGGGTTTAACTCTGGCATATCTCCTGCGCATGTTTTCAAGTTGGTAGTCTACAATTACTGGGGGTCTGAATCCCTTTGTAATTGGTTCCTTCTGCCGAACGGGCAAATGTTCGCCGGAACTTGCATGGCGACCGCTTTCGGGAACCTCCAAGGGCGCAGTGGCTCCTCTGTCTGCCTTTCTTCTTCAATCACAACTATGACTGAACTCAAACTGCGTTTACAACAGGGAAATACAGAAAGAACAGTAACAGTCAATCAAGATGTGTTCACTATTGGGCGATTACCGGAGTGTGATTTGTACTTGCCCTTTGGGGGGGTTTCCCGTTGGCACGCTCGTTTGCTCAAAACAGCTGCTGGCGTGTGGACAATTGAGGACATGGGCAGCAAAAATGGCACACAATTGAACGATCGCCTTGTCAGTTCTCCCCAACAGGTGCGTCACGGTGACATTATTTGGCTAGGAGATGTGAGTATGCTGGTACTGTTGGCGCAACCTGTGGAAACAGTTATACCTAAGCAGGTTGACACAGCCGAACACAGAACTATTTTTCACAACGTTAAACAATTGCAAGAGCAATGGATACAAGCTGATAGTGACAATGGTGATATCAGTAATAAAGATAAAAGTATTGCTCGCCTGAAAGATTTAGTTGATATAGCCAAAAATCTTTCGGCTGCGGCTTCTATGGAAGAAATTTTCTCTCAAGTTCAAGAAGTTGTTTTTCGTTACTTAGGTAGTATTGATCGTTTGGCATTATTAATTGATGTCAGTGGTGGTGGCAAATTAGAAATATTAAGTTCTGCGACTAGAAGCACCTGTCAACACGAAAATCTACCTAACGATGGCAGTTGGATCAGTCGTAGTATCTGTCAAAAAGTCTTTGAACAAAAAGTTGCGATTCAAACTGCTGATGCTCAACTTGACGAACGTTTTGCAGGCGAACACAGTATTTTGGTTAAAGACATTCGCAGCGCTATGGCTGTGCCTTTGTGGGATGAAAATAAGGTGGTGGGTGTGCTTTATGCCGATGCTCATCTTTCTTCCTACCATTGGGCAAAAGAAGGTGAAGAAGAACTCAGCTTTTTTTCCGCTTTGGCGAACCTTGTTGCTTCCAGTGTCCAACGTTGGTTATTAGCAGATAAACTCAAAAGTGAAGAAGTCATTCGTCATAGACTTGAACGCTATCACTCCCCGGCAGTTGTACAGCAGTTGATCGCAGTGGGAGCATTACCAGATGGACGCTTAGCCCCCCGAGAAAGTGAAATTAGTATTTTGTTTGCGGACATTGTAGGTTTTACTGCCATCTCCGAACGGTTCACTGCTAGAGAAATTGCAGAATTGCTCAATAAATTATTTGAGGAGATGTTAAAAGAAGTCTTTGCCTACGGCGGCACTTTAGATAAATATATTGGCGATTGCATCATGGCATTTTTTGGCGCTCCTGAACCACAATCAGATCACGCCGATCGCGCCGTGTCCGCAGCCTTGAAAATGCTCACGCGTCTGGAACATCTCAACACTAGTAACTTTTGGCAAGAACCACTGCAATTACGCATTGCCATTAACAGTGGTAAGGCTGTGGTTGGGGATGTGGGCAGTTCTCAAAGAGTAGATTACACAGCTCTAGGTGCGACGATAAATTTGGCTGCGCGTATGGAAGCCGTTTGTCCCCCTAGTGAGTGCGTCGTCAGTGAAGCCACTTACAAAATGCTTTCCCAACCTGCATACTTCCATGAAATGGGAGATTATCGGTTTAAAGGCATTAATCGCTTAGTTAAGGTGTATCAGACGAAATTGCATTAATTTGGTTGATGGTTGATTGTTGTTTGCTCCAATCAACAAACAACTACCAACAATCATTAATACATATAATTACTTAAGTGCTTGTATTTTTTTATGCATTTAGATTGCGAAAGATTAACATTTGCCAACCAAGTCTTGCCGAAAAGTCTAAAATCTTTATGGAAGCTAACAGTATGAACACGGGTAAGCATTTAGAATAGACCCTTTGCAAAAGTGACTTTTGCACTTTCTTAAATTATTTTTTACGGGAGGTTGGCTATGCCTATCGCCACCATTAACCCTGCCACAGGGGAATTACTCAAAAACTTTGAACCCCATAGTGATGCTGAAATCGCCGCCAAACTGGATTTGGCTCAACAAGCTTTTGAGCATTACCGTCAGACAAGTTTTTCCGAACGATCGCGTTGGCTTGACAAAGTTGCTGACATCCTTGAGCAAGAAAAAGCAGACTTGGCGAAGTTGATGACCCTAGAAATGGGCAAAACCTACAAAAGTGCGATCGCTGAAGTCGAAAAATGTGCTTGGGTTTGTCGTTACTACGCCGAACACGCCGCCCAATTTCTCGCTGATACCTACGTGGAAACCGATGCTACGAAAAGTTTTGTCAAATACCAGCCATTAGGTATTATCCTGGCAGTCATGCCGTGGAATTTTCCCTTTTGGCAAGTATTCCGGTTTGCAGCACCTGCACTGATGGCAGGAAATGTTGGCTTACTCAAACATGCTTCCAATGTACCACAATGTGCTTTAGCAATTGAGGAAATTATTCAGAAAGCTGGCTTTCCCACAGGTGTATTTCAAACTTTGTTAATCCCTGGTGCAAAAGTAGGCGATTTAATGAGTGATGACCGCATCAAAGCTGCTACCTTAACAGGCAGTGAACCAGCTGGCATATCACTTGCTGTTGCATCTGCTAAACAAATTAAAAAAACAGTTCTAGAATTGGGTGGCAGCGATCCATTTATTGTGTTAGAAAGTGCTGATTTGCAAGCAGCAGTTGCAGTTGCGACTACAGCAAGAATGCTCAATAACGGGCAATCTTGTATTGCTGCGAAACGCTTTATTCTCCAAGAAGCGATCGCAGATCAATTTGAAAAGCTACTGCTAGAAAAATACCAAGGGCTGAAAGTAGGCGATCCTATGCAACCAGACACTGATATCGGGCCACTAGCCACACCTGATATTCTCCGAGACCTGGAACAACAAGTGCAAACTTGTGTCAAAGCAGGGGCAAAAGTTCTGATTGGGGGACAGCCTTTGGCTGATCGTCCTGGTAACTTCTTTCCACCAACGATGATCACCGATCTTTCACCGGATAGTGCGATCGCCAAAGAAGAATTTTTTGGGCCAGTAGCTTTATTATTCCGCGTACCCGATATTGATGAAGCAATTAAACTAGCAAACGCTACACCCTTTGGATTGGGTGCAAGTGCTTGGACAACCAACTCCCAAGAACAACAGCGTTTTATTGATGAAATCGAAGCAGGCGCGGTATTTATCAATGGCATGGTGAAATCTGATCCCCGTATACCATTTGGCGGTATTAAACGTTCTGGGTATGGTAGGGAATTAGGTATCCAAGGTATACATGAGTTCGTCAACATTAAAACTGTGTGGGTTAAATAGTTGTTGGTTAGTTGTTGATGATTGTTTGTTGCTGGTTTTTCCTAACAACAAACGACAAAAAACAAACAACAACTAAATATTTTCGCTAGTGAGGAAGTTCAATGAATACAGCAGAGTTATTGGTAAGGTGCTTAGAAAATGAAGGGGTGCAATATGTTTTCGGACTCCCTGGCGAAGAAAACCTGCACGTTTTGGAAGCGATCAAACACTCCTCCATTCAATTTATTACCACTCGTCATGAACAAGGTGCAGCTTTCATGGCGGATGTCTACGGACGTCTGACAGGAAAAGCAGGAGTGTGTCTTTCAACTTTAGGACCAGGGGCAACAAACTTAATGACAGGGGTTGCGGATGCCAACCTCGATGGTGCGCCACTAGTGGCAATTACCGGACAAGTCGGAACAGATAGAATGCACATCGAATCCCATCAATATTTAGATTTGGTGGCTATGTTTGCTCCAGTAACTAAATGGAATAAACAGATTGTGCGACCTAGTATTACACCAGAAGTAGTGCGCAAAGCATTCAAAGTAGCGCAAAGTGAAAAACCAGGTGCAGTTCATATTGATCTACCAGAAAATATTGCTGCTATGCCAGTAGAAGGCAAACCCTTACATAAGGATAATATAGAAAAAACTTTTGCTTCTTTTGCTAGTATTCGGTCAGCCGCAGCCATAATTTCTCAGGCAGTGAATCCCATCATCTTAGTTGGAAACGGTGCAATTCGTGACCAAGCCAGCGACGCTGTTACTCAATTTGCCACCCAATTAAATATCCCTGTTGCCAACACATTTATGGGTAAAGGAGTAATTCCCTACACTCATCCTTTGGCTTTGTGGGCTGTAGGATTGCAACAACGGGATTTTATTACCTGTGGCTTTGATAACACAGATTTAGTCATAGCAATTGGCTATGATTTAATCGAATTCTCCCCGAAAAAATGGAATCCCGACGGTCAAATTCCCATAGTTCATATTGCTGCAACTCCAGCAGAAATAGATAGTAGTTATATTCCCAGCGTGGAAGTTGTTGGTGATATTTCCGATTCTCTCTATGAAATTTTAAAAGTAGCAGACCGCCAGGGTAAACCCAATCCTTACGCCATCAGTTTACGATCCAACATTCGTGCTGATTATGAACTATATGCCAAGGATGACGGGTTTCCAATTAAGCCCCAAAAAATCATTTATGACTTGCGTCAGGTTATGGGGCCAGAAGATATTGTCATTTCTGATGTCGGCGCACATAAAATGTGGATTGCTCGTCATTACCATTGTTATAGTCCCAATACTTGCATTATTTCTAATGGATTTGCAGCAATGGGGATTGCCATCCCCGGTGCAGTTGCAGCTAAACTTGTTCATCCTAATCGTAAAGTTGTGGCTGCAACAGGCGATGGTGGTTTTATGATGAATTGCCAAGAATTAGAAACTGCTTTGCGTGTTGGTACAGCATTTGTCACCTTAATTTTTAATGATGGTGGCTACGGCTTAATTGAGTGGAAACAAGAAAATCAATTTGGTAAAGGTAGATCATCCTTTGTGCATTTTGGCAACCCCGATTTTGTCAAATTAGCAGAAAGTATGGGATTAAAAGGCTATCGCGTAGAAGACGCTACCGAATTAGTTCCCATTCTTAAAGAAGCCCTCGCTCAAGATGTCCCAGCAGTGATAGATTGCCCTGTAGACTATCGGGAAAACATTCGCTTTACTCAAAAAGCCGGCGAATTAAATTGTGTGCTGTAAATCACAATACGGTTCAGTTCAGGATTTTTAGTACAAAAATTAACCTGTAGAGACGCTTCAAACAGCGCTTCTCTACAAGGGATTATGGTCTTATCTGAACCGTATTGGGGTAAATACAATTGCGATCGCCAATTTCCTCCCCCACGTAAATACCTAATGCACGCGCTGTTTGTACTAAGTAATGATTGGGAGCTACACATAAAGGACTTTGAGCAACAACTACTTCCAACGCTACTGCTTCGACTTGTCCGTTTCGCCATGTAACCATCTTTGCTGTTTCTCCGGCTGCTAGCAAATCTACTGCTGCTTTACCGAATGCAGTTGCAACCAATCGGTCTAAGGCTGTAGGAATTCCACCGCGTTGGATGTGTCCCAACACAGAAACTCGAATATCAAGTTGATCGTGACTGCAACTGCGAATTTCATTGGCTATGTATTGTCCCATTCCACATGAGGGTGTTGGAGATGATGTGTCGCAGCAAGAATCGTTGGCGACTTGTGCGCCTTCAGCAACCACGACAATAGCAAACTGACGTCCCCACACATCTCGTAATTCTTTTAGGTGCGAGCAAATACCTTGTATTGAATAGGGAATTTCCGGAATTAAAATCACATCTGCTCCCCCTGCAATTCCCGCTTGCAATGCCAAATGTCCGGCTGTGCGTCCCATCACCTCCACAATCATCACGCGATCGTGACTAGCTGCTGTGAAAGTTAGTCGATTTAAGGCATCCACAATTGTATTCACAGCAGTATCAAATCCAACAACACGTTCTGTTTGCGCGACATCATTATCAATTGTCTTAGGAATACCGATAAATTGCCAGTTGCCTCTTGCTTGCAATTGATTGAGAATTGAGAGACTGCCATCTCCACCAATACCAATTAGAGCGTCTAACTCCAACGCATGATAGCTTGCCACAATTTCATCAATATGGGCTAAAGTATCCCCTTTGTTAATACTACCAAGAATCGTTCCACCCATATTCAGTAATGGATCAATACCGCGCAAGTCTAAACTATGCAACGATAGAGGAACCGTTTTTCTCTCTAGTAGTCCCTTCGTTGCATAGGGAATGCCTAATACTTGCCAGTTGTAAGTAAGTCTTGCGTGACTAACAACTGCTCGAATGACAGCGTTCAATCCAGGACAGTCGCCACCACTGGTAAGAATGCCAAGTCTTTTTTGCGTTTTCATTGTGACTTAACCCCAAGCAATCTCCTACAACCAGTCATATCATGTCCGTTTAAAGACTTATCATATCTGTGAAGGCCGGTAATTGGTAATTGGTAATGGGTAATGGGTAATGGGAAAAATCAATACCTAATGCCCAACTGCATCAGAATAATATCGTAAGTAATTAGCCGGACTTGATATAACTCCAACAGCTTCGCCACTCTCCGTTTCATCGAAGCACAATCATTCCTTCTCAATCATTCTAGTTTGATGTGACCGATGGCTAACAAAAATATGAATGAGAGCGATCGCTATGAAACATCTAAGATGTGTAATTAATTTTGTCTAACGCACTTTGTACAATTTGAGACGATTTGTTGGACATAATATGGCACTTAGGGATATCTAAAAAATAAAATATCGGTTCCCGATCAAAAATATTTTGGCTGAACCCAACAACTGATACTAACTCCCTTTAATGTCAAACATATTTGTGTTGTACCAGAAGTGCCATGGCATGTCTGGTACAACATTTAAATGTATCGTGATTAACGTGAAATAGTACAAGTCAAGCGTAAAAACCTATGACTTCACAAAAGTCCACTCTAAAGTTGACATCGAAAAATTGGATTTTTATCAATCAGCAACTGACACCTTACCTATTCTTGCTACCTGCTTTAGTAATTCTGGTACTCACCGTCTTTTGGCCCGCACTACAAGCGTTTTACCTCAGCTTTACCCGTTACGAATACGATTTAACCCAAACACCCACATGGATTGGTTTTGCTAATTTCCGTCGCCTATGGGTTGATCCTGTTTTTTGGCAAACCCTAGTCAACACTATGCTGTATCTAGTAGTTGTTGTACCGATTTTAGTAATCGCCCCCTTAGCACTGGCAATTTTAGTCAATCAAAAACTGCAAGGAATGCATTGGTTTCGAACTGCTTACTATACCCCCGTGGTAATTTCGATGATAGTGGCAGGAATTGCTTGGCGATGGTTGTATGCGGAAAACGGCTTACTCAACCAATTACTCAAAGGCATTTTCCCAGAGGGAATTCCTTGGCTAACCAGTCCCCGCTTTGCCCTTTTGAGTGTTATGGCTGTGACTGTCTGGAAAGGATTAGGCTACTACATGGTGATTTATCTAGCTGGGTTACAATCGATACCGAATGATGTATACGAAGCAGCAGCAATTGATGGCTCTGATGGCATCTACAAACACTGGGATATCACTTTACCCTTGATGAAACCTTACCTAGCTTTAGTCGGGGTAATTTCAGCAATATCCGCTACCAAAGTATTTGAAGAAGTATACATTATGACTCAAGGCGGGCCACGTAATAGCTCCAAAACAATAGTCTATTACCTCTATGAACAAGCATTTAATAATTTAGAAATTAGCTATGCCTGTACAATTGGGCTGGTACTGTTTTTGATCATTCTAGGATTGTCAATTTTGCGACTATCAATTAGTGGTACTAGTGCTTGAACCTCGTCAAAAGAATTCGGTCTCACCCCATGCATAAATGTATACGCTACCCCTGTTAAAGTATTAGTCTTAAAATGAATTTTTCTTGGTGTCTTGGTGTCTTAGTGGTTCAAAGATTATCTTTTTCACCACTAAGACACTAAGACACAAAGAATTTCATAGTGTTTTGTGTGCTATTGTAGGATTCCTACTCATCGATTCTGACGGCGAAATTCAGCAGGTGTGAAACGCATGGGTTTTTCTGGGTTCCAAATGCCCAGTCCCATGATTCTCGCCCACTGTTGGGCGCGTTCTAAACGTTGATCATATTTGTGGTTAGGCGATCGCCCCACAAACAAAGCCTGACCTTCTTTCACCAATTGTTCATTCAACAAAACTTTATCTTTCCACACATAAGCCAAAGTCCGTCCAAATTTATCTTGTCTTTCCACATCAAACTCCAGTGTCACGGAATCTCCTTGAATTAGTGCTTGCAAGTGTTCTTTTGCTGCATTTCCCCAAGGACGTTGTTGCAAATCCGGTGCGTCAATACCCAGCAGACGCACTTGGGAAATTAAGTTGGGTTGATCGCCCATCCCAAACACTTCTATGGTTTGCCCACTAACAACCTGTGCAACCTTGACCTGTACCTGTGCATTTTCGGAAGATTTGCTTCGGGGTTGACAAGCAGCTACTAAGAGTAATATGCAAAATAAAATTACAATTTTTTTCATTTGTTTGATTTAGTGGTTGGTGGGTAGAGATACGATGTTCCTTGTTTCTGTACATTAGTAGTTAGTGGTAATTCCTCTAACCCTCACACTCCCTATTACCCCTAATTCCCTAATCCCCACCAGGCAACCCCAATCCCTACTCCTCATCTAACGGCAAACCTGCCTGTACCCTCCCCTTACCAAAATAGCGCCCGAATTGGAGTTCATAGACTTCATCTTCGTCTTGTGTCTCTACTTCCAAGTCGGAACGGGCATAACTGACGCACAATAGTGCATAGCCTTGCTGACGTAATTCTAGAGATAGCCCTACTGCTTCCGGTTGGTAAATTTCTCCTTTGAGTACTCGTACAGCACAGGTGGTACAAGCTCCATTGCGACAAGAAAAGGGCAGTTCTTTCCCTTGTTTTTCACAACTGTGCAGGATGTAGCGGTCATCAGGTACTTCTAAAGTGTGTTTTATGCCTTTGGCGCGATCATGAACTGTGATTGTATATGTCTGGGACATGTTGATTTTGGATTTAAGATTTTTTGAGTAATTTGATTGCAGTTTATAGAAGTATATTGTATAATTGTAGATCGTGATGCCTGGAGAGATGGCCGAGTGGTTGAAGGCGCAGCACTGGAAATGCTGTTTGGGGGCAACTTCAACGAGGGTTCGAATCCCTCTCTCTCCGTTAAATTAAGAACTTCGGCAATCAGTAGTTTTTAAACTGGTTAAATTGGGTGAATGGGTTGAAGTGATCGAAAACAGTCGTGCTGTCACTTTCAAGATTGTCGCACACCCGTTAGGATGAGGGCGATCGCTTGTTAGTTTTGCCATCCCAACGCCTATTTTGCTTCAGGTTTAAGTGTTGCAGGGAAGGCACTAATCGGCGCCGATAAGTTGCGATCGCCTTGTTGTACTAGCTTTTTTGTTCCATATAACTCAATAACCAATTAGCTGCTGTTGCTCTGCGAGTTTGTCGAGGGCCAAATTCCCCAATTTTATAACCTTTAAAACCCAGCTTTTCTTTGAGTATTTGTTTGTATTCTGTTGGTATAGAACGAGTCAATTTGACTGTTGCGGGACGACTCTCTATAAAATCGGGCGGTTGTGGATATTCATCTCGCCACTCGGCAGATACTTCCTGATTATCCCACTTTGCTGTTACTGGATCATAGCGATAACCCAAGCAATGCCATACTAATTGATTAACTGTAGCGTCATCAATTTCTTCATTGAGAATTGCCCAAATGGTATCTGTGTTCAGTGGTGGCAAATTAGACATAAGCAATTCAAAATTCAAGCAAAATAAAAGGATTTGGACTTTTACAAGCAGTCCACTGTCTAGGTTAGTTAGATCAATACCCAGAGATAGGGATGATTTTATCTCTATTTATCCCTACCGGAAGATTTATCTACCAAAACTATTTTTGAAACTCAGTCTCAACTAAGTTTAAGCTAGGAGAACGATTATGGCACTCGGTGATTTGTTCGGTAATATAATGGGCGGCAAGCAAAGACGTCGTGATGATGAGCGAGAATACCGCGATCGCGACGACGAAGACGATGAGGATCGCGATTAAATCAGTGAGCAGTTATCAATAAAGATAAACTGATAACTGCTCACAGATAACTGATAATTGTTAAAAGCTGCATTGTTTATCCACAAAGCATGTAGACTGGAAATCGTAAAGAATATGCCGGTCAATGCAGAATCCTACACAGATGTCGCAGTCAATCCGCGCCCATTTATTTATTTCTGGCAGAGTTCAAGGCGTAGGTTATCGTTTTGCCACCCTCGATACAGCTAGTCAGCTTGGATTAAGTGGTTGGGTGCGAAATCTCCCCGATGGTCGCGTGGAAGCTGTTTTTGAAGGTGTGCAGGAAGTTGTAGAAGAAATGATTCGCTGGTGTCATCAAGGACCACCAGCAGCGATGGTAAAAGATGTTGTAGTGGAATATGAAAAACCGGAGGGATTGAACAGGTTTGAAGTTAGGCGTTTTGAGTAACTGTTGTCTTTAATGTCGACATTAACAATACTGGCTAAACCAAAGTTAAGTCCTCTCAATAGCTGCAAATTAATAAATGGCTGTCTACGAGTTAATTCAATCCAGAAAATTTGTTTAGCCACAGTAGTACTCCGATGAGAAAATTGTAGGAGTAAGAAAATATTAAATAATCGAATGAAGATAGAGTAGAAAAATATTAAGTTATCTCTTGAATAGAGATTTAACTTGAATTAGGTTATTTCAGTATCTACAAAAACTGTCTCAAAAAATTATTACATTCCAAAATTTTAATGTACCTTACTAGATATAATTCCTATTTCTACATAAATTGGACGTATCAATTGCCTTAAACTAGGCAATTTTTTCATAAAATATATAGAACCTAAAATACAAACTACTCCATCAATAATTAACGTATTGGTCGCACCAATAAGATCAGCTAAGGCTCCTCCTAATAAATTACCAAGAGGGATAGTTCCCAAAAACGACATTGTCAATAAACTCATTACTCGTCCACGCTTTTCATCTTCAACAATTGTTTGTAAAACTGTATTGCCAGCAGCAACTTGGAAAATTGTTCCCAAGCCAACAAATAACATTGTGAATAAAGAAAGTGGTAAATAACGCGACAAGGAGAAAGTTATTAACCCAATTCCTAAAATTGCCGGTCCTACAACAATTAATCTCCCAAGCCCTAAGATACTTTTACGTGATGCCAAATAAATTCCACCTGCTAAGGCTCCAACACCAGAAGCTGCCATTAAAAATCCCAATGTTTCTGCACTTCCTTGTAATATCTTTTCAGCAAAAACTGGAACAAGAACAGTATATTGCAATCCAAAAAAGCTAACTAAAGCTGATAGTAACAAGAGCGCCCGAATGGGAGCAAAGCCAAAAGCGTATAAAAATCCCTCTTTAATTTGTTGTAAGGGATTACTCATGCTTGCTATAGTTTTTTGAGGCTTAATTCTCATTGCTAATAAAGCAATGATGACGGCAATATAACTAAGACCATCAATTAAAAAACAATAAGCAGCACCAACACCAGCCACTAACAAACCACCGATCGCAGGTCCTACTAACCGCGCTCCATTAAACATTGTAGAGTTAATGGCGATCGCATTGGCTAAGTCTTCTTGACGTTCTACCAAATCCACCACAAACGCCTGTCGTGCGGGTGCATCAAAAGCACTAATAATTCCTTGGAACAAACTCAAAACAATGATGTGCCAAATATGAATTACACCAGTGAGCGCCAAGATCGCTAACGCCAATGACTGGATCATTGACAATATTTGGGTGCCAATTAAGGTACGATGACGGGAAAAACGATCCACAAATACGCCACCAAAAGGAGCAAGAATGAAGCTAGGAATTTGACTGCTAAATCCCACAAGCCCTAGCATTAGAGGCGATTGGGTTAAGCTATAAACTAACCAAATTGTGGCAGTTTGTGTCATCCATGTTCCAATCAAAGAGATACCTTGTCCAGCAAAAAACAGACGGTAATTTCTTGACCTTAATGCTGGTAATAGCACCTGTTTTTGGGTTTGTGTTTTCATGCAATTTAATCAATAGTTGTACCTAATTGACGATAATGAAAAGATTTCATCCTCACCCCTCTCCGTTGATGGAGACAACAGGATTCTTCAGGAAGCAGTTATTGTTTGTTTGCTGAATTGATTAGGTGCTAAATAGTTCGTACCCGTAATTTCTTGGAAAAAACTAATGTTACTACACCTAATCGGGTGATATATGTCTACTCATAAAGAAAGATTAAGGTTAGTAGGGGCGAAGCATTTGTACGAAGATATTTCATCTTAGACAAGGATATCCATACAAATGCTACCCTTCGGGAAGCCCTACTCTACGAGAAGCCGCTTACGCGTCTACGGGTTCGCAGTCGCTGATGGGGGACTCGGGACCCCCACGACCGACAGGGAGGAGCCAGTGCGGTGGTGAGGCAGCGCGGTCTTGGGGGTTTCCCCCATGAGCGACTGCCGAAAGGGTTCCCCGGCATAAAGCACGTGGCGTCACCTGGCGTTGGGGATTGGGGGCTAGGGGTCCCCTTTGGGGTTGGGGGAGGAACCCCCTGCGTACCCGTCGCTGTCTCACCGCTTGCGCGTCTACGCCCGTACAGTAGTTAGTGGTTAGTGATTGTAGAGACGTGCCATGGCACGTCTCTACATTGGTTAGTGGTTGGTGGTTATTTCCCCATCACCCCATCACCCTTGTCCCTGATCCCCGACTCATGACAAATTCGCGATCGCCTGATTAATAATGCGGGCAAACTGTTCGCGTTCAGCGTGGGAAATACCTTGCATAGCTTGTTCACGCACTTCCACAGCCAGATCGGGCAGAATCGTTTCTAGTTCTTTACCAGCATCAGTCAACCAAATCCGCCAGATGCGGCGATCGCGAGAATCTCGTTCTCGACGAACTAAACCCCGTTCTTCCATCCGATCCAGTACGCCTGTCAACGTACCTCCGACTTGTTTGAGCCTTTCCCCAATAGTCGAAGTAGGTAAACCGTCTTCCTCCCATAAACAACATAAAATTACCCAGTGAAAGGGAGTCAAACCGTAGGGTTCCAGACGTTCTGTAAACTTGCGGTAGAGGAGTTGAGATAGCAATTTAATCCGATAGCCAAGATTGTATGGCGCTCTAGTTTGCTGCCACGACTCCAAAGCCACAGAATTTTTAGATGTAGGAACCATTAGAAAAAAATACTTAGCGTGCGTACTATTATCATAGCACTTATTTTTGTGAACTTATCATTGGTCAATTGTTATACCATTTCACAAAATTTTTGATACAAATTCTCTCCCTTGTCTTCCTTGTCCTCCTTGTCTCCTTAGCCACCAAATGTATCAGACTTATAGTGAAACGGTATTAG
>NZ_AJLL01000039.1 GCF_000317225.1 Fischerella thermalis PCC 7521
CATCACCTTCAGTACTAATAGTTACTTTTCGATTCTTAGCTAATCCTCCTAAATATTTTAATTGACGCTTCTCTAGTTCTAATAGAAAGGATGTATTGTTGCCATAGCCAGCATCTATAATTACTATTCCCGGTTGATATCCCCTGGCTCGACTTTGGTCTATTAACTTAATAGCTAATTCAGTTTTTTTCTCAAATTCTGGATCTTGTTTTCCTTCTGGTAAGGAATCAGCGTGCTGATATAACTCTATATCTAATGGTAAACTTTTTCGTCCATCATAAAGATGAGTTGTTACCACTACTATGCCATTATCTGTTTTACCTATTTCTCCGATGTACTGTCTTCCCACTCCACTAGTAAAGTTGCCACTTTTTCTATGACCAGAATCATCTATTATCAAGCTGAAACCTCTGCTTATTCTCGTTTGGCTACACTTGTTCATGATATGCAAACGACGTTCATTGATCTTTGAGCTAGACCAAGGTGCTTCGGTTAAAAAATGGTGTAAACGATGGTAAGTTACCCCTACAGCGTTATCAGCCATCTGAGATAGGTTCTTTCTTTCGCTTTCCCCCAATAATCCCCCTAAATAATGCCTAAACTCCCTTTTTTGGGCTTTCGTTTTGAATAGATCGTCAAAACGTTTGCACCATCTATCGAAGCAAGGAGGCATTGCTGCGGGAGTTGTCTCTCTCATTGGTCAATTACCAACCTGAAATATAGACTATTTAATGATTTTAAACATATTTAGCTACTTTTTTCGTTTAAGTCCCGATAAACGAGAAAACATTTTGGCTGAGTAATGTATATCCTAAACTTAAAAGGCTATTAACTGGGTCAGTCGGTGGACGCTTGGTACGCTTCTCAAATTTAAACACACTAGAAAATAGACTTCCCAATGCTTGAAAATAAACTGTCGCTGCTCTTCCTTCATACCCTCGCAATGCATCCATACTTTCTGCAAAAGGTAATTTATCCATCAAAGTATCTAAATCTTTTATTTCTTCTCCCCTTAGCGGGGACGGAAATTTTTGTAGAGACGTAGCATTGCTACGTCTCTACATGTTTTTATTCAATCCCCCCAGGGGGACGAAAACCTTAACCTTGGTTGTCTTTGAAATCTCAACTGATATCTTGCACCTACACCATATCCCGCCAATAAATAAATTCCAAGGCTAATAGCACAAGTCCATTGGAAACGGACTCATATCAAGTTCGGCTAATTGGTTACAATGTTATGCTTCTTTGTTGGGTATTGGGCATTAGGCATCGGGCATGGAAAAATCATCAGTATCTTAATTACCCATTACCCATTACCAATTACCCATTACCCATTACCATGTTTCTCCAAAAGCAAGAAATTGCGTTAGCAATTAACGGTGAGAGTGTCAACCTAACCCACACTACCACTCAGCCATTCTAAAATTCGGTTCCATGCCCACCAAGGATCAGGGTCTTGTGCTTGGCGTTGACACGCTTTGCTGCTGATGTGACCCACATGACCACCAAAACGAGTTAGTAATAAATCTATCATTGGATTAGCCGCACAAGCCAATTGTAAATCTGGTACGATCGCCGGATCAAAAAGAGGATCATCTTCGGCATAAATAATCAAAGTCGGTTTTTGCAGATTTGGTAGTAATTGCAAAGCGCTACTGGCATCGTAATAAGCTTCCACCGAAGAAAAACCCAAGGGTTTAATGACTAATTCTTCATCAAAGCTCCAGATACTATTTACTCGTGCGATCGCTTCTGGGTCAATACTGTTGGGATGAGCTGCATAAATTCGCCACGCCAGTTTTTTGAGATTACGTGTGATCGCCTTTTCCATATAGCGACCAAAGGGTTGCTTAACTAAATAGGCAAGCGATCGCTTAGAATCAAGACTTGGACAAATTACCGCCGCACCACCAATATCTTCCTCCTCTAAACCCAGAACCTCTAATGACGGAGTGATAGTGTCTCCCCACCTCCCCACCTCCCAATCTCCCCACCTTAAACTCACCGCCCACAACGCCAACTGTCCCCCTAAAGAATATCCCGTAAACCAAAATTTCCCTGGACATCCCATAGCCTTAGCCGCCGCGGCGATGCGGATAAAATCTTCACCTTCGTACAAACCATCGCTGGTCAATGTCGGCGATAATTGGGCTGTCCTACCATGACCACGCCAATCAAATAATACGACTGCAAACCCTTGGGCGTAGGCTTTACGTCCTAGCAGTTTGAGAAACCATTGATTATCCAACTCACCTGTAATACCATAAGTTCCTACAATCGTACCGCAAGGATTTTCAGGAATAGCTACCCAACCAAAAATCGGTACACTTTGCCCACCGATAAAAATATGTTCTTGATAGGGAGGTTCTGGGCATTTCGTTGTTCGTTCCCAATTGCGACTGGCCCAAATTGCGGTGTAGAGGGTTATTGCTACACCGTTTCGCAAAAAATGTGGCGGATTGTATGACCAATAACACATTAGTTATAGGATTTAGTATACTTTGAACTTATTTTTTCAATCTTTGAATTTTAATCTTTATGTTAGATTTAAAATATTTTTTATAATCTAATGAAGCAATCTTTGTATTTCCCAAAGGTTCTTATTTATCCTTAATAAGTAGTAATAATTTTTTAATAATGCCGAGGATTCTAGTCATAGACGATGACCCAGCAATTTCAGAGTTAGTTGCCGTCAACTTAGAGATGGCTGGCTACGACGTCAGCCAAGCAGAAGATGGGATCAAGGGACAAGCCCTGGCTCTACAGCTTCAGCCAGACTTAATTATGCTCGATCTGATGTTGCCCAGGGTAGACGGGTTCACTGTTTGTCAGCGCTTGCGCCGAGATGAACGTACAGCTGAAATTCCCGTATTGATGTTAACAGCGCTCTCGCAGACTCAAGATAAAGTAGAAGGCTTTAATGCAGGTGCAGACGACTACCTAACTAAACCATTTGAAGTTGAAGAAATGCTGGCGCGGGTGCGCGCTTTATTGCGGCGTACCGACCGTATTCCCCAAGCTGCTAAACACAGTGAAATTCTCAACTATGGACCTTTGACTCTGGTTCCTGAACGGTTTGAGGCAATATGGTTCAATCAAACAGTTAAACTGACTCATCTAGAGTTTGAGTTACTTCACTGCTTACTCCAGCGACACGGTCAGACCGTTTCCCCTAGTGAAATTCTCCGGGAAGTGTGGGGGTACGATCCAGATGATGATATTGAAACCATTCGAGTCCACATTCGTCACCTACGAACCAAGCTAGAACCAGACCCTCGTCACCCCCGTTACATCAAAACAGTATATGGTGCTGGATACTGTCTAGAGTTGCCCAGTGTTCCCCAATCAAGCGAAGGTATCCCTACATCAAAAGTTGATTGATTTTATTTGGACTGTTGCATAAATGTTGTTAAATTAGTTTTTAAATTGGCACTCGTTATTTTGTCATCAATTCAAGAGTGCCAATAAAGTTTTGTATTTATGATTGCGTACACAAAGCGATCGCTTTTCTTAGTGGGCCATAGCTCGATTTCTATGATATTAAGCTTGGGCATTGGGCATGGGAAAATCATCAGTATCTTAATTACCAATTACCAATTACCCATTACCCATTACCGACCCCAAAGGAAAATATAAGCATTCAAGCGAACATAATATTATTTCACGAGGCTAGAAAAAACTAATTTCGAGTGATGCAGAGATTGCCAAAAGTCAAGAATCTGTTCTGCTAGCAAATTCGGGTAGAAGAAGTGAAAAAAGTGCCGTCCTTTTTGACATTCCCAATAGCGATCGCCCTCCATCAAAAAAGGTCGCCATCCTTGCAAAGACTCAGGTTCTACAATCATGTCATCGGTACTACCACAAACCATAAAGGGTACAGGAACCGGAGCAGGAGGTACACTTAGTCGTTTCATTAAGGAGTGAGGTGAAAGCGAACAATTTTTATCTTCCTCCAAAATCCTCTCTAGAAGCTTGACAGTTTTTTCATTCTGATAGCCAAATAGATTGTATACCATAGCATTGAGAATCTTTTGCCTACTCAAGTAAGGCAGATGAGCATAATAATGAGCTTGCCAGTCAAGCGCAGCATCAGCACCCACAGCTAGTAGAGTCAAAGATTTAACTTTTTCTGGATATCGACGCGTATATAGTAACCCTAGTAAGCCTCCTGTGCTGTGACCAATCAGATGTACAGGTTGATTAATGGATTGGAGATAATTATCTAGCAGCAGTATCGCAACATCTAAGGAACTTGCTTCATCCTGAGTTTGGCTATATTCCCACCGAGCAATAGTTACATCACGTGACAGTTCACGCAAAAGTGGTTGAGCAAAACATAACAAACTAGGGCTTGTATTCAACCAAATAGCATCTGGCTCAGGAGACATAAATTTATCCTACTATGAATTAAAATTTTAAAATTCTAGTTAAAACTGTTAATAGCTAACAGCAATCAAGGCAATTAGCTATTAACTATTAGCGATGATTTAAGCTACACACCAAACTCTTTTTTAAGTTGAGCTACCCAGGCTTTAATACGCTCGTCAGTTAAGTCAGATTGGTTATCTTCATCAAGAGCCAAACCGACAAATTTCCCATTTTTCACAGCTTTAGATTCATTAAAATCATAGCCATCCGTGGGCCAGTAACCCACTGTAGTACCGCCGAGTTCGGTGATTTTCTCTTCTAAAATGCCCATTGCATCTTGAAAGTTATCGGCATAACCAATCTGGTCTCCAGTACCAAAATAGGCGACCTTTTTACCCTTGAAATCAATATTATCTAACTGTGGGAAAAAACCCTCCCAGTCACTTTGTAGCTCACCAATATTCCAGGTAGGACAGCCAATAATCAGATATTGATAATCTGCGAAATCATCCTCGTCTGCATCCATGATGTTGTGCAATGTCACTACATCGTCACCACCAAATTCTTTCTGAATTGTCTCTGTTACCAACTCAGTTTTACCTGTTGTAGAACCGAAAAATAGACCTATTTTTGACATATTTTGCGCTCTTTTTCACTTCATGCTTATTTGTCATCAGAGGTTTGTAGCCAATGACCGCTGGCGGCTACGAACTTTCACAATTCAGCCTTCCTTTTAGGAAGGCTGGGACGTAAAAGACGCTATACAAACGCAGCAAACACAGCAGCACTACTCAAAAGCAAATAGGCGAAGATTGCTCCACCAATTCCACCAATCAGAAAGCCCTCAGTAAATTGGCTCCATCCTTCGGTAGTATTGACAGTCTGTGGCACACTGGGAACTGTTGCAACCATTGCTGGTGGTACGGTTTCTAGTTGTCTTTCAAAGCTGGTGGTGCCGTAAATCGAAAAACCAATCGTCAAGATGACAATCAAACTACCTGTGGCTATTAAACCAACCAAGTTTCCCAGATTAGAATTACCCAATGAACCGAATGAAGCTAAGGTGACAAACGGGCCAACTAACCAGTAACCATGAGCCATGCCAATTTCCAACCCCCGTCCCAGAGGAGATACGCCAGGGCGATAGATTGGCAGATATTTCAGAAACTTCAGCGTCATGTCGGAAGAAGCGATCGCAGTGGCTTGATTAGCTGTTTGGGGGTTTATCTGGGGCGGTTGAACCATGTCACCATTTTTAAAATCAAATCCAGCTGCAATGGCACGGGCGCGCAGTGCGTGCCAAATATGACCTAACAGGAATATGACTGCCAAGACAAAATGGAAACTGACCAACCAACCACGGGCAGAAACTATACCAGCAGAAGTTTCTATAGCTTTCACCGGGCCATAGAAAACTTCCGGATAGACAGTGTTATTGACTGATGCAAAGTATGCCGCCAAAAAGCCCATGTATGCGACACCACCAATGCTGTAAGAAAGATATGCTTCTCCTGAGTAAATCAAAACTCGGCGCGCCCAGGTAAATGGCTTAGTCAAAATATGGAAAATACCACCACCAATTAACATCAATCCAACCCAGATGTGACCGCCAACAACATCTTCCAAGTTATCAACAGCTGCCATTCCTTCTGGGCCCCAAACTCCAAACAGATAGCCAAAAATCCGAAGTGGATTGAGTGTTGGATGATTGATTACCCTGACGTTTCCACCGCCACCTACCCAAGGATCAAACAGTCCACCCCAAAACATTGCCTTCGCAACCAAAAGCCAAGCACCCACGCCTAAAATCACTAGGTGAATGCCTAAGATTGTGGTCATCTTATCTTTGTCTTTCCAGTCATAACCAAAAAAGCCAGCTAATGTAGGATTGTCTTCTAACACCTCTGGCCCTAGTAGGGAATGGTAAATACCACCGGCTGCTAGAATCACCGAAGGTATCAGATGCAAGACACTGATGACGAAGTAGGGATAGGTGCTAACGACTTGCCCACCAGCACCGACACCAAAACCCAGAGTTGCTAGATGAGGCAGCAAGATTAACCCTTGCTCATACATTGGCACATTCGGATTGAAGCGCGACAACTCAAACAGCGTCATCCCGCCAGCCCATAACAAAATCAATGCAGCGTGAGCAACATGAGCGCCCAATAATTTACCTGATAGATTGGTAAGACGAAAATTACCAGCCCACCAGCCAACATTAGGTATTTGTTGCTTGTATGGGCTATCTGCAATTACTGCTGTCATTTCTAATCATCCTTGAGAATTTTTGGCAATTTATTTGAAATATTTGCAGGGATTACTTGCAAACGATTTTCATTAAATTACTCTAGCTAATCGCTTGTGGAATTACTGCCTTTTGACTCACCCTACCTTTACGAAAATCGAACCCACGTGCCCGTAAGGCGTGCCAGATATGGCCTTGGAGAAAGAAGAAAGCTAACCAAAAGTGAGCATTGGCTAACCAAGTTCGGGAGCTAACAAGGTCAGGATCAACTGACGAAAAGTACGGCACGACATTCTGCCTCACCACGAGCGCCGGACCATAAAAAACTTCAGGATAAACAGTCGTGTTCACCGATACGAAGAGAGTGGCAATAAAGCCCATCAGTGCCAAAGCACCCAGACTGTAACAGAGGTAAGCTTCTCCAGACCAAACAAATAATGGATGCGTCCAACTAAAGGGTTTAGTCACAATGTGGAAAATTCCACCGAAAAGTAACATTCCACCAACCCAAATGTGACCACCAACTACGTCTTCTAGATTGTCAACGCCAGCGATCCAGAATTTAGCGATCGCACCAAATAGATAGCCAAAGATAGCACCTGGATTCAGTGTCGGATTTGTAATTACCCTGACATTTTCAATGTTTGGATCGTACAAACCACCAAAGTACATTGCTTTAGCAACTAACAAAAATGCACCACAACCGAGTAACACCAAGTGAATACCAAGGATTGTGGTCATTTTGTCGGTATCCTTCCAGTCGTAGCCAAACAAAGGAAACCTACCTTCTAGGGTTTCTGGACCACGCAGGGAGTGAAAGATTCCTCCCAAACCCAGAAAGGCTGAGGAAATTAAATGCAAAGCACCAATGACGAAATAGGGATAAGTATCCACAACTGCACCTTCTGCACCTATACCCCAACCAAGAGCAGCTAGGTGAGGTAGCAAAATCAAGCCTTGCTCGTACATTGGTTGTGCCGAATTGAAATGGGCTAGCTCAAATAAAGTCATCGCTCCTGCCCAAAAAACAATCAAACCAGCATGAGCGACGTGAGCGCCTAATAATTTCCCTGATAAGTTCGTGAGCCTTGCGTTTCCAGCCCACCAAGGGGAGTCGGCGAGATCCTGCTCCACCGACAGCGGACTTGTAGAGGTTGCCATGTTCCACCTATGAAATTGTTGATAATATTATTCAACAAGTTAAAAAGAAGCTTACACTAAATTTCAAATTAATGCAATTAACTCTCATTTATCTAATATGAGATGCTAAATACGAAAGTAATTATTACGTTTTGTAAAATATCTTGATTATTAAAATATTTTCTCAATAAACTAGATTTGATTTTACAGACCATTTAAATTCAAGAGATTCAGGGTGTAACTTGACTTACGGAATTATGGGTGGCAAAAGTTAGCCATAGGCTGATTTTCCTCTGACAGTGTGCAAGCAATGTCCAAACAACAAACTTGCTTGTAGATAAGATTTACAAGCAAGTATTTTTTACAAGGATTGAAAAGTTTATTGAATATTAATAGCAATAACTAACACAGATGCACATAGATAATCTAAGTACTCAAGCAGAATTAATTACGCACTCTATGAATTCTTGGCGTTCTCGGCGTCTTGGTGAGACCAGCCCCGCAAAAAGGCGGTCTCCGTCACGTAGACGCAACAACGTCTTTCCGTAAGGGTAGCCGGAGGGCGGTTTGATAAAGTAAGCTTTTTGGCAACTTTTGCGTAATTCCCGTTTACTTTAAGCGTAAATTAGGAATCAATTTAACAGTTATCAGTTATTGCTTACTGTGGGTTGATAGCTGTTCACTGATTTCAGTTTACTTGCGGTCGAGTTTTGAATTGTATTTTGTATATTCTTCAATGCCTGATTTGCTGCTTCTAAATCGTAAGGAAATGGTCGTCCACGAGTCACATAATCGCGCTCTTGCACTGGTCGATGACGCAATACAGCATTGACGACAACACAGGTTTCGGAACTCAAATTGATCGCTCCGTGCATGACTCCTGGTGGGATTGTCAGTACTACGGGATAGTCTTCACTTAAAGCAATATATTGATATTTCTTATCAATTAAAGTTACAATGACAAACTCGCCTTTGACTACCAGTAATTGGTCGGTTTGTGATTTGTGAACAAATAAATCATCGATTGTATGAGGTGGAATCTGCACGAGCATTGTTTCGTGACTAGCTTGGGGGGTGAAAAACTCAGCCATTCCCCCTTTAATTGATTCCAACTGCCGAATTTTGATTCCTCTTGCACTCATAAAAATATCCTAAAAAAGCATCCTAAAAATTGAAGTAATAAGCTTCAATTTAAGATGCTTGATTATGAAATATTGTTACAAGTGAACAATATTACACAAATTATGATATGGAAATTACTAAATCTATCCGCCGATAGAAAACTTTAAACTGCTGGGTTGACCAAGATTACCTTGCAATGTTATGCCGCGTCCATTGGCATGAAGGTGTCGCAGAATTAGATAAATTGACTCGATTTTTTCTGTAGCACCTATTTTTTGAGCAACTTCCTCTAAAGTGAGCGGTGTTTTTTCTTTTCGCAAAACTTCTACTACTTGTTTTTGCAATTCCAAAATTTCAGCAGCAGCTTTTTTACCAGCTTCTACCCCTGGTTGATGGTAGGCGTTGATGTTGATTAAGCTGGCATATAAACCAACAGCACGATCATATAAAGCAATTAATGCTCCGACAGTCCGGGAATTAACTTGGGGGATGGTAACTGTAACTGAATCGCGGTGATTTTCATACAGTGCTTGTCTGGTTCCTTGCAGAAAACCGGAAAGATAATCGCCTGATGTGATTCCTGGTTCAATTTCTGGGGATGGATTTTGGCGATCTTCTAAAACTTCGATGAAGGTGGCAAAGAAATTTGGTACACCCTCGCGTAACTGCTGGACGTATGCGTGTTGGTCGGTAGAGCCTTTGTTACCGTAGACAGCAATACCCTGATGAACTATATTGCCTGTCTTATCTTTTTCCTTACCTAAGGATTCCATGACCAACTGTTGTAGGTAACGGCTAAATAAAAGTAGGCTGTCTTTGTATGGTAGGACAACCATGTCTTTTTCGCCTTTGCCGTTGCCAGCATAATACCAAGACAGGGCTAACAAAGCAGCTGGGTTATTTTTGATATCGGGAACGCGGGTAGCATCATCCATTTCTTTTGCACCTTCAAGCATGGCGCGGATATCAATACCCTGTAAAGCAGCTGGCACTAGTCCCACAGCAGAGAATTCCGAAGTGCGTCCGCCTACCCAATCAAACATGGGAAACCTAGCCAACCAGCCTTCAGATTTTGCTTGTTCATCGAGCTTACTACCAGGCATAGTAATAGCGATCGCATAATTAGCAAAATCTAAATTATGTCCAGCGTAAGCTTTTTTCACTTCCGCCATGCCATTACGGGGTTCTGGTGTACCTCCAGATTTGGAAATCACTAAAACCAAAGTGCTGCTCAGACGATTTCGCACTTGAGTCAAAACCCGATCAATACCTGCGGGGTCGGTGTTGTCGATAAAATGAATCGCCAGTGGTGGAAAATCCGGGGCTAATGCTGCTGCAACAAATTGCGGCCCAAGGGCAGAACCACCAATGCCAATCGAGATAATATCGGTGAAACGCGGTGCTTTTGGGGGATGAATCGCACCTGTGTGGACTTTTTCGGCGAATACTTCAATTTGCTCTATGGTGCTGACGATTTCTTGTGTCAGTTCCGGAGTAGGAGCCAAATCAGGATTTCGCAGCCAATAATGTCCAACCATGCGGTTTTCGTCCGGGTTGGCGATCGCTCCCTGCTCAAGTTCCGCCATATCCGCAAAAGCCTGCTCAAACTTTGGCTGCAACCTCTCCACAAAGGCATCATCAAAGCGCATTCGGCTCACGTCTAGGTACAATCCTATTCCTTCATGGAAATATAGCCATTTCTGGTATCGTTGCCAAAGTGCCGTAGCGTCCATAGGGAAATCTCAAGTAAAGTGATTTTCATTCAACAAGTTTAAGCCAAGGATAGAGCCAAGCTTTGTCCCTCTTATACAGTTTTAAGTCTTTACGTGACCCAGACTCTACACATCCGGCATTGGTATGACTCGCAGAAATTTCACAATTTCACCTCTTAATTCAATACCAATTAAGTAATTCTCCAGAGTCAAGCGGTAAAAAATGCCCTCTCTATCTAGTTGTCGTAAATCTGGTAAATAATGCAGTTGTCTTTTATCTGCAAACTCAATAAACACAAAATCATACACCAGCTGATAGGCAGCAGGTTCTAAATTTTTCAGGTCTACTAAAAAAGACCGTGCATAGCGTACTTCCATGGTGAGGATGGGGAGGTGGGGTGGTGGGGAACTCGGGGCCCCCACTGGGAATTAGGGGCAGTGGGGAGTAAACAACTAACTACTAACTACTAATCAACAACCAAAATATTATGAAAAAGTTAACAATTGCACGGCTTCTTCATGGGTTAAGGTATCCCAAGGTTGCTGCGATCGCTTGACTTCTTGTATGGCTTTGTGCATATAAAAATCACAGTGTAAGTCGTAGACGGCGTTCCAAACTTTTTCTAGTTCTTCGTCGGCTAACTGTTCAATTAAATGATGGATTCTGATTCGCAGCAAGTTCATGTACTATCAATCAAAAATAACCAACATCTAGTGTTCCCATAAAATGGGGGAAAAGTTTGATGGGGAGGTGGGGCAATGAATGGGGAGGCAGAGAGATGGGGTGTGAGGGGTGTGAGGGGTGTGAGGAGAATAGATAGTAACCACTAACTTTTGACTATTGACAATTGACCAATGACCAATGACAAATAACTAGCATATGGCTGAATATCTAATTTTTTTAGCAATTTCTACTTCTATTTTTGCTTTGTTCGCTTTAGGGCTAAATTTGCAGTGGGGTTTTACAGGCTTAATTAACTTTGGTCATGTGGCATTCATGACCCTGGGAGCCTATACGACTGTATTATTGAGCCTTAAGGGTGTTCCTGTGCTGCTGGCGGCGGTGATTGGGGCTGTTGTTGCAGCTTTGTTGGGTTTGTTAATCGGTTTTTCGACTCTGCGTTTGCGGGAAGATTACTTAGCGATCGTGACTATCGGTGTGGGGGAACTAGTTCGGCTGATACTCAATAACCAGGATTTACCTGTGGGTGACACCTGGATTTCTGGGGCGTTTGGTGTACAAAGTTACCCTATTCCGTTAGTGAATTTGCAACCGAATTTGTTTGTCAGACTGGTGATGATTGCGGTACTGACTTTAGTCGCTGGTATAACTTTTTATTGGTTGTGGCGCTGGACTCGCCCGACCTATGGGGCTAAACGGGTAGGTACAAAGCAAGAATTTGTATCCCGTTTAGTGGTAGCAAGTTTGCTGGGACTGCTGTCAGCAGCGATTTATATTTCTGGGGTGATTGGCTTATATAATTACAACCCGAAAGCAGGTTTGATGCTGTTGTCGTTGGTGGTACTGGCGTTCGTTTTTTGGCGCTTAGAAGTTTTGGTGCGATCGCCTTGGGGACGAGTCCTCAAAGCTATCCGTGAAGATGAAGAAGTCCCGAAAGCGTTAGGAAAAAACGTTTTTTGGTACAAGTTACAATCTCTGATGTTGGGAGGTGCGATCGCTGGGATTGCTGGTGCTTTCTTTGCTTGGCAACTCAGTGCTATTTATACTGATAATTTCCAACCACAGCTAACATTCGACGCTTGGATTATGGTGATATTAGGAGGTTCTGGTAATAATGTCGGCACGATTTTAGGGGCAGTAATTTACTTTGCTTACGATACCCTGACTCGTGAATTCCTACCCAGAATTTTTACTAACCTTACCTCTGATCAATTGGGCGCATTTCGCATCATGATCATCGGACTGATTTTGATGGTACTGATGATTTGGCGTCCTCAAGGTATCTTAGGTAAAAAGGAGGAACTTACCCTTGGTAAATAATCATTCTTCTTCCCAGGTTCCCTTATTAGCCGCTAGTGGAATGTCTAAAAGCTTTGGCGGGATCAAGGCTGTTGATAATGCCGAAATTCAGGTTGCAACGGGGAGTATCACAGGTTTAATTGGCCCCAATGGTGCTGGTAAAACAACTTTATTTAACTTACTCTCCAACTTTATCCGTCCCGACAAAGGAAAAGTGGTTTTTGACGGCGAACCGATTCACCACTTGCCATCCTATCAAATTGCCCAACAAGGTTTAGTACGGACATTTCAGGTGGCGCGCGCCCTCTCGAAGTTGTCGGTACTAGAAAATATGCTATTGGCGGCGCAAAAGCAAACTGGCGAAAATTTTTGGCAGTTGCAATTTCAACCCCATGTGGTTGCTAAAGAAGAAAAGCAGCTGGAACAACAGGCACTAGCCATACTAGAATCGGTAGGTTTAGCTCATAAAGCTGATGATTACGCTGGTGGTTTATCTGGTGGACAACGCAAGTTGTTAGAAATGGGACGGGCGTTGATGACTAATCCCAAGTTGATTTTGTTAGATGAACCAGCAGCAGGTGTGAATCCGAGACTAATTGATGAGATTTGCGATCGCATTGTCCAATGGAATCGCAAAGGTATGACTTTTTTGATTATTGAACACAATATGGATGTGATTATGTCGTTGTGCGATCGTGTCTGGGTACTTGCTGAAGGTAGAAACTTAGCAGACGGTGTTCCTGAAGAAATTCAGCGCAACCCTAAAGTTTTAGAAGCATATTTGGGAAAATAACGGAATTATGAAGGGTGAAGGGTGAAGGTAAAACTATTATCAAGTAGCAAATGACCAATAACAAATGACAAATGACAAAACCGTTTTTGAAGTGGGCTGGTGGAAAAGGTCAACTTATTGAACAGATTGAAAAATTTTTGCCAGATGAGTTAGGAAGTGGTTCTATCAAAAGATACATTGAACCTTTCATTGGTGGAGGTGCTTTATTTTTATATATCGCGAATACATATGAAATAGAAGAATTTGTCATTTCGGATATTAATTCTGAACTAGTAATAGCATATGAAACTATTCAAAAAAATGTAGAAAAATTAATAGAAACATTACAAGAAATTCAAAAAAAATATTTATCACTAGACAATGACGAAAGAAATTTATATTTTTATCAAATTAGGTCACAATTCAACTGGCGGCGTCACCAGATAAACTTTCAATTTTATAGTCAGGAATGGATAGAGAGAACTGCTCAAATTATCTTTCTGAACCGTACTTGCTTCAATGGATTATTTCGAGTTAATTCTAAAGGAGATTTTAACGTTCCGGTTGGTAGATATAAAAATCCAACTATATGTGACCCAGATAATCTAAGAGTAGTGGCTCAAATTCTACAAAAAACTCAAATTCTCCACGGTGATTTTACTCAGTGTGAAGAATTAGTTGATAATAAAACTCTTGTTTATTTTGATCCTCCCTATAGACCTATCAGCCAAACTGCTAATTTTACTTCTTATTCACAACATACCTTTGATGATGCTGAACAATTAAGATTACGAGATTTTTTCAGAGTACTTGATAAGAAAGGAGCAAAGTTAATATTGAGTAATTCTGATCCAAAAAATGAAGATTTAAATGACAATTTTTTTGAGCTAGCCTATGAAGGTTATAGAATCGAAAGACTGAAGGCAAAAAGAAATATTAATAGTAATGCTTCTAAACGCCAACAAATTAATGAATTACTAATTATGAACTATTAATTGCTCAAATTCTAGAATATTAGAACTATAGACAAGCGTAATTACTAAAAGATATTAATTATTTCCTTTCCTACTATCCACAACATAGTAAAGTCCATCTTTTTTCTGGAGAAGATTGTAACTAATCAACTCACGCCTAAGATTAGCAAAATCAGGATGATAGCGCTTCAAAATTTCATCAATAGCACTTTCTGAATACTGAACACCCACTTCAAATTTATTTGCTAACCATCTGAGAATTACTAAGCGTTTTTTCCGACTAGAAGGAATTTCTTTGAGGCGTTCTCCTTCTGTGTAGGTTTGAATTATCTTTATTTCCCATGCTTCTGTGTCTATGTCTTCAACCCAAGAAGCTATCTTCCCTGGTGTCAAGATTTCTTTGCTGACACTCTCTAAAGTTCCACTCTCTAATTGATAAAGGTGGGTATTACCCTCAGGGCGCATAGTAACTAAATTTACTTCTCTTAATTTAGCTAAATGATGAGATACCGTTGGTTCCTTGAGTTGTAACAATACAGCTAATTCTTCTACACTACATTCTTGGTTAGCTAGAAAACTCAAAATCTTTAGCCGACTTTCGTCCGCTAAAGCTTTGAAAAAACGTAGCACGATCTGAAATTGTTCCGTTTTCATAACCTGTTATAATCTAATTAGATGAAAATCTAATTAGTGTTCCGTCCAAACTGAGTTGTGCAACATCCCTCCTACACAGCCGATATACTGTGTAGGTGAGTTTTGTCTTTATGTGATTTTGTAACGTTTTTGTAAGAAAAGTTAATTTTCTTAAGTAGTTTTTTATATTTCGCCATGCTTAGCCGCTTATCTAATTACAAAAGACAAAGACCCGGTTTTCTGAAGCGAGGTATCTCTCTTGTACAAGCAGCAAAATTTTTAAATGTAAACCAAGCCAACCTTTATATGGCTCTACAAAGAGGAGAAATTCCTATGTGTAGAAGTAACGGAAGGACTATGGTCAGCGCAGGAGCTTTATTAGATTATCAAGCAAGAAAAAGGTCAAATTGATTAGTATTTCCTAATTAACAAATAAGGAAATATTTAGGGTGGTGGGGTGTGAGGAGTGTGTAGACGCGCAAGCGGCTTTCCGTAGGGTGGAGTGTGAGGAGTGTGAGGAGTGTGGGGGGAATTAATACTAAACAAATGACCAATGACAAATGACAAAAAACTACTAACTACCAACAAACAACAATCAACAACCAACTCTTTGACGATTATGTGGTTTTAACAGATAACTTACATCGGGTCCACAGGGGATGATACCACCAGGATTGAGTGGAAAGAGGTTGCCGTAGTAGTCTCGCTTGACGCTATCTAAATCACAGGTGTCAGAAACTCCTGGTAGCTGATATAAATCGCGTAGGTAAGGTCCTAAATTTTCATAGTCTTGAATTCTGTGGCGATCGCACTTAAATAATCCGTAGTAGACTACATCAAAACGGAACAAGGTAGTGAACAAACGCACATCTGCCAGCGTTACTTTATTTCCACACAGGTAACGACTGTTTGCCAATGCGACGTCAATTTCGTCGAGAGTGGTGAACAACTCGTGACAGGCTTTGTCGTAGGCTTGTTGAGTTTGGGCAAAACCACAGCGATAGACACCATTGTTTACCGCATGATAAATTTTCTCGTTCCAACGGTCAATTTGCTCACGCAGTTCTTCTGGATAAAGATCAAGTTGGGGATTTTTGGCAAACTCGTTAAACTGGGAATTCAACATCACGATAATCTCTGCACTTTCATTATTAACTATCGTCTTGGTTTGCGTATCCCAGAGTACGGGAACAGTACAACGTCCTTGATAACCAGGTACAGCTAAATTGTAGAGTTGGGGAAGGGTGCGACAACCTTCTTGTTGTTGGTTAAGAACCCAGATACCTTCGTTTGGTGAGGGAGATACAATCGAAACTAGTATGGCATCTTCTAAACCTTTGAGCGATCGCACAACTAAAGTTCTATGGGCCCAAGGACATCCTAAACCCACAAAAAGGCGATAGCGTCCCGCTTGGGGTTGATAAGGATTGTCTGCTTGTGTACCAATAAAATTGCGAAACTGACTAGCTGGACGGATGTATTCTCCTGACTGGTTACGAGGAGCCAAATTCGACATCATCAAATGCCACATAGTTGTCCAGACAAACTTTCCCAACCGGATGATAATACCAGAAGGCAGTGACTTACCTTGCTTTTTGATTTTTTCGTTGTTTGGCTTCTTGTCCTGCACAACACTAACTCCTTAGTCTCTCCACAAATGCTTGATGTTCGGCTGTTTGCAACCCCTGTTGAAGAACTGCTAAAACCTCAGCCATACTACCTTCTCGCAAAGCATTAACCGCCAACCATAATCCAGGAAAAATCTGACTGCGAATTATTCCATCTGTATCTGGTTCTCGCAAAACATATCGTCCTTGTTCTAAGTTGAACCAATCTAGGCGATTCTCGTAACTTTGCCAGACAATATACTCTTGTACTCCATTGCGACGATAGGCATTAAGCTTGTCATTCAGATCATAAGCAGCACTACTAGCAGCAATTTCTACGATTAATTCTGGTGTACCTTCAATATAATCATCATCACTAATACGGGAATTGCCACCTACTTCTGGTTCAATTCGTAATAGGGCGTCGGGTTGAGGTTCATTGTCAGCATCTAGGCGGACTGTGGCGTTATCTTGTAAATCAACTCCGGGTGTTGCAGCAGCGTAGGTTCCCAACCAAGTCATAATTTTCGCATGAGGTCTGCCATGACCTCTTGCACGCACAGGTGAAGCCAAATATACAACTCCTTCGATTAATTCTGCTTTTATATTCTGCGGCATTGCTTGATAGCGGCGTTCAAATTCGTAACGAGTCAGGCGATCGCCACTTTCTAAAGGAGGAAGGTTAGTACTAGTAGATATAGCTGACATAGGAGGCAACAAACCTTTATTTTTACATAGATATGCACATGCATATTAATATTAAAATCTATTAGGTAGTAACTTGGTAAATACTATTAATCAAAAGCAGAAACATAATCATCCATATAACTAATGAAATGCCAATTATTTTCTGAAAAATTATCGATTCTAGAAGAAGAAAAATACCAAGATAAGGGGTTGCAGCGGGATATTTTCTAGCGAAAGGTAATACAATTGAGGCTGAAGTTTTAATTTGAAATTTCCAAGTTTATGGATTCTCATCCAGTGCTGTGTGCTGCCATAGCCGATCGCATTGCTAATAGTCCTAATCAGCGAATTACTTTTGCCACCTACATGGATATGGCATTGTATCACCCTGACTACGGTTACTATTCTACCCAAGCTGTAAATATCGGTAAGCGGGGTGACTTTTTTACCTCTGTCCATCTTGGCCCAGATTTTGGTGAATTGCTAGCTGAACAATTTGTCCAGATGTGGGAAATTTTAGGACAACCAGTGCCTTTTTCCCTAGTAGAAATGGGTGCAGGACAAGGGCATTTAGCACTCGATATTTTAAATTACTTAAAATTGCGCTATCCAAATTTTTTTGCTGCCCTAGAATATATGATTGTAGAAAAGTCCCCGATTCTCAGGCAAGAACAACAGCAACGCTTACAAGAATTTACAGTTCAAATCAAGAGTAGTTTAGAAGAAATACTTAGTAATTCCATTATTGGCTGCTTTTTTTCAAACGAATTGGTGGATGCTCTACCAGTGCATCAATTTATTTTAGAACAAGGGCAACTGCGAGAAATTTATGTAACTCTACAGCAAGAGTCTATCGTCAATCATCAAGAGCTACTCACTTCCCCCACACCCCCATCTCCCCTCATCCCCACTCCCTTTACAGAAATCACAGCCGAACCTTCCACACCAAAACTAGCTGAATATTTTGATTTAGTTAGCATTCAGTTCCCAGAAAATGTTTATCCAGAAGGGTATCGCAGTGAGGTAAATCTAGCAGCGCTGGATTGGTTAAGTGTAGTAGCAGACCGTTTGCAGCGGGGGTATGTGTTAACTATAGATTATGGCTATCCAGCAAGTCGTTACTATAATCCCAGGCGATCGCAAGGCACACTACAGTGTTACTGGCGTCATCAGCGCCATAATAACCCCTACATCAATATCGGGCGACAAGACATCACAGCCCATGTTGACTTTACCGCTTTAGAACGATGGGGTGAACGCTGCGGATTAGCTAAAGTTGGTTTGACGCAGCAAGAATTATTTTTGATGGCATTGGGATTAGGCGATCGCATTGCTGCGCTATCTTATACAAATCAACCCATCTCTGATTTACTGCGTCGCCGGGATGCATTACGTCAGCTTTTAGATCCCTTTGGATTAGGTGGATTTAGTATCTTGGCACAAAGTAAAGGACTCAAGGAAACAGAAACATTTCAACCACTCAAAGGATTTACTGTACCAGAACTAGCACCAACGTCCATTTAAAAAGTTAAAACTATATTAATCTCACTTGGGTGATAGGTAATTTATGATTAAAGGCTGAAGTATAGAAGTATAAAGGCTAAAGTAAATATTTTTAACCTTTATTCTTTTTTAGTCAAAAGGTAATAATTATGACCACCCATGACTTATTAATGCTAATCGTACTACTCGTTCCTGGCATTTTACTGTCAGTAATGATTATGGTTACTTTTGCCGCAGGTGGCTAAAAAAAGTAGTTAGTGGTTGGTAGATGGTAGTTGGTAGGGGAGGTGGGGAGATGAGGAGTATGAGGAGTATGAGGAGTGTGAGGAGTGTGAGGAGTGTGAGGAGTGTGAGGAGTGTGAGGAGTATTAAAACAACTAACCACTAACTACTAACCACTAACTACTAACTACTAACTTAACGCTCTACCAGAGGAACGTAAAAATGAAAGTAGCATTTCTGGGGACTGGATTAATGGGACTGCCAATGGCGCAAAAATTGTTAGAAGCAAGAGTCCAGCTAATAGCATATAACCGCACCCCAGAAAAGTTAGAACCGTTAAAAGAAATTGGTGCGGAAATAGCAGAAAAACCTTACCAAGCAATTAATGCAGCTGACTGTGTAATTCTCATGCTGACGAATGCAGCAGCAATCTATAGTGTCCTACTTTCAGATCGATCCTCACAAGCTGTAGCAGGAAAAAGCGTCATCCAAATGGGAACTATTACCCCTACCGAAAGCAGAGAAATTAGAGATGCAGTAGTTGCCGCAGGTGGAGAGTATTTAGAAGCACCCGTACTAGGTAGCATCCCAGAAGCACAAGCTGGTAATTTAATTGTGATGGTAGGCGCGCATCAAGAACAATACAAACGTCACTTAGAGTTATTAAAACACTTTGGCCCAGAACCTATCTTAGTTGGATCAGTGGGAACAGCTGCGGCACTGAAACTCGCTTTAAATCAATTAATTGCTTCCCTAACAGCAAGCTTTGCTTTGAGTCTTAGTTTTGTCCAGCGTTATGGCATTGACGAAGACTTGTTTATGTACATTCTACGCCAAAGCGCCCTTTACGCCCCAACTTTCGATAAAAAATTGCCAAGAATGTTGGATAGTAATTATACTAATCCCAACTTCCCCACCAAACACTTGATGAAAGATACTGATTTCTTTATTGAAGAAGCAAAAGCCGCAAGTTTAAATGTTAGCAGTATTGAAGGTGTAAGGAAAATCTTGGAAATGGCAATGAAGATGTCATTTGCTCACGAAGACTATTCATCTATATTTTCTGTAATTAAATCAGGAGAAAATTAAGATAACTATTCAAAATTCATCTCACTACTGAGTACAAAATTAAATAAACTCATAGCGAAACTCCTCTCACAAAACTCTGCGTCCCTTTGCGTTATCCTTAGCACTCCTGTGCGTTTAAATAATATTAAGTTTGACTAATTGCTTACGATATAAAGCTTGGTTATTGGCTTTTTCCAATTACCGATTACCCATTACCGACCTCAACGAATCATACAAGTGTTCAGGGGGATATTATATTACCTAAATTTCTTCCTACGTTCTTCATTCTTGCGATCGCACCAAAACCATTCCTCGTCTGACATATACTTTACAGATTTGATACGTTCCACCGCCCATACTGCATATTCAGGAATAATCTCACAGCCTAGCCATCTTCTACCAAGTTGTTCAGCAACAACCAGCGTTGTTCCTGAACCAAAAAATGGATCAAGCACAATATCTCCTCTTGAAGATGAAGAAAGTATAAACTTTCTCACCAACTCCTCTGGCTTTTGAGTTGGATGTTTAGTTTTTTCATCCATCCCATTACATATAGTTGGTATTTCTATCACATCTCTGGGTTTTGCACCCTGGGGATGGGGACGCCAAATTCTCCTATCATTTTTACCATTGTTGCCATATTGACTTGTTTTTGCTTGGGGATGTTGTGGATATTTTAAAGTGTGTTCGCCATAAGGTATGCGTATATTATCTGGATTAAAATAAAAATTGTTGGTCTTTCTAAAATGTAATATACTCTCATGAGAACGTCCCCAATCATTTGAGAGATTGGCTTTATTTTTATAATGCCAAATCAACCACCTACACCCACTAAAAAATTTCAATGCAGGCAGTTTTATATCAGCAATAATTTCTGAAAAACCACAAATATATAGTGAACCTGTTGATTTTAATATCCGAGAAACTTCTTCAATCCATGTTAAAGACCAATTCACATAAGCTGCTTGAGATTCAAAATTGTCCCAAGCAGCTTTTTTTATATTATAAGGAGGATCTGCAAATACTAAATCTACAGATTCAGAAGCCAGATTTTTGAGCCATTGAATTGAATCACCAATCCATAATTCTCCATGAGGATGGCAATAAAAAGCTTGAGGTTTTTGTGAATCATATTTTTTGATGTTGAAATTTTTTTCTGGAATCACAAAACATAACTGAGTAATTACTAAAAAAAATTTATACCTGCTAATTACAACTTCGGCAGAATTTCTGGTAGTAATTGTCCAGGCACTTTAGATAGAGCTAAATTTTGTCCTTGTATTCCTAATTCATTGTGAAAAGCGCGAATCGTTTTTACTAAATAATTAAATGTAGTTTGGTAAGCTTCAGGTTTATTGCTTAATCCATTTAATGCTTGCAGATGGTTATCCAATGCTAATTCTAAATGTTGAGAACGTGCGGTTTTATCGCCATTTAAATACTGATCTGTTGCTAGTTGATAGTGCGCTAATCCTAAGTTGTTGTGAGTGGCAAAAATATCAAAACTTAAATTAGTATTCTTCAGTGAGTGAGCAAGATTTAGAGATTCTTGATAAGCATTGATGCACATTTTTAGAAAATTCTGTTGTTCTTCTTTGTTGATTTGTGATTGGTTGGCTAAGTGCCAATAAGCAGTACCAAGATTATTTTGTGTGGCAGCACAAGCGGCCGGAACATGTGCTGGTGTACGATATTTTAAAGCTTCCCCATAGGCTTCCACAGCAAGTCGCAGATTCTCTGCTGGATTTTCGTACTGTGCTAGATTCCAATGAGCAGTACCAATATTGTTTTGAATCATGCCATATTTCAGTGGTTCCTGCTCGGGGTTGTAGTAGGCTAAGGCAAGACTGTAAGCTACGATCGCATTCTTTAAATGCTCCATCGGTTGACTGTACTGGGCTAAATGCCAGTAAGCAGTACCCAAGTTATTCTGAGTTGCAGCATACTTCAATGGTTCCATCTCGGCGGTACGGAAGCAGAGTGCTTCTCGATAAGCTGCAACCGCTTTTTGCCAGTTTTCGGCTGGATTAGAAAAACGTGCTAAGTCCCCATAAGCAGTCCCCAGATTATTCTGCACCCGTGCATAAGTTTCTGGATGGGTTTCAAGTGAAATTAGTTTTAAAGCTAACTGATAAAACTCTATTCCCTGTTCTATATAAGATTGTCCTTCTTCCGAATTGGGCGGTGTGCGGTATAGCATCCAATAAAGTGTACCTAAGTCATTCAAAATATCTGGCACTTGCGGCGAAGTTTCATCGTAGGTAATAGCCTCTTGGTATGCCAAAATAGCCACCATCAAGTTTTCTAAGTTAGCTTGTCCTTGTTCAATGCGGAGGCGATATAAGTTACCCAGGCGATGATAAGCTGCTGCTAGTGTTTCTGGTGAAGCTTTTGTGGCATGTAGAGAGTCAATTTCTTCTAGAAGTTGTTGTACTTGTATACTCTCATCTTGATCATGAGCGATCGCAGTGTTAATGGTTGCTAGTACTAATTCTGTTAACTCTTTACTAATGTGCGATAAACGCGGTGGCGATGAAGTCTCGCTGATACGGACTTTTTCGTTAGTTTCTTGCTGAAATGTTTCTGGAACAAATAATTCTGACTTGATTGGTGAAGGTTCTTGCGGTTTGTGTCCACGATTGACAGGTGTATTGATTGCAAAATCAACATCTTCCACAGGAAAATCGTCACCAGAGACAGTTTCTTCCCAGATTACCTGTTCAATATTTCCTAAATCTAAGCTTCTAGAACCAGAAAAGCGTTCTGGTGAGTTTTTAGTACGAGTTGTCGGTGTCGGTTCTCCAGCAAACACAAACACACCAGTACGACAACGCCAAAACTGTGGTGCTGACTGCTGTATGGCGTACAACCAAGGACGTGGCGTCCACAGTAATAAACTTGATTCCAGAAAACGACTGGATTCTGGACTTGATAAATGCTGTTCAGTTAAACGGAGATAGTGCAAAAATAAACGCTGTATCGCCACTGGTTGTTTAGTCAGCTGCTCAACACCTACAATCTGAAAAGCTGGTATTGGCAATGACCGTCCAGGATTATCTTTAGATACGCCAACAATTGGTGGTGGATAATTCACCAACCATTGATTTATCTGTGCGATGGGGTTAGGGTCACTTAAATTCAACCTCAAGGTAACTAGCCGTGGATAGGCTGGTGTACTAGCTTCCTGTGTATTTGATGGTTGATACAGCACTTGACCAACTGGATAAGCCAAAGTTGAATGCAAACGTGCTGCTACCTGATTTCTCAAGTTTAAATCATCACATACCGCTACAAAAATTTGTCGCCGCAAACCAAGACTAAGTGCAAGTTTTAGACGGTGGTATACTTGGCGATTCCACGCAAATTTATCCGAATGTGCAGTATCATTCACGCTCATGGTGGCTAAGGAGCCAAAACGCAGTGTACATCCCTTTTAAGGGCATATGCAAGCAATCTGTAAATTATGATTATGACTTCGATTTTCAAGTACTGATTGCTCTGCTCAGGATAAATCAAGGTTTCAAATAAGAATAGAGGAAGCGTATATTATTATACTTATATTTTGCACTTATTTTCTTGCACGATAGAGATCTTCTGTCTTATCTTCAGAGTAGACAAAAAAACCAGGTTCCCATAAAGTGTAGAAACCTGAATAAATATCAAATAAAATTGATTTATTAAAGTAATTTTGATTAACTGACATTAGAAACAGAGAAGGCCACAAAAATCAAACCACTGACCAAAATTATTGCCACAACTCCCAAAATCACATAATTGCGCTTTTGCTGGGCTGTCGGAGGTTCTGCTTGATAAACTTTGGGTTCACGGGCAAAATTATTGAGGCGACCGCCTTCTTCTGTCGTGTAGGGCATGGACTAATTCCTTACTCTGCTTTTTGATTTCATGTTACATAAATGCAATAGACTACTTTTGTAATTAGAGATAATTCGTTACAAATGACATAGTGTTGATAGTTGATTGTTGCAAACAACCATCAACAACCAACAAACATCTAACTTGTAATTGTTCCAGTCACTGGTGAAGAGGCGCTGGCATAGTCTTTAATGGGCATTCTACCAGCCAGATAGGCTATGCGACCAGCAACAGCAGCCATATTCATGGCACGTGCCATCAGGGGTGGGTTTTTTGCTAAAGCGATCGCGCTGTTAATTAACAAAGCATCAGCACCCATTTCCATCGCCTGTGCTGCTTCGGATGGTGAACCAATGCCAGCATCTACTACTACGGGTACATTGGCATTTTCGATGATAATTTGAATGTTAGCAGTTGTTTTCAAACCCTGGCCAGAGCCAATCGGTGAAGCTAAAGGCATGACTGTGGCACAGCCTACTTCTTCCAAACGCTTAGCTAGCATCGGATCAGCATTAATATAGGGTAAAACAGCAAAGCCTTCTTTGACCAATTGTTCTGCTGCTTGGAGAGTGCCAATCGGATCTGGAAGTAAATATTTCGGATCAGGAATTACTTCTAACTTAACAAAATTATTATCTTCCTGTCCCAGGAGTTTTGCCATTTCCCTTCCCAAACGGGCAACCCGAATCGCTTCTTCGGCGGTTTGACAGCCAGCAGTATTCGGTAGCATCCAAATTTTTGTCCAGTCTAGCGCTTCGGCTAAACCTTCGTGTCCGGGGGCTTTAGTTTGTACTCGTCGCACAGCCACAGTCACAATTTGACAACCACTCTCCACCACACTTTGCTGCATTTCCTCGATGCTGCGATATTTACCAGTTCCCGTCATCAAGCGGGAGGTAAAAGTTTTGCCAGCAATGATAAGTGGTGTGTCTGGATTGGGTGCAAAGCTTTTTTCCGGAAATGCTTCACTTTTAAGGGTAAGGGAATTGACTTGCCCCTGATCTGGAAAAGCGGGGAGAGGATGAGTCAGCATAACAGAGGAGGTAGATGATTTGTTCTGGAAGCGCGAGTAATGAAAATGGGACAGGAGGGGGTCAGATTTTTGCTCCCAAATCAAATCAGCAATTAGTGTTGCTGTTACGGGTGCAAGCAGAATCCCATTGCGGTAGTGTCCAGTAGCCAAGGTGAGATTTTGACAGGGACTATTCCCCAGAATTGGTAATTCATCGGGGGTCGCAGGACGGAATCCCCACCACAATTCTTCTATGGGATAATCTTGGATTTGAGGATATAGACGGATGGCTGCTTGTAGTAAAGTTTGAACGCCTGCTGGGGTGTTTTGCGGAGTAAAGCCAACATCTTCGATTGTAGCGCCAATGATAATTCGCCGATTGCGTTTTGGCACAATGTAAACATCCTGCCCAAATAAAATTCGTGTTAAGGGCAATTGTGTGATCGCTTCTGGTACACGCACGCTCAACATTTGTCCTTTGGCGGGACGTACGGGTAAGGGAAACAATTGATTTGTCCAAGCACCTGTGGCTAAAACATAGTGTTCGGCGCGTAAAATTCCAGCATTGGTTTGTACACCTACAACTTGCCTTTGCTGCTGCAAAATGCCTTCTACTGCGATTCCTTCTTTGAGTTCCACACCCAATGATTGCGCCGCACTCAGTAGCGCTTTTGCTAAAGCTCGATTGTCTACTTGGGCGTCTTCAGGGTACCACCAACCGCCAGTTACCTCTTGTCCTAAACTTGGTTGATATTGGTGAATAGTTTCTTTGTCTAACCAGTAGGTAGTAGAAGAGGATGGAGTGATGGGGTGGTGGGGAGAAATATTTCTCCCTATTTCCCTCTCTTCTTCAGAAAAGACTGGCGCTAAAATTCCACAAGGCCAGTAACCAGTGTTGCAGCCAGTGAGTTGTTCTAATTTGTGTGTCCAGTCAGCATAAATAGAACGCGATCGCCAACACAAATCTTGCATTGCTTGATTTGAGATGTTTTCCGCATCTGGAGCCAACATCCCAGCAGCAGCATGTGTAGCGGCGGCGTGGAAATCACGACTAGTTACAATAACTTTCGCACCACGCAGTTTCAGTTCAACAGCGATCGCCAAACCGATGACGCCGCCACCGATAATCAAAACATCGTTAGTCATTAGTCAAGAGTCCAAAATTCATAGTCAAGAGTCAATAGTCAAGAGTCCTTAGTCAAGAGTTCATAGTCAAGAGTAATGACTATCAACAATTGACAATTGACAATCGACTATATAACTCCTAACTCATAATTAAGTAACTCATAACTGTTAACCGCTGATAGGCAAGCACTACCACAAAGCTCGAATTGGTTCGTTATCCTGATTAGTATCACTTGATTGAGTATCGTCTGTGGTGCCTGTATCCTGAGCAGTTGTTGTTGTGTCAGTCATGGTTTCAGTCAAAGTGTCATCAGCAGCGTTATTCTGGGCAACATTAGTTCTGTTGGTTCTAGTGTTATTTGTGCCAGCCGCAGTGCTATTGACATTAATATTGGCAGGGAGAACTTTTGATGTTTTTCCTCCTGGGGCTTGAGCAGTATTTTGTCGGCCCATCGGAAAGCTAATCCCCAGCAATGTACCTAGTAAAATAGCCAAACCTCCAGCCATCAAAATGAGTGGTGTCCATCTACCCATGTTTTTTCTCCTTTTTAACCTTTTGGTGTCCAGACTACTTGAGAACCTTCTCCCCAAAATCCATCAAAATTGGTGACTTTTACATCTCCCATAAGCTGAGTTTGACAAGCCGAAACCCAGATTTTTTATCGGAGAATGAGGAGGTAGTGAGAGCTGCCCTTCACGCCAATTAGCCTTTGAAGCTTTACCTTCTGCTTGCAATTGCACAGAACAGCTGCCGATTAAGCGACAGTTTATTACCTTAGCACCGCTATTGTAGAGGTCAATACCATTTTGCAGCAAAATTTTCTGCCGATTTGCTCTACGCATACACTCACTTGTTTTATCTTGAGCTAACACCTTGGGCATTGCAGATCACTACACAAGTTTTAGGTTGTATTGTAACAATTTATTTTTGGTATAAAAACTATTTCATAATTGGATTTAAGTTATGAAACAATCACAGGAACATCCTTAAGGATTAGTTCATAAATCATTTAATCTTGTCATATTATTATGGTCTTGAAAAATAGTGAAGCGGTGTTAATGCTGGCAATACAGACCCTATTAATGTCTATATTTTCTAGAATTTGAAAATGGTATAAACTCACTATTTATCAGCAGATTTTCATCAGTGTAGTGTTGTCACAAACCACCTTGAAATGTAGTTGTTATGAATTCCAAGCAAAACCAAGGGTATAAACTCTTGACTCCGATTACAATTTTATATCCTGACAGATCTTTTTTTATTCTCTATAGTTCTGACCAATTGCTCATCTTATGACTGTTAACAGTTCACCTCAACTTTGGATATATGACACTACACTTCGAGATGGTACTCAGCGCGAAGGGCTATCTGTTTCCATAGAAGATAAGTTACGCATTGCCAGAAGGCTGGATCAACTGGGTATTCCCTTCATTGAAGGTGGTTGGCCTGGAGCTAATCCCAAAGATGTGCAGTTTTTCTGGCAGTTGCAGGAAGAACCCCTCAAACAAGCTGAAGTTGTGGCTTTTTGTTCAACTCGACGCCCAAATACAAATGTGGCCTCTGAGCCAATACTACAAGCTATTCTTGCTGCTGGAACCCGTTGGGTGACTATTTTTGGTAAGTCTTGGGATTTGCATGTGACTGAAGGACTCAAGACCACTTTGCCTGAAAATTTGGCGATGATCCGCGATACGATTGAGTACTTACGCACTCAAGGGCGTCGCGTTATCTACGATGCTGAACATTGGTTTGATGGCTATAAGCACAATCGGGATTATGCTTTACAAACATTAGAGACTGCGATCGCTGCTGGTGCTGAATGGTTAGTGTTTTGTGATACTAATGGCGGCACGTTACCCCATGAAATTACGCAAATTATTACTGAAATAGTTAAAGTTATTCCTAGCGACACTAAATTAGGCATTCACACTCATAACGATTCAGATACAGCAGTTGCCAATGCTCTCGCTGCCGTCATGACGGGCGTCAGGATGGTACAAGGCACAATCAATGGTTACGGCGAACGTTGTGGTAATGCCAATCTTTGTTCGTTAATTCCTAATTTACAACTCAAGCTAGGATTTAAATGTATAGAAGAGAACCAACTCTCGCAATTGACGGACACCAGTCGCTTTGTCAGCGAAGTAGTTAATCTTGCTCCAGATGAACATGCACCATTTGTAGGTAGGTCAGCATTTGCTCACAAAGGCGGGATTCATGTATCAGCAGTAGAACGTAATCCCCTGACTTACGAACACATTCAACCAGAACAAATTGGCAACCGTCGTCGAATCGTCATTTCCGAACAATCAGGAGTCAGTAATGTTCTAGCAAAAGCCCGTTCATTTGGGATTGAATTAGATAAACATGACCCCACAACCCGAAAAATTCTCGAACGCTTGAAAGATTTGGAGAGTGATGGATATCAATTTGAAGCAGCAGAAGCAAGTTTTGAATTGTTGATGCGCCAAGCTTTAGGAAGTCGCCAACAATTTTTTGAAATCAGGGGTTTCCAGGTTCACTGTGACTTGGGACAGGGAGAAGCCAATACTAGCGCCTTAGCCACAGTCAAACTTGCCGTCAATGGTAAAGATATTTTGGAAGCAGCAGAAGGAAACGGCCCTGTTGCAGCTTTGGATGCAGCATTACGTAAAGCTTTAGTGAATTTTTATCCCCACATAGCAGCTTTTGAGTTGACAGACTACAAAGTACGAATTCTCAACGGACATACAGGTACAGCAGCCAAAACGCGCGTCATGGTAGAGTCGGGAAGTGGTCATCAACGCTGGACAACGGTAGGAGTTTCTACAAATATTTTGGAAGCTTCCTATCAAGCAGTAGTAGAAGGATTAGAATATGGCTTATTGTTACACTCCCAAGCAGAAGCGGCAGTCGTAGGTAATAGATAATTGGTAATTGGTAATAGGTAATTGGTAATTGGTAATTGACCTATTACTGCAATCTGTATTGAAAATAGCGATCAGGGATTAACTTAACAGCAAACCCATAATCCATCAGTGTTCATCGGTGTACCCTCCACCGAAGCCACGCAAAGCGCGTTTGCATCTGTGTACCTTACGGAAGCCGAAGAAGGCGCGTCTACGTTAATTTTTCATCGGATCTGTTGCACCTAGTTCTGGCGATTAGAAATCGCGGCTATACAAACAAAGTCCGTCGACGCGGACTTTTCAGCCCACAGAGGTGGGTTTTGTATGTGTAACTGCTACTTCTAGTCACCTGATGCTTTTTATAACTAAACTATTTAGCTGTAATTGCGGATCATTTCACTGTTTAAGGAATTATTGAAGCGTAATCCTCAATTTGTCCGCGCCAAAACTTAAATCAAGATATCACCTTGAAAGTTAGTAACTTGTTACTCACCAGTTTATTTCTTACTTTTAATTTGCCTATCACTTTTGACATGCCAGTTGCCAATCTCACACTACATAATTTATACTCCCACACCACACAAAATGATTGGCAATGATTTTTTTGTTGTTTGTTGTTTGTTGATTATTCCGAACAACTACCAACCAAAAACTACCAACAAAATCTAAGAGAAACTTTCCCAGGCTTGGGCAACTACTTGACTCAGCCAACGTCGCTGCTGTTTATCTAGTAGAGTGTCTTCAGCTAGCAATTGCGCTGTTAATTCTTCTAGGGATTGACCTTGAGCGCGGACAACTTTGATTACACCTGCGATCGCAGCAGCAACGATTTCTTCATCAACTGGCTTTTGCCTTAGGGCAATGATTTCTTGAGGGTTATCTGGAATGGGATAATTCATGGCGTAAGTTTAATGAAACAGAGAATGAACAAAAACTTTGACAAACTTTTAAAATTTCTTTATTGAATTTTTATTCAACAAGATAGGGCGGATCTTACCGTAAATAACCCCAGTTTTGAATCTGTCTTAGTGCATATTATTAGTTGGAGATTTGAAAAACGAATGAAAGAGATACTTTACATAGAAATCCCCACTGCGGACACAACAGCAGTCTGTAAATGGTTACAAACTGAGTTTGAACCAGGAAATGGGAAAAAAATGCTGACACCGGATGGTTTTCGCTTGAGAATGATTGAAAATACAGATGATAACAGAAATATTCCGGAAAAATTGCCAGTTGAACTCTCTATCTTTGTTTGGTCCGTACAACGGACTACTTACTTGAAAGTTTTTCGCTGGTCAGAGCAAGCTTTTCCCCAGGAAAAACAAATTCTTAAAATGCTCACAACTGCGATTAGAAGCCGCTTTCCCCATCAATATCCAGAACCACCAACAATTGATTTATCCCAGGAATCGATTTTTGAAGCATTAGCTCCCTATTATCCCCTCACCGTCAAATATTTTCAAAAAATGCCCAACGGCGAATATGACCTCCAGCGGGTGTACTGGTGGGAGCAACGCTGGCGTCAAGGAGTGCGGAATCCACAGAAACCGCGTCAGGTAGTTTTCTCCCATAAAGGAGATTGGGAGATGGGGAACTCGAGGCCCCCACGACCCCAGGGAGTGGGGATTAGGGGTAAATGGGGAGATAGGGGGATAAGAGAAAATAGTTTCCCCACCACCCCACCACCCCACCACCCCACCTACGATTTAATCTACATCGGCGGTGCGCTTGGTGTGATTCATGCAGCTGTGATGGCAAAATTAGGCTACAAAGTGCTGTTAGTGGAACGCTTGCCTTTTGGGCGCATGAACCGAGAATGGAATATTTCTCGTGATGAAATTCAAAGCTTGATTAATTTAGGTTTGCTGACACCCAGCGAAGTTGAATCTATTATTGCCCGAGAGTATAAAGACGGATTTAATAAATTTTTTGATGCTTATGTTCCCAAGCAACTAAAAGCACCCATTTTACACACTCCCACAGTCCTAAATTTGGGACTAGATTCCGAGAAATTGCTCCAACTGTGTGGACAAAAGCTGCGGTTGGCAGGTGGTGAAATCTGGGATGAATCAGAGTTTATTAAAGCTGATATTTACACATCAGGAGTTGTTATTACAGTTAAAGACTTAAAAAACCAAATAGACAAGCAAGCAAGCGGACGAGTGCTAGTAGATGCGATGGGAACAGCATCACCAATCGCTTGGCAGTTAAATGGTGGTCGTGCTTTTGACAGTGTTTGTCCAACAGTAGGAGCAGTAATAGAACGGGGATTTGAACCAGGAGTCTGGGATTCCCAATATGGGGATGTGCTAAATAGTCACGGCGATATTTCGCGCGGAAGACAATTAATTTGGGAATTATTTCCTGGTGCAGACGAAGAACTAACAATTTATTTATTTCATTACCACGAAGTCAATTCTCAAAATCCCGGTTCCTTGCTGGAAATGTATGAGGACTTTTTCACAATACTGCCAGAGTATCGGCGCTGCGACATGGACAAACTAGTCTGGAAAAAGCCGACCTTTGGGTATATACCGGGTCACTTTAGTGTGGGGAGTAGCGATCGCACAGTAGCATTTGATCGATTAATAGCCATTGGTGATGCTGCATCCCTTCAGTCACCCTTAGTTTTCACAGGATTCGGTTCCTTGGTTCGGAACCTAGAACGTCTCACTACTCTCTTAGATATTGCCCTCAAACACGACTTACTTTCTTGCCAACACTTGAACCGAATTCGTGCCTTTCAAAATAATATTGCTGTGACTTGGATGTTTTCCAAAGGCATGATGGTTCCTACCGGTAAATTCTTACCACCAGAACGCATAAACACTATGCTGAATAACTTCTTTGGTTTGTTGGCGGATGAACCCCTCGAAGTAGCAGAAGATTTTATCAAAGATAGATTCAACTTGCTTACTTTTAATCGCTTAGCACTAAAAGCAGCCAAGAAGAACCCAGCATTGCTAATGTGGATTTGGGAACTAGCTGGTGCTAAAGATTTATTGCGTTGGTTAGGGAACTATTTTGACTTTATTCGTCATAGCCTCATTAGTGCTTTACTCAGTGGATGGCTACCGCATTTTCTGCACCGCAATAGTCAGTGGCTGGAAAATCGCTCTCCAGCATTGTGGTTGCACCTATTAGCAATCAGCTATGCCTTGACCACAGGTAAAGGAAAACCAGAAATGAAAAAAGTTCAGAGTCAACAGTCAACAGTCCATAGTCAAGAGTCAATTGTCAAGAGTCCATAGTGTGAAGTATGAACTATAAAATCTAAATTCTTCTTATTTTCATCCTTCATCCTTCAGCCTTATTCATTGAGTATTAGGGCGAAAATTTGGCAATTCTACAGATGCTAGAGACTTTCGCCCTTTAGGTGGTCGTTCTGGATAAAGCAGTGGTGAGGGTGATTTAAAAGTCTCAGTAGACTCTGACAATGACGGGGGTAATGGTGACACGTCTAACCAGAAATCCTCATTTTCTTCAGAATCTGTATCAGCACTCGGTGAAATGACAATTATTGGTTCTTTTTTATCTTCAACGGGTGTAGCAACTGTTTCCCAAATGGGTGTGACAACTTCATCATCACTTTTTGCATCTTCCATATCTTCTACATTTTTTTCAACAGAGGTTAGTGATGCAGATGTGTTTTGGGCTGCAAAAAATAGCTGAATTAAGTTTTCTACTTGCTCGTCCAAACTTAAGGAATCAGAAGATGAAACTACCTTTGGTTCAGTTGCATCATCAATTTCTGGCTTGGTAGTTGATTGCTCTGATGTCAATATACTTGCTGGAGATGGAGTGTCAGCAGTCGATAATTGATCAGAAGTGGAGTTATCCCAAGTATTTGGGGTTGATGAAGAAGATTCTAGCCAGAAACTACTTATATCCTCACAAGGAGAATCTAGTTCTGCTGACCAAGGTTGAATTGGTTGTTGGTTGGGAACTAAAGAATGAGTCCGCCGATAATTTCTAAGTTGTCTGTCATTTACATCGTTGGCATCAGCATGATTATTTATAGAATCATAACTATGAACTGGTGGTGTTTCTAGACATTTTTCTAGAGCTGCTTTGAATTGTAATGTCTGGCGTTGTTGCCGCATTAATCGAGTACGCAATTCTCGACAAGAATTTTCTGATTGTAATAGCTGGTGGGATTGTTCATTATATTTAGTTTGAATTAAGGTACATTCTCGTTCCAGCAGAGCAAGACGTTGTTGGGTAATTTCTAGCTGTGCTTTATAGTTCTCTATGGCAGTTTCTTGATTTTGAACTGTTTGGAGTGCAGTTTCCAATTGTTGAAATAGGGATTGTATTTGTTCTTGAGCAGCAGTGAGTTCTTGAGTTTGTTGGTTAAGCATAGCCTCTGCGACAGCAGAACGCTTTTTCTGCCATTGCAAAGCTGCTTCTGACTCAGACAGAGCAGTTGTTAAACCTTCTACTTGTTCATATAAATTATTGTTGGCAGAACGCAATTCTTCATTTAATGCCAAAAGTTGTTTAAATTCAGAATCAATCTGTAGTTCCTTTTCTTTTTCAGGCTCCGCAACCCAATCTAGTTCAGGCTCTAACTCCTCTAGCTGCTGCTGATTTAACTCTAATACGCATTGAGAATTACTAATTACCTCTATTTGTTGATTCGTTTCGGTCATTGAGTCTTGACAAGATGCATTTTCCTGACACTGCTTATCTTCTGCTGGTGCAAACAACGGCAATTGCGAAATTGTTCTGTTTTCAACAGGCAAAACAGAATAAAAAGGACAACTTGCTTGTTGCGGTTGCGACGCATTAGCAGGATCTACGGGTTCAATAAAAGCCCCGTTATTTGGGGTGTCTGCTTCATTCATGACTTTTCACCCACCAGCTTAAACTTATTGATTGGTGACTGCGGTACTATTACATATAAATGCTGTCTTATCAAAAATCTACTCCATAAGGCAAGTTTGTCACCTCCCCAAGGAAAGTCATTTATCATTATTTTGTTATAACTTTTCGCTACCCAAGAATGGGAAGATTGTCAAACATCAACGAGAAAAAATTTTTCTCCTCACACCCCTGACACTCCTCCACCCCCTCTACTTCACCATCTCCTCATCATGGCAACCAACGAGGATAAAACCCTGTTAAAGGTAGTTGTTCTGGTTTCAGATCTGCGCTGGTCTGAGCATCGGCTATTGGTAATAAAGGCATTAACCACAGGTTGCTAGTGGCAATTGTCTCTCCATCATCAGTTGTCAAAAAAGGTGCGTTTGGTGTTGTGGTTGGGTTGGTTTGGGTCTGAATCTGGTCAAACAATAAACCTAAGCCATCGGGAGATAAACTCATCTGGACGTTTCTTTGGTCGGGAGGTAGCACTAATAATGGTTTCTGTTCCCCCGTTTTGATATCAATTGCAATTAAATATGGTTGTTCTTGATAATACTCTCCTGGTAGTAGCTGTGTTAGCAAACAATAGAGTGTGGGAGAGGCAGTATCAAATTGACAATTAACTATAGAACCTGTGGTGGATAACAGTTTTTTCTGAACCCCCTGGTTAGTGACTAAAAACAAATCCCGCGTATAATCTGTATTAAATTTAACCATTGCCGCTTGGGAACCATCCCCGGAGAAGGCTTGTACCAAGCCAAATTGTGGGAAAAAATCTAAGGGCTTAGTGCCATCTTTTTGTAGAGGTAAGATAGCTGTTCCCTGACCTTGGGCGAGGGCGACAGCTTTACTGTCCGGTGTAATCATAAAGTCTCCCCCCGGTTGACTTTGCAAGCGTTGAGGAGTCGGTTTTTTATCAGAACCATCACTGGTAACTGGCATAAACCACAACCCAAAGTCACCAGGATTGTCCTTCTTCCCCCTTTGAACAACAATCGTTTGCCCATCAGGTGATACATCAAATTTCAAGTTTTGATATTCTTTATTGTCTAAAAGCAAGTCTACTTTAGCTGCTGGTTCTGCTGTGGTTTCATGGGGTGCATTATAGCCAGTGGTGACTGTGTACAACTGTGCTGATAGTAAATCTTGACTATCGGCGGGGCGAGCCGAGAATAATATTTTCTGCCCATCTGGAAATGGCTTAAAGTCGGTAACGATTAAATCTTTGGGGGTAAGTATCTTTTTTTGTTCTTGGGTTAAGTTGTAAAGAACTAACCTTCCTTGATCTTCTTCGCTAGCCCCGATATAAAGAATCACGCGATCGCGTGTGCTAAATGTTGTTTGAAATGGTTGTATGGTTTTATTAATTTTTTCCTGGGTAGCGAATTTGTCTTTTGCTCCTTCTAAGCTCACTTTATAAGTTGTTCCATAGGGTGCTGGGGTGATGAAGCTATAACCCATGCGCCGCCCCGCCCAACTGAATGTACCTGCTAAGGGAGGCTCTATTTTCAAATTTTCCTCTACGCTTTTTGTATCCATAGGACGGCTAAAGGTGAGGACAAAGGCTCTATACTCTGAACCAATTTTTTGTTTTTGGATGGTGAAATTAGTCACAGATATATCTTTTTCTTCACTTTGTAAGTGCTTCCAAGTGAATTCGCGCACACGAACTCTGACTACATCACCTTGGGATATGATTAGCCCAATTACCAAAATCAGCAGTAACATTAATGCGATCGCAACGCGATCTAAGGGTTGGAAAAAAGATTTTTTAGTAGTCATTTGTAATTTGTTGATTGTTGATTGTTGGTTGTTGGTTGTGATTACAAACAACTGACAACTAACAACTAATAACTAACAACTAATAACTATAGGGATTTTTTGGTTGGGGAATTTTTTTCAGGGAACTGGCAGCTATGGTAAGTTGACGTTTGTCTGCAATTGTTGCTGTGGTCATTTCTCCCTCTACTTCTAGCCAGGTATCAGGTGGATACTGATCGCGGGTTTCTTTCAATTTCACTGGTAATCCTACAGGATAAGCATCAGCGGCGCAGCAAGTCAGAACAAATCGCGCTAAAAAGAGATATTCTTTTCCTAAATCTGGTGGATGGATGACAAATCCTTGTACCTTGACTTTATTACCTTGATATCTATCTGGTTCTGGGTAGATGTTAAGCATACGTACCCAGTCTACGAGCGATCGCTGCTCAGGAGCAACAGAGGCACGGAACGCTTGCGGTTTGACGCGTGTAGAACCTAATAATTCACTGAAATCTCGTTGCAGTGCTTTATCGCTGGCAAATACTTGTGGTGTAATAATAAATCCCAACACTGCTGTTACTAACAGCAAAGCGCTACCCCATCCAGGAGGAAATAAGTTGATGTGTTGAAAGTTAGCAGTTACTTCATAGCGACGTCGCTGCCAAGTTTCTTTAATTTTGAAAAAACTGATAATTAGTAAGCCGAATGCGGCTGTAACTACTAATCCAAAATAATTGGGATGAATTAGCAAATTCAGTTTGTTAGTGAGCCAGTACTTTAATAGCAAAATACCCCAAGCAGTAATTGCTAGAATATCAAGCCACGAAAGTAACAAATTTTTAAGTTTAGATTTGGGATTCGCGATTCTTGTCATTGCTCTAGAGCCAAGAGTTTATTCATTCACAATTAATCTTGAGTCAAGTTTTTTAAATAAAGTGTAAATTCAGTATCAAAGTGAACAAAAAAGTTAATAGTGCTGCTAAACCAAACAGGTAAAAAATAGCTCTGGGTTGAAATATTGTTAACATCAACCCCACACCTTTAAGGTCAACCATCGGTCCAAATACCAAAAATGCTAATAAGGAACCACTGGTAAAAACAGAGGCAAAAGACAGAGCAAAAAAAGAATCAACAGTAGAACAAATTGACACTACTGCCGCCAATACTAACATGGCGGTAATTGAACTAATGGGGCCTGAACCCAAACTAAGAATTAATTCGCGAGGGGCGAGGACTTGAATCGCAGCTGCGATCGCACTACCAATTACTAGTACTGCTCCCAATTCCCGCAGTTCTTGCACGGTATTTTCTAACACTAATCGGAGTTTCGCTCCTAAGGGTTTACTCTGAGGAGAATTTGCAGATGTGGCTTCCGCAGCAGTTTCCAACCGTGTAGTTTGCCCTGCTCCTAACAAAAACGTTCCAGACTGTAATAAAGTCGGTACACTTGCTTGCTGCTGTGCTGGGGAAAGTTTCGCACGGCGTTTTGTTTGTGCAGTGGGGGGTGGGTTAAATTTCAAGTAACGAGCAAGCGCCGGCTGAACTATGGGAGTCAGGTCTTTTTGAAAACTAAAGACGAAGCCAATAATAGTTGCAATTGATAGGGAAAACACTACTCGTAATACTACTATTTCTGGCTGATCGCGAAATGCTGTCCAAGTTGCCCAAATCACAATCGGATTAATTGTTGGTGCTGCAAGCAAAAAGCCAATTGCTACTGATGTAGGTACTCCCTGCATCAATAAGCGTCGTGCTACTGGCACGTTACCACACTCACAGACCGGAAACAAAAACCCTACCATACTACCAACCAAAGCCCCTAACAGGGGATTTTTAGGCATTTTGTCTACCAATTTGCGCTCATCGACAAAAAATAGCAGCAAGCTGGAGAATAATACTCCCAACAGCAAAAAAGGCATCGCCTCGACTAGCAGACTCAGAAATAGAGTAAAACCATTGTTAAGTTTATTCATGGGCGTCGCTGTCAAAAGCGGTTTTCAGTTATAAGGTTCTGCCAAGTCATTTTATCGAAATGGGGATCAAAAACAGATAAAGACTGTATAAGCGCTCATCAAACATTTAGTTCATGATGAGTTTCTATGATTTGTTTTGAAAGCTGGCAAACCATTACTGGTGATAAATAATTATTTCGATTTGGGTTTGTCTACTGGTGATGAATCCTATTCCTAGATAGCTGAACTACAAAAATGGTTCCAATTTTAGAACTTAAATACTTGCCAGCACAATTTTTGATTACATTTTTTTATAATTAAATTCAGTTTGCTTGATATGATGCTGTATTTTATGCTTTTTTATCAACCTTCATCAACGAAGCACTGAACTTCCAGGCTCAGAAAGCCATCAGGGACAATAGTAGGTTAATTCGGGTCATACCCAAAAAACCAATCCCAACGATCTGACTACAGCAAAGTGTAGAGACGTTGTACTGCAACGTTTCTAATATTCCAAATAGTTTTGATTCCCGAATTAGCACACAAAAAAGAGCAGGTATAGAACCCGCCCCTACATCATCACTAAAGGTAAAAACTTTATTTGTTTTACCTCACTCAATCTCTGGCGCACTTAACGATACTTCCGGCGTAATTTGCTGTGCTAATGAAGGTACTGCATCACGCAATCTTTCTGTGAGCTGTACTGTTGTAGCATCGTAAACCTGAGTCAAAATCTTGGGATATAAACCAATGCCAACAATTGGTACTAACAAGCAAGCAATGATAAAGATTTCGCGGGGTTCGGCATCGATAAGTTTTTGATGAGAAACTAATTCCTTGTTTTCTTCACCATAGAAAATTTCCCGCAGCATGGACAGCAGATAAATCGGCGTTAAAATCACACCAACTGCCATCAAGAAGACCACGATTATTTTGAAAGTGGAACTATAGGCGTCGCTAGTGGCAAAACCCACAAAGACCATCAATTCTGCCACAAAACCACTCATTCCCGGTAATGCCAAAGACGCCAAGGAACAAGTCGTCCACATAGCGAAAATCTTACCCATTTTCTTACCGACACCGCCCATCTCATCCAACATCAAAGTGTGTGTGCGGTCGTAAGTTGCTCCCACTAAAAAGAATAAACTCGCCCCAATCAACCCGTGGGAAACCATTTGTAGCATAGCCCCATTCAAACCTAAATCTGTGAAGGAAGCAATACCAATGGTGACAAAGCCCATGTGGGAAATCGAAGAGTAGGCAATTTTCCGCTTGAGGTTACGCTGGGCAAAAGATGTCAAAGCAGCGTAAATAATATTAACTACCCCCAAAATGACCAATACAGGCGCAAAATAAGCATGGGCATCAGGGAGCATCTGGGCATTCATACGAATTAAAGCGTAACCACCCATTTTCAGCAGAATACCAGCTAGCAACATATGCACAGGGGCTGTAGCTTCACCATGGGCATCTGGTAGCCAGGTGTGGAGTGGGAATATGGGTAACTTGACGGCGTAAGCAATCAAGAAAGCAGCATACAGCCATAATTGTAAGTTCAAAGCGAAGTTTTTCGCCGCGAGCGATCGCATATCAAAGGTGACTGTATCGCCGTAAAATGCCATTGCTAGGGCAGCTATCAAAATAAACAGTGAACCACCCGCAGTGTACAAAATAAATTTGGTCGCTGCGTATTGGCGTTTTTTACCTCCCCAAATTGCCAGCAGCAAGTAAACCGGAATCAATTCCAGTTCCCACACTAGGAAAAACAACAGCATATCCTGAACGGCGAACACAGCAATTTGTCCGCCGTACATCGCCAACATTAAAAAGTAAAACAACTTCGGCTTCAGTGTTACAGGCCAAGCTGCCAAAATCGCCAGTGTGGTAATGAATCCAGTCAAAATAATTAGGGGCATAGACAAACCATCCGCCCCTACTGACCAATTCAAATCCAGTTGTGGAACCCAAGGATAACTCTCAAACAATTGCAAATTGGGATTAGAGAAGTCATACCCAAGGTAAAAAGCAGTAACAATTAGTGCAAAATCTATCAGCCCAACGATGAGGGCATACCAACGTACCGTTTTGCCGTCTTTATCTGGCAAGACGGGAATGAGCAGCGATGCTGCTATCGGTAACAGGATAATTGTAGTCAGCCAGGGAAAATTAGCTGTATTCATTGAAGTCGCTCTCAAGGTTCGGCTATCTGCTACTAGCTATTAACTAGCAGTTTTTTCGTGATCTGGTTGTTATTTGTTAGGTTGATTTAACAAAAGTCAAAAAATATGAAGGCAGGTGAACTGATTGCCCTGCCTTCATCTAAGTTACACAAACTTGTTGGTGAGTTTGTTATCGGTTACGAGTAAACAGTTATCAAAACTCCACACTAGAAACCGATAACTGATAACTTATAACTGACCACTGTATTAAGTGACACCAAAGAAAATCACTAAACCCAATACGGCAGCGAAAACAATCAAAGCGTAGAATTGGGCACGACCGTTTTCTAGGTATTTCAAACCTTCACCACTAACCAGGGTGAAAAAGCCTGTGAGGTTAACAGCACCATCAACAACGCGGAAGTCAACTTCCATGACTTGTCTAGCTAGGCGACGCAAGCCGAGGACAAACACTTGGTGGTAAATGTCATCAAAGTACCACTTGTTGAGGGATAGTTCGTAAAGTGGCTTAATTTTGGCAGCGATCGCCACCGGATTGATTTTACCCCACAAGTACATCAAGGAAGCAACAGTAATGCCAATCAGGGAAATTCCGACTGAACCACCTGCCATAATGTAAAACTCATGCAGGTCAACTTCAGCAGCTTTGACCAAAACTTCTTCGAGGGTTTCGTTGGGAGAGTAAATAAACTCCTCAAAGTAGTTAGCAAAGGGTGTCCCCACCAACCCAATGAGCATCGAAGGAACTGCCAATAACACCAAAGGTAGGGTCATTGTCCAGGGTGACTCGTGGGGATACTCACTGTGACCGTGACTATGACCGTGGTCGTTGTGGTGTCCAGCGTGGGCTTCTAGTTCTCCCTTGGTCATTGCACCAGGACCAAAAGCTGGAGTTCTTTCAAAGCCTGTAACAATGGCCATGCCCATCGGAGACTTGAGTTTTTCCCACAACTGGGTTTTGTTGCCCCGGAAGTTACCTTCAAAGGTGGTGAAATACATCCGGAGCATATAAAAGGCGGTAATTCCAGCCGTTAGCCAGCCAACACCCCACAGCAATGGGTTTGATGCAAACGCCGCACTGAGGATTTCGTCTTTTGACCAAAAACCAGCAAAGGGCGGAATTCCGGATATTGCTAAACAACCGATAAAGAAGGTAATGGCTGTAATTGGCATATATTTCCGCAGTCCACCCATTAAGCGCATATCCTGCGCTAAGTCGGGGTCGTGACCGACAACTGCTTCCATGCCGTGAATTACCGAACCAGAACCTAAAAACAGCATCGCCTTAAAGTAGGCGTGGGTCATCAGGTGGAATAGTCCAGCACTGTATGCACCTACTCCCATGGCCATCACCATGTAACCGAGTTGGGAAATGGTGGAGTAAGCCAAGCCCTTTTTGATGTCGTTTTGGGTAATGGCAATGGTTGCCCCTAAAAAGGCGGTGAATGCTCCAGTGTAGGCGATTGTGTTCATTGCCGCTGGGACGTGTTCAAATACGGGGTACATCCGGGCAATGAGGAAAACGCCTGCTGCCACCATGGTTGCTGCATGGATTAAGGCAGAAATGGGCGTGGGGCCTTCCATCGCATCTGGTAGCCAGACATGGAGGGGAAACTGGGCGGATTTGGCTACGGGACCTAGGAAGACTAAAATCGCAAATAGGGCTGCCAGTATATTGCTGAGAGAACCCGTGTGGACGAGTTCAGCAAGGCGATCGCCCATGATTTGAAAATCAAAGCTACCTGTTGCCCAGAATAGTCCCAGAATTCCCAATAACAAACCAAAGTCACCCACGCGGTTAGTGACAAAGGCTTTTTGGGCTGCGTCTGCTGCGGATTTGCGATCGTACCAGAAGCCGACCAGCAAGTAGGAACACATCCCTACCAGCTCCCAGAAGATATAAATCTGCACCAAGTTCGGGCTGACTACCAGACCCAACATTGACGAGCCAAATAAGCTGAGATAGGCATAAAACCTGACATAGCCAGGATCATGAGCCATGTAGCCATCAGTGTAAACCATGACCAGGAAGGCTACCGTCGTCACAATCACCAGCATTAAAGCTGTCAAGTGGTCAATGGTGTAGCCCATGCTCAAGTGAAAATTGCCAGCCGCTGCCCATTCTAGGGTGCGGGTGTAAGGTGCGTGTCCTTGCAGTTGGCTCCACAATATGGCAAACGACAGCCCCATAGCCGCTCCCATCAAGGAAATAATCAACGCGGCATTGAACTGTCGTAGGCGGTTCGTCACCTGATTTAAAGAGATTAATCCCAGCCCTACCAGCGTTGCCCCGATAAGGGGCAATACCGGAATGAGCCAGGCATATTGATAGATTACTTCCATCACTGACGCCTACTTATAGAATTCTTCATGAGAAAGGACAAAGGATGAAAGAATGCACTAGTTGCAAATGGCTGTTGAGAGTGCCAATAAGGAGGAACTTTCACGCCTTATGTTATGGCTAAGTCTGGTCTTTTGGGAACAGTACAAGTCTCTACATAAACAAGCAACCAAACATCTTTTCATACTTCAACTTACCCTGCAAAAAGCCGCCCTAATGGGCGTCTACATAACTTCAACCTTTAGTTGACTAACTTGTCGGATCTGTTAATAATTGTGACACACACCCTTTAGGATAAAATACCCCACCTGATACTGATTAGGTAGGGTAATTTAAATATGGTTTTAGATTTTGTCGTTGGTTATTGGTCATTTGTCAATTGTTCTTTGTTGAAATTCAATGACGATTGACCCTTGACTATTATGCTGAACGGCATCCTAAATCCGCTGTTGTGGGGGTGTTGTATGGATGGGAAGACTTGTCATAGCTGAGTTTGATTTCTTCCAATGCTTGCAGCAAATCTTCACGGCCACGAAAACCTTCCAAACGACGTCTGACAATACCGTTTTCGATCAACAGTAAAGTTGGTAGTGATTTGAGCCGATATCTGGTAGACAACTTAAAATTGTCGTCGGCATTTATATCAACCAATTTGATTTTCTCGTTGCATTGAGCTTTGAATTGCAACAGTAATGGGTGTATGATGCGGCACAAACCACACCAAGGAGCTTCAAAATTTACTAAAACAGGAATAGGGGATTCTAAAACTTCTTGAGTAAATGTCCGCTCACTAACCGACAACACCATGATGCCTCTAATACTATAGGGTTTTTATATCTAACTTGCTATCAGCACAAGGGTAGCGTAAGCTCAGTAACTGCTGATAGATGCCCTGGTAGGCATAAAAGAAGGTACGCAATCTTTCCAGCCTTGATTTTGGTGAGTTTGCTGCTGGCAAATAAGCTAATGTAGCATTCACAGTGGCATTTAGGGGTCTGGAACTCCAACGGCTGCCTCTGTTGGGGAGGGAAAGTTAGTAGGCCAGAAGCTACAACGCTTTGCTTGGGGATTCCCACAGTAGTGGGTTTGGAGAGGATAGTAGTGTACCATGAGCAGCACTAATTTGGGGGTTTGCCCAGTTGTAGCAACTGCGTAGACCCCGCACCCAACCTCTGCCTCTCTTACACAGTAAGGCGTTTCCGTAAGGGTAAGAGTAAGCATAGGGGCGTTTTCCCGCTTTTGCAACCTGTCCGTAGGGAAAACCTCTAACGCACTGGCTCTGTTCGATATCACTTAACTTCCAATAATGACTATTGACCAGCAACTAGAAGGACAAAATCTCAAATTAATTTAACCCACCCCCTCCACTGAACAGCTATTTCCATTCATCCTACATTGATTTGGTAATAAACAGATGAGCCTAAATCCTTATCGGTTCTCTATCTTGTGCTGTTGTAAATAGGGTTTGAGTCCAGACTACCATTGTACCTTACTAGTCGCCACCAATAAAAGTGGATGCGACCACCACAATAGCAGCACAAATATAGCAACTCCAATATAAGCAGGACGAAGGAATTCTTGCCACCGTAGAGATTGACGTCCATCTAAAATCGCTGCAAAGGGAATAATGCTAGTGCGCTGTTTTACTGCCATAAAAGCCTCGCCATAACGCCAACCAAGACGGCGATCGCCATGCCATACCCCAAAGGCGTGATGTAAAATCAAACCCAAAGAAGTAACTAGAGTAAAAGTTGTACCTAACCACAGAGTATGAGCAATACACCAAATTATCTGTCCGACCATTTGGGGATGGCGAGTAATGCGAATAATTCCTGTTTCATAGAGGTGGACTTGGGGCTTTTGAATGGCAGCAATTTCTAGTAGATTGAAAGTAGCAGGATACAAAAATAAAAAAGAAATTGCCGACAGTACCCAAACCAATGGTTTGATCCAAGGTATACTTTGGACTTGCCAAAGTTGTAAACCATCATAACGATGGTTAAAAAAGTAAATAATCAAAGTAACAGCCAAAGGTAAACTGACTAAGGCAAAGATAATCCGGTAAACTCGTGGGCCAATATATTTTTCTGCCCAAGGTCGCAAGGCGGCTCCGCCGCTATGAGCAATTGCAAAACCAAATTGTAATCCCAACATTATAAAATGACTGGGGGTCAACCACGGTGGCAGCATCATAATACACAGGTGAAGTAATTTAAAGAAAACTTAATTCAGTACAATCAATACCACAAAGTATTCAAAGGGGGACTTAAGTCAAGATGTTGTGTTAATGTCTTTTTCGGATAAAGTCTCCGATTTTAATATTCAACAATTAATGTCCAGCCAGAATACTATGAATCGCTGGTTTTTTGCTAATGCTGCTCCTTTCTTGTCTGTGGGTTGAGCCTTATGTCTGACCTTCCATTCACACTAGATCAGTTACGGATTCTGAAAGCGATCGCACAAGAAGGGAGCTTCAAGCGCGCCGCTGATAGTCTCTATGTTTCCCAACCTGCCGTAAGTTTGCAAGTGCAAAACTTAGAACGGCAATTAGATGTTCCCTTATTTGACCGTGGAGGACGTCGTGCTCAATTAACCGAAGCAGGACATTTACTCCTCAATTACGGAGAAAAAATCCTCAGTCTGTGTCAGGAAACCTGTCGCGCTATTGAGGATTTACAAAATCTCCAAGGCGGTACATTAATTGTTGGTGCTTCCCAAACTACCGGCACTTATCTTTTGCCCCGGATGATTGGGTTGTTCCGACAAAAATATCCTGATGTGGCAGTACAATTACACGTCCACTCTACCCGCCGCACTGCTTGGAGTGTAGTCAACGGACAAGTTGATTTGGCAATAATCGGTGGTGAAATTCCCGCGGAATTGGCGGAATCTTTAGAAATTATTCCTTACTCAGAGGATGAATTGGCACTGATTTTACCTGTATTCCATCCTTTTAGCAAACTGGAAACCATCCAAAAAGAAGACTTATATAAATTACAATTCATTGCCCTTGATTCTCAATCAACAATCCGTAAAGTCATAGACCAAGTGTTAGCACGTCATGATATTGATACACGGCGTTTAAAAGTAGAAATGGAACTCAATTCGATTGAAGCAATTAAAAATGCTGTGCAATCCGGTTTGGGAGCGGCTTTTGTTTCTACTTCCGCCATTGCTAAAGAATTGCAAATGGACGTGTTACATTGCGCTCCCATTGAGGGTGTTGTTGTCAAGCGGACACTGTGGTTGATTTTTAATCCCAATCGCTATAGATCCAAGGCCGCAGAAGCTTTCAGCCGGGAAATTTTACCCCAGTTTGCTGCACCTGGATGGAATATCGATGTGTTAAAATCATCACAAAATCATCGGAGCTTAGCTATCAATACCACACTGGAATTAGACACATCCCACTCAGATGAAAGTTAAGATTTAGTCATCTGTCATTAGTCATTTGTGCTTTGTCATTTGTCATTTGTGAAGAAGCTAATGACCGATGGCTAGTGCCCAATGACTAATGACTATTAACAAAAATGGAAATTTACTGCACTCGTCCCGGTTGTCCTCGCCCACGCAACTATTTTTCAGATTTAGATGACCATTCCATTTTAAGAACCGTGCAGCAAAAATACTGTACAGCTTGTGGAATGCCTCTAATTCTGGTTGGGCGATACTTACCGACAAAATTACTGGGACGAGGCGGTTTTGGAGCAGCGTTTTTAGCCTGCGATCGCTATACTCCAGGAATGCGCCAGTGCGTGGTTAAGCAATTCCAACCAGCAGGTAATCTCAGTGAAACTCAACTAAAGTTAGCACAAGATTTATTTGAGAGAGAAGCCATAGTTTTGGAAGAGATCGGCACTCAACACGAGCAAATACCTGACTTGTTTGCTTATTTTCCTATTATAGTTTCTAGCTTTTCTCAACCGGGACAACAAGAGCAATTTTTTTATCTTGTTCAAGAATATATTGATGGACAGAACCTAGAAGAAGAACTAAATCACAAAGGTCAATTCTCTGAACAAGAAGTATTAGATATGCTGCAAGATATTCTCAAAATCTTGCAGTTTGTCCATAACAAGGGCATCATTCACCGAGATATTAAACCCTCCAATATTATGCGCCATCGTAACGGTAAGCTTTACCTATTAGATTTTGGCGCTGTTAAGCAGGTAGCAAACACACCCCCTGGAGGAGTTGGTTCTTCTACTGGCATTTTTTCTCTGGGTTTTGCACCACTCGAACAAATGTCTGGTGGACAAGTCTTTCCGTCCACAGACTTATATGCACTGGCTGTGACAGCTGTAATGCTATTAACAGGCGAAAAGGACGTAACCAAGCTACTTGATGTTTATAGTAACCAGTGGAAATGGCAAGAGCGTGTTTCTGTCAGTCCTTTAGTGGCTAATACTCTCGATAGAATGCTTTTACCTGCTGCTAATCAACGCTTCCAGTCAGCACAAGAAGTTTTAGATGCTCTTAACTTAAATGTTCAGCCTGTAATACCCACCCAAATCAAGTCGCAACCACAGCCTACGCCTACTCAACCTGCACAGCAAATACCATTGTCTACTTTAGAGTTATTGATGGGGGCTGGATTCAGCGGTTTTGAAGGCGGATTGATTGCGATCGCTTTATATAGTGTGCTTCGTTCTCCAAATATTACTTTTGTTGCTTGTGCTGTAATACTGGCAATATTAATTTTTGGGCAAAAGCAGCGCTGGATTGAAAAAACCGAGATGTTAGTCTTAGCAGCAGCTACATGGGGAGTGATATTTTTTTTTCCTGTGTTGCGGGCTGGTTTAAGTATTAAGCAAGTAATTATTTTATCTGTGGCTGCGGGTTTAGTCGCGATCGCTGTTACAGCTTTATTCCGTCTGATTTATAAACTATTAACTCTATTTTTTTCCAATTAACATCTAATGTGAATTAAAACTATGGCAATAATCTTGTTTTTCATCGTAGACGCGCTTTGCGCGGCTTCCGTAAGGTACACAGTGCAAGGCGATGAACACAGATAGATTATCGCCTTGCACTGTGTTCCATGAGTGTTCGTTAATCAAAACCAAACTCTGGACAATTGCTAAAAAATCTTATATTGCTTCTTCAATTTAGACTAGACGTAAGTAACTATACAAAGGAATTGATGCAAATTTTATTTACATTCATATCTGTTATAATTTTGACCGATATAATTTTATTGAAATTTATAAATTTCTAACTTTTTATTTTCTATGTCCCCAAAAAAACGAAACTGCTGTTCTATTCCTAGCTTTATTAATTACTGTGGGACTGGTGGGTGGTGGACCATGGTTTTTAAAAGAAAACATCTGGCTACAGAACTCTCAAGAAGGTGGCAATTCAATACAACCTAAAAACAAGCTAATTACTAGTTTAGAAGCAGCCCTCAAGTTGAATAAAAATGACCCAGAGACGTTAATCTTTCTAAATAATGCTCGCATAGTAACGGCTAAAAATTATACGATTGTTGCGAGCGTACCACTAGGAACCGATCCCAATGGTTCTTTAGAAATTTTACGCGGAATTGCCCAAGCTCAACATGAAATTAATGCTGGGGAGGAGTTAAGGGAGTACCACTGAAAGTAGGGATAGCAAACGACGACAATAAAAGAAATTCCAGTGGCAATTGATGGTATTGCGATCGCAGTAAATACCCATCTCAAAGTTCCTGATTTAAGTGTTGCCCAAATCAAAGATATATACACTGGTAAGATTTCCAGCCGCTTGGAAAAAGAAAGCTGGATTTATCAGAATAAGATAATTTATTTTTTTTGATTGTTGATTGGTGTTGGGCTAAATTTACTCTTCTACTAACTATCAACAGCTAAACTTTTAATTTGTTGGTTGTGGGTGTTGTTTTTTGTTGGAAATAACCAATAACTAACTACTAACAATAGGTAAATTACTATGTCACAAAAAAATGAAACGCCAATTCTAATATTATCTTTATTAATAACTGCTGGGCTAATTGGTGGCGGCTTTTGGTGGTTTACCAGAAAAAATAGCTTTAACTTGAATCAAGTTACCACACCTCAACCGATTAATTCTACTAGTCCTAATGTTACTCAGCCAGAATCAAGTGGTAATAACTTTGCCTCTATTCAAAGTGTCCCCACAGGATTATTCAACTATGGAGGTAGTACTTCTTGGGCACCGATTCGACTCACAGTCGATTCGGCAATTCAAGCAGCACGACCAGAATTTCGTCTGCGTTATGTAGAACCCAGTAGTGGTACTCCTGGTTCTGGTACGGGCATTCAGGCGCTAATTGACGGTCAACTTGCATTTGCCCAATCATCCCGGCCAATCTTAGACGAGGAGTTAAATCGTGCCAAGCAGCGCGGGTTTGCTCTGCAACAAATTGCTGTAGCAATTGATGGCTTAGCAGTAGCAGTAAATCCTAATATTAATATTCCAGGACTAACAGTAGACCAATTAAGGTCTATTTACACAGGCAAAATCACGAATTGGAACCAGGTGGGTGGCCCTAATATCCCTATAAAGCCATACTCGCGTCGCATCAGTGATGGTGGGACTGTAGAACTATTTGTCCAAGACATCTTGAGTGGTCAAGCTTTTAGCTCCAATGTGGAGTTTGTTTCCACAACCACCCAAGCCTTACAAAAAGTGGCTGGTAGTATTGGTGGCATATACTACGCTTCTGCCCCAGAAGTTGTTCCCCAATGTTCAATTAAACCCTTGCCTTTGGGGCGAATGCAAGGGCAGTATATTGCTCCTTACCAAGAACCACTTGTCCTCCCTTCTGAGTGTCCTGGTAAACGAAATAAATTGAACATTGAGGCTTTCCAATCTGGAAAGTACCCAATTACCCGAAATCTGTTTGTGGTGGTCAAACAGAATAACCAAATTGAGCAGCAAGCGGGTGTCGCTTATGCCAACTTGCTACTGACCAAGCAGGGACAGGAATTGATTTCCCAAGCTGGGTTTGTCAAAATTCGTTGACATTTGTCATAAGACTAAAAAGTGACAGATTGCCAATAGACACCCCTATGAACCTCTATAAACATGCAAGAAATCATTGGGGGATGATTTTTATGAGATTTTACGCCTTCCCGTAAGGATAGCGGTGGTGGGCGCTATTCCTGATGGTAGGCGACTTCTCGTCTCAAAATTTGGCAAATGTGCTTTAGCCGGCTCTATTAATCGACTCTGCTGGCAAGCAAATCAAATTATCTCCCTGGGTGAGGATTAAGCCACGTTGACGCAACTTACCCATCAAACGGGTGACGGTAACACGAGTAGAACCAATAGCACTGCCAATTTGGGCATGAGTGAGAGGGAAAGGTAGGCAATAGCCACGAATCACTTCAGGATCTGTTTCACTCGTTGCCGGCTCTCCATATTCCTCAATCAACAATGTGAGGAATCCTAAGAGTCGGTCAATAGTGCGGCGTTGTCCTAAGGCACTCAGCCACAGCAATTTGCGCTGGTGCTGATATCTAAAAAGATCCATGATTTCGCGGCGGAAGTGAGGCCAGTTATCTAAATCGTGCCAATACATCCACAACACTGCTGTTTGGTCAACGTGGGCATAAGCCTGGAGTGTGAATGGTGACTGGGCAACAATTTCAAACGGGTTTCCCGCGCCAACAAATCCTAAGAAGGCTTCTTCTGGGGTTCTGTTAATACGTCGAGACGTTAGCTGATTTGCTGTTGCACTCACTTGGGCGGTTCCTACCATGCGGATAGCACCCCTTTGCACCAAATACAGCAATCCAGGACGGGCTGGAATGCGCTCATCTTTGCTAAAGGTGCGGCAGCGGTAGTGTTCTTGAGCCCAATCAAGAATTCGTTGCCAAGTTAAGAAAGGCCGTGATGCCTCAGAAAAGGAGGATGGAGATTGCATAGGTAACAAAGAGCGTTCGGCTGAAGACAAAGACGTCATAACAAGGTGCAAGGAGTGTCTTCTTGTTGGCAGGTCAGGCTTAACACCTAACAGTGCCAGCCATGTAAAGAGAGGAATTTGAGTTCCTACTCTTTTGTTATACTACCTACTGTACAATGATGGTAGTAAAATTTACTCAGTTTCAAAAAAAATTTGCATAATTCTAATTTTTCTTTGCTTAAATTAAAGTTCTGTCTTAAGACAGATGACACAAAATCAATAGTTTTAATAAAGGAGCCTTTTATCAGTAAAATATGTGCATAAAATGCTACTAGTAAGTAAATACACGGCAATTAAACAGTTAGTACACAGTTATTTTATAATCGCTTTAAGTATTTATACGTATTATTCAAAAATAGAAACCCTAGCAAATAAAAAAATTCCTCTATCTAAAGGTAGAAATAGTAATCAAGTTTTTTACATCACAGGGTTAGCATTACAGCTATCAAAATATGAGAAAATTCCAGCGATGGAGATTGCTGAAGCGATCGCTTCTCATTTATCGGCAAACTCCGCTGGAGTTTTTAGTATTCAGATAGTTCCACCTGGTTGGATTCATCTAGAATTGGCACACCCTGTTTTGGCTAGCTGGTTGCAGAGGCTGGTTGAAGGACGGGGGAATAGTGTGGTTCAAGAACGCGGGGTAACGGAGAACAAGGAAGACAAGGAGGAATTGGTTACTGTATTATTCTCCTCACACTCCCCATCACCCCAATCCCCACTCCCTAATCACCTATTTCCAATTCAATATGCTCATGCACGCTGTTGTTCCCTTGTGCGGCTAGGTGAACGAGAGGGATTAATTACCTCTGAGGGCGCTATACCTTGGCTGAACAAACAACAAGAACTACATTTTCATCACCCAAGTGAGTTGTGTTTGCTAAGTGAGTTAGTACAAGTAGTTGATGAATTAGAGTGTTCTGACTCCAGTGATTCGGTGAAATGGCAAAAGCTAGCGCTTGGTTTAAGTCGATTGTTTGACGACTTCTGGCGCGACTGTCAGATTTGGGGTGAGGTAAAAGTCAAGTCACCAGAAATAGCTTTAGCTAGACTGGGATTGGTTATGGCCACTCAATCGGTTTTAAGAACACTGTTAGAAGAAAAGCTTGGTATTTTGGCTGTTTTGGAATTGTGAGGAAATCTTCATTTAACGAGGTAGAAAGATGAGGGTTTAATGAAAGAAACCAAAACTTTTGTAACAAGTATTGACTGCTCTAATCACCCAAGATATATTAGCTGGTGTGTGAGGAGCGAACCAGCAAGGGTGCCGAGACGAAACACGGCCAGTCGTCGGCGCCCTTTCTGATTTTTTATAAATTGTTGATCGATGGTTGTTGACTGTTGGTCGTTTCAAACAACAAACAACTACTGTGATAGCAACAACTTTTCGATTGCCACTGCTGCTCCATCTTGCTCAACACTGGGAGCTATCCAGTTGGCGATCGCTTGCACTTGTGATGGGGCGTTACCCATAGCGACACCAATACCAGCATACTCTAGCATTTCTAAATCATTAAAGTTATCGCCAATAGTCATGACGTTATTAGGTTGTAGTCCTAGCAGTTCTTCAGCAAGGTAACGCACAGCCACACCTTTATTAGCAAAAGGATTAGTCGCTTCAAAAAATGTGGCAACGGATTTTGTCAAATACAACTCAGCAGGGGTGTATTGACGGCTTAAAGAACCGAGTAAATTATCAATAATGTCTGTGTCATCGCACAAAGCTAGTATTTTTGTAGGTTCATAAGTGGTTAAAACTTGGCGTAAGTCACCGACTGCAATAGGTTTAATCCCAGAACGTTCTGCATAAAGTTGAGTTTCGGTTGTGATTTCGCGGACGTAGAGTTGATCGTTGATGTAAAAATGAACAGATAAAAGCGATCGCAATTCTGGTTGTTCAAAATAGTCTAATAGCTGCTGAGCCATTTCCCTGGAAACAGGTAAATGTTGGTAAATTTGTTCAGAGACTGGGTCTTGTATCCAGGCTCCTTGATAAGCTATTAAAGGTAGAGTAGAGCCAATGTCTTGATGGAAGCGCAAAGCAGAACGGAACATCCTACCAGTGGCGATCGCGACTTTAATTCCTTGTGCTTTTGCCGCAGTAATTGCTTCTTTGACAGGTTCGCTGATATTGTTAGATTCGCCGGCGATAGTTCCATCTATATCTAGAACCAGCAGTTTAATTTCTTTTGTAGCCATACCCGCAACAGCAGCTGATTCTATTTGAGTAGCAGATGCTTCGTGCATAATTTGATGATCAATATACTTTAAAGTCCCAGTTCGAGGTTATCAGTCTCTGGTTAAGAAATCACCTGAAATCCTCCTCCTGGTCAGATAAAGCAACCAAAGCTGCTGGCTAAAATATGTGTATGTCCCAAAAAACACCCTCTAATTCAACCGCAACACGTCCCACCTTCATTTTAATAGATGGACACTCCTTGGCATTTCGTTCTTACTTCGCCTTCGCCAGAGGAAGAGACGGCGGACTGCGAACCAAAACAGGAATTCCTACCAGCGTCTGTTTTGGCTTTTTAAAGTGTCTGCTAGAAGTGATGACAGAACAACAGCCACAAGCGATTGCAGTAGCTTTTGATTTAGGTTTACCCACATTCCGCCACGAAGCAGATGATACTTATAAAGCCGATCGCCCAGGTACACCAGAGGATTTTGTTCCGGATTTGAAAAACTTACATCAGTTGCTGGATGCATTCAATCTCAAAATTCTTACCGCCCCTGGTTACGAAGCGGATGATGTGCTGGGAACCTTAGCACAAAAGGCTAGTGCTGCGGGGTATCAAGTCAAGATTCTCACAGGCGATCGCGATTTATTTCAACTCATTGATCCTAAAAAAGAAATTAGCGTTTTATATTTTAGTCCAGATGCACTCAAACGTGCCACAAATACAAATGGTATCAGCGAATTTGGAGAGGCAGAAGTTAAAGAAAAACTAGGAATATTACCATCCCAAGTGATTGATTTTAAAGCTCTTTGTGGTGATAAATCAGATAATATTCCCGGTGTCAAAGGAATAGGTGAAAAAACAGCAGTCCAGTTGCTAAATACCTATGGTTCTCTTGAGCAAATTTATGCATCATTAAGTGAAATCAAAGGCGCAACTCAGAAAAAATTAGAAGCTGGTAAAGAAGACGCGGAAAAATCTCGATACTTAGCAGCGATCGTCCTTGATGTTCCCCTCAATGTTGATCTAGAAGATTGTAAATTAAAAGGCTTTGATAGTAGCGTTCTGACACCTATTTTAGAAAACTTAGAATTTAAAACTTTTTTAGGTAAAATTAACCAACTCCAGCAAAAGTTTGGTGGTACTGTTGCAGAAACTTCAGCTACAGACACAGAAGGTAGAAATGCGAAAAATCACGTCTCCACAGAAGATGAAGATTTGTGGTTTTTCAGCGCAACAGATACAGAACAAATTCAACAGCAAAAAAATACTTCTACAATTCAACCACGTATTATTGATACAGAAGCCAAACTGACTGAGTTAGTGAAGATATTACAAGAATTTACTAACCCCAATTTACCCGTAGCTTGGGATACTGAAACCAACGACTTAGAACCACGAGATGCGGAATTAGTAGGAATTGGTTGTTGCTGGGGAACAAACCCAAATGAAATAGCTTACATTCCCTTGAATCATCAAAATGGGAAAAATTTAAATAAAGAAATTGCACTACAAGCCCTACGCCCTATTTTGGAAAGTGCTAGCTATCCTAAGACTTTCCAAAATGCTAAATTTGATCGCTTAGTTTTCAAGTGCCAAGGAATTAATTTAACTGGGGTAGTCTTTGATCCCATGTTAGCAAGTTATGTCCTCAACCCTGATAGTAGTCATAATTTGAGCGACTTAGCTCAAAAACATTTAGGGTTAATAATTCAAAATTATCTAGATTTAGTTCCCAAAGGTAAAACTATCGCTGATATTGAAATTCCTCAAGTAGCTGACTATTGTGGTTTGCAAGTTTGGGCTACGTTCCAACTCGTGACAAAATTGCGTACGGAACTGGAGAAAATACCAACTTTATATCGGCTACTAGTGGAAGTGGAACAACCCCTAGAACCTGTTTTGGCAGAAATGGAATACAACGGTATTCACATCGATACAGCTTATTTAAAAGAACTTTCACAACAATTAGAAACAGATTTAGCAAAACTGGAACAACAAGCTTACGAAATAGCTGGAGAAAAGTTTAGTTTGGGTTCTCCCAAACAACTAAGTCAAATCTTATTTGAAAAATTAGGGTTAAGTACTAAACATTCTCGCAAAATTCAAACAGGATATTCTACAGACGCAGCTACCTTAGAAAGATTACGAGAGGTAGATACAACTGGCATAATTGATGCCATCATTGAATATCGGACATTAGCAAAATTAAAATCTACTTACGTAGATGCTTTACCAGCCTTGGTACGTGCAGATACAAAGCGAGTTCATACCGATTTTAATCAAACAGCGACATCAACAGGAAGGCTATCTTCTTCTAATCCAAATTTACAGAATATCCCAATTCGGACTGCCTTTAGTCGGCAAATTCGTAAGGCATTTCTACCAGAATCTGGTTGGTTAATGGTTGCTGCTGATTACTCCCAAATTGAGTTAAGAATTCTCACTCATTTGAGTCAAGAACCAGTACTAGTAGAAGCTTATCAAAACAACGAAGATATTCACACCGTGACCGCAAGACTGATGTTTGAAAAACAAGATATTACATCAGATGAAAGGCGGGTGGCGAAAACAATTAACTTTGGCGTGATCTATGGAATGGGTTCGTTGAAATTTTCCCGTTCAACAGGTGTAGATCGAAACTTGGCGAACGAATTTATCAAGCGATTTAACAAACGTTATCCGAAAATATTTGAATATTTAGAGGGATTAAAAAAACAAGCGATCGCTCAAGGTTATGTCGAAACAATTCTCGGTAGGCGTCGTTATTTTGAGTTTACCACCAATAGCCTACGTCAATTAAAAGGCAGCAATCCGGAAGATATTGATTTAAGTAAGCTGAAAAATTTAGGTAATTACGACACTGGTTTATTACGTTCTGCTGCAAATGCCCCAATTCAAGGTTCTAGCGCTGATATTATCAAAATTGCGATGGTGAGGCTGCATGAAATTTTGCAAAATTACCAAGCACGATTATTGCTACAAGTTCACGACGAATTAGTATTTGAGGTTCCTCCGCAAGAATGGGAAGAATTACAAATGCAAATTAAGTCGACGATGGAAAATGCAGTGCAATTAAGTGTCCCCTTAGTAGTAGATGTACGTGCTGGTGAAAATTGGATGGAAACGAAGTAATAAGTGGCTGTCTAGAAAATAGAAAAACAGGAATCAACAGCCAACCCATAATCTATCGGTGTTCATCTGTGTACTATGAGCCTTGAACTTCAGTTCAAGGTCTACTCAGGGCGAGGTGCAACAATCTGTGTACTCTACAGCAAGACCGACTCGATATAAAACTCTTGATTTTTCTGGATTATCCCTGAAGCGTGATGAAACGCACCAAGCTAAAAAAAGACATACCTTTAGATAGTTGTCTTGTCAGAATCCTTCCTTCTTGGGGAATTGAGATTATTAGCTAGAAAAACAGAAAAATATACTTTAGGAAAGTTGTTGTTAGTACCTAAAGACTATAAGGTAAATGTCATTGGTTAATAGGGTTGAGACATTTTATTGGCTGTGTCGCTTTGCGTTAAATGCAGTGTTTTGAAACGCAAAGTAGCCGCAGAAGGGTTAAGAATTATTAACCTTTAATATACTTATCTTTAATAATTCATGAATAGCTTGGAAAATAATAATTTTTGGTCTAGACTAAATAATTTTGTTTTAGTCAGATTTTTACTTTTGGTTGCTTCTGGGTGGGCAATTGTAATGCTTTTGGCTTATTTTGAACCAGTGATTGTAATTTTTACTTTTGCTGCTATATTAGCTTTTTTGCTAAGTTATCCTGTCAAATGGCTAAAACGTTTTTTGCCCCATAGTTTAGCAGTAATTGTAATTTTTTTGCTGAGTATTGTGATTATTGGTAGTCTCACAATTACTGTTGGCTTAACTGTTGTATCCCAAGGACAACAATTAATTGATAGCCTCACAGATTTTCTCAACTCATTAGTACCTTTATTAGAGCGAATAGAATCACTTTTCCGTTCACGCAATATTCAGCTAGATTTAACTGTTATTGAAGAAGAAATCCGCGTCCAAGCTATATCTAGCCTTGTTGCTAGCTTGGTTATTTTACAAACTTTTTTAACTAATTTTGTGACTTTTATATTAATCGCAGTTATTGCTTTTTTTATGCTCCTAGATGGGGGAAAATTGTGGTATTTAATTCTCAAACTATTACCAAAGCACCGCCGTAACAGATTTAATAATATAGTGAAACGCAATTTTTTAGGATTTTTTCAAGGTCAATTGATATTAACTTTATTTCTGACTAGTTCTACTTTTATTGCATTCTTGTTATTAAAAGTTCCCTTTGCTTTAATATTGTCAGTAATAGTCGGTTTACTAGACATTATTCCTGGTATCGGTGCAACCTTAGGAATTGGCACAATCACTTTGATTATATTATCTCAAGGTGTTTGGTTGGCTCTCAAGGTATTGGTAGTTTGCATTATACTTCAGCAAATACAAGATAATCTGATTGCACCTAGAATTATGCAAGGTGCGCTAAATCTTAATCCTGTAGTGGTATTTTTTGCTTTACTAGTAGGTGCAAGAGTAGCTGGTTTATTAGGAATTTTTATTGCAATTCCTATTGCGGGAGTTATAGTTTCTATGTTTGAAATTGATGAAATGAAGTCAGAAGTTTAGTTGATTATGAGTGTTAACACATTTAGCTTTTGAATATTTATATTCATAAAGTACTGACTAGAAACTAATCTAAACTATGGAATTTTGTGTAAATTTTATTTAATATAGTAAAAAGATCCTTTAACTAATGACTAATGACTAATCCAAATTTAAGAGCAGAATTAACAGAAAACTTAGATGAGGCGGAGTGGGATTGGCTAATTCCCCACGCGCAAAGAGATGCAGTAATTGTGGTAGCAGTAGGATTAGATATATTGGATGTAGGTGTAGCTATTGCTAGTGATAATGTTTTAGAAGTCCAAAACTGGATTGATGAAGCATTGATTGCTAAACCATCTTTAGAGCAATTAGGTGAATGGAATAGCGATCGCACTAAGCGGTTTAATACTTTAATAGTCCAACCATTTGTATTAGTGCAAGAAAAATTGGCTGCATAAATCTAGTGCTAGAACTAAAGTTCAAGGCTAATAGCTAAAGTCTACTTTAGTAGACTGAAAGATTTTATATTCAAATTTTGAGCAGGTTAGCACAGCTAGTTGTGCTAATCTACTCATTAGTAATTACCAATTATCCCATTAATCAAACCCTTTCTCTATTTCTATGTCTTTGTATCGCTGTGTTGTTCTAGATTCAAGATTTACTAACGTCACTGTTTTGTCTCCATTGGCAGTTGCTAATATTTTGCCATCTGGGCTATAAGCAACACAATAAATTGCACCTTCACCAATTGTAATATGATTAAGTTCTTCACCCGTATCTACCTGCCAAATTTTAAGATTTCCGTCGTAACTTCCACTAGCTAATTTTTTACCATCAGGGCTAAAAGCAACAGCATAAACTTCGTCATTATGTCCTGTGATATTACTAATTTCTCTACCAGTTTCCACATCCCAGAATCTAATAATTTTATCTTGATGACCACTAGCTAAAGTTGTGCCATCGGGGCTAAAACAAATAGAATAAATTCTCCCTAATGTACCAGATTTGCCTTTGAGAGTCAGAAATTTATCTTGAGTTAGATGCCAAATTTTAATAGTTTGGTCGCGCTCACCACCACCACTAGCAACTAATCTATTATTAGGACTGAAAGCAACGCATAAAATTTCATCTAGATGTCCTGTCAGTGTATATATTTCTTTTTGCTCATCTAGAGACCAAAGTTTAATAGTTTTATCTTGGCTACCACTAGCAATAATTTTACCGTTGGGGCTAAAAGCAACAGCATAAACCTTCTCTTTATGTCCGATAAAATTACAAATTTCTCTTTCTGTATCTACATCCCATAATTTAACCGTTTTGTCGTCATGACCACAGGCTAAAACTTTACCATCAGGGCTAAAAGCAATTGAATTAACTTTCCCAGAAACTGTGAGAGTGCGGTTTTCCTGAGTATCTAAACGCCAGATTTTAATGGTTTTGTCATGACTACCACTAGCTAAAATCCTTTTTTCTGGCGCAACAGAATTGGGATGAAAAGCAACAGAAACAACTCGTTCTGTATGTCCTCGTAAGCTAGAGAGAGATTTGCTCTTTTGTATTTGTGTTGTTGGTGGTGCTATCTCAACTGGCGGTAAAGCTTGTGTTGTTCCAGTTTTTGCTGTTTCTGATGGTTGAATATGTAAAATTGTATTTTGTGGTTGAGACTTAACTGGTGTTGGAATTGTAATTTTTACTTGGGGTTGTTTGACTTTTTCAGCTACTTCTTGACTCAGACGCTGTTCTGTTTGAGTTAAAGACTCTGCTAAGTTCTGCATTTCGGTTTGCAGTAAAGCGATCGCATATTTAAATTCTTCTAATTGTTTTTCAGTATTTTTATTAAAGCCTTGTGTATAAGCATTTAGTTGAGTGACATATTGCCTCAAGGGTTGAATTTGCTGTTGAGTATTTGTATTTAACTGTTTTGTAAAATTCTCAACTTGTTCTAAACGTTGATGAATAGCATCAAGTTTTGTTATGGGCTGTTGGCAATTAGTAGTGATTTTTTTTGTCTCAGCATCAAGTTCTCCTAATTGTTGTCTGAGTAGTTCAAATTGCTTTTGAGTACTGACATTTAACTGTTGAGTAAAATTGTTGAGTTGGGCAAAATTTTGTTTAAGAGGTTCTATTTGTTGGATACTTGTATATAACTGTTGAGTGTAGGTGTTGAGTTGGGCAAAATTTTGTTTAAGAGGTTCTATTTGTAGCTCAGTCGCCTTCATCAACTGTTGCCTAAATGTATCAAATTGCGCTAAACGCTGTTGATTAGAGTCAGTATTTTGCTCCTTTTGATTTTGTCGTAATTCTTCTATTTGTTGTTGAGTTGTTTGACTTAATCTTTGTGTAAAGTCATCAAAGTTTTCTAAGCGCTGTCTAAAGGGATCAACCAATTGATCGAATTGGGCGATCGCATTTTGCCGATATTGCTCGTTTAAACGCTTCAATCGTTCCCGATTCGTGAGGTTTAAACCAAGGGCTACAGTTAAAGGAAATGCTGCGTAGACAACTTGTTGAGTGGCTGTAGCCGCCAAGGTTCCAATTGCGGAGGCGTATAAGGAAATATATTCAGTAACTTCTAGCCAGTGGAGTTTGGTCATATTTAGTGGACTGCTGTACTTGCGGCTGGGAGGTAAAACAGCTAGAACATGCAACGTAGTTTTAGGAGATATCTTCATCTTCTGCTAAGAAACTTCTCCAATCTGTGCCCAGAAATCCTCATTACCCACAACAGATAAATAAAGGTAATGCCTGAAGCAGGATAATGGATTAACTTGTAGGGGTGTAAGGGTGTAGAGTGTGGCGGTGAAACTTGCTTAATGGAAACTGCCAAGAAGTAAGTGCGATCGCCCATACTAAAAAAGGGTGTAAGGTTGCTTTGAATGAGGTTTCCTCACACCCTTCTCCTTTTACACTCCTAAATCTCTGTCAACAGAAATCATGCTTGGTTTTCTTAGCAATCCTTTTGACACCACCCAAACTCCTCACAGTGGTTATCACTGGGATCATAGTAGCCGTCGCTTTTTTGAAGGTTGGTACTACCGCGTTACATTGCCTGATGAAGATCAATCCTTCGCCTTTATGTACTCTATCGAAGACCCCATCGGCGGTAAATCCCATAGCGGCGGTGCAGCCCAAATTTTGGGTCCGAATGATGAGTATTTATGTCGTACCTTCCCAGAAGTCAAGAATTTTTGGGCAAAGCCGGATGTGCTAGCTTTGGGTCATTGGGGTCAAACTAATCTAGAAGGCAGAGGGCAGAGGGAGAGCGAAGTTCCAATGAAAAACCTCACCCCTAGCCCCTCTCCTTGCCAAGGAGAGGGTGAGGTTACTTTCTATTCAAAAGGCAGAAGGGAAGAAAGTTTTTTTCACAAGCTTTTGAGCCAAACTGTACCAGACACTCAACCTTGCTACTTGGAACCGGAAGAATTTGAACGGTATATTCAGCAAGGCTATCAAGCCACAGCTACCTTAAATCAAGGCATTATCAGTGATCCCAGTACTAGTCAATATTGTCGTTGGCAATATGAAATTCAACCCGTGTATGGCTGGGGAAATCAACGTAGCATACAGCAATCAACTGCAGGCTGGTTATCATTTTTGCAGATTTTTGAACCCGGTTGGCAAATCTTGATGGCCCATGGCTTGGCTAGCGGTTGGATAGACTGGAATGGCAAACGCTACGAATTTACCAACGCCCCTGCTTATGGTGAAAAAAATTGGGGCGGCGCTTTTCCTCAAAAATGGTTTTGGGCAAACTGCAATAGTTTTTCAGACACTCCTGACTTAGCCTTAACTGCTGGCGGTGGTAGACGAGGAGTGCTGTGGTGGATGGAATCTGTAGCGATGATTGGCATACACTACCAAGGCAAGTTTTACGAATTTGTGCCTTGGAACTCACAAGTTAGCTGGAATATTCAGCCTTGGGGTAAATGGCAAATGCAAGCCCAAAATTCCCACTACGAAGTTGAATTAACAGGAACTACCGATTTACCAGGAACTCTCTTACGTGCGCCGACAGAAAATGGTTTGATCTTTTGCTGTCGTGACACTTTGCAAGGGCAATTAAACATAGAACTGCGAGAAAAAAAGAATAATCAACAAGAAATTATCCTGAAAGCACACAGTTCAGCTTGTGGATTAGAAATAGGCGGCGGGCCTTGGAATAATGCTTGGCAGTCTCATTAAAAGTGGTATCATGGGAAGTGATATCCATATATTTTGGGGCTGTAGCTCAGTTGGATAGAGCGAGCGCCTCCTAAGCGCTAGGTCGCCGGTTCGAGTCTGGCCAGTCCCGTAGTCTAAAAACTTTTATATATATAAAGTTGCATGAACACTTTGCATCTGCCCCAATAGCAGCTAAAATCTAGCATCGAGTCAGCAACTATCTATTGTTGCTGAGCTTACTTGATTACTTGCAAAACAAGGAAATTACCCAAAACCATACTTGGGAAAGCTTCTCCTGAATTTGCTAGGGTCAATTATTCTTTTTCAAGAAAAATTTTTGCAGCTGACGAACTGATAGAACCTTGAAAAAGCCACTGTTCAAAAATCTTTCTTCTCGGTTGATGATTCTCACCCTACCACTAATAACATTGTGGGGTTATAAGGAAATCCAAGGCCAATTTACACAACCACAAGCGATTTTAGTCTTGGGTGGTTCCACAAAAAAATTAGAACGAGAAAAATTTACGGCAGATTTTGCTCGTAAACATCCCAACTTACCTATTTGGATTTCTGGAGGTAGTCCGCCAACAGTGACAAGAAAAGTATTTGCCAAAGCAGGAATTCATCATCAACGCTTGCACTTAGATTATCGAGCTAATAATACAGTAGAAAACTTTACAACCCTAGTAGATGAATTAGAAAAAAATAATATCAAAAGTGTCTATTTAATCACTTCTGACTATCACATGAGACGCGCCAAAGTCATCGGTGAGATTGTTTTGGGTAGTCGAGGAATTACTTTTAAACCAGTGTCAGTTCCTTCTAGTAGTTCCCAACCAGAACCAATTGGTAAATCTATCCGCGATGGTGTGAGATCCTTAGTTTGGGTAGCAACTGGTTACACAGGTGGAGATGATTTGCCAGATAAAAATTGAAGTAGTTGAATTTCACAATTTACGCAAAAAATAAAGAGATGGGGAGATGGGGAGATGGGGAGAGAATTTCCCCCTATAATCCCATTACATAATCCTCACCGTCCCTTCGTCCAAAGTATTAGTATTACGTTTGACTCCTTAGTGTCTTGGTGACTTGGTGGTTAATTCTACGCTGGGGGATTTTGGGCTAGTTGAGATTGCTCTCAAATAGAAGCTATTTATCTTTATGATGCTGAATAGCAATCAATAGTGACCGTCGAGAAGTTGTAAAATTTTTGTTAAATTGGCGAACATCTATATCAATTTATAGTTTCTCCATAGGCTTAGTAAGGTACTTAGCATGACGGCAACTACTTCCAAAGCAACTTCAGCGCTTCCCAATTTTTACGAAGGGATTCAATATTTTGGCGAAGCACCACCGGAATTTGAAACGTATGGTGTAACTCCAGTTATAGAGTCAGGAAAAACAGCGATCGCCAATCCAGAAGAACCAGCAGCAGTATACCAAACCTTGCTCACTGCCGATGCTTTGCGTTATCTGACACTACAAATTACCGGAAGTAAAGCCTCTGGACACCCTGGTGGTTTCGCTTCGCAAGCGGAAGCCTATGCTGCTTTGGTCATGCTCGGTTACAAAAATATTATTACGGAAGTGGGACACCATGCCCCCGGTTTTTATAGTGCCATGTTCTTGGATCGCTCCTTAGAAGACATGGGCATTTATACAGTACAACAATTGTGCGATCGCTTTCGAGAAAAACATGGACTTTTGGGACACCTGTCTGGCTACATTCCCGGTATTCTCGCACCTGCCGGCCCTTTAGGACAAGGGCAACATTTTGCGATGGCTGCTGCGCTGTTGTATAAAGATAAACTATTTCCCTTCACCGTTGGCGATGGAGGACTCGGTGAACCCTATGTCATGAGTTCGATGGCGCACTTCCACACCGCCTATCCCGGTGTGACAAACTTTCTACCAGTGTTGGTGTGGAATGGTTATAGCCAAGAACACCATAGTATGGTATCGATCAAAACCAACGAACAGATGATGTCCTACTGGCACGGTAACGGTTTTGAAGAAGTCGTGTTAGTCGATGCCAAAGATTTTGATGACAAAGACCAAGCAGGGGATTACGTAGATAGTACTGCTTTTTCTTTCGCCCAACGCCTCGCTTTCACCCAAGCAGTACTTTTAGGTATAGATGAAGCGGCGCGATCGGCTTTGAGTGGTAAGCTAACTGTATTCATCATTAAACAACTCAAAGGCGCAGGCGTCCATGCCCGGGGTGCAAAGTCTCATAACCTTTATCCCAAAGACACACTGGATGCACCCCATATTGTCAACGCCTTGAAAGAACGTGCCTTACCTCTGGAAGCTTGGCAAATCGTACGGACAAACTGTGAACGTGCAGGCGGAGGTCCAGCCGCGAAAACAGTAGTTACCGAATTTGAGTATCCTTTACCAGACTTGGGTGAATTGCCTTTAGAAGAATATGCTGTGGGTGGCGATCCCAAAGTTTCTACAACAGCAATGGGACTTTTAGTGGCAAAAGTTGGACAAATCGATGAAAACTTCCTTGTCACCAACGCCGATGGTAACGAAGCATCAGGTATTGGTAACATCAACCAAGCATTAAAAATTATCCACCCCACCACTGACGACTTATACAACCAAGCACCAGGCGGACAAGTTTACGAACCTCTGAATGAAGATGCTTGCGCTGGGTTAGCTGCGGCTTTGTCGTTGATGGGTGCTAGAAGTTTGTGGTGTTCCTACGAATCTTTTGCCATTAACGGTTTACCAATTTGGCAAACTGTCACCCAAGCAATGGCAGAATTGCGACGTCCCACTCCCTCGACAATTACATTATTTACCGCTGGCGCATTAGAACAAGGACGCAACGGTTGGACTCACCAACGTCCAGAAATTGAAGCTTACTTTGCTGCGATGATGCGAAATGGAAATGTCTTCCCATTGTTCCCGCCTGATGCTAACAGTATTCAAGTTTGTTATGACTGGGCATTGACAACAAAAAATAAGGGAATTGTCATCACTGCTAGTAAGTCGCCATTGCCAATTCGCACTACTTTTAATATGACTCGTCATGGGTTACAAGATGGTGCGGTAGTCTTGCAAGAAGTTGCTGGAGATAAGCAAGTAGTGTTTGCTGTAATTGGCGACATGACATTAATTCCCGTGTTTGAAGCAGCAGCTTTCTTAGAAACAGAAGGTATCGGGGTGAAGATAGTTTCTGTGATTAACCCTCGCCGTTTGTATCGTCCTCATGACACAAGTTGGGATACCTGCGCTGAACCTGATGGTGGTTTTATTGATGATGAAAAATTCGCCGAATTATTTGCAGGTGATGCGTTAATTGGTGTGACTGGAGGTGCGGCGGCGATGTTAGAACCTGTTATGCTGCGGAGTGTATGCAAGCGTGATACCTTTGCGTGGCGGCGTGGAGAGACGACAGCAAGTGCAGGTGAGTTGATGGCGTTTAATGGTTTAACTGCGGAGGCTTTGACGAAACGGGCAATTGAATTAGTGCATTAAAGTTGGATTTGTGAGTGAGGAAAATGTGATACATCGCCAAGAAATAAATTTTAAGGACTTTTAGCTGAAGTAAGCTAAAGCTTACTAAGCTTAAAAACCTGGTTTCTATTACGCTTAAAATTGGAACCTCACACTTTACCTTGTGTTACGGCTAATTTTTACTCTTTCAAATGCTCAAATCCATAAATAGCCGTAACATAACGGCAAGAAAGCGGGAGGAATATTCATACCGCTTTTTTGTCTCCCCTACTTAACTTAGTACTCAAGTATAAATTAAAAGATGAAATTGCAAGTAATATAGTAAGTTTTTGGAAAGCAGTTAAAATTTCAGATTTTATTTTGCTATGCTTCTCTTAATGCCTACAAATTCAATTTCCTGATACTATTGGTGGGTAGCTAACGAAAGAATTTTGTTATAGCAGCAGATGCTTGTTAACAAATCGATGACCACCGATGTATGTCATATTTACACCGATGGTTACAGATATAAATTACCCGTTGGTGACTAGAGTTTTAACTCTCTAAGTCTTCAACTTCTTTGGGTACGCCAGCAGTCAAAACTTCATTTCCCGTCGGAGTCACCAAGACATCGTCCTCAATCCGAATGCCAATACCAACCCAACGTTGATCTATTTCTGGTTGGTCTTCCGCTGGCTTAGTATCTGGGACTATATAGAGTCCTGGTTCCACTGTCACCACTTGACCTGGTTGCAGAATTTGCGGGTTGTCGCCATGCTGGTAAACTCCTACATCATGCACATCTAAGCCTAACCAATGGCCAGTGCGGTGCATGTAAAAAGGTTTGTATTTTTCTTCCTCTATTAATTTGTCGATTTCGCCTTTGAGGATGCCGATTTCTACTAAACCTTCTGTGAGAACACGGACAGCGGTATCATGAAATAGATTATAAGGATTACCTGGTTGCACTTGAGCGATCGCTTGTTTTTGGGCTGCCAAAACAATCTCATACAAGATTTTTTGTTCTGGGGTAAATTTACCTCCCACAGGAAATGTCCTGGTAATATCTGAGTTGTAATATGCGTAGGCACAGCCAGCATCAATCAGCAGTAACTCCTTATCCTGCATCTGCCGATTATTCTCTACATAATGCAGTACACAAGCATTGACGCCAGAAGCAACAATCGAAGGATAAGCTGGCCCCATTGCGCCTCGCTTGCGGAAGATGTGTTCAATTTCTGCTTGCACTTCGTACTCATAAAGTCCTGGTGCAGTAAATTGCATGGCGTGGTTATGTGCTTCTACTGCAATGTCAGCAGCTTTACGCATCAACTCCAATTCTGCTTGACTTTTAATCAAACGCATACTGTGGAGGATTGGACTAGTATCTTCGATCGCAATTGGTCCTGTACCCCGCTTCGGATAAGTCCGCATTAAGCGTTGCCAATGATTGAGGATTTTATCGTTAAAAGCGCGATCGCGTCCTAAGCGATAATAAATGCGATCGGCTTTTTCAAGATACTGCGGTAATTTTTCATCTAATTCTGCAATTGGGTAAGCTTCATCCGCGCCGTATATTTCCTTGGCTGCTTCTACCCCACAGCGATAACCACTCCAAATTTCCTGTTCCCTATCCTTGGGTTGCACAAACAACACAAATCGATGTTCTGGATGATGGGGTGCTAAAATTGCTACTGCTTGCGGTTCGTTAAACCCAGTCAGGTAAAAGAAATCGCTATCTTGACGAAAGTTATATTCGACATCGTTGTGCATAACTGCTGTTGGCGCACTGCGAAAGATGGCAGTACCATTACCAATCTTGGCCATTAAAGCTTCCCGACGCTGTTTATATTCTGTCTGCATGATTCTGCTATAAAGAACTTATCTAATTTTGTCTAAAGTTAATACTAGTTAACTACAACCACAATCGCCAGACGCAGCCTGGATAAAAAGTACACGTTCCAAGCTATTATCAAATTAAATGGTTCACTTTTAACTGTTCACTGATTTAAAAATATCAATGGAAAAATCAATAAATTACTCGCATTTGCCACAGGTCATTCAAAATCAGAATCGATTAGATGTCCTATTGGCTCTGCGCGGTTTTGCTTGTTTGATGGTAGTAATTATCCATTGCGCGCCGCCTCGAAATGCACTTATTTATCAAAATTATGATTTCAGTTGGATCTTATTTAGTCATGGTGCAGTAGCTGTTTGGATTTTCTTTTGTTTGTCTGGCTATTTAATGGGAAAAGCCTTTTTTACTGAGCGTTATAGCAGTGATGTCACAGGAGTCATTAATTTTTGGCGTAATCGTTCTATCAGAATTTTACCTCTTTATTATTTTGCTGTTTTGATTTTATCTATATTTGTTTATCCTGATGTTCTAAAATTCGAGAATTGGGGATATCTACTGCGGATTTGTACTTTCACATTTAATCCTTATATTGCATCTCAATCTGTAGCATTTAATGATGTGTTTTGGTCTCTATCTACAGAAGTACAATTTTATATAATTATCCCTTTTATTTATAATTTGAGCAAATCTTTAATTTTCAATCAAAAGTATGTAATTGCAACAGCAATTTTAATTATATTAATAGTATTTTTCAGCAAAACCTTATCTTGGCTTAGCTTCTTCCATCAAATCAATCATCAAATGGAATATGCTTTTAAATATTGGTATACTCCCATATTTAACAATATTGATATATTTTTATGTGGTTTTTTAGTCAATGCATTGATTAAATATCAAAAACCAATATCTCATAATATAGAATCTAGATTTCATCACAAAGTATTTTGGAATAAAAAATATTTATCTATAATCTTGATGATTTTACTTTATCTATTCACTGCCCATCACTTATATCATCAAGAATTATGGGGATTAACTAATCGTCCTGGTGGCTGGAGAACAATCACAACTATATTTATTTTTCAGCCATTAACCGCAGTAATTACATCTTTTTTTATTTTTCTTTTGAATCAGATAATTATCATATTTCTAGTAAAAATGAAAAAATATCATTTGCTTCTGTTCTGAAAAATCCTCTCCGGGTATTAGAACTATTTGGAAATTTATCTTATGGTGTTTACATTTGGCATATGCCAATTTTAGAGAAAATTTATTCAATATTTACATCAAATCTTCCCCTTGAAGCTTTTCATCACAGACTAGTAGCAACACTGTTTTTGTCAGTTATACTAGCTACTGTTACATACTACCTAGTAGAATTACCAGCAACAAAATGGAAAACTTCTAATTAACAATTAAATATGTCATTACGTGTATTAAAATTACAAATACTCAGTGTTTATTCTTTAACTATTAAATTCCATAAAAAAACAGTTGATAAATTGTAGATTTTTGTTTAGTTAACAATTTTTTATAATTAGCACTGATATCTGAAAAAAAGTTATTACTCTGAACCTATTTTTTTCAAAAAATAGCTAGCAAAAGCTTTTCTTTTAAGCAAAATATGACATATGTTAAGAAAATATTAAGAAGCCAAATATGTTATTAACTAACACTTGAATCAAAGAGAAAAAAAGAGTTAAAAGGTTTATGACCACTTGTCTCAAACACACGCCATGTCCGATCAGATTTCTACTTCTAGTAGCGCTCCAATCTCAACAGACAAATACACAAGCAAAAGTCAATTAGAAATAGAGACTTACTCAAGCTATAGGAGTTCTTCAGATGCAAACTCTCAGCTTGATCTTCCGAATCTACAGAATCCTAATCCTGTATTCACGAGTGCGGCAATTATATCGGATTTCAACGGTGATGGTAAAAACGACAAGTTCTGGCGTAACTCTCAAACTGGCGAAAATGCCATTTGGTTAATGGATGGGACAAATGTCGCCTCTGCGGATTTTGTCAAGACAATGGGTACAGAGTGGGATGTTAAAATTGGCGATTTCAATGGTGATGACAAGACAGACTTACTCTGGTTCAACAAAGCCACAGGTGAAAACCAGATTTGGCTGATGGATGGTACAGCTGTTGTCTCTGAAGCGTCCTTGGCAACACTAAGTCCAGATTGGACACCAGTGATTGCAGATTTCAATGGCGATCGCAAAACTGATATCCTCTGGCGGAACACAACAACCGGTGAGAACGCCGCTTGGTTAATGGATAGTACACAAGTTACCACTCCGTCTTTTCTCCAGACTGTTGATACTAATTGGACAGCCAACATTGTTGATCTCAACAGCGACGGTAAGACAGATATCTTCTGGCGCAACAAAGCCACAGGTGAAAACGCTGTCTGGACAATGGATGGTACAAACGCCACTGGTGCATCCTTGCCAACACTAGGTACTGAATGGGAAGCTACCTTGGGTGATTTTGATCTCAATTACCAAACCGACATTCTCTGGCGCAATACAGCCACAGGTGAGAACAAAGTTTGGTTAATGAACGGTACAACCGTTGCTGCTGATGCTGCTCTACCTACGCTCGCAGGTTCTAGCTGGAAACCATTAATTGGTGATTTTGACGGTAATGGTAAGACCGATATCTTGTGGTACAACCAGGAAACTGGCAAGAACCAGATATGGATCATGGATGGTAGTAATGTTCTCACCACAGTTGCTGCCGATGCACCGAGTGGAGCTTGGGTTCCCAGTATCAGTGATACCAACGGTGATGGTCGAACCGACATCTTCTGGCGGAATTACGAAACAGGTGAAAACGCCGTTGTGGTTGTAACCGGTACTGACTCTGCTCCTACAGCTCTACCTACCCTTGGCAAAGAATGGTATACCTTTTAATTCAGTTAACTGGTAACTGATATCTGCTCGTTGACAGTAAGCGCCGAAATAAAATCCACACTGCCTAAAGATTTTCATACATAGCGGGTCATTATTGTGGAGATTGTTCGTAAAAGTATCTTCACTTACTATCTAAAAGTTTTGAGTAAACACTTTAGTAGTTGAACATTTCAGGACTTTAGTTCTGACTAGTAACTACTAGAGCGATCGCAATTTTGTGCAATTACAAAGGCATCTACCACCCGTTATTATGACAATCAGTTGAACACGCGAAAACGTGAAATTGTCCATATTCATTATTCGTCTTTTTTTGGTGAATGTTTATAGGTAGACATTCATCAAAAATTACTGTTTTTATATAAAATTCAATATTTTTATTACTCATAAAAATGTTAATCACAAACAACATTAGCCAAAGTATTAGATGTTTGTTTTTAACAAAAAAAACATTAAAAACAGGTAAAAATCTTATGAACAATTGTGCATTCTCAATTATCAATTCCTAATTCTCAATTCAGAATTAGGCTCTTTCTCCTTGTGCTAACTAGAAACCAACATTATGCCTAACTCTAATTCTTCCTTGGATTTGTCTATAGAAACTAGTACATCAAAATATACTTCCACAAATCTTTTTGATGACAATACCGTTCCCAATCTTAGTTTTAAGCTGGGGCATTCTTCAAGCTCAAATGATGAAAACCAGTCTTCAATAGCAGCAAAAAATCCTAATCCTAATCCTAGATTTAGCAATGCAGCCATTGTTGCAGATTTCAATGGAGATGGCAAAGCTGACAAATTCTGGCGTAACTCTCAAACTGGTGAAACTGCTATTTGGCTGATGGATGGCAGCAACCCTAGAGCATCTACTGTAACTACAGTAGATGCTTCTTGGGACTTTAGTTATGCCGATTTTAACCGCGATGGCAAAACAGATATCTTTTGGCGCAATAAAAACAGCGGTGAAAATGTGATTTGGCTGATGGATGGCACAAACATTGCTGCTCAAGCTAGTGTACAAACAATCAACCCAGTCTGGACTTATAACATTGCAGATTTCAACGGTGATGGTAAGAGTGACGTTTTATGGCGTAATACTCAAACTGGAGAAAATGCTACCTGGTTGATGGATGGTACAAATGTCACAACTGCTGCTTTTTTACCCACCACTGACACAACTTGGACTTCTAGTGTGGTTGATTTTAATGCTGACGGCAAAAACGATATCTTTTGGCGCAACAACATCACTGGTGAAAATAAAGTCTGGTTCATGGATGGCATCAATACATCAGAATATGCTCTGAGCAAACTGGAAGGTAACTGGGAGGCTAACGTTGGTGATTTCAACAACGATGGCAACAGTGATATCCTCTGGCGTAACTACGAAACAGGGGAAAATAAAGTTTGGCTGATGAGCGGTATCTTCATCAGTGAGGGTAATTTATCGAAACAGGACTCTGCTTGGAAATCCTATATTGGTGACTTCAATGGTGATGGCAAGACAGATGTCTTCTGGCACAATCAAACGACAGGTGAAAACACTGCTTGGTTAATGGATGGCACATCAATCGGGACTGCGGCTTTCTTACCTGCGACTGGTGCATCTTGGCAACCGAACATCGGCGACTATGATGGTGATGGCAAGACAGATGTTTTCTGGCGCAATGGTGAAACCGGTGAAGTTGCAGTTTGGTTTATGAATGGCACAACTGCTAATGGTGTCTTTCTGCCACAAATTGGTACTGAATGGAGTGCCTTTTAACTGTTATCCAGTTTAAAAAACCCCAAAGACAGCGCACTCTCCCTTGATCTTGCAGCTGCAAATGGTGGGTTTGACCTCTCTTTTGCCCAAAAATTAGTTTGTAGAGACGTGCCATGACACGTCTCTACGTTTGGAGGTGATACCCCCTTGTGTATGCACGGTAGCTTATCAAGGGTAGGATTTGGCGATTTCGTCTATGGTGGCGGCGTCCTTTACCTGAAACTGAACGTTGGTTAAACCAAGATTTTGGGCTTCTGTTTTAGCTGTAGCGATCGCTTCTGGGGAAAAGTCATAGCCTGGCTCTATTTTCTTTGAGCAAATTATGTAACTAGTGGTCTAGCAAGGAAACTTTATGGAGTAGAGAAATAAACCGCCAAGATGCCAAGTGCGCCAAGATCAAGAGAAAAAGAGGAGTTGAGAAGTTAATTCACCCAGCAAGTTAGGCTGCTAGACTACTAGCAAAACAATAACAATTAAACCAATTGATAGGTAATAAATACAGGTATAAGTAATGTCAAAATACCTAAAATTACTAGGAATATTTTGGAGTACAGCGATCGCAGCTGAGATGGAGTATCGTGTTAACTTCCTTTTAGCTGCCCTCAGCAGCCTGGGCAATTTAGCAGGCAGCTTATTCGGGCTATTCTTATTTTACGGACAAGGCTACACCTTTGCTGGCTGGTCGTGGGAAGCAGCTTTGCTTGTGCTGGGAATTTTCACTCTGTTGCAAGGCTTTTCGGCAACTTTTCTGGCCCCTAACCTCAATCGCATTGTCCGTCATGTCCAAGAAGGAACCCTCGACTTTGTTTTATTAAAGCCAATCCCCAGTCAATTTTGGCTTTCTACCCACACTCTTTCACCTTGGGGACTCCCAGATTTGGTTTTTGGTTCTATATTGCTTGTCTATGCAGGTAGAAAGTTGAATTTGGGAATAGATGACTACCTCTTAAGTACTGTGCCGTTGGGTTTTGGCTTAGTCATACTTTACAGCCTCTGGTTTATGCTGGGAGCTACCAGTATCTGGTTTGTCAAAATTTATAATGTTACTGAGGTACTGCGCGGTTTGTTGGAAGCTGGTAGGTATCCAATGGTAGCTTATCCGGCTGCTTATCGCTTTTTCTTCACTTTTGTAGTACCTGTGGCATTTTTAACTACAGTACCAGCAGAAGCTATGCTAGGGCGCAGCGAAATTTCTTGGATGCTTGGTGCGGGAGTGCTGGCTTTGCTGCTATTTTTTGTTGCCAATAAGTTTTGGCAATTTGCATTACGGTTTTATACTAGTGCTTCCAGTTAGCAACAGGGCGATCGCTACTCAACACTTAACTCAAAAATAACTCCCTTATCCCTGTACTACCAATTTCTACTGCTAAGGCTGCCAGTAAAAAGCCTAAAAGCTGAGTGACAATTACTTCTCCTTCAGCACCAAACCATTGATCGATAAAATTTGCCTGTCGCAAAATTAACCAACTGACGAGCATTGCTGCGATAATTCCAACAATCACACTAATATGCGGATTGGGAGACTCTGACATCAGTAACATTACGGTAGTAAGTGTACCAGGCCCTGCTAGTAGGGGTAAAGCCAAAGGAGTAATTGCTACATCACGCTCTTTGTCGATCACTGGAGTATCTAAGTCGCCTTGGAGCATTTGTAAAGAAATTAACAATAGTAGTAGTCCCCCAGCTACTCTTAACGACCCCATGCTGATATCTAAGTAACTCAAAATCAATTGACCACCAAAAGCAAAGATTAAGAGTACTGCTATTGCTACCAAAATAGCTTTATCTATTACCTTATTTCTTTGTTCTGGTTCCATACCTTTAGTAAGAACCAAAACTACTGGTACATTGCCGATCGCATCAGCAAGCACAAAAACAGCCACAAAAGTTTTAATTAGAACAGAGGCATCCACAGTAGACAGAAATTATCAAAATTTTATAACAACCTAACCTGAATTTAAGTTTTTTTCCAAGCATCTAGGGGAAGAGGAGGTGGGGATTAGGGGAGATGGGGAGGTGTGAGGAGTATCAGGGGTGTGAGAAGTGGTAAACAACTAACAACTAACAAACTCTTGACTGTTGACTCTTGACGCTTGACTATTAACTATTAACTATTAAATTGTTGTTAAATCTATGAAATGTTATTTAGCTGCTGCTATTCAAATGACAAGTGTGCCTGAACTAGAAAAAAATTTGGCACAGGCAGAGGAATTAATTGATTTAGCTGTGCGTCAGGGCGCTGAATTGGTGGGTTTGCCAGAAAATTTTCCTTATATGGGAGAAGATAAGGACAAACTTGCTCAAGCTGAGGCGATCGCATATAAAACAGAAGCATTTTTGCAAACGATGGCCCAACGTTATCAAATTACCATTTTGGGTGGTGGCTTTCCCATTCCTGTAGAAGGCACAGGTAAAGTTTATAACACTGCTTTACTTGTTGATCCTAATGGACAAGAATTGTCGCGTTACCGCAAGGTACACTTATTTGATGTTAATGTTCCTGATGGTAATACTTATAGAGAATCCAGCACAGTGATGGCTGGCACAGAATTACCTTCAGTTTATGCTGATGAATTACTAGGTAATATCGGACTGTCTGTTTGTTACGATGTTCGTTTTCCTGAACTTTATCGCCATATGTCATCCAAGGGAGTGGATGTGATTTTTGTGCCTGCGGCTTTTACTGCTTTCACAGGCAAAGATCATTGGCAGGTGCTGCTGCAAGCCCGTGCAATTGAAAATACCAGTTATATCATCGCCCCAGCCCAAACGGGACTCAATTATAACCGCCGTCAAACCCACGGCCATGCAATGATTATCGATCCCTGGGGAGTAATCTTAGCTGATGCTGGAGAAAAACCAGGAGTTGCGATCGCAGAAATTAACCCATCACGGCTAGAACAAGTCCGCCGTCAAATGCCTAGTCTACAACATCGAATATTTTAAGGATGAAGGGTGCCCTCTGGCTTCTGCCTTTTGCCTCCTTCATTACCCATTTTTCGGAAATTGAGAATTTCGTGGTGGTGGCAAGTTTGGTTGCAACTGCTGTCTGCCGTTGTGAACTATTTGCAACATGTCGTGAAGTTGTTCTTCGATACTTTCGAGAACGCTATCAGCATATTCATCTGCACCTTGTTCGATCGCTTCTGCTTCTGCGATCGCTGCTTGTCGCATTTCCTCTAATTCTTGCTGGCACTGGCGGCGTTTACGGTCAATTTCTTCGAGAGTATCTTGTAACATTGCTTCACATTGCTGTTGCACTTGTCGCCGTAGTTCTGCGGCTTCTCGTTCTGCCTGTCTGAGGATGTCGTTATCATCCAATATTTGCGCTCTTTTAGCTTGTGCGGCTTCTACTATTTGCTGTCCATACTCTTCTGCCTGTAACAAAATTTCTTCTTTTTGTTGCAACATATCTGCTACTTCGGCAAAAGCAGTCGGCAAACACATTCGGATAAAATCAAGCTGATCAAGCAGCTTTTCTTCATCTACTAACGTGCGCCGCGTCAGTGGAATGCGAAAGCTAGCGAGGATCATTTCTTCCAAACGATTGAGTTCCATTTGAATATCTATGCTTGCCGTTGGTGTAGATTCTTGATGGGAACTCTGTTCGGTCAATTCTTGTGGGACTAAATTGCTTCCGTTTTGACTTGATTCGATACGGGATGGTTTTGGGCGTAGCATTGGTAAATATCCAGGGCAATGTGCGAGGGAACAAGATGATCAACGGAGCCACCAAATCTTGCAATCTCTTTTACCACACTACTACTTAAAAAACTATACTCATTAGATGTTGCCAGAAAAACAGTTTCTATATCCATAGAAAGAGTTTTATTGATATGAGCCATTTGTAACTCAATTTCAAAGTCTGAAATTGCTCTTAGCCCCCGTAGTAAAACAGCAGCTCCCCGCATCTGGGCATAATTAACAGTCAAACCATCAAAAGCATCAGCTTCTACATTTGGTAAATGCTCAACAGAGTGACGAATCTGTTCTAGCCTTTTTTGGACGCTGAATAGTGGCGTTTTATTAGGATTTCGTAGTACAGCAACAATTACCTTCGTAAATAGACGACTACCACGTTGAATGATATCTAGGTGTCCCAAGGTAATGGGGTCGAAACTTCCTGGATAAATGGCAATCACAATTTAACGATGCCTCACAGTTGTTTAGGTGATTATATCTAATCACAGTTAATTATTAACAGAGGTAATTTTTTGTTTTAGAAATTCTCATAATCGTCTACGGACATACTAAAGGTTTGAAAATTAGGCAAGCGCCAGACAAAATATTAAACTTTGTAAACTAGTTTTGATATTTTGTCTACCTACTAGTAGGATAAAAAGATCCTTGATGCAACCTAAGAATTCATCCAGAAAATGTGAGCGAATGCAATGAACTATTAAGTTTGATTTTTTTGCAGCTTTATCTACTTACTAGTAGATAGATAAAAAAGGATTTTGATTATGTCAACTATTGGAATTTTAGGCACTAGCAGAATGGGAGTACGCCTTGCACTCCTGTTTGCTGAGATTAGACATCAAGTTATACTGGGGTCACGCGATCGCGAACGAACAGATCGAATCGTCGGGAAATTAGGTCGAACTAATATTCAACCGGGAAACTACCAACAAGCAGCTGATAATGTGGTGGGGTATTCGTTGATGTACCTCTTAAAATTGCTCCCTCCCAAATCTGCCCTCAATGTGGCTATAAAAAGAAAAAAGAGTTATTCCAACGTGTGCATAATTGCGATAATCGTAACTTGATTGCTGACCGTGATGTGGCAGCAGCTATGATTTTTACCCAAACTTTTTCCTTTCTGATTGAGCTAATAAAACTTAGAATCTAAGCTGTGGCTTTAGTAGCTAGTAGTTGTTCGTTGTTTGTTGATTGTTGTTCATCCCAACCAACTACCAACAAAGAACTACCAACCAATCACTATCTACTCACCACTGACAATTCAAAACTCAAGACTTTTAAATATTCTTTTTAGGTACTTCTGCATGGCATTGGATTTTTCCGCCTTGCCCTTGGCGTTTCTGTTTACATCTCCTGGCCCGATTTTTGTGAAAATAGGGCCGATTACTATCCGTTGGTATGGTTTGTTAATTGCGTCAGCAGTCTTAATTGGCGTGACTCTTTCGCAATACCTAGCAAAACGTCGTAATGTGAATCCAGACTTACTGAGTGATTTGTCAATTTGGCTAGTAATTGGGGCAATTCCAGCAGCAAGACTATATTATGTTTTGTTTGAGTGGCCAGAATATGCCCAGCATCCCGAGCGGATTATCGCAATTTGGCAAGGTGGTATTGCTATTCACGGGGCGATTCTGGGAGGTCTTCTAGCAGCTTTAATCTTTGCTAAAGTCAAGCGGGTTTCTTTTTGGCTGCTGACAGACCTAGTGGCTCCTTCATTGATTTTAGGGCAAGCGATCGGACGCTGGGGCAATTTTTTCAATTCGGAAGCTTTTGGCGCTCCTACGAATTTACCTTGGAAGCTTTATATTCCGCCAGAGCGTCGTCCACCAGAATTAGCTAGTTTTGAATATTTTCATCCCACTTTTCTGTATGAATCAGTGTGGAATTTAATGGTATTTGCCTTGTTGATGACATTGTTTTTCAGAGGACTGCGGGGTAAACCACGTTTAAAAACAGGCACATTATTTATGGTTTACTTGGCAACCTACAGTCTGGGACGCCTGTGGATTGAAGGTTTGCGGACTGATAGCTTGATGCTTGGGCCATTACGAATCGCACAAGTGGTAAGTTTAATTGGCATTATTTTGGGATTGAGTGGCTTAGCGTGGCTATACATCGCTAAACGTCCATTACCAGATGTTGTTTCGCCTCCCCAAGATTGAGGAGGTGGGGAGGTGGGGAGGTGGGGAGGGGATGGTTAACAACCAAGCACTAACCAATGTAGAGACGTGTCATGGCACGTCTCTACAACAACAAATGTCTACAACAACAAATGACTTTTGACAAATGACCAATGACTAAAAATAAAAAATGCCCCAGAGTTTTCTCTAGGGCTTAACCAGGGTGCATCTACCATTCATCTCTACTAGATGGGGAGAGTTGATCCGGAAAGATACTGAGAAAATCTCAAAAAAAATTTTTTTTATTAATTATCTAATTTTTTTATGCGTAATAATTCTAGTGGCTTGGATAACAAAAGTTACTTAAATTCACTAAAATCATGTGTGTATATAGTAGGAGCAGGACCTGGAGATCCGGAACTACTGACTATTAAGGCGCAAAAAATCTTGATGGCTGCTGATGTAATTTTATTTGCTGATTCTTTAGTGCCTCAACAAATTTTACAGTTCTGTCGCCAAGATGCAGAAATTATTCCAACTGCGAACAAGACTTTAGAAGAGATTCTGCCACTGATGATACAACGGGTGCGATCGCAACAGTCTGTTGTCCGTCTTCATTCTGGTGATCCCAGCCTCTATAGTGCGATTCACGAACAAATGCAGCTTTTGGCAGAGGCGGAAATCCCTTTTGAAGTTGTACCAGGTATTAGTGCTTTTCAAGCCGCTGCTGCCAAACTTAAAGTCGAACTCACTGTTCCTGGTTTAGTACAAACAATCATTCTAACGCGCATCAGCGGACGCACAGAAGTTCCTGCAACGGAAGAATTAGCTTCCCTCGCCTCCCATCAAGCTAGTTTGTGTCTTTATCTCAGTGCGCGTCATATCGAAGCAGCCCAAACCAAATTACTAGAAC
>NZ_AJLL01000040.1 GCF_000317225.1 Fischerella thermalis PCC 7521
ATTACTCACCTGACACACCTGTGGCTATTTGTTATCGTCTGGGCTGGGCTGATGAGAAGATTTTGATAGTTAGCCTTGACAAAATGGCTAATTGTACTCATCAAGAAAACTTGACTCGTACCACACTTTATGTAATCAGCCCTGCACTCAAAGAAAGTATCGGGCGATCGCGCCTATATCATCCTGAACATACTCATCTATTTCGTCCCAAAGAATAACTGTACTACAGTTCCTCCTGTTCGTTACACTTAGCAATGTAGAAAAATATTAGGTAGATTAACTCATGCTTGATGAACAGGCAAAAAAAACGATGCTGTTGAAAATACCCCACGGACTCTACATCTGTGGTGTTAAAGATGGAGAAGAAATTAACGGTTTCACAGCTAGCTGGTTAATGCAGGCTTCATTTAAACCCCCCTTGATTGTAAATTGTGTAAATCAAAATTCGATTTTTCATCACATGATAAAAAACAGTGGAGTATTTGCCATTAGCTTCTTGGAAGAAGGACAAAAAGACATGGCACAAAAGTTCTTCAAGCAAATGCGTCGCGTTGGCAATAAATTTGAAGATGTAGAATTTTATCTCGGCGAAACAGGTTGTCCGATTATTTCTGATTCTTTGGGATATGTTGAGTGTCAAGTTGTCGATGCAGTGATGAAGGGTGATCACACTGTATTTGTGGGTGAAGTGATAGCTGCTGGTGTTCACCGCGAAGGTAAACAGCTACGACTGGAAACCACTGGTTGGCAGTATGGTGGTTAGTAGTTAGTGGTTAGTGGTTTATAGAAAAAATCAACAACCAACAATCAACAATTAACAATCAACTAAAAAATTTGTGTTATGCCTTTGATCAAAGTTCAAACTTCTGTCTCTGCATCTGAAAAAGCAGAAATTGAAGCTATGCTCAAAAATCTCTCAGTAAAGTTAGCTAAGCACACTGGCAAACCAGAATCTTATGTGATGACAGCTTTTGAATCAGGAATTCCGATGACATTTGCTGGTAATACAGATCCAGTGTGCTACATAGAAATTAAAAGTGTGGGTACAATGAAACCAGAGCAAACCCAAGCGATGAGTCAAGATTTTTGTCAAGAAATTAATCAGGCGCTTGGTGTACCTAAAAATCGCATTTACATTGAATTTAACGATGCCAAAGGCTATATGTGGGGCTGGAATAGTACAACTTTTGGCTAGTTTTTTCTTATCTGCTGATTTGTGTTCAATGTGCTACCACATTTGAAAGAAATTTCCCCCTGAAAACTTGCAGAATTATCTATAATCGCCTGCGATTCAAATCGAAGGCTAATAGCAAAAGTCATCTAAAGATGACTGAGTAATTGGATGAGTCTACTTTAGTAAAATTCAGATATTAGCCCAAAATTTATTTTCGAGCGGGATTTTGAGCTAATTGAAATTGCTACAAGATGTTAAATGAACCGGGTTTTTCAAGTTATTTCTCCAAAACTCGGTTTTTATCTTTATAAGTTCGCTACTTGACGCTAGTTACTTACTTTCAACTTTCAGCTTGAGATAGCATAGATATGCCAGCGTCAAATTGTAATTAATTATGTCTGCTACGTCTGTTTTGTCTCAGGTTGAGTCACCCACTCGAAAAATAACTATTCCTCCGTTGCTGGGTGCCTCTGTAACGGAGTTAACTGCTTGGGTGCAGCAACAGGGACAACCAGGTTATCGAGGTAAGCAGCTGCATGATTGGATTTATAACAAGGGAGTACGATCGCTTGCTGATATTTCTGTGTTCCCTAAACAATGGCGTGCAGAAGTTGCAGAAATTCCCATAGGGCGTTCTACTATACATTACCGTTCGGTTGCCCCTGATGGCACTGTTAAGTATCTTTTAAAACTTGCCGATGGCTTTATTATTGAGACTGTCGGTATTCCTACAGAAAAGCGTCTGACGGTTTGTGTTTCTACGCAAGTGGGTTGCCCGATGGCGTGTGATTTCTGTGCTACTGGTAAAGGTGGTTACAAGCGCAATTTGGCACGTCATGAAATTGTTGATCAAGTGCTGACTGTTCAAGAAGATTTTCAGCAACGGGTTAGCAATATTGTATTTATGGGTATGGGTGAACCCTTGCTAAATACAGATAATGTCCTGGCTGCGATCCAATCTCTAAATCAAGATGTGGGAATTGGACAGCGTAACATCACTGTTTCGACTGTGGGAATTCGCGATCGCATCCGTCAGTTTGCCCAAAATCAACTGCAAGTTACTTTGGCGGTGAGTCTACACGCACCTAATCAAACACTGCGGGAAAAACTCATTCCTAGCGCCCGTCCCTACAAAATAGACGATTTACTCACCGAATGTCGGGAGTATGTCGATATCACAGGGCGGCGAGTATCTTTTGAATATATTCTGCTTGCTGGTGTTAACGATTTGCCAGAACACGCTGCTGAGTTAGCAAAAAGACTGCGGGGATTCCAAAGTCATGTCAATCTAATCCCCTACAACCCGATTTTTGAAGTTGACTACCAGCGCCCTAATCGCGATCGTATTCAAGCCTTTGTCAAAGTCCTCAAACAACATCATATCGCCGTTAGTGTACGCTACTCTCGTGGTTTAGAAGCAGATGCTGCTTGCGGACAATTACGGGCAAATAAGGAGTAGTTTTGGTTGGTGGTTGATAGTTGATGGTTGATGGTTGCTTGTTCCAAACAACAAACAACAACCAACCAACAACCACTTACTTAATTACCGACGTGCATAAATTCCAGGGGCATAAGCTTCAATTACTTTCCCTGTAAGGGTGCAACATACCATTAAGTAGTCGCAGTTTTGGCATTGCGTCCGCGTTAATTGGCTATCCGAAATATAATGTCTTTCACCTTCACTGCCACAGTTTGGACAGTGAATTTTTTGTACTGTCTGCATTTGAAAACCCCTGGCTATACTCATAACTTTGTTGTTTGTAAAAGCTGTGTCTATATCAAATTCACTAATTTTTTAGTTTTACATTTTTGACAAAAATCAAATTTTTCTTTTTGCGCTCAATATCAAGCTAATCTATAAAAGTTTGATATTTGATATTTTTTTTATTATCTTAATATTTATACTCTATAACCATCCTACTTTGGATATAAAAGTTATTTTTATTTTCTAGCTTCTTATAGATACAGTGATCCCTGTGTGTTATAGATTGAAAACTATAGCTTTATGGTAGTGACATTTCTTATATGCTCAGTGAAAACTTGGATAAAGGGAAGAGAAATAAAAATTTGAATAATTAAGCCAGTCCGCGCTTAACTGTGAATTATCTATCTGACACTAATATCATATCCGCTTGAACACTTAATATTATCCGTTGGGGTCGGTAATTGGTAATTGGTAATTGGTTATTTTTTAACCATGTCCAATGCCCAAGTTTTGTATGGTGAGCAATTAGTCAGACATGATTTTATTAGTTCTAGTAACAAAGTGTTAATTTTTAGCTATCGCCTATTTTTTGTTGCGAAGGGAGTTGTGATTAAACTTCCATGAGAAAATTTAAGGAAATATTTCGATTATATAGATGAACATCATTGCCAAGTTTGCTAATCTAATGATTAGTAATGGGTAATGGGTAATGAGTAATGGGTAATGGACAATTGGGGAACCCAATTGTCAATTACCCGTCATTTCTTATTTTCTCAACAGTCCTTGCTTATTGGATTTGCTGGTATTGCCGAAAATATGAGAAAAAGAGCATGAAGAATCTTTAGCAAATACAAAGCAAGACAATACTTGCCCAGGACCAAAATTTAGTCTTCAACTTCTGAGACTTGATGCCTACTTAGTACCAAAAAGGAATTAGCATTAGCCGCAGATATGATCTCCGAAAAAGACCAGAGGTAGCAATGCTAAGTCTGGTCAAAGATTTGGCATCAAACCAGAAAAATCTATGCAAACATAATTGATGACCAAATACAGCAACGTCCGATTTGAGATATGTGCTGACGCTCGCACCGCACATCTGATACATTTGGCGACAGGGATGAAGTCATAAACCGCATTAGACGCAAAGTAGGCGAAGGTTTTTTAAGAATCTACACCTCAAGAGGGATGAAAATAATCATAGATTTCTTGTGCTAAGCGTGGACCGATTCCGGGAACCTCAGCTAGTTGTGTCGGTGTAGCTTGCCGAATATAATCAACAGAACGAAAATGTCCTAAAAGTTGTTTCTGGCGATGGTGTCCTAAACCAGGAATTTCATCTAAACGCGATCGCTTCAATTTATCACTGCGTTGTTGACGATGAAAACTAACAGCAAATCGATGCGCCTCGTCTCGCAACCGTCGCAAAAGCTGTACTCCTGGTTGTTCCGCATCGGTAGTAAGTGGTTCAGACTCTCCCGGTAAAAAGATTTCTTCTCGCTTTTTCGCCAAACTAATTACACGCAAGTCTTCCAATAAATTCATTTCTTGCAAGACTGCTACAACCGATGATAACTGACCTTTGCCCCCATCAATCATGATTAAATCAGGCCAGTCTGAATTCCCAGTCCTTTGTAGTTGCGGATCTTCAGCATACTTGCGAAAGCGACGTCCTATAACTTCGGCTAAACTCGCAAAATCATCCGAGTGTCCAACAGTAACTGTGGGATTTTTAATTTTGTAATGACGGTAGTGCTGTTTTGCAGGTAAACCATCAATAAATACCACTTGAGAAGCTACCGCATTTGAACCTTGGATATGGGAAATATCGTAACCTTCGATGCGGTGGGGTAATTCGGGTAAGTCGAGGATAGCAGCTAAATCTTCCATCGCCTGTTGGTTGCGATCGCTCAATTTTTGCATTCTTTGCAATTCGTATTGAGCATTCCGCTCTACCATCTCAATTAATTCTGCCTTAGTCTGGCGTTGGGGAGCTAGAATCGTCACCTTTCTACCTTTACGCTGTGTCAGCACATCTGCCAAAATATCCGGTTCTGGCAACTCGTATTGCACTAAAATTTCTGTGGGAATTTCCACCGCTTCGGCTGTTTGGTAGTGTTCTTCCAAGACGCGTTGTAAAATTGCTCCCATCAATCCCCCTTCCTTTGAGGGAGAGGAAAGGGTGGGTACTTCTGCGACGAAAGCTAAACGTCCAACTAATTTTCCGGCACGAATTTGGAATAATTGAATGCAGGCGTGCTGGGCGTCAGCTGCCAGAGCGATCGCATCACGGGAAACAGTATCATCTGGTAAGGATACTTTTTGCTCCGCACTCAGAGACTTTAAGCCGTTAATTTGATCACGAAATCGCGCCGCAGCTTCAAAGTTCAACAATTCTGCTTGCTTGTGCATTTGTTCTGTGAGGATGTCGATGAGTTCACTGCTTCTTCCTTGGAACACCATCGCCACTTTTTGCACAATTTTGCGGTATTCTTCTGGGGAAATCAGCGACTGACACACACCCGGACAGCGTCCTAAGTCAAAATTTAAGCAAGGACGATCTTTAAATAGTGGTTGGGGACGTTGACGCAAGGGAAATATCCGTTTGCAGAGGCGCAAAATTTCCCGCAGTAAGTGAGAATCTGTATAAGGACCATAATATTTATCTTTTTGGTTACTGAGTTGGCGCTTGCGGGTGATATAAATACGTGGGTAGTCTTCTGACCAAGTGATGCAAACGTAGGGATACTTTTTATCGTCTTTCAGTAGTACGTTGAAGTATGGCAGGTGTTGCTTGATCAGGTTAGCTTCTAGTGCCAAGGCTTCAGCTTCAGTATCGGTGACGATAAATTCAATTTCTGTCACCTGCCTTACCATTGTGGCAATACGTTCGGTAAGTTTTTGTGATTCCCGAAAATAGGAACGAACACGCGATCGCAGTTTTCGTGATTTCCCTACATATATGATGCGATCGCTTCCGTCTCGCATCAAATAAACTCCTGGTTCTTGTGGAATTTCGGCTAGACGATTTTCTAGGCGTTGCGGATCTTTGATGAGTGGTGGTGTTTGAGCTGATGTTGTCACAACCAGAGATTGGTAACTTTACAATTTACCTATATTTATTTTAAGTAAAATTACTATTTTTAGCTGTGGATGTTATGCTTTACTTCTCATGGGATTTCAGTGAGTTGTTAAGTAGTAAGTAGTGACAGATACAGTAAAAGTAAAAACTGATTTTTCACAGTACTTTATAAAGTAAAGCTTAAGTATTAGCGTGACGCGTTAAGATAGTGCATCAATAAACCACAGAGCCGTAGAGAACACAGAGTATAGAAGAAGAGATTTATTCACAAAATTAGCTATGTTAGTCTAGAGGATGCGTTACCGCTAGTTCTCACTCTCTCAAACACTTGAATCTTTATATAAGACTTGCAATTATAAAAAAGTTTCTTGATTGCTTAAAATTTTTATATTAATTTGATAATTTGCAGATTTTGATTTTTATATACTGCTGTTTTCTTTCAACCATAAATTAGAGTTTTCGATGTTATTTACTAGACTAAATCTTTTTAGAAGGGTTTTCAACTTCTACTCTATTACTCGACTACATCAGTTTTGAGGGGTTGGGAGAAGCCAGATCCTCGAGTTTTAAAAAAACTCGGGTATCTCGCGGTTGAGTACTGTAGCAATATGAGTCTATTGGTAGATGTGATTTATGATTTTTTATAGAAAACTTGATTTTTTTAGATTTTTTATAAAGTTATAATTATCTAAAACTTTTCAGATGAAATATTTTATATACTGTTATTTCACAAAATATTAAGCAAATTAACGGATTTTTAAAATCTCCAATTAAACTAGAATTTATATTATCTAAAGTATGCACTTCTAGGTGGAAATCAGTGCAGCGAAATGAAATAGTTATGCTGTTTGAACAAGGTAAAAAGCTCGTAATGAGAAGCTTTATTTCCTTGTTGCTCCAGCCATATCAATAGACGATAACGAGATAACTCCATAGACGTAGTGAATTTTTAACCTTAATTCTTGATTTGTTGTATTTT
>NZ_AJLL01000041.1 GCF_000317225.1 Fischerella thermalis PCC 7521
AGGAGAAAAAATGAATATAGACGAGTTTGAGAATCAATATCGTGGTGCTCTTGCTGAAACGCTTAACGAATTACAATCAGCAATGCTTATGCTAACGCAAGTGCAATTAAAAATATCACAAATTGGTAAATCTGTACAAAATCTTAGCCAAAATTTTGAAGAATTTATGGCAAGACAAAGAAATGAGTGGAGAGCCATTTTTAACATAAATTTTACCTACACTGGCAAGCTAACTCTTCTTCAATTGCCAGAATCAATTCAGTTAAGTTTACAGGTTTGACGAAGTAACGACGAGCGCCTAATTTCATGGCTTTTTCCTGATCTGTTCTAAAAGCAAAGGCTGAAACCACAAATATAGGTATGTATTGTAAATCTGAGCGCTGCTGAATTTTTGCTAACAGAGAATAACCATCAATATCTGGTAGTTTGAGGTCTAGTAAAATTAAATTAGGTTTGAATTTTTCTATAGTAGAGAGAAACTGTGATCCTTCAGGTAAACTTTGGACTTCATACTTACAGTAGCTGAGATAATCACTAAGCAGCATTCTATTGATGTCATTATCTTCTATTAGTAATATTTTTTTATCTTTATGTGATGATAACTGCTGTTTAATGTTAAGTAATTGGGCTGTCATTTTCACCTAATAATTGTAGGTTAAAAGTAAATAAATTTTGCCACAATAAATAATTTCACATCTACAATAGAAGAATTAATTATAAAACAGATACAAATACTATACGAATTACTGTAGTTACATGATTCTAATACTTAATAGATATTCGCTTAAAAGATCAATTAAATGTACACCAAAAAGTTTAAGAAAAATTGAGAAATATGTGGTAATTTTTAATTTTTTTAAAACTCATCATGATGGATGTTCTAAATGCTAGTGCTAACAACCATCACAGGCTGGAGTTAAGCTTTTCCTTTCCTATTCAACTTCGTCTTTCGGCGTTGCACATTTGCGGGATGATTTTATTTTCTCTTTTAATTGAAAAACTCAATTCTTGGCATTCTTGGCATCTACCCTGCGGGAAGCCGCTACGCGTCTACATCCCCATTTTATGCAACGCCCGTCTTTCTTTTCAGTAGTTAAGACTACCAACCACTAACAATGCTCATAAGTTTTTTACACCCTGGTACTAAGCAGATTCCACTAGCATAGACTATAAACTCACAAATGGCAGCAGAGGCTGCAAAAAATAGGAGCGTGATAAGCTAAAACAGCCTTGGAGAATGATATAAATAAAAAAGGAGCTAGTTGCTCCTGTTATAAATCTTTGTTGTGAGAATAGTAGCTTGAACTATGCCTGTGCTTTTTTTAGCTGCCTTTGTGTCACAAAAACACCAGCAATACCTAGTAAACCAAGCATGACAGAAGGTTCAGGTACTGATTTCGGAGGCGCTTTAGCAACGTAATCAGGTGTACTCCAATTAAAAATAGCATTGTAGGATTTGCCATCGTCAGAGGCTGTAATTCCAGATGCAACACCACTAAAGCTATAAGCGTAATAAGTTTTACCGCCAGTTACAACCTTAGCAATTTCACTGGCTGCAATTTGTCCTTGATAGGCATTTAAGGCGTTTTTCAAATTTGTGAGATCAGTACGCTGAGCTTGTGGAAGCAGCACTGATGGTAATTTTAAAAGAGTGTTAATTTGGTCTAAAAGTTTGGTCTTCAAATCCAAGTGACCGACCAATTGTAATTGGACACCGCCATTTTCACCGAATTGGAAACCACCAATGTTAGGATCTCCCATCCCTAATGAAGGAAGAAAACTTGTAATCATTGATTTGGTATTGCTTGAAAACGCATTCCAGACAGACTGGAATGGCTGATAGGCATTTAATAGATCATCTAGCCATTGGGAACCAAACTCCTTCCAGTCACCCGCTGTAACACTACTAACGGTTGCGCTATAGTTTCCTTCTGTAGCAGTAAAACCAACGTTAGCAGTTGGAGTTTCGCTACTATACCAGAGTTCAACGTTAGAAGAAGCATCACCATCTGTCAGTGCATTGGTAGCTGCTGTTGTATCTTTACCGATAAATACGCCATTTGATCCACCAGTATAGGTGTTGATTTCGTTGGAGTTATTAAAAGTAAAATCAACCGCATGTGCTGGAGAAGTGGCGATCGCACTCATACCAGCAACCATAGAAACGCCTATTAAAAGTCTGTTTACTGTATTTTTCACTGCTGTCATCTCCATCTGTTTTGAGTGCGATTTTATACAAACATCCTTGATGTTTTGATTTAGTTGGTTTAATCGCAGGTGTAGGTTCGGGTAATAAAATGCAGTAATAAAAAGTAAAAATTTTTACTAAATCTTATCCTTACGCCCTGTCTAAACACAACCACGTGTTTCTATAAGCACAGTTTAAGAAACCAAAAGACTTATTGGGTAAAGCTGCCGTAGATTTAAAATTAATTTCTGACAAAAAAATATAACTATTCTAACTTCTTTTTTAAGTCAATATACTTAAATTGCAATTATTGTATGTAAAAATAAATACACTTGATTCATCTTGCTCATTATATCAAGACCCAATCACCAATTATTCATTACCGAATCATCAAGAAGTTGTTAACAAACAATCATATTTTGTCTAGCAGAAATATTAAGTAACACAAATAACTGATACATTTTGTGATGCGAGCCAGACTATATAAAGTAAAGGATTTTTAAAGCGATCGCAATGCATATAGATGAACTTCTCAGACGTTATCAGTCGGGAGAAAGAAATTTCAAAGGTGTAAACCTCATTGGTGGTTACTTGTATGGAGCAAATCTGAGTGGAGCGAATTTACAAGGAGCATCTCTGAGTGAAGTTGATTTGAGCGAAGCTAACTTAACAGGAGTAAACCTGAGAGAAGCATCTCTAGTGAGAGCCAACCTCACAGGAGCCAACCTCACACAAGCTAACCTCAATGGAGCAAATTTGTTTGAAGCTAAGTTCACAGGAGCTACACTGCATGGAGCGCATCTGAAAATGGCAGACTTAACGGATGCGGACTTTACCGCCGCCAATCTAGAAAAAGCTAATCTGTATGGAGCTTATCTGATGGGAACTTTATTACAGGGTGCGATTATGCCAGATGGCACAATTCATGCGTGAGTTATCGAATTTTGGATTTTTGATGACTCTCCTTTGCAGTCGAAGAAGGCGCGTCTACAGATTTTGAATTGATTCCACTGATGGAATCTGGGGGCATGGAAATCATTGTTTAATGAGTTTAAGTTTTGAGGTGGAACTTTAGTTTACGGCTTGTGATTTTTCTAACAACAGTGAGAAATTGCCGCAGTACAGGTGTGATTTCTTCTGCTTTCCACACCACAGCTGTTTCTACCAACGGTGTTGTTTGGGCGATCGCTCGATACACAACTCCCTGACGCTGGAGATTTTGCAACGAAGCAGGTACAATAGCAATTCCCATCCCAGCCGAAACTAAGCCAATAATAGTTTGCATTTGAATAGCTTCTTGAGCAACTTTTGGTGTGAAATTACCTTGCTCACACAAAGCCATAATTTTGTCGTAAAGTCCCATTCCTAAATGACGCGGAAATAAAATAAACAATTCCTCTGCAAGCGATCGCACTGCAATTTTTTCTTGTTTAGCTAAAGGATGATTTGCAGGTAAAGCCACAACCAGATTTTCCTGCTGAATACACTCACTCGCAAAGCTGTCATCTTCTAAAGGTAGATGCACAAAACCAACTTGGATACGATGATTTTGCAAAGCCTTTTCTTGTTCTGCTGTCGTTAACTCCTGCAATACCAGTTCCACTCCTGGAAACTGCTGGCGAAAAGCTTGCAAGATGGCAGGTAACACATCATAGGTGACAGAACTAATAAACCCTACGCGCAATTCTCCTGTTTCACCCCTACCCGTGCGCCGCGTTAACTCGATCCCCTGTTCAAGTTGTGCTAAAAGTCGATAAGCCTCCTGTAAAAATACCCTTCCCGCTTCCGTCAACTGCACCTGTCGCTTAGTTTTGCGGTGAAATAACTCTACCCCTAACTCCGTTTCAAGTTGTTGAATTTGCTGGCTTAAAGGTGGTTGCGCTATGTGTAATCGCTCAGCAGCACGGCTGAAATGTAGTTCCTCCGCCACAGCAATAAAATAGCGCAGGTGTCGTAATTCCATAATTTCAATATTTTAAAAGTTTTAATTATCAAAAAATATATATTGGACATCTGAAAAATATCCACGTACGATACTCCCATAACATATGGATAAAGAGAAAGGAAAATTTTTATACTTTTCCGATTTCTGCTATCTAATAATTCAGGAGTCCTAAGGAAATATCAAAATGTCAGAAAACTGGAGAAGCAAGGTTGTTACCCAAGGAGTACAGCGATCGCCTAACCGTGCAATGCTGCGTGCTGTAGGTTTTCAAGATCAGGATTTTACTAAAGCTATTGTTGGCATTGCTAATGGTTACAGTACCATTACCCCTTGCAATATGGGCATCAACAAACTGGCGCAACGGGCAGAAAATGGCATCAAGAATGCCGGAGGAATGCCACAAGTATTCGGCACAATTACCATTAGCGATGGTATTTCCATGGGAACCGAGGGGATGAAATACTCTTTGGTATCGCGAGAAGTAATAGCCGATTCGATTGAAACTGCCTGCAATGGGCAAAGTATGGATGGAGTGCTGGCAATTGGTGGTTGTGATAAAAACATGCCAGGAGCAATGATTGCGATCGCCCGGATGAACATCCCTGCTATTTTTGTTTATGGCGGTACGATTAAACCTGGACACTACAATGGACGTGATTTAACCGTCGTCAGTTCTTTTGAAGCGGTAGGCGAATACAGCGCTGGCAAAATAGACGAAAATGAACTATTGGAAGTTGAACGCCGCGCCTGTCCTGGCGCTGGTTCCTGCGGTGGTATGTATACAGCAAACACCATGTCTTCTGCCTTTGAAGCGATGGGCATGAGTTTGCCGTATTCTTCGACAATGGCAGCAGAAGATGAAGAAAAAGCCGACAGTACAGAAAAATCGGCGTTTGTTCTAGTAGAAGCGATTCGCAAGCAAATTTTACCCCGTCAGATTATTACTCGTAAATCAATTGAAAATGCGATTTCTGTGATTATGGCAGTGGGAGGTTCAACAAATGCCGTGTTGCATTTTTTGGCAATTGCCCGTGCTGCTGGTGTTGAACTTTGTCTTGACGATTTTGAAACTATCCGCGCCCGGGTTCCGGTGTTATGCGATTTGAAACCAAGTGGTAGATATGTAGCTACGGATTTACACCAAGCTGGTGGTATTCCCCAGGTCATGAAAATGCTACTTGTACATGATTTATTACATGGTGATTGCTTAACGATCTCTGGTCAAACTATTGCAGAAGTATTAGCAGAAGTGCCAGAAGAACCGCCAGCTAACCAAGACGTCATTCGTCCTTGGAGTAATCCGATGTATAATCAAGGACATTTAGCTGTACTTAAAGGAAATTTAGCCACAGAAGGAGCAGTAGCAAAAATTACTGGTGTAAAAGTCCCGAAAATTACTGGACCAGCACGAGTTTTTGAATCGGAAGAATCTTGCTTAGACGCTATTCTCGCCAAAAAAATCAATGCTGGTGATGTGATTGTGATTCGTTACGAAGGCCCCAAAGGCGGCCCAGGAATGCGGGAAATGCTGGCTCCCACCTCAGCAATTATTGGGGCTGGTTTGGGTGATTCCGTGGGATTAATCACTGATGGCAGATTCTCTGGTGGTACTTATGGTATGGTTGTGGGACATGTTGCACCAGAAGCAGCTGTGGGTGGCGCGATCGCATTAGTAGAAGAAGGTGATACCATCACCATTGATGCCCACGCTCGTTTATTGCAACTGCACCTATCAGATGAAGAATTAGCTCGTCGTCGTCAAAACTGGCAACCTCGTCCACCTCGTTATACTAAGGGTGTGTTGGCGAAGTATGCCAAGTTGGTATCTTCTAGCAGTCTTGGTGCGGTAACTGATTTGGATTTGTTTTAATTGCTGGTACCGCATATAAGTGGAGTTCATACCGAAATGCGAATTGAACCATACGATAAAAGTCAACTTGATGCCATCAACAGTCTTTCGCTGCGGACATGGACTCCGGTCTTTGATTCCATTCAGCAAGTGATGGACTTTGGAGTGTACCACTCATTCTATCCCAAGGATTGGGCTGTTACCGACCGCCAGGTACTTCAAGAAGTTGTAGGTGCAGGAGTTTGAAAACGAATCTTAGGCACAAAGAGTTTCCTGGAGTCTAAACCCCATTGACTGCTCGTCTAATTGAAAGCCTTTGCCATTGTCTTCTATAGTCAGATACACTTGCTCTGGAATTGCACTTAGATGAATATGAACTGCTGTTGCTTCTGCATGTTTGTAGATATTTGTTAGTGCTTCTTGGACGATACGGTAAATTGTTTTGCTCTGCTGTGGAGGTAACGCAGAAGTTAAATTCAATTGAGTGGTAGGCAAAATGCCTGTAGCATGATGAAATTCTCGTGCGAGGAAGGCGATCGCTCCAGATGGCGATCGCTCTTTTGGTATATCCACCCGCAAGGTATTGACTGAACGGCGAACCTCCTGCATAGCAAAAGAGCCGAGTTGTTTAGACTGCAAAACATACTGATGAGCTTGATGTAGATCAACTTGCCAAAATTTCAAAGCGCTTTGGAGTTGAATATTCAGAACAGCCAAAGCGTGTCCAAGAGAATCATGAATATTATGGGCAATATGATTGCGTTTGCGTTCCTGCACTGCGGCAAATTCTTCTACTTGCAGAAGATGCTGTCGTAGTTCTTCGTGGGTCGATAATAACTCGGTGTAATGCCTAGATGCCACGATATTAAGCATATTCATGTAGTACTAGCGGACTATTTCACACCACACATTGCCTTGCTTACTTGCAATTGGATTTATCCTTGAGATAAAAGTCCTATCCTTACCCCACAAGAGTAATTGGTTGATTTCCGGATACGCACCCAGAATCCAGATATGATCTTGGGACATTGATTGAACCCTTGTGTACTTATCTGAGGGAGATTAGGAATTTACGCGGTAATTCGACAAATTTTTGGGCGTTGGATAACTCTAGGGATTGTATGTCTTGAAAATAGGTGTGGGGGGTGTAGAAGGAGTTAAATTTTCATCTCCTCGTGGTGAGCAATTACCCGTGGGTTTCTGTCTTGAAAATAGCGATCGCACATCATATTTGTCAAAAAGATAACGAGTCAGAAATAGCGGTTTTTTAAGTAGTTCTCTAGATAGAAGTTATAAAATTCAGCTACAGACGATATATATATGGAATTCCTGGCATTTGTCACTGCTCAAATAAGGCGATCGCTCAAAGGAATATATGATCAAAGCGATCGTTTTCTAACCAGAGAAATATTTTCTAAGTCCTTCCCCACGAATAACAATAAGCAAGAAGGCAAATGGAAGCAGCAGAAACCATAAATAAATAAAAAATATGTGGACAAGCAAAGCAAGTTTTGCAAGGAGTCAAATCTAATGAAAGGATTAAAAGGTAAAAATGCTTTGATTACAGGCGCAAGTTCTGGTATTGGACAAGCGATCGCCATTCGTCTTGCCCAAGAAGGCTGTAATATTGCCATTAATTACCGCAAAAGTCCTGAAGGTGCGGAAGATACAGAAGAAATGGCAATGCAAAAAGCCTGTGGGGGTATTGAAAATTGCGGTGTGAAGTCACTTCTAGTACAAGGCGACGTCTCTAAGGAAGAAGACATTATTAAAATGGTCAACAGCGTAGTTGACAAGTTGGGTAGCCTTGATATTTTGGTCAACAATGCCGCAATTCAAACCGAATGTCCATCTCATGAAGTGAAGACTGAAGACTTTGACCGAGTGATTGGGGTGAATCTGCGGGGTGCTTATCTGTGTGCGCGTGAAACTATCAAATACTTCCTTTCGCAAAACCGTTCCGGAATCATCATTAATATTTCTAGCGTTCACGAAATTATTCCCCGACCAATGTATGTCAGTTACTCCATTAGCAAAGGTGGGATGGAAAATATGACCAAAACTCTGGCACTGGAGTATGCAAACCGAGGTATCCGAGTGAACGCGATCGCGCCGGGAGCAACTATCACCCCTATCAATGAAGCTTGGACTGATGACCCCCAAAAGAAAGCAGTTGTAGAAAGTCACATACCCATGGGTCGTGCGGGAACTTCGGAAGAGATGGCTGCAGCAGTAGCTTTTTTAGCATCTGACGAAGCCGCATACATCACAGGACAAACACTGTTTATTGACGGTGGGCTGACACTATACGCTGACTTCCGGGAAGCTTGGTCTGCGTGAGACGCAAGTAGGGCGATCGCTCAATTTCCCAGAGAACTAAAATTGTTATGAAAATTACCTGGCGGTGGAAGCACTTGCACTTTCTTTTACAACTTCAGTTTCTTTGGCATCAATGGGAATTTGCACAACATGAACTGAACAAGGAGCATGGTGAAGCACATAATTACTGACGCTTCCAAGCAATAGTTCTGCTAGACCAGAGTGACCTCGACGCCCGATAATAATCAGATCAGCACCCCAACTCGCAGCTAAATCACAAATGACTCGACCAGGAGTACCAGGAACTTGTCTAAATTCAGCGTTCACATCGGCTGTGTTTGCCTGAGCGCAGAATGATTGCAACATCTCTACACCTTTATTTTTCCACTTGTCCCACTCCTGTTGGTAAAACTCCGAGACTTGCTCCCACATTCCGGGATAGTAGTCAAAAGAGGACACTGGTATATAAGGACTGCCTTCTTCTTCACTAGATAAAACATGTAGTAGCAATAAACTAGCTCCTGTCATCTTTGCCAAAGCAAAGCCTTGTTCAAAAATATGTTTACCCATCTCAGAGCAATCTAATGCTATCAAAATCTTTTTAAACATACAAACCTCTAATACTGATACTAGGTAAGTTTTTCAAAAATTTTTGTCCTACACCTACACATATAGAGAAATAATTTGAGAAACTTGTGAGGAATGCAAAAGAGCATCTCGATGATTACCGGATGCTGCAGGCAAATTTAAAATTCATGAAAAATTTTCTCACAGGGTCATAGAATATACAATAAAGGTGATCAGAACAATGGAGGTGAAAATACTATGTCAGTTAAACTTTTACCAGACATTGGAGATTTAGCCGAAGGTCTTGGCGTTACAGGTATTGCAGCGTTGCTTCTTCTACCCGTATTCGCACCAGTAATTGCTCGTGTAGGTAAACCAATTACTAAAACAATGATTAAAGGTGCAATCCTCTTTTATGAAAAGAACAAGGAAGCGATCGCAGAACTTGGTGATACTTGGGATGATATCGTAGCAGAGGCAAGGGCTGAGCTTGCTGAAGAAAGACCGATGAAGTCGGCTAAACCTATAGAATAGAAGCTTCCTAAACTAAGTACACTTTAGAAATAACCATAATTTAGTAATCAAACAGTATGCATTGCATCTTTGCAAAAGAATGCAACTTAGCTTGAAAGATGGGCAAAACCCATCTTTACTTTTGAATTTTTGCAAAAAGCAATTTAAATAAGGAATTATTAGGCAGATGTCAGCTTCTAAGCTTCCGCTTTTTGAAACTGCTGCTCACCATTTAGTCCAAGTGTTCCCCTCGCTCAAGCTTCTGAAAATGTCAGTTCAGTAATTGCTCGCCTGACTGGTAATGCATTCGATTCTGTCTATGTTATCGATGAAAAAGGACATCTGCAAGGGCTAGTTTGCTTGCTGAGTTTGTTAACCGCATCTCCACCCCAAAAACTCAGTGAGATTATGATTACTGAACCAATTATTGGGTAATGTTTTGTAATTATTCAAATTCATCAATTGTTGAAGATTCATGAACTGCTTGACTTCTTGCAATCCGACGTTCATACATATTCATTAACGGAGTAGCGCTAACACCATGAACTATCACAGAAACAACAATAGTAGTGTAAGTAATCCAGGAAATCTTCTCGGCAACTTCGCCCTCTAAACCCTTACCAAAGGCGTAAGCGAGATAATACAAAGAACCAACACCACGAATCCCAAACCAACCAATTAACCAGCGACTTCCTGGATGTAGAAAGCGGTGTCCAGACGATGAACTTTGACCAATCGTACTGAGCCACACCCCCAAAGGTCGGATGATCAAGAATAATAGTACGATCACCAACAGAGATTGAGTAGCATAATTAAGTATCGGCTGGAATAATAATATTGAACCTAGTAATAACATTGTTCCTACTTCTAGCAGCTTTTCTAGCCTTTCTATGAATTCTAACTGCGCTAAAGTTTTTTCGGAATTCTTGTAACTTCGTTGTACAACCAGTCCAGCTACAAATACTGCGAGAAAACCATAACCATTAACTATTTCTGTTAATGAATAAGTCAATAAAATAGTACTAATAGCAATAAAATCTTCCATTAACTCGTCAGGACGACGACGCTTTTGGACTTTTTTATCAATCCAGACTACTGCTTTGGCAACAAGAAACCCCATTGTTATGCCAGCTGCAATAGCCCAAAATAAATCAATACTTATCCAAGATTTTAACCAATTATTCCAGTTGCTATCTTTTAAAGCATATAATCCAAAGTAAACAAAGGGAAAGGCTAAAGCATCATTTAAGCCACCTTCGGAAGTTAAGCCAAAACGTAATTCATCTTGATCATGTGTATCAGTTAGCTGAACTTCTGAAGCTAAAACCGGATCAGTGGGTGCAAGAATTGCTCCTAATAAAATTGCTTCTCCCCAATTCATCCCTAATAACAACTTACCTACAACGGCTAGCCCAAAAATGGATATTGGCATTAACAAAGCAATCAACCGTGTCGTAAGATTCCAAGATTTCCAACCTATTGGGCGAACAATTTTTAAACCGCAACTAAAAACAGAAATAATTACTACAAATTCAGTTATACGTTCTAGTACTTCAGCATTAAATATCCCATCACGACGTAATTGAATTAGTCCAAATCCGTAAGGTCCCAGCACAATACCAACCACTAAGTAGATGAGGGCAAAAGAAAGAGGTAAACGTGCGATCCAACCTGAACCTAGAGTGACAATTAATAACAGTAGACTAATAATCAATAGGTCAATAATATAAATATCTACCATAAAAGCTAGCAAGCAAAATAATATGTTGCTTTGCAAGCTTACTTGCGATCGCTTTTACATCAAATCATCTAGGGGTAGATTTTAAATTCATCAATAGTTATAGTTACTTTAAATATATTATTAGTTTATACAGGTCTTTGAACCTAGCTAAACTAACTAGTCTGTCATGACTACAAATAATTAACCTTCTATTCTAATGACATCATTGAATCTTCATGCTTAAATCTAACCACTTCGATTGCGTAACAGGCGCACTACTAGAAATATAGTCCACACCTGTTTCTGCCACAGCACGAATACTTTCTAAGGTAATGTTGCCAGAAGCCTCTATTTTGATTCTCATATCAGCCGAACGAATCATTTGCACCGCTTTCCGCATCATATCTAGAGGCATATTGTCCAACATGATAATGTCAGCTTTGTGATCAATGGCTGCTTGTACCTGTTCCAAAGTTTCTGTCTCTACCTCAATTGTCAATGGATAAGGTATCCTTTCCCGAATACGAGAAATCGCTTCTGCTATTCCTCCGGCTGCTGCAATATGATTATCTTTGATCATGACCGCATCATCCAGCCCCATGCGGTGGTTAATTGCTCCTCCTACTTGAGTTGCGTATTTTTCTAAAATTCTTAAACCTGGTGTCGTTTTGCGTGTATCTACAAATTTAGTCGGTAAATCTGCAATTTTTTCTGCATATTGACGAGTCAGTGTGGCAATTCCACTCAAGCGCATTGCCAAATTCAGTGCTACTCGTTCTCCCATCAACAATGCATCTACAGATCCATACATTTGCGTTATTACTTGTCCTTGCTGACAATATTCACCTTCATTTGCATGTATCTGAAAACTAATGTTTTCATCTAAAAGCTGGAACACCCTCGCTGCTATTGGCAAACCAGCTATCACGCCAGGTGTTTTAGCTATCCACTTAGCCTGTCTTTGAATTTTACCTTGACTTAATAGAGATTGAGTCGTGCGATCGCCCCTACCGATATCTTCTAATAACCAGCTTTGCAGCAATTGATCTAGCAGAATAAACGGAGGCAGTACAGCAAGCGAAGATATCATAAGATTTGTCCTTGACTCAAACACTCAACACTTTGAAAAATTTTTCTGCTGGTAGTAGTCATCTTACTAGATGTAGTTCTTCGCAAGGTTGCATCATTCCTTATTAATTTAGGTTGTAGCTGCTTTGCTATCACCATAGTTTGTCCACAAGCGATAGTTAGCCAGCAGCTTATCTATTGGACAGCAGGCCACTATTGTGCGATCATCTGCACTAACGTATCACCTCACAAGGACTTAAACATGAGGTTTTAGGGAAAATTGAAATTCTTAAGAACTTAACTTTAGTTATAGTCCCGCCTAAAATTAAGCCTCAAGTGGGTTATATGTGAGATTTTTGGCTGTTC
>NZ_AJLL01000042.1 GCF_000317225.1 Fischerella thermalis PCC 7521
GGACTGCTGGGAAAAGAGCCAGCCAGAACCTTGAAAACTGCATAGAGAAGCGAAAAGGTAGTAGTTGAGAGTTGAGTGAGAGAAGTTGTAAGTGAAAAGCTAACAACGAAGTAAAATAGCTCAACAATCAACAAAATCCAGACACCAATGAAAAGTGGTCAAGCTAATAAGGGCTTGCGGAGGATACCTAGGCACACAGAGGCGAAGAAGGACGTGGTTACCAACGAAAAGCTCCGGGGAGTTGGAAGCAAGCATTGAGCCGGAGGTGTCCGAATGGGGGAACCCTAAAAACTGCCTATTGAATATATAGATAGGTAAGAGCGAACCGGGCGAACTGAAACATCTTAGTAGCCCGAGGAAAAGAAATCAAACGAGATTCTCCAAGTAGTGGTGAGCGAACGGGGAAGAGCCTAAACCAACAAGCTTGCTTGTTGGGGTAGTGGGACAGCATGATGCGAATCGTAGAGTTAGACGAAGCATTGAAAAGATGCACCAGAGAAAGTGAAAGTCTTGTAGTCGAAAACTTGAAGATAGCAGCTGAATCCCGAGTAGCATGGGGCACGTGAAATTCCATGTGAATCAGTCTCGACCACGAGATAAGGCTAAATACTCCTGTGTGACCGATAGCGAAACAGTACCGCGAGGGAAAGGTGAAAAGAACCCCAACAAGGGGAGTGAAAAAGAACATGAAACCGCAAGCCCACAAGCAGTGGGAGGACGATTAAACGTCTGACCGCGTGCCTGTTGAAGAATGAGCCGGCGAGTTATAAGCACTGGTAGGTTAAGTGGATAGCACGAAGCCAAAGCGAAAGCGAGTCTGAAGAGGGCGCAAATCAGTGTTTATAGACCCGAACCCTGGTGATCTAACCATGACCAGGATGAAGCTTGGGTAACACCAAGTGGAGGTCCGCACCGACCGATGTTGAAAAATCGGCGGATGAGTTGTGGTTAGGGGTGAAATGCCAATCGAACCAGGAGCTAGCTGGTTCTCCCCGAAATGTGTTGAGGCGCAGCGGTTGTGATTAACTCGGGGGGTAAAGCACTATTTCGGTGCGGGCTGCGAGAGCGGTACCAAATCGAGATAAACTCTGAATACCCGAAGAAGACACAGCCAGTGAGACGGTGGGGGATAAGCTTCATCGTCAAGAGGGAAACAGCCCAGACCACCAGCTAAGGTCCCCAAATCATCGCTAAGTGGCAAAGGAGGTGGGAGTGCATAGACAACCAGGAGGTTTGCCTAGAAGCAGCCACCCTTGAAAGAGTGCGTAATAGCTCACTGGTCAAGCGCTCCTGCGCCGAAAATGAATGGGACTAAGCGATGTACCGAAGCTGTGGGATTACATTGTAATCGGTAGGGGAGCGTTCTATATGGGAAGAAGCACTAGCGGCAAGCAGGTGTGGACTGTATAGAAGTGAGAATGTCGGCTTGAGTAGCGCAAACATTGGTGAGAATCCAATGCCCCGAAACCCCAAGGGTTCCAGAGCCAGGTTCGTCCACTCTGGGTTAGTCGGGACCTAAGGCGAGGTCGAACGGCGTAGTCGATGGACACAGGGTCAACAATCCCTGACTAAAGTATGGGAGCATTGCTAGGGACGCATGAGTGGGGACTACACCCTGACTGGATTGGGAGGAGTTTACGAACTCCGAGTAGTCGAAATGAGTGCCAAGAAAAGCTAGTAATGTGTTGAGCATACTTTACCCGTACCCGAAACCGACACAGGTGGGGAGGTTGAGAATACCAAGGGGCGCGAGATAACTCTCTCTAAGGAACTCGGCAAAATGGCCCCGTAACTTCGGAAGAAGGGGTGCCCACCTCAACAGGTGGGTCGCAGTGAAGAGATCCAGGCGACTGTTTACCAAAAACACAGGTCTCCGCAAACTCGTAAGAGCATGTATGGGGGCTGACGCCTGCCCAGTGCCGGAAGGTTAAGGAAGTTGGTCAGGGGGCAACCCTAAAGCTGACGACCGAAGCCCCGGTGAACGGCGGCCGTAACTATAACGGTCCTAAGGTAGCGAAATTCCTTGTCGGGTAAGTTCCGACCCGCACGAAAGGCGTAACGATCTGGATGGTGTCTCGGAGAGAGACTCGGCGAAATAGGATTGTCTGTGAAGATACGGACTACCTGCACCTGGACAGAAAGACCCTATGAAGCTTTACTGTAACCTGGAATGGTGTCCGGGCTGAGCTTGCGCAGGATAGGTGGGAGGCACTGAGGCATTCCTTGTGGGGGATGCGGAGCCAACGGTGAGATACCACTCTAGTTCAGCTAGGATTCTAACCCGCGACCGTCATCCGGTCGGGAGACAGTTTCAGGCGGGCAGTTTGACTGGGGCGGTCGCCTCCTAAAAGATAACGGAGGCGCGCAAAGGTTCCCTCAGCACGCTTGGAAACCGTGCGACGAGTGTAAAGGCATAAAGGGAGCTTGACTGCAACACCAACAAGTGGAGCAGGTAGGAAACTAGGCCTTAGTGATCCGACGGCGCAGCGTGGAATGGCCGTCGCTCAACGGATAAAAGTTACTCTAGGGATAACAGGCTGATCTCCCCCAAGAGTCCACATCGACGGGGAGGTTTGGCACCTCGATGTCGGCTCATCGCAACCTGGGGCGGAAGTACGTCCCAAGGGTTGGGCTGTTCGCCCATTAAAGCGGTACGTGAGCTGGGTTCAGAACGTCGTGAGACAGTTCGGTCCATATCCGGTGCAGGCGTAAGAGTATTGAGAGGAGCCTTCCTTAGTACGAGAGGACCGGGAAGGACGCACCGCTGGTGTACCAGTTATTGTGCCAACAGTAGACGCTGGGTAGCCATGTGCGGAGCGGATAACCGCTGAAAGCATCTAAGTGGGAAGCCCACCTCAAGATGAGTACTCTCACAGCACAAAGCTGGTAAGGTCACAGGTAGAACACCTGTTCATAGGCTCTAAGTGGAAGTGTGGCAACATATGAAGCTGAGGAGTACTAACAGACCGAGGGCTTGACCTCACCTTTAACATTGTTTCGCTTCAACATTCTATGCAGTCTTCAGGGTTTTGTTCATTGGTAATACCTCTAACTCATCTTACCAATTACCAATTACCAATTACCCATTAGCCTTTCCTGGTGTCTATGGCGCTGTGGAACCACTCTGAACCCTTCCCGAACTCAGTTGTGAAACGCTGCTGCGGCGACGATAGTTGGAGGGACACCTCCTGCAAAAATAGCTCGATGCCAGG
>NZ_AJLL01000043.1 GCF_000317225.1 Fischerella thermalis PCC 7521
AAAAAAATTTTTTTAGAAGTAGTTGACAAGATGGGGGGGGTTAGCTAATATGAGAAAGTGCCAAATGAGCAAGGCGCTGCAAAGCGAAGCTCGAGGGCAGCCGAACCATGAAAACTTTATAGTTTGAAAGCCATTATATACATAAAACCCTGCGTCAGTAAAGAAATAGACCAAGGCTAAGGTCAAAAAACAAAGGCCAGATAAGAGCTAAACAAACTATGTTTGTTTTGTATATAAC
>NZ_AJLL01000044.1 GCF_000317225.1 Fischerella thermalis PCC 7521
AGAGCAATATTGGTGCTAATAGGTATTTGGATCGGTTTCAATCCCTAATAGGGATTAATTTAAGTTGCAACTTGTCGCACTTACAGCAACAATGGTCGGGGTTGTCGGTGTTTGTTTCAATCCCTAATAGGGATTAATTTAAGTTGCAACTCATCTGCCACCTTTGACCATGTTTGCAGATGAAGATGGTTTCAATCCCTAATAGGGATTAATTTAAGTTGCAACTTGGTTTTTTGCGCATTTATTGCTGTCATCAACTCGGTTTCAATCCCTAATAGGGATTAATTTAAGTTGCAACGCCAGCCAGTCAGCGGCGATCGCCACAACTCCGGC
>NZ_AJLL01000045.1 GCF_000317225.1 Fischerella thermalis PCC 7521
TTTTAATCATCAAAAAGCCCCCTCTGCTTACTAAACAACAGATGGGGCTTTTGTTATTTTTTTGTTCAAGGTGCGACAATCGCCTCTAAACCGCCTCTAAACCAAGCTAGCTACTAGCTAAAGGTTTAGGAGGGATAAACCCCCTGAAAACATCAGGTGCTTATTGAGAATGAACTAGTCGGTTCCATTTGCAACAAGTAGGCATATTATCAGCGAGGTTTAAGGGTTATGAAGCTTATACAGCAAGCACTTTAACTTGCTTGTCGCCCCTTGAAGTCGCAGCCAAAGCTGTTAAATTGTTGTTCAAAGAATTGGTAAAAGGGATAAAGTACTAGAGTGAATGCCAACAAACCATTCAGACTGTACTTGGTTGAACTTATAGTTTTGAAAAAAAATTCTTATGGCGACAGCAGTTTCTTACCCCAATGCACCTGATCTCACAAGCGAAGATTACGTAGTCATCGGTTTAGCCACGTGCTTCATTAAAGAAGACGGAGAAGTTCATCAAGTTGAAGTTATAGAACCTATTCCCTCGGCTGCTTTAGAAGCGCTTGTCAAAGGAATTCCTACTTCCTACAAGTTTGCTTGTGCCACAACTTTAGGAACTGTTGTGGATGGTGATACACTGCAAAAGCCATCCCATTTTCCGGAGACAGCTCAGTTTAGTGATGAATTTGTGCAACGCACTTTTGCAGCTGCACGCACCTACAAGCGCAAGGAAAAGGCAAAATCCTTAGTCCCTATTGGCACTACCTATACAGATTTTCAATATTCCACCGAACGCAAACGTGTACTGAACGCAACTCGAGTTGTCACTAAAGAAGACAACGTCAAACAGCATTCCCACACTCATAAGGTTCTTTAATGGAGGTGGGGAACTCACCGACCCCTGGTGGGGATTAGGGGGAATGGGGAGATGGAGTGATAGGGAGTAGTAAGTCATTAGCCACTAACAACTAACAAGCAACAAACAACCACCAACAACCAACCACTAACCGCTAACTATTAACCACTAACAAAAAACCAACAACCAACAATACATCTATGCTGAAACTTTACGGTGCCGCTCGTAGTCGTGCCTCAATTGTGCAATGGTATCTTGAAGAATTGGGAATCCCATACGAATTTGTTAAGCTAGACATGCAAGCTGGAGAACATCGTCAACCAGCATACTTAGCAATTAACCCAATGGGGAAAGTGCCAGCAATTGTTGATGGTGATTTGCAACTTTGGGAATCAGGAGCAATTTTACTTTATCTGGATGAAAAGTATGGTAAATTCCAGCACTCACCAGAAGAAAGAGCAAAAATAACTCAGTGGGTTTTTTTTGCTAATTCCACCTTGGCTACAGGCATATTTGTAGAAACCAATCGTGAGCGAGAAATGCCTCGTCTGATGACTCCCCTCAACGAAATTCTCCAACGTCAACTATTTTTGGTAGGTGGAAAATTTACTGTTGCTGATATTGCTGTAGGGTCAGTTTTATCTTTTATTCCCATTATGTTAAAGATAGACTTGAGTTCCTACCCAGCTGTATTTACCTATATGAAACGGCTGTCTGAACGCCCTGCTTTTCAAGCAACTATCGGTTCTCGTAGATAAAGATTTGGTTGGTTGTTGGTTGTTGATATGTTTCTCTAACAACTAATAACTAACAACTAACAACTCACAAGTAGCACCTAACAAATCACAACTCACCGAATTTAACGGTAATTTGTGAATTGCAAAGCTACAGGAAAGTCCTCTTGTTTTATACGTTGAATGACAGTTTGCAACTCGTCTTTACTTTTTGCACTGACACGCACAGCATCACCTTGAATTGAGACTTGCACCTTCTTAAATTCGTCACGAATTAACTTAGAAATTTGCTTGGCAATTTCTTGACTAATGCCTTTTTTCAATTTGATTTCTTGACGAACACGGTTGCCACTAGCTGATTCAACTTTACCAAAATCAAAGATTTTTTGAGAAAGGTTGCGCTTGGCGGCTTTTTCTCGCAAGATATTGTGTACAGATTCTAAGGTGAATTCGCTATCAGTGTTAACAACGATGCTTTGTTCACCCAACTCTATTGTAGTTTGAGTATCTTTGAGGTCGTAACGGCTTTTAATGTCTCGCGCAGTTTGATCGACAGCATTAACTAATTCTTGTCTGTCAAAATCACTCACAATATCAAAGGAATATGTAGAAGCCATAGGAAAAAAGTAGTAGATGGTTAGTTGTTAAGAGTTGGTAGCTGCTAGTTACTGGTTCGTTGTTAATGATTCTTCCAAACAACAAACAACAAAAAAATAACTAACTTGTAGCTTTGGTTATACTTAGTACAAAAATCGTAGCAGTACTCAGGCAACCGATAGCAAACATGAGAGATCGCAAAATGGGAATATTTAAAATATAAAAAACTGAGTAAAAAAATCGTGCTACTAAAAAGGCAATAGCTGCTCTTACTGCTGTGGGAGAATTTACATCTGTGATGTATGCCATTAATGCTGCGGCAGCAAATATCATAAATGTTTCAAAAGAGTTCTGATGTGCCCAGGTTGCCCTTTGAGCATAGGGTGGCAGTTTATCAAACATAGCACGGGGAGCATATAGATCATAGCCTACACGCGCACGGGCATAGCTTACCAATATAAAGGGTAGATAAATCAGCACAGCCGCAGCAGCGATCGCATACAGAAAAATTGCAGAAACAGGAGATGGCAATAATTGCATCAACATAAGTAAAATTTATAATAGTTATTTATAAAAAATTAAACTCCCAGTCTAAGATCCAAAATTTAAATTAGCTGCTTATCTTGTTAACAGCTAAACCAACCTAGGGACACTTGCAAGACAGTTTTCCTGACTTACAATGTGTCCATCATGTTTACGCTTAGCCATTACTTAAGAGTCACTAGTCTTACAGTTGACAAAACTCACTCCTAATAAGTTTTGGAGGGAATGTACCGCTGGCATGAGAACTAATGACTAATCGAAGTAAAACAGCGTCACCAATTTTCTATTTTCTTCTGCTTCTTGACAAGTTTGCAACAGAGTACCACTGTCATGAAACGCAAAGCAAATTAATTGCTGGCAACGGGAGACAATCTCCTTATTGCACAGGTAACTAGCCTCTGCGAGGGACAAATGATCGTTACTAGGATTTTCCACCAAATGCATAACTTGTTCGAGTTGCAGGCGGGATTCATAGGGTTGGCGTTCCAAGCTTTGGGGCAGAATCACAGTTAACAATTTGGGATCGGCCCGCATTGCTCCCTTGATCGCAGCTGAATTTGTACCCGTTGCACCAGAGGTGATGATCTGGTTGCCTGATAAAACCAGGGCGTAAGTCATCATCTCAATCAGATTTTGATGTGTAATCGGGACATGACGGGAACCCAATAAGGCGATTCGTTTAGAACCAGTTTGCTGGATGGTCGCCAGTTCTTGGGCTAATGTATCGATGTTGATAAGGTCTATTGACTGACTCAAAGACGGACGGAATCAGATTAAACAACCTAGATATTCTATCAGACTGAGAGCAAACGCAAAGCTGCTTTAAGTTATATATAGCTACGATTTTTGAAGGAAGGCAGAGGGCAGAGGAGCCACTGCGCCCTTGGAGGTTCCCTCCGTTGTAGCAGGTGGCGTGGCAGAGGGCAGAAGGTATATTTTGACGAGCGCACTTCTGCTTTTTCAGTTTATGGCACAGACCAAGCAAACAGCTACTCAGTTTAGAATCGCAAGCTAACAACGCAGTGGAACCAACTTCAACCCAATAAACTACTGAGGATAGTGTTGTGCCAAAAATTTCTCTGCTTGAGTGCGATCGCGAATCTCTCCATCCAAGGTTGCAGCCAGTAGTTCATCGAGCATTTGCCGATACTGTGGCCCCGGTTTGTAACCAAGTTTCTTTAAATCATTACCATTTAAAATAGGCCGAATATTCGCCCAAACTGTTAAATAATGCCACAGGAGCTTTCTAATAGGGCGGGAACTGTGTAAAGCCACTAAAATCAGCATTGGTAAATCGTAGGCTCTTAGTAGCTTCACCACTTGGCTAGGAAGCTGACAAGTGGGTAGAGCATTTGTGATCTCAATTTGTGCTTGAGCTAATTTTTGCAAGCGCTCAATGCTATCTTCTTGTAATTGCAGATTCTTTGCCACCTTTGCCCGATATGCTGGGGTGAGATAAGCGATCATGGCTTCTAGGCGCATCTGCCAGTGAGTCAGCAGAATTTGTTCAGGATCAAATTTGCGTAAACAGCGTTCTAGCAACCGTAATTGCCGCAATAACTTTTCATCTAGTGTTTTCAGACTCGGATGAATACACTGTAACGCCCCCAAATCTCCGAGTAACTCTAAAGCAGCTTGCCAATAAGTTGCTTCCAGGATGTGTTTAATTTCTGCTTTCAGGCGGGTTTGCAGTGCAGGGGTTTTATGATTTTCTTTGGTAGTGCGATCGTAAACACCACTGTTGATCGCATAACGGATATATTCTTCTGTTTGCGGTTCAATTTTAAATCCAAAACGCACGGCAAAGCGTACACCCCGATATATCCGGGTAGGATCTTCAATAAAACTGTTGGCGTGTAAAACACGAATTTGCTTTGCTTGTAAATCTAGCAAACCACCAAAAAAATCCAGAAGTTTGCCAGCCCGAGGAGGCGTAAGTCTCAGTGCTAAGGCATTAATGGTAAAGTCACGCCGATACAAATCTTGGCGAATAGAACTAGCTTCGACTTCGGGATTTGCAGCTGGGTAAGGATAAAACTCTGTTCTAGCAGTAGCAATATCTAGCCATAAAGAATCTAATTCTGGATCTTTGTGCCAAAGTAAAGCAGCAGTTTGAAAAGCACCGTGAATCTCTAGCCGTGCTGCTGGGTAAAGTTGCTGGAGTGCCTTGGCTAACTCTACACCAGCACCGACATCTGCGGCTTTGTGAAACCCATCGACTACTAAATCGATATCTTGAATTAACAAGCTGCCAGATGCTTCTTTAGCCAGAAGTAAGTCGCGTACTGCTCCCCCTACTAAATATAAATGCCAACCCCGTTGCTTAGCTTGAGCAGATGCTTTGGTGAGTAATTCCCAGAGTTTGGGATTCAGGCGATCGCGCAATTCTCCCAATGTCGGAATCTCAACATCCTCTTCTTCTTGTCTTCCCCCTTCCCTTCCTCTCCTCCTCTCGTGATCATTTTGCTGATGCAACTCCCGCAACACATCAGTGCGGGTGACTATACCTACTAATTGCCCGTGTTCTAATACAGGCAATCTTCCGATATCATAAGTCACCATTAATGACTCAATTTCTGGCAAGGTAGTATCAGGACTAATTGTTTTCAGGTTGATCGTCATGTAACCTTTGACGGGTGCATGACTAAAACCGTGGTGCAGAGCAATATCTATATCCCGACGCGAGATAATACCTAATAATTGGCCTTGGGCATCGACTACAGATAAACCAGAGTGTCCGTAGCGTAATAAAATTCGCTGTGCTTCCTCAATTGTGGTATCCGGGCGAATCGTACGAACCGGGGATGACATCAAATCTCGTGCTATAGGTGGATGGGGTATTTGCGCTTTTAATCCTTCCAATAGCTGATTGAGTATTTCTTGACAATTTACACCCCGCAGATTTAGTGATGTTGCTTGCGAATGTCCACCGCCACCAAATGGTTGAAAGATTTGGTTGAGGTTGACATCAGGAATTCGCGATCGCCCAATTACTGTTAAGCGTGAGTCATCCTCGCCGACAGAATATTTGTTCGCTAACAATAAAGCATCTATTTCTGTCAACTCCATTAATTCGGAGGCTAGACTCGATAAACCTGGTACATAACCATCTGTTACCAGTGTTACCCAAGCGATAGTACAACCTCTTATGCATAAATATTGCAACTTGTCAAGTGCTTCTGATAATAGCTGCTGTAATTGAGGAGATAAGCCAGGTTCTACATACTCAGCAACAACTGATAAATTTGCTCCTTGCTGCATCAACCAAGCTAAGGCGAGGGCATCTCGTGGTGTAGTGTGGTCATAGGTCAGCGAACCTGTATCAACATGGATACCCAGCGCCATAGCCGTTGCTTCTGCTGTCGATAGGGAAATTTGCTGTTTTTGCAATTCTTCCACTATCAGAGTTGTGGTAGCACCTACAGGGGCAATGTGTAATTTTGTTGCGGGGATATCACCATGTTGCTCGAGGTGATGGTCATAAACTATGATTTCTTCAATATGGGGTAAATCTAACCATTCTGCTGCTTTACCCAGGCGATCGCGATATTGAGTATCTACTACAGTCAGAGAACGAATTTTTTTCCCATTAACAGAACGCCGTTCAATCAACTGATATTCATCCCGATATAATGCCAAAAAATCACGCACTGGTGGGTGAGCGCCGCCAGTTAACACAATCTTGCTACCTGGGAGCAAACGTGTCAGCCCTATCGCCGCCCCCAAGGCATCAAAATCAGCTGTTGTATGACAAAGAATTAAATCCATAGTTTAGTCATTAGTCATTGGTCATGGGAGCATATTTAAACGCAGAGGCTAACGCAAAGGAACACAGAGCCTTAATCTGAGCTACTTCGTTTTGTGTTTTGGAAAAATTGGGATGCTCTGTTAGTCATTGAACTAATGACAAATGACAAAGGACAGATGACTAAAATGTTGCAATTTCTGCTAGCTTAACAATAAGGAAGAACATTGGTTTAACCCTGTAAATATTCTATCTTTAAGAATCTTCGCTGTCTTGGGAGAAGGGAAAATGAGTATTATATTCCAAATTGCTTTGCTAGCTCTGGTACTTGTGTCTTTTGCGATGGTGATTGGCGTTCCTGTTGCTTATGCCACTCCGCAAAACTGGAATGAGTCGAAAAAATTGCTGTGGCTTGGTTCTGGTGCTTGGATTGGCTTAGTAATTTTAGTTGCACTCTTGAGCTTTTTCGTAGTTTAAGCAACTGCCGCCACACACAACTAGTTAATAGCATAAAAACAACAGGGGCAACAGGAGCAATCAAAGGATACGGGGGAAAAGGAGAACAGGAGGAAACAGAGGACAAGGGAGACAAGGAGGACACGGGGGACACAGGGGAAAAGCAAGACAAACAGAACATCTCCACTCCTCCCACCTCCCCACTCCCCCTAATCCCCTCCACGAGTCGGTGAGTTCCCCATCCCCCCATCTTCTTTGCTCCTGTTGTCTTAACAGAAGAAATGTATATAGTGGCAAGAGTATAGTTGATTTAGAGGCGGTCATGGCAGTTTTCGAGGGAACTTTTACGCAGACAGAACCTTTGCGGTTTGCATTGGTAATTGGACGATTCAATGATCTAGTTACCACAAAGCTACTAGAGGGGTGTCAAGATTGCTTGAAACGCCACGGTGTCGATGTTGATCCTCATGGTTCGCAAGTAGATTATGTTTGGGTTCCAGGGAGTTTTGAAGTTCCAGTAGTAGCGCGCCAACTTGCTCTTTCTGGACGCTACGATGCCATCATTTGTATGGGCGCTGTCATCCGAGGACAAACACCTCATTTTGATTATGTTTCCTCTGAGGTGGCAAAAGGTATTGCTGCTGCTTCCTTTCAAACTGGTGTACCAGTAGTTTTTGGCATCTTGACGACTGATACCATGCAACAAGCTTTAGAACGGGCTGGTATCAAAAGTAATCATGGCTGGGACTATGCTATGTCAGCCCTGGAAATGGGTAGCCTCATGCGTCAGTTGCGTTCTAAACTAGCTCAGCCATACGCTGGCAATTCTCAATCCTTACCTGCTTCGCTCAAAAGTGCCAGTGCAGGTGAACTTTCGCCATCTGGGGAAGAACTGGGTTAACTCCCATTTTTAAAATTAAGAGGTGGGATTTTCAATTCCTTGTTTGTATTTATGCAATTCTTTTTTTAGGACTTGCCAAACTAAAGGCTGTAGAGGCAATTCCTGAATTGCCTCTATCTAGAATCAGAGTTTTATTGGAAAACTTACGCCGAAACAGTTAAATCTTCTCTGTTTCTTTCCCTGTTTGTGTGCGCTGGCGCGTTAGGCTATCAATAGCATCACCCAAGGCGGTAGTTAGGCTTTTACGAGTTTGGGCATGTTCATCTTGTTCATTTTTCAACGCCTGTTGTAAGCGATCGCGTTCTTTGATGGTAGCAACTAGTTTAGCTTTTAATTCCTCTATTGATTGAATTTGGGCTATTTCTTGCTGAATAGCTGCTGTCGCTACACCATCATTGAGTTGTGCTGCTTCAATACCTTGTAAACGTTGAATTTGTACTTGCAATGATGCGATCGCCTGTTTGGAGAGTTGAGCATCTGTACGGCGTTGTTCTGCTTCAGTGTTATAGAGTTTTCGCCATTTTTCTGCACTTTCCCAAGCAGCATCCCGTTCTTTTTGCAAATGTGCCACTTGCTGTTTCAACGCTTGGATTTCATTTAACCACTGCTGTGTTAATTCTTGACTCATAATAATGTAATGGGTAATAGGTAATGGGTAATGGGTAATGGAGAAGAAAAATACCAATTACCAATTACCAATTACCAACTACCGACTACCAAATTTTTTTGTAAATATTGTTACTTATAGCAAAAAATACTTGCAAACTCCCAGCATAGGAGTAGAATGTTTAGGATTTCATCACAGACACGCGATCGCTTCCATGTCTCAGCCATCTCGTCGCTTTTCCACTATTGATCCTGAAGCTAAAGCACCTACCCTCAAGCGTCTACGTCAGCTTAGCCGCCTGCTAGATAAAGCCATTATTATTCCTGGTACACGTGTTGGCATTGGTTTAGATCCAATTTTGGGACTTATACCCGTTGGTGGTGATTTTTTAGGTGTCATGCTTTCTGCTTACATTATCCTAGAATCAGCGCGCCTGGGTGTGCCAGCAAGAACCTTAGGGAGAATGGTGTTTAATATCATCATTGATGGTTTGGCGGGTACTGCACCAGTATTAGGAGATTTGTTTGACTTTGCTTGGACAGCAAATGAGCGTAATGTCAGACTTCTAGAAGAATATTTAAGGTTTCCTAGTCAAAATCAAAGTGCCAATAAGTGGTTTGTATTCGCAGTTTTAATTGGATTACTATTTGTTGCCATTGTATTAGTAGCATTGCCTGTGATAATAATGAGACTGCTGTGGGGAACCTTAACTGGTAGTTAAATGAGTTTTCACAAAAAGAATGAAAGATTGGTGGCAAGTTACTTTTCCCAAAGGGCGACAAAGTATTACAATTTCTGATGCTCATGGTTATCCTGTACAAATTGCTTATGGAGAAATAGGTACTGGTAGACCTATATTTTTTTTACATGGCATGGGTAGCTGGAGTTATAATTGGCGTCACAGTATTCAGCCTTTATCCAAACATTTTCGCGTAATTTGTTTTGATGCCAAAGGGTATGGATTTTCCGAAAAACCATTGTTACGCAGAGAACACAGTGGTCATCAAGTTATAGAATTCGAGCGAATTATTCAATCACTAACTGATGAGCCTGTGGCAATTGTGGCAGAATCTTTAGGTGGATTAATTGCTCTGGCTCTAGCTCAAGAATATCCGCAACTAATAGCACGGTTAGTAGTAGTAAATGTACCAATTTTTGCCGAAAGTCTTCCCCATTGGGGTATGTCACTGCTTGCTCAAATTCCGTTAGAAGTGATACAAGCAATAGATACATTAGCCTTAGCAAATTTACTAGCTCCATTGGTCAGAGAAGTAATGGCAATAGAAAGGCGTCGGGTGCTGTTTGATCCATCTGTTTTAACACAGGAAGATGTTTACTGGATAACTTATCCATACACAGAACTCAGGGGTACTCTTACCAAAGTAGCCGAAGAGGTACAAATAGCAGTACGGGAAATTGAGAACCTAAAAGCAAATAAACCCAATTTGTTGAGCAAAATCCAAAATCATCTTAGTTCTATCCACTGTCCGACATTAGTATTGTGGGGAAAACAAGATAGTTGGTTTCCTGCTGCTCATGGAGAAAAATTGCATCAACACCTGCCTAATTCTAGGTTAGAAATTCTGCCTAATTGCTGTCATGATGCTTCCACTGGTGCTTCTAAAGTCCTAAATGCAGCAATACTAGAATTTTTACAGGATACACAATTCTGTTAGTTGGTTGTTGGTTGTTTATGGTGGGTACAGACGCGATGTTCCTCGCGTCTGTACATTAGTTATTAGTTAATTGTTGGTTGACACCCCCTCACACCCCATCTCTCCAAAAAAAGAGTGAGAGTCAGCATACCAGTCGCTTTTGACTCCCACCCAAACATTTACCACTGAAGAGAACAGGAATATGCACAAACGTTGTTATTTGTTTAGGGGGCTAAGTGTGGAACAACAACGCCAATACATATGTAATTTCCTGGTGTGGTAAATGTCAAATTTAATTGGGTATTTATTTTTTGTTGCTTGTTATTAGGAAAAATCAACATTTAACAGCTAATAAATCATCATCAATACCCTCTATAATAATGTTTAATTTTGTGTAAACCATTTTTATTTCAATAGGCAATTTTTGTACATATCATATTTAGATATATTTTGAAGTTGCCTTTAAATAATTCAATAGAGGTATACCACATAAGAGATATTCTATTGTGGTACACCCTGATAACAACACCCTTGAAGTCGTTTATCTTGGATTTAATTTAGCTGAATAAATCGGAGCTGAGTTGCCAGATTGGCAAGTATTTTTCATCAAAAAAAATTGAAAAAATACCTATTATTCACATAAAATTATAATTTTACCAAAATTTTGTAGCGTCTTGAACACTGTTTATGATTATCTATATAAAGGCTAAGAAAGACATTTGTTAATTTTATATCGTTTAGATAATTACCTAAATTTTGTCAGTTTTAGCTAATATCTAGGGTGGGTGGTATGACCCTTCATGAGCTATAGCCCCTATCTATAATGGTTGGTATTTGTAGTAGGTAAATATAATTTTTTGATCTGAGGATTTGATTTTGGCAGAATGGCAATTATTTAGTTCAAATCACTAGTATCTTATGGAAAATGTACATAATTTCCATAGAGGAACATGATTGAAACTTCCTCTTTAATATCCTCTTTAATATTTCATAGGACTCTGTGTTCTTTGTGACTGGTGCGGTTTATTAATGCACAAATTTAATTGTGTCACGCTACTACAATTTAAGGTTTACTTTTTCTTATATTTATTGGGTTGAACACAGTGAAACCTAACCTACCTATCTATGAGTTTTTAAAATTCATTTCTTGGCGAAGTGAAAAGCTGCTGCAAGATAAAATACTCCCCTATAAAATCCCCTAAATATGTTTATGGGGACTCTATACATTTCTTTTTACTTTTTAAAGACTATTCTAAGAATTTACTCACGCAACAATGCAGACAAAGAAGTCTGTTTACGAATATCCATCATGCTTGCTAAAGAGTCTTTGCCATCTTTATTAAATTCTGCTTCTGGCGGCAAAACAGTAACTATGGGTTTTTTTGCTTCTGGAGGTGTCTGAGAAGATTCGGGTACTGGTGGTACAAACACTGCTAAATTATTGGTAGGAAGTGGTTCTTGGGGCTTTTGACGGCGTTGTTTCCAGCGTAATTGAGGCCGATGAAGATGTTTTTGAACTTTTTGCTGTTTCGGACGGTTGAGCAAGAGAAAAACGACAAAGCATCCACTGGCGCAACTCAGAGCGATCGCTGCTATCATCTGTAAGGAAATAGGATTATTGGACGCTCTGGTGGTTTGAGGGGTTGTATTGATCGGTGATTCTGCTTCTAGTTGTACAAATTCTGGTTCTTCACGCTCTGCACTTCCTACGTAACCAAGACTGTACACTGCTATAGCAGTAGTACTGAGCAAAGCCAGTAATGCTCCAACAAATAGTAACCAAGGGTGTTGGACTAACAGATGTAGTAGAGAGTTTTTGCTTGTTTGTAGTTCAGATCCACTTTTTACAGCTTCAGTTACGGGTGCTTTTGCCTCCAATGGCTGCTGTACATCTTGAGTATTTTCCATGACTACTTTCAAATGTATACCCCTCTTGTCAATAATTGTACTGGAGGAGTCAGCGATCACGTATCCGTAACAGAATTTCGGATTTAAGTAGCCTTTTTATAAAGAATAAGACTACCCAAACCGAATTATTCTCACTTTTTAGTATTATTTACTACTTAAGTATTACCAAGAAAATCACTAATCTGATGCTGCTACTTCCACAGAAGAGCACCTTGCAACAGCTAGTTGAATTAATTGATCAACCAGTTCTGGGAAAGAAACACCACTGTGTTGCCAAAGTAGGGGATACATACTTGTGGCTGTAAAGCCCGGTAGGGTGTTAATCTCGTTAATCAATACTTCGCCTGTTGCTTCTACATAGAAAAAGTCTACTCTCGCCAACCCGGCAGCATCAACAGCCGCAAAAGCTTGTAAGGCCATTTCCTGGATTTGCTGAGTAACTGCATTTGGCACTGCTGCGGGAATGACTAAATCTGCTTTACCTTCTGTATATTTAGTTTCATAATCGTAAAATTCACTTTTATAGGTAATTTCACCTACCACTGAAGCTTTGGGTTGATCGTTTCCTAAAACAGCACATTCTAATTCTCTGGCAACGACTGCTGCTTCTACAATGATGCGGCGATCATAACTGGCTGCATTATCCAATGCTGCTTCTAATTCTTGACGCGATCGCACCTTGGCAATTCCCACCGATGAACCTAAATTTGCAGGTTTGATGAAACAGGGATAACCCAAAGTTAATTCAATGTCATCACAAAGTTTGGGAAAAACACAAGGATTTGACCAAATTTGGGAACGGTTCACTGCTTTGTATTTAACTTGTGGTAATCCAGCTTGGGCAAAAACCATTTTCATGGCTATTTTATCCATTCCCAGTGCTGAACCTAACACTCCAGAACCCACAAAGGGCACTTGCATTAAAGTTAGTAAACCCTGCACTGTACCATCTTCCCCGTTAGGGCCATGCAGAATGGGAAACCAAACATCGACTTCCCCAACTTGTGGAGGAAATTCCCAACGACTGAGAGATTGGGAACTTGCAGTTTCAGAGTTAGGCAATGACAGTGGTTTTCCTGATGCTAAGACTTGTTGTGGTGTATCTCCTGCCAACCAGTGTCCATCTTTTTGAATGTAAAAAGGCAAAATTTCATATTTACTGGTATTTTGTCCTGAACTCAATGCTTTTGCGATCGCCCTTGCTGAGGTGATCGATACTTCATGTTCGCCAGAACAACCACCAAACAACAACCCTACCCGCAACTTTGTCATTTGCAGATACCTCCACACTTCAAATGCAGATAGCGTAACACAAGCTTAACTACTATTTGATATAGAAATTGAGAGGATATTAAACCGCACCAGGTAAAAAGAGCGCAGAGTCAGGAAGGAAATAAAATTGACAAATAATTAATTGAAATATATTTTGCTTTCTAAAGGGCGTTGCTGAATCAGGATATGAATTTACAATTCACGGGTATGACCAGACGTAGAGACGTAGCAATGCTACGTCTCTACTACGTCTGGTCAATGATTTGGCATCGAACTACAAAAATGTATGCACACATAATTCATGACCAAATTCAGCAACGCCTTCTAAAGCTACGCAAAAACTCTCAAATTCCTCTGCCTTTGTGTACTCTGCATCTTGGTGCTTTTTACTTTATATGATCGGTATGTTTAACAAAAATATTGTCTCCCAACTAGACTTTAAGATTATAAGAGAATTTTCTTAAATCATTATAAATTTCCACTAGCAAAAATTCTTATTAGTTATCATATGGATTTTATGAGAAGTATTAAATTAAAATGAAAATAATTTATGCAAAATCAAGATATAGGAATGAAATTTTATCGCTTTTTAGATGAAATTTATCAAATACATTTACCATCCAAACATTCTTTTTTTGCTTGTCTAGCAAAATTCCCACCAGAAAAACTCTGTTCTCCCAATTTGTTAGGAAATTTATATATAAGATATCAAGCAGCTTGCCATGCTACTAGGGTGATGGTTTATTGTGTTCCACACCTTGATAGTCCAGCTTTACGGGTGCGGAAGCTGAGAATTATTAGTGATGATGATAGTCTCAAAGATGGTGATACCCATCATTATCAATTAAGTCGGGCTTTTAGCAATATGGGAGCAGAATTGTTGATTGCAGATGAAGATTTTGGTAGTTTAGATGATTTGCAAAAAAAACTCGATCCCATGACTGCTGATTTCGTTTCTTTAGTGCAGAATATATACCCCAAGTCTTTAGGGCCTTGGTGTGTAATCGAAATGTTTGCAGATGATTGGATGCGGGCTTTAATGAATAGTCTTTCTCATTCTTTTCCTCTTATTAAAGAAGAACCATATTTTGCGGAATGTTTTTCCCAAGGTGTGGAAGAAAGACATGCCCAGGAAGCGCGAGAAATCACCAAGTTTATTTTGATGCGATCGCCAGAATTACTAATACCAACCATGGAAGGTGCAAAGATGATGGCTACTGGGCTAGATAGGTTTTGGTTTGGTTTAGAAAAGTTATTAAGAGATAGTCAGTAAGAGCATCTTAAAAAGAGAAAATTTTATATCATAATCAACAGAAATTCATACTTTCTATTAGACCTTTTTTAGTTTTATTTTGGGTGGCTTCTACAAAAGCTTGAAAAATACGTTGATGGTAGGGGTCATCTTTAGATAACTCTGGATGCCATTGTACGCCGATCGCCCAAGGATGATCTTCGTGTTCTACGGCTTCAATTAACCCATCTTCCACTGCATGAGCCACAGCACGCCAACCAGAAGGTAATTTGTGTACTGCTTGATGATGCCAAGAAACTACGGATATGTGAGTTTGTTGAATAAAATTTGCTAGGCGGCTATCTTTATGAATTTTGACTTTATGTTCAGTAGGGAAGCGCTTACCTGGTTCGGGGTCAAGACGATGTAAAACGGAAGTACCGTACACATCTGGTACATGGGGAATCAAACTACCACCATCAGACACTATTAATATCTGTAAACCTCGGCATATACCTAATACTGGTAGATGATTTTTTAAAGCAAACTCAGCTAATTTGAGTTCAAAAGCATCGCGATCGCAATCTACCGAATAAATGCTGGGATGGTACGACCCGTTGTAACACTTGGGGTTGATGTCTCCACCACCGGGAATAATCAGACCATCGAGAGGTTCTAAAAGAATCGCCGGATCAGTTTCTCCAGGAGGTAATAGAATTGGTGTACCGCCTGCTGCTCGTACTGCATCTAGGTAAGCAGCAGGTAAAGAAAAGGGTAATGCTTCTTGACGACCATAAGTTGTAATACCGATCAAGGCTGGTCTAGACTTTCTACTCATCGTTTTTAGTTGCTCCTAGAGTTTTGAGAGTATTTATTTGGGCTTTGGTGAGATTAACTACACCTGTAATATCCATGCCTTCGTAAAGTCTTGGCGCTCTTAATAATTCGTGGAGTTCGCCCGTTTCCACATTCCAAAGTCTAATTGTTCCATCTTCACTGCTGCTAGCTAAAATGTTACAATTCGGACTGAAGTTTACTGACCAAATCCGTTCCTGATGTCCTGTAAACGTAGTAAGGATTTGACCAGTATTAATATCCCAGACCTCGACAATCGGTTTTTCACCACCAACAGCGAGGAAACGACCATCGCTACTAAAGGCTACCGCCCTCACCCAACAAGTTTGTCCCTTCAAGGTTTTCCAGCACTCACCAGTATTTACATCCCAAATTTTGACGGTTTCATCTTCGCTACCACTAGCTAAAAACTTGCCATCAGGACTAAAGCGAACCGATCGCACCCAACCATTGTGTCCTCTCAAAGTTTTGAAGCACTCACCACTATTTACATCCCAGAGTTTCACAGTCCGGTCTTCGCTACCGCTGGCGATCGCACTACCATCTGGGCTAAAAGTAACTGACCAGACCCAATTTTTATGACTTTCTTGAGTTTGGCGGTATTCTCCCGTGTTGATATCCCAAATTCGTAAAACTTTGTCATCGCCACCACTGACGAGGCGATCGCCATCGGGACTAAAAGCAACACAGAGTACTCGATCGGTGTGATCTACCAATGTTTTCAGGAGTTGACCTGTTTGCACATCCCATAACTTAATACTTTGGTCATCACTACCACTGGCGATCGTGCTACCATCCTGACTCATGGCAATTGTACGTATCCGGTTGGTATGACCCGATAGAAATTTGTAGGCTTCGCCAGTCTCAATGTCCCAGAACTTGAGGCTTTTATCGTCATTACCACTGACCAAGATATTACCTTCAGGATGGAAAACTATCGACCAAGCCCAATCAGTATGTCCTTGCAAAGTTTTCAGACATTGACCAGTATGAACATCCCACAGCTTGACAATTTTGTCATCACTACTACTGATCAATACGTTTTCATCAATAAAGGTGACTGACCAAACCCTTGCAGTATGTTCTGATAGTGTCTGTTGACGCTGACCAGTGCGAGTATTCCAGAGAATGATCCGATGGTCTTCGCTGGCGCTAGCTAAGATACTACCATCAGGACTAAAGGCGACTGAACGTACCCAACCTGTGTGTCCCTCTAAAGTTCTCAAGTGTTGTCCACTAGGGATATCCCAAAGTCTGATTGTATAATCATCACTACCACTGGCTAAGGTCTTGCTATCTGGACTGAAGGTGACTGCGCGTACCCTAGCAGTGTGTCCCTTGAGAGTTGTCAAATATTCGCCAGTATTTGCATTCCATAAAATCACAGTTTTGTCACTGCTGCCACTGGCTAAAAAACTGCCATCAAGGCTAAAGGCGACTGACCGCACCCAACTTGTGTGTCTTTCCAAGATTTTGGTACATTCGCCAGTGTGAATATCCCACAGTCGGACTGTCCGATCTTCACTCGCACTGGCTAAAGTTTTACCATTGGGACTAAAAGCTACTGACCAAACTCTTTCTCTGTGTCCGGTAAGAGTTTTGAGACGCTGACCTGTCGTGGTGTTCCACAACATTAAGGTTTTGTCATCGCTGGCACTGGCTAAAATTTCACCATCAAAGCTAAAGTAAACTGAGCGAACCCAATTTGTATGGCCTTCGAGAGTAAGAAATTGATGACCATCTGCATGTCTGAGGTGAATTTTGCTTTTGGTATCGCCCATCGCAATTAGAGATTTGCGAGAACTAGATGCTACTGCTAAAACCGTGCCAAAGGCTTCAGTAAAGCGAGATTTATCTAAATCAGCACCAATAAATTTAACACCGCGTAAATCAGCACCCCGCAGATAGGCTTGCCAAACTTTCAAACCAGATAAATCAAGCCCCGATAAACTATAGTCTAAGTAACGCAGTAAGTTTAAGATGTTGCCGACTGCATATCCTTTTCTGTGTAATTTCGGATCTCGACGCCGCAGGGGATGAACTAGTTTACTTTCAACATCGGTGATGTTTTTGGCTACAGGTTTAAGAACTAATTCTGTTTGACAATGGCGGACATAGTCTTTAGCGGTTGCTTTAATCAGGGGATAGGTATTAAATATTTGCCAATCTCCAGAGTTAATTTCCTCGCTGACTTGACGTACTAATAGCGCAATCATGTATTCCATGACGACATTTTGTAGAGTAAATTTGCCGTCTACGGTTTCAATGAGCGATCGCCTTTTTAAATTCTCTAGACTTTCAATGATTTGTGAAAACATGGATTTTTCCACCATGTCTTCAGATAAATCTTTGACATAGACTGGTTCGCGGTTAATTGCTAACCAGTACATAATTTCTTGTTCCAGTTCTGTTAACCGCTCAAACTGGTTATCTAATAAAGTTTCAATTCCAACAAATTGGGTGATTTCTTGGGCGATAAATTCGGAAACATTGCCATTAAATAAATCTTTAATAAATGTAGATAAGATTTTGAGTGCCAAGGGATTACCACTGTAGAGTTCCACTAGTTGGCGCATTTCATCTACTGAACCAGAAAGCCCTTTATCTGCCAAAACTCTCACGGCTTCTGGCTGTTGTAGACCTTGCAACAATAGGGAACGGATCGGTAAATTTTCCCCACCCTGAAGAGCAATTTCCTTGGGTTTGGTGCGACTAGTCAACAGCAGACAACTTTGATGAGATGATTGTCCAATACGCTGTATTAAGATACTGTAATCTTCGTATCCTTCTCGATATTCATCTGCATGGACGCCATCAGCGAGAATCGATTCAAAGTTATCTAATATCAACAAGCAACGTGCAGAACGTAGGTAATCAAGTAAGCGTGAAATTTTATCACTGATACTACCTTTAACATCAACTAGTTGCTGGTCTGAGAAAAACTTGATTACGTCATCCAATATTGTTTCCAACTTCGGAGTCTCACGCAAACTACGCCAGATAATGTAGTCAAATTCCGACTGCAACTGCTGCAACAGCTTCACAGAAAGAGCTGTTTTCCCTAATCCTCCCATACCCAAAAGGGCAACTACACGACAGCGATCGCTAATAATCCATTGCTCTAATGTATTTAGTTCATTTGTACGCCCATAGAAAATAATTGTGTCGGGTGCATCTCCTAAATCTAATTTGCTTTCAGGTCGGGAATGGTCGCTTTGCTCAACAGACAATTCCTGTGATTTTTGAACATGAGGATGATTCCCGATCAAATCTGGTTTGTGGATTGCAAACAAAGTCACTAACTCTACTCGTTTTCTGATACCAAATGTTTGGTAGAGCCGTTCTAAATATTTTCTCACTGTCACAGGTTTAATATTCAAGGCATCAGCGATCGCTTCATTAGATTCTCCTGCCAAGATTAAACGTAATACCTCTTGTCGTCGTGGTGTTAGCTGTTTCAAAACATCATCTAACTGTTGTTGGTTCATGTTGTTTGGCATTTTGCCAACTTTACATACGCTTTTAGTGACCGATTATTAGCTTACATCGTAAAAACATCTGTGACACCTGTCACTTATACTTATTATTCGCTGTATAGCAGTTACTAATAGTCATTATTTTACCTCAAAAGCTATTGACATCCAGATATCAGCCGTGCAATACTTGTCACTAAATACGACAGATAGTTTCCGCAGTCACTTTTCATAGAGTCACAAAAGGCGAGTAATTCGGTCTAATTCTTAGTCACACAGGTAGAACATCTGTCTCTTTTGGGATAGTCATAACCTTTACCACTTTTGACTAAGAATACAGCGAAAGCTTAGTAAATGGTTCAATCTATGCCCAAAGAGAGCAACGAACTTAACGAAGTTGACAAATTACTGGTTCAGCTACTAGTAATTCTCATTGGCAGTTGGCAAGAAACTGGTTTTGGTCGTATTGAAATCCAGAGTGAGAAAATTAAACATGACCGAATCGCAGTCACGATTTTGGGTTCTACTCATTATCGGTATGTCATCAGCGATGAAGATTTAAAAAAGTGGTGGAGAGTGGGCAAAAAGCTGAATAAGAACACAATTGAATAAAGATGTAATATTGTATCCGACTAATTGCTTACGATATAAAGCTTGGTAATTGATAATTGGTAATCGGTGATTGTTAAACTGTATTTTTCTTCCCTGTTACCCATTACCGCCCCCAACGGATAATATAAGTCCTCAAGCGGAGATGATGTAAGTCTCCAAAGCAATTGCATAGTTGTGATGACTAGCAGCTTGGAACAACAAGGAAATGCTCAAAAGTGATCACCTCGCCCTGATAAATTGTGATTTTTTACGAGGCAGGAAAAAGTATCTAGTATACTTCCCTGTCTTATTTTTTAGCCAAATTTTGTCATGTAGGAGAGAAATTATATGGCTATGAAAAAACATCAATACAGTGCTTTATTTAGGTTCGTTACCAAATTCCTGAAATACTTTTTGCTGACTTTAGTTGGTTTTGCGATCGCTTATGTAATGTCAATGAGTGTCGGCGCACAACATCTTCTAATTATGATCTTGCCATTATTTACAGGACTGGTTTGGCGAGCAGCAATTGTTCTATTGTGTTTAGTAGCAACAACCGTCGTCTTTGAATCATTACGTTAGGTTATTTAAGAAGGCAGAACGGAAGAGGATTTGACTTGTTTGTTCCATTCATAGCGAAATTCCTTTACCAAAACTCTGTGTCCCTTTGCGTTTCAAAACACTTCTTGGGAGAACCATTTATTACTAAATCATCATCACTTTGGAGAGGAAAAATATGTCAAACAAAAAAAATAGCACCCTTTGGGTAGGGGTGCTTCCACCAATATTAATCATCTTAGTGACAGGATCGCTGTCCTTGGCAATCCTTGATAAAGAAAATCGTCCTGCATATTTTGATATTGCCAAAGTAGCTGTTGGCTATGCTTTTGGTTCCATGAGGTTGCAGGGAAATAGTAATGACACAGAAAAATCAGACAATTCAAACTGATACCACTTCCCTTACCTCCACTGGTTCACCCGTCAAACTAAAAGCGCGAACTTCGCTGATTCTTACCTTAACTAACTTACCTTTAAGTTCGTTGATGTCACCAGTAAAGAAAGTTAGACGGTTAGTGCGGGTACGTCCCATGACCTGGGTTTTGTCTTTAGGGTTTTGGTCTTCTACTAGCACTTCTTCTGTGCGTCCCATATAACGTTGCGATCGCTCGGCTGCGATTGTCGCCACTAAATGGTTTAATCTTTGGAGGCGATCGCTTTTCACCTCTTCACTAAGTTGATTGTCCCAAACTGCGGCGGGTGTTCCTGGGCGGGGAGAATAAGCAGCAGTATTCAATTGGTCAAAACCAATATCCTCGACTAACTTGAGTGTATTCTCAAACTGTTCTTCTGTTTCTCCAGGAAAACCAACAATTGCATCAGCACTAATCGCCGCATCTGGCATATACTCACGGATTGTGTTGATAATCCGGCGATATTTTTCATGGGTATAACCCCGTGCCATGCGTTTTAATACTTCGTTATCCCCAGATTGAAATGGAATGTGGAAGTGTTCGCATACCTTCGGCAATTCTGCACAAGCGCGAATCAAGCGCTCAGTAAAATAACGGGGGTGGCTAGTAGCAAATCTAATTCTTTCCACTCCCGGAACATCATGCACATAGTACAGCAAATCTGTCAATGTATGCTGGTGACGACCTTCCGGTGTTACTCCTGGTAAATCCCGCCCGTAGGCGTCAATATTTTGACCCAAAAGTGTAACTTCCTTGTAACCCTGACGCCCTAGTTCCTCCATTTCGGCGCGAATCGCCTCTGGTGTCCGAGACTGTTCCACACCCCGGACATTCGGTACTACGCAATAAGTGCAGCGTTCGTTGCAACCGTAAATCACATTCACCCAAGCCGTAACCTTACTATCCCGGCGTGGCTTAGTAATATCCTCAATAATATGAATTGGTTCTGTGGCTACAACCTGGTTGCCATCAAATACCTGTTGCAATAAATCTTGCAGACGGTTAGCATGTTGCGGCCCCATGACTAAATCTAATTCTGGTACTCGGCGCAGTAGGGCTTCTCCTTCCTGTTGAGCAACACAGCCTGCAACAATTAATGTTAAATCCGGTTGTTCGTGCTTGCGCTTTGCTTGCCTGCCTAGATAAGAATATACTTTTTGCTCTGCATTATCCCGGATAGTGCAGGTGTTATAGAGTATTACATCTGCCTGATTTGGGTCTTCTGACCACTCAAAGCCCATGTCTTCTAAAATGCCAGCCATACGCTCTGAGTCAGCTTTATTCATTTGGCAACCGAAAGTAGTTATGTGATAATGGCGGCGTGAAGTGGTCATGAGCAATTACACTTAAGCACTAAAATTTAAAGATTTTCCTATTATTGTATAAACTCTAGCTGCCAATTAACATCTGGCGTGGATTGAGATTATAACAAAAATCAAGCTTTTAGCTTTTAGAAACAAACACTCATAGAACACAGATTGACGCCAACGCACCATCTATCTGTGTGCATCGGTGTGTATCGGTGTTCGATTTCTCCAAAATATAGTGGCTTGCGGTTAAGTCTAGTAGAGAAAAAACGAACACGGATGAACACGGATGAACACGGATAAGAGGGATTAACTTAAGAAATGTTGGCACTAGTTACACCAACAATAATCACGATACATTTAAATTGCCTCTTGGTAACTGTACTAGTTAATCAGATAGCTAGACTACACACTCAGGAAATTGCCGCTTCAAGGCTGAAAACACTGGACAAGGGGTTGAAGCTTGCAAATTCTCTGGTTTACTCCAAGTAAAAGGCGCTTTTTGAGCAGCAGACATCCACAACAAGCGTTTTGCCCGTGTCATGGCGACGTAAAGCAAACGATACTCTTCAGCTGTTTTCAGGTATTTCGCTTGCTCCCAAGCTTGGGTAACATCTGGTAAACTCCCTTGATTGTGAAGTGCAGCGCGAATTTGGGCGCGCGCAACTTCTGATAGGGTAAAGTCTCCTAAAAATTGGCTTTGGGGAGGAACCCAGAAGCGACCGGGTATCAAATTTTCATGCACAAAGGGAATAAATACGTAGTCCCAGTCCAGCCCTTTGGCTTTATGCATGGTGATAATTGTTAATTGACCGCGACGGGTATAACGAGCTTCTAAATCTTCTGTTTCTACAGGTTCAAATCTTTCGGAACTGACAATTTCACTCAGGATACCCAGCATGTTTGTCATGGAAGCATGACTAGCTATTTGCAAATTAACCCTTTCTGCAAGTTTGTCAGCAGTTGCTAGTTCTGCTTGGTCGTAATTTAATGCTAAAGCCAGGAAGGAAATTAGTTGATACAGAGGTAGTTCCATCCGGGCGCGTAGTAAACTCCGACACAAGTGCGCGGCTTTTTGTACTGATTCCGGTTGGGGTGGAGACAAGGGGCCTGGATACAAGAATTCTTCAGGTACAGAAGCAGGGGCGTTGAGGTCTTGAGTAGGAATTAACTGCCGTTCTACAAATACTTCTAAAGCTGCTTTCAAATAGTCGGGTGAATGGGGGCGATCGCAAAATTGCAGTAATGCTAAAATTTCTTGCGGTACATGGGAATGGCGTTCACGTTCTCCCACATCATAAAGTGTAATTTGATGCTCTTTACATACAGGTGCAAGTGCCTCTGCCAACCATTTCCCTTGACGGTTTTCTCTAACTAATATTGCTGCACTAAAAGAATTTGGTGCTTGAGCAAACAACTCAATTACTCTTTGTGAAAGTAATTGTACTGTGTGATGAATATCACGCGGAGTATACAGTTCTAGTCCCCGCCCGACTGGTTGAGGATTCGCATCGGTTTGCGGATCATCTGGATCAACAAGGCGAATGGTTTGAGGACGGAAGGGGGTAGGGAAATTTTGACTCTTGGCTTGATAGGCACTATTGACCCACTGCAAGACGAAATTGGCAGCATCAATGATAATTTTGGTGCTGCGTCCTGCTTGATCCATTGTTGCCAAGCGGTTTTTCTGGTTGCAGTCTTCGCAAAACTCACGGAAATAAATTGGGTCTGCGGGGGTAAAGGTGGAGTTAATCGCTTGGTTGGGATCGCCGACACGAATCAAGTTGGGTTGGTCGGGGTTGTTGGGGTCGGTGGCCAGAATTTGTAGTAGTTTGGTTTGTAGTGGACTAGAGTCTTGGGCTTCGTCTTCAAAAACCGCAAACACTTGGTTTTGTTCGATTCTACGGGCGCTAGGATTTTCTAGTACTCGCAGTGCAGCTAAAATCATGTCGTCGTAGTCAATAAAGTCGCGCGATCGCATTAAATTTTGATACTGTTCGTACAATCCGGCAGCAACAGTTAAAATTTCATAATTATCTATAGTTTGTTCGCTGAAGCGTCGTAAATCTTCTGGCAACATTCCCGAACTTTTAGCCTCATGAATCACGGTTGTTGCCAAGTCTGGCAATACTTCTGTTCGCAATACTGACTGACGACGCAATCTTTCTGTTTCTTCGCCGTCAAATTGTATACCTTCTAGTAAGCGAAAATAATGTCCTGGATGGCTAGCAATCCATTGTTCGACAGCAGTACGGATGAAACGGTGACTTTGGGTTGGTGTAATTAATGTGACATTATCTAATTGTAAGCCTGACAAATTTGGATGACGACTGGCAATGTTCAAAGCCAGACCATGCAGAGTATGTACAGCAAAACCAGTTTGAGGTAAAGATAAATCGTCACGCAAGTATTTGCGGATTTTCGCTTTGATATTAGCAACAGCAGAACGAGTAAATGTTACAACTACCAACTGTCGGCGTTCCGACGAACGCGAAGAATTTGAACGCTGATATTGACGAGCGATCGCAATCGCCGCCGCCGCCGCCATTCCCGTAGATTTACCAGCACCAGGAACCGCAGAGACAGCCAATGGTCCAGAGTACCAATCAGCCATTTGTTGCTGTCCGGGACGCAGACTATTGCGAATTTTTAAAATCGCACTTTCTCTCAAAGAAGATGAGGGCGAGCGAGGATCAGTTTGGTTGTTGGTTGGTGGTTGGTGGTTGATGGTGGTCATTTGTTATTTGTTAGTGGTTAGTAGTTAGTAGTTGATAGCTATTCTCCTCACACTCCCCACACTCCTCACACTTTCTGCTCCCCAATCCCCAACAACTACTCATCTATCTGCCAAGAATCCTTTGTCAGTTCCTCATCCAAAATTTTCTTAGGTAGAACAACCACTATTACTCGTCCCAACAGAGGTACTTCTGGTGCAGTTTCAAACCATTGAAAATCTAATTCTCCAGAGTTGTCTACTACAAAGTAACTACCTGAGTTCCATTCCCGTTGCGCGCGATCAATAACTACCATGACTGGTTCTGGGTTACTTTTTGTTTGGCTGGGAAGGCGATCGCTATTACATAAAATCACCACAGGATCTTCTGCACCTAATATTGTTTGCCAACCTGGTAAGGGAACCCAAGCTTGTTCTCCAGCAAACTTAACGATGCGGAAAGGTTCCATTTCTTCTACTAGGGGAACTGCTTGCAGGTCTTTTGGTGTTAATGGTAACTCGCCTACTACTGGTACAAGACGAGGTGTTTCTTCGGCTGACTGTGGTCTGTAATAGGGTAGAATTGGTGCTGTTTTTTTGGGTACGACTGTAAAATCTGTGAGTAACTGTTCTATTTGCTGCCTAGCAGTTTGCGTATGGGCAAACTTTAAGCCTTTGGCGATTAAACGCGATCGCGTTTGAAAATCTGAATTTTGACGGGCAAGTTTCCAACATTGATAAGCAACTGCATCTCCGGGATGCTGAGAAAAGCCCTCTGGAGGATTACGAAAACGAGAGAAATCTTTGATTGCTCTAGCTATTTCCCGTGCTTCGTCAGCATCAATTTTGTGTTGAAAGGTAAGCGTAGCGGCGGCGGCTCGTTCTTCTTGAGTCAGCAAGCGTAACTCGTACAAGATATCGCTACCGCGCTGTTGATAATGAGAGATCACATCTTGCGAGGCTCCTGCTTTTTCTATAGAGTTGTAGACTTGTGCGCCGACAATCACCTGATTCTGTTGCACTGGCTCAAAACCTGTGGCTTCAAAAATCGCTTGTGGACTGTAACCTGCTTTTTGTAGATCAGCACAAGCTTGTCCCCATTCCACCCAGCAACCTTGTTTTTGTCGCAGTTTTATTAGCAATTCTTGAGCGATGTCATTGTGATCGTTGTTGTTGAGATTTTGAGCGTGGGGTGGTTGGTCAGTCATAAGCAATTAAAAATGAAAAATTAAAAACCGTAAAAATCCTTATTCGTAAACATGCTTGTCATCCACTGGAACACAAATTAAATCAGTGATGATTTGCATATTTCAGCAGTTTCACGGCAAGTTGATCAACGTAATTTTAAAATTTTTATGCCAAGTATCTATTTTAAGGCTGATGTCGTAGTTTCTCTATAGAAGAAATATGGTGTTAACAGGTTACTGTTATCAATTCCCTCTAAATATAGGGTACTAGTAGTTTGTCACACAAAGTTTCCAAGTTTTGTAGTAAGTACTAAGCGTACTTCAATAAGTGCTGTCTTTGCTTACTAGAAACATTGCAAAGTTAGTATGCCAGAATACTAGTCTCTTAGTTCCTGTGTACACCTCTAACAGTAAGTAAAAGTATGAATCCTGAATAACAATTATAAGACATAGATAAGACTAATTACGTAATTACACGTAGCTTCAAAAGTAGAATGCTTCCTCCCGAAAGCTGCTTCATGATTAATTTAATCAAATAGCAGTTACAAATGCTGATTTTATATTCTCAATCAGGCTTTGTATGGAATATAACAAAGTGATTAACAGTTAAAGGAATTATCTATGAATAACTCCATTCCCGAACTTGATAAAATACGTCGTCAATTGATGACTCTGGAAAAGCCAAAAAAGCAGAAAATCTTAGTAGTTGATGATGAGCCAGATAATCTGGATCTGTTGTATCGTACCTTCCGCCGAGATTTCCAAGTCTTGAAAGCCGATAGTGGTATGAACGCTTTGCAAGTGTTAGCAGCAGAAGGGGAAGTAGCAGTCATTATCTCCGATCAGCGAATGCCAGAAATGAAGGGAACTGAATTTCTGAGTAAAACAGTACCTCAGTTTCCCAACACTGTCAGAATTATTCTCACAGGTTTTACGGATATTGAAGATCTAGTAGAAGCAATAAATGCTGGTCAGGTATACAAATATATCACAAAACCTTGGGATCCAGCAGAATTAAAAGCAGTAGTACAAAGAGCAGCAGAAACCTATGATTTACTCAAGCAACGCACAGAAGAATTGCGTCGTGCTAATGCTCAAATGGCGCTGTTGACTGTTTTAGTGCAGGTGGCTCAACAAGCATCTAGTTTAGAAGCTATATTAAATCCCATTGCTACAGCTTTTGGTGAAAGTTTTAGCGCCGATGGCTGTATTTTACAATTAGTCGAAAATCTTAGTCTGGTGACTACTCAAGGCAGTTACAGCAGTGAAGGTTCTGTAGAAAACTGGTTAGCTGGTGACCCATTGACTAGTGAAGCGATCGCCACTGGTCAAATGCAAGTCTCAGTTAATGTCCCCAATGACGAAAAACTTGCTGGTGTAGCACACTATACAGACTCTGGTGTAGAAGCGCATTTAATTATCCCAATTACCTATGCAGGTAAAGTTTTAGCGGTGTTGTCTCTCCAGTGGAAAAAACCCTGCACATTACGAGAAGATGAACTCAAACTGATTCATCTATCAGCACAGCTAGTAGCCACCGTACTCAGTTGTACTCGTTATCATCAAACCGCTAGTGCTTAATTGTCAAGAGTCAGGATAGGGGAAAGGGGAGGTGGGGAGGTGTGAGAGGTATGAGGAGTGTGAGGGGTATGAGGAGTGTGAGGGGTATGAGGAGTATGAGGGGTATGAGGAGTGTGAGAGGTATGAGGAGTGTGAGGGGTATGAGGAGTGTGAGGAGTCAGTATTAAACAACTACTAACCACTAACTACTAACTACTAACCATCAACAAACAACCACCAACTCTTGACTATTGACCCTTGACCAAATAATTTCTCCCAGGGTAAAAGGGTAAATCTAAAATCTAAAATCTAAAATTGTTTGACCCTTGACCAATGTCTGACGAAATTCGCAATATCTTTGACCGTATCGCTCCCATTTATGACCAACTCAATGATTGGTTAAGCTTGGGACAACATCGGATATGGAAAGAAATGACAGTAAAATGGAGTGAAGCCAAAGCCGGAGATACTTGTTTGGATTTGTGTTGCGGTAGTGGTGATTTGGCCTTCCGGTTAGCAAGGCGTGTGGGTAAAAGTGGACAGGTGTACGGAGTAGATTTTTCGTCTGCACAGTTAGAAATTGCCAAAGAACGCTCTCAAAGTCAGTATCAAACTCCCCCCATCACCTGGATAGAAGCAGACGTACTCAATTTACCCTTTGAAGACAACAAATTTGACGCTGCTACGATGGGCTATGGTTTACGAAATGTCACAGATATTCAGCGTAGCCTGAAAGAGTTACACCGTGTCCTCAAAAAAGGCGCTAAAGCTGCAATTCTAGATTTTCATCGTCCCAAAAATTCGACTGCTCGCAGCTTTCAGCAATGGTATCTAGATCATCTTGTAGTGCCAATTGCTGAGCAAATGGGTTTAAAGGAAGAATATGCTTATATTAGTCCCAGCTTAGACCGCTTTCCCTCTGGAGACAAGCAGGTAGACACAGCTGTTGCAGTTGGCTTTGCAACTGCCACACACTACCCCATCGCGAACGATATGATGGGAGTGCTGGTAGTCACCAAATTTTAGATATTAGATTGGAGAATGGGTAATGGGTAATGGGTAATGGGTAAGACTATTACTAATTACCAAATACCAATTACCAAATACCAATTACCAAATACGAAATCCTGTGGATTGGTCTCATCTTTGGCTGTATGTGTCTCCCCCCATCTTGGGTGGGGTAATTGGCTATTTCACTAACGATATAGCCATCAAAATGTTATTTCGTCCTTACCGAGCAATTTACATAGGTGGACGGAGAATTCCCTTTACACCTGGACTTATTCCCCGGAACCAGGAACGTCTTGCCAAAAATATCTCTGATACGATCATGAGGTCGCTGTTGACACCAGAAGAATTACAGAATCTGGCGCGGCGACTCCTACAAACAGAACGTGTGCAATCAGCTATTTTCTGGTTGCTGCAAATGGCAATTGATCAGGTAAAAGCAGATCGTGAGCAAAAAACTGCCAAAATTGTGGCAAATATTTTGCGGGATTTGTTAGGTGAATCGCTACCTCGTCTGTTAAAGGTTTTGGCACGACGGGAAGATTTTTTAGAAGCACAGATTAATCAAATTTTTGATCAAGTGTTACTAGAATTTCAATTAAGTGAAGAACAAGCCTCTCGCCTGGCTGATTGGTTATTAGAAGTTGTCTTACCACCAGATGTCATCCGACAAGCGATTATTAATTTTTTGACCGATCGCACAATTCAAACTATAGATGAAAGCTTTCGAGAAAAAACCAGTGGTACTTATTGGGTAGTAGCAAATTTATTTGGTTTACGTAATAGCTTAACCCGCTTGCGGACTTACTGTTTAGATGAAAAAGAAGCAACCAATCAACGTTTGCAGGAGTTGATTCAAGAATTACAAGTACGCGATCGCATTAAAAAATTATTGCAAGAGATAATGTTACAAAACTTACCTGTAGGTACAGTCCGACAACTAAGAAAAACTACCCGCGATAGCGTGCGTCAATACCTGCAAACACGTGGTAGTGAATTTTTACAAGGATTTAGTGACTCGGTTAATTGGGAAAATATTGCTGTATTATTAGTTAATCGCCTGAGCAATTCTGCTGTTGTTAATAGTTCTTTAGAAGTTGTAAGTTTGGAATTAGCATTAATCTTAGAGCGATATTTGGAAAGAGATTTGGAAGCTATAGTTGCTCAAGCAATTCCAATTTTATCAATTGATCAGGTAATTATTGACCGTGTTAAGTCAACATCACCTGCTGATTTAGAAGCTGCTATTGAGGGAATTGTCAAGAATGAATTACAGGCAATTGTTACCTTAGGTGGAATTTTAGGTTTTATTGTCGGTTTATTTCAAACGGTATTTATATATTTGAGTCAAACATAATTAAAAAGCTCAATCACCAATTACCAATTGTTCAAGTTGGCGGGTTATATAACTTCCATCCCAGCCACGCTTCAGTAACTTCCCGCCGACTTTTTGTGAACTAAAGCACCTTTTTGAGAGCCTCTAACCAACGGTTAGCTATTTTCCATTCACCAGTATCATTAGGATGACACCCATCGAAAGTATCAGAGAGATTGAAACCACTATATTGATCCACAACCATAACAGGTGATTGATATGTGTTGGTTTGGTTGGCAAGAGTTGGGATCTGTGCATTAAATAATACTTTGCGCTCCAGACTACCACAGGAGGGAATAATTTCAGCCAACAGTATTTTTACATATGGATTATAGTATCGAAGCTTTTGAATGATTCCGCGTATATCCTCGATTGTACTCTCTGGGGTTTCTCCGCTGCCAAGATCATTTGTGCCTAGATGAATTAGCACTACATCTGGTCGAGTTTTGCTTGCCCATTCGTCAATCCTAGCAAGTATCTGATCAGCCCGCCAACCACAATGACCCTCATTGTCTAAATCAAAATCAGGCAAAGAAGGACGTCTGCCACAATTAACTTGGAGTGAGCCAACAAAATCGATACTATAACCTGCATTGAGTAAGTAAAACCAAAGTAAGCGACGATAGCTGTTTTGAACCCCCTCTCCTCCAGTAATAGAGTCGCCAAGAGGCATAATTCGCGTACGACTATAATTTTGTGCAATTAAAAGTGGTTTGTTATTTTTGTTGACACCTAATGCTGTCTGATTGAAAGTACTCTTACCTATTACTTCTAAAGCCACAAAAGTAACTACAATGCTTAAATTTATCAACCACCAACGACGCATCTTGCTACCTCTTAAGTAAAGATATGCATTTAACTTGCCTTGTAGCGGTTGCTAGGAGAATGTGGAGATAAAAATTGAATAAAAATCTCCTAATTGCTGTACAGATGTGCAATTAAATATCTGTACAAAACAGAATTCTCTAAAGAGAATGCAACCTGATTATTCATTAATTTAACAAGATTATATAGAAAAGTTATCATCAATATTAATATTGATTTGTTAGATGATAATTAATGCTTTGATGCTAGTTTTTAAACGGTTTTTGACTTAATATTTTGACATTTCACCTGATAGCTAAAGAAGATTGAAATTTATTTTGACTTATACTAAGTTGTGTTTAAAAAACACTTATGATCGTCAGATCCCCGACTTTTTCAAAAAGTCGGGGATCTTGCAACCTACCAGAACTAATGAGACAGATCATTAGTTGGTTGTTTCCACCCCTTCAACTTCAACACATCACCTTCAAACTGCTTACCTTTTAACATGCGATTCCAGTAAACCCAAGGTAAAACATGACGCTTCACCAACCACATACTATAACGTTCCTCTCTGGGATCTATTGGGAAAGTAGATATCGGTTGGTTATTGTAGTCAAACTCTGCCATGATTACTTTGCCATATCCAGTAATTAATGGACAGCAAGTATAGCCGTTGTAGCTTCCTGTCATTGAGGTAGAGTTGATCAATGCCAAAAGATTTTCAACCAAAACAGGAGCCTGGCGGCGAATAGCAGCAGCAGTTTTAGAAGTCGGTAGGGAAGAAGCATCTCCTAAACTAAAGACATTGGGATATTGATTGTGCTGCAATGTCTGTTTATCTACATCTACCCAACCTGTACTTGCAGCCAGTTTGCTAGTTTTGATAAAATCTGGAGCACTCATTGGCGGGGTAACATGGATCATGTCATAGGGAATGGTTACTTGCTGTGTACCTTCATCTGTCGTGACATCAAATACCGCTTCTTTGGCTGCTGCCCGAATTGCCTTGAGATTGTGTTTAAATTTAACTTGAATATGGCGGCGATCGACTACCTTAAGTAATCGTTCTGCATAGGCGGGAACAGGAAAAATTGCACTCACCGCAGAGCAAAACATGACGTTTGTTTTCTTGCTAACGCCTTGTCGTTGAAAAGCATCATCAGCCATATACATAATTTTTTGAGGAGCGCCACCACATTTAATTGGTGTCCCTGGGAAGGTAAACAAAGCATTTCCTCCCTGAAAATTCCGGATCACTTCCCAGGTATAGGGAGCATATTCAAATGCATAATTACTGCACACTCCTCCCTTACCCAGTGCTTCTTGCAAACCTTCTATTAAATGCCAGTCAATTTGAATACCAGGACACAATACCAAGTAATCATAGTAAATTTGTTTACCAGAACGGGTAATTACGGCATTTTCGTCGGGGTTTAGTTCGGTAGCGTAGTCTTGAATCCAAGTTACACCTTTGGGAATACAACTTGCTTGTGGCTTGACTGTATCGTTTATGCTGTATTCACCTCCTCCAACCAAAGTCCAAGCAGGTTGATAATAGTGTTGAGCTTTAGGCTCCAGGATAGCAATGTCGAGTTTGCTATTTTTTGGCACACAACTGAGATGCTACAGTAATGCCGGCAGCACCACCACCAACAATGACTATTTGGTAATGTTGTGTTTCTTGAATAGTAGAGGTGTCAGTACTTGTGGGCGAATTCGTTTTTTTTTGAATAAATGACGACATATATTTCAGCAGCGATCGCAGGCAGCTATCGAACGAGCTATTCGATTCAAGCCGCCACAATTTTTGGTCAATTTATAATTGTGTCTATTAATAATATCAGTCAACTGAATTACTTAGATATTCTTTACAGAAAGATATATACTGAGAAACTTGTTACAATGATATCTCAGCAACAAAAACTAGGTTATTTTGATACTCGATTTTAAAAGTTACTTAGACAATAATTTTTCTAAATTGCTTAAATATTTAATCAGCATCTCTCTGATGGAATATGCATTAGTATAAATATTATGTATAACATTTAATTTGTTGTTCATATTCTAACGGCACTTTATCCACCTATATGAGAAAGGTAAATTTATATGAACAATTAGGTTATGAATATTGAAACTTTTAATCAGTTTCCTTGGACACCTTTAGTTTTACATTGGCTGGCTTATGCTTTTTTAGGATGGTACTTGTCTGTTCATCATATTGTTTGGCTCGTAGGAGTATTAGTGGTTGCTTTGGTATTAACTTTAGTGGGGCGGAGTATATCTTGGTTGAACCGCTTATTGAATTATGGTTCTCAAGTTTTAATTGTTGTCCTTGCTTTAGGTTCGTCGGTGATTTTAGTAGCATTTTTACCGATATTTTTTACTTTTATAATTACGCCATTAGCAACTACTGTTCTAGCAGAAATAGAGCTACGTTTTGCTGGGTTTAGCAAACGAGATGCATTATTGTTATTAACTTTATTAGCTGGCTTGGGTTTAGTAGTAGGTGAAACAGTAGATTTAATATTTTTACCTAGTAACAGATATTAAATTTTTGACTAGGAGGTGCGATCGCTTTCATATTTTTCGGTTTAATATATTGAATATTCTTTAATAGATATAAATGTTACACTTTGTAACAAATTCCGTAAGATACTCATGGAATAGAGAAGTATTACTACGCAGACAGCAACTAGACGTGTTTTGAAAGTCTAGGTTCATCCTGTTGCTCAAAAACTGAGCTTAATTTTTGCTGTTTTGGTTTTTCGACTTAATGAGACCTATCAAACTTTTTGCTTGTTTATACTCCAGTAATTACTGATTTCATAATTTCTGCGGTGATGTAGCAGAAAAGAATTCAATTCCGAAAAGTACTGAAATGTGAGTAATACAGCATGAATAAAAATTTAACACACGCTACACTGAAAATATTTTTAATTGATGGTCATGAAATATGCTTGAGTGGAGTACTTAGGTTACTGTACTCCCAATATCCAGATGCAAAAATAGTTACTGCTAACACTACCGAAAATGTTTTAAATCAAATTTCGTTGCTAGAACCTGATTTAGTTATCATGGATATTTTTCTGCCAGAAAAACAGGGAGTAACAGCACGAGTTTGTACGGGTATACAATTACTCAGGGAATTACTCGATAACTATCCTAAGCTTAATATCGTAGTTCAAAGTGAACACGTAAAAAAACTAGTGCGGATCAAATCTGCAATCGATACACACCAAGGAGGCTTTACAATTGCTGATAAAAGTCTCTCCAGTCAAGAAATGCTCATGAGAGTTAGTTGGGCATTGCAAGGATTAACTCATATTAAAGATATTCAGTCTATCTACTCGGAATTAGACATCAAACCAGAGTGCTTAAGACTATTAAATCTAGCTTTTCAAGAAGGGTTACAAGATAAAGCCATTGCTGAAAATATCCGTGTATCAGAACGCATGGTGCGTCACTACTGGGATAAACTTCAAGAAGCTTTAGGCATTGATTGTCATGAATTAAAAAACCAAGGTAAAAATATCAGAATAATAACTCAAATTCGCGCTAGAGAAGCAGGTTTAATAGACTAAAAAGCTTTGAATTGTCACCATCTTGGTATTTAACTACTAGTATATAGCTACCGAAAATTAGTTCTTTCTAGCAATCGCCTGTCTGTTTTGTTGAATCAAAATCAGGCGATTATTGTTTTCACCAAAGTTTTATTAAAATTAAAGTATTTCTTTATACAAATACCCAAGTTAATCAGAAAAGAATAATAATCAACCCCAATAAAATCAATATCAAGCAAACAATACCATAAATAAAAAACTGAAATAAATAGTTGTGTTTTGGCACTCAAAATGTTTTCTTATTTTTATAAGGCAAAGATTAACCGTCGGTATCTAGGGAAAACAGCTATTCAAAAATTAATGTTTTCTAGTTATCCAAGTATCTACGTTTAATGACTCTGCTCAAGGTTGTCATCTGGCTCTGACTATGTCCGGTAAACTTCACTTCAAACTGAATATCTGCGAATACTGGCATTGCTTGAGCCTGTTTGTAATCATTATTACAACGACAATCGAACCATTGAAAGCAGAAGAAATAAAAAAAACGCAAACATCCAACCTGCAAGCAGTCCCAAGCCTCAATACTTCTGTCACCTTTCAAGATGAGGTTAAAAAAACAAAATCTAGCGATGCGGGGTTGGATTTTGAAACCCCAAGCTTTAGCCTTTTATCCAAGGCAATAAGGATTGTTCAAGCACCAGCCCTGCCAAACATTCCTCCTTTGAATAACAAGCCGCCCTCAACTCAGCCATTACCGGAACCGTCACCACCACAACCTCTACCGCCTCCAGAAGAATTACTGCAACCTCCAGGTACAACAACTCCGACTCCAGAACCAACCCCAAGCGGTGAAGTTCCTCAAACTATCGTTGTGAAAAAATTTAAAGTCACAGGCAGTACTGTTTTTAGTCCTGAAGACTTTGATAAAATTACTGAACCTTACGCTAATCGTCCAATTACCTTTGCAGAACTATTTCAGCTTCGTTCAAAAATTACTCAATTTTATGTAGATCAAGGATACATTACATCTGGAGCTTATATCCCGCCACAAAAATTGCAGAATGGTGTAGTGGAAATTAGGGTAGTTGAGGGGGGACTAGAAGAGATAAAAGTAACAGGTAGCCACAGACTTAATCCTAAATATTTGCAAAGTCGCCTTGCCATTGCCACAAAGCCACCCCTAAACCGCGATCGCTTATTA
>NZ_AJLL01000046.1 GCF_000317225.1 Fischerella thermalis PCC 7521
TTATTAGAAGCATTGCAATTATTGCAACTCAATCCCTTAATTGCAAACTTATCAGCAGAACTGTCAGCAGGAACTCGCCCTGGACAAAGCTTACTAGAAGTACAAGTCAAGGAAGCCGATAGTTTTAACGTACAGTTGATTTTGGATAATGGGCGATCGCCTGCTGTCGGCAGTTTTCGTCGACAAATACAAATAAGCGAAGCTAATCTGTCTGGATGGGGCGATCGCATTAGCGCCGTTTACGCCAATACCGATGGTAGTAATGCCTTTGATATAAATTATACTCTGCCCCTCAACCCCCGCAATCGTACTTTGTCGCTGAGCTTCGGTTTCTCTAACAACAATGTTATAGAAAGACCCTTTGATGTCCTGGATATTCAGTCCAACTCCAGTTACTACGAACTAACGCTGCGTCAGCCTCTACTACAAAAACCGACTCAAGAATTTGCTTTAGGTATCACAACAAGTCACCGCCGCAGCAAAGCCACCTTTTTGGACGGAGAAGTTCCTTTTCCTGGGACAGGTACAGATGCAGAGGGAAGAACACGGGTAACAGCTGTGCGCTTTTTTCAAGAGTGGGTTTCTCGTGATAGCCAGCAGGTATTTGCCATACGTTCTCAATTCAGTGTCGGACTTGATCTTTTTGATGCCACTATCAGCGAAACTTTCCCTGATACTCGTTTTGTCGCTTGGAGAGGACAAGCCCAGTGGGTGCGCTTATTAGCTCGCGACACTTTGTTGCTGCTACGAGGTGATCTACAACTAGCAGATAGACCACTCATTCCTTTTGAACAAATTGGTATTGGGGGTTTAGATAGCGTCCGGGGCTATCGTCAGGATGCTTTATTGACAGATAACGGCATTTTTCTATCTGCGGAAGTGCGAGTACCGATCGTTCGCTTCTCAGGGCGCAACAACTTTTTGCAGATAGCTCCTTTTGTGGATTTTGGCAATGGTTGGAATGATTCCGGCAGATCGGACTTTCAAGTTCAACTCGATAGCAATACTTTACTATCTGTAGGATTAGGTCTACGCTTACAACTCCAAGACAATCTTACCGCTCGCCTTGATTGGGGTATTCTTTTAATCTCAATTGGTTTTGAGGATAAGGATTCATGGCAGGAAAACGGTTTGCACTTTTCTATTATTGCCAATCCCTTTTGATCATGAGGGAGGGTGTGAGGGGTGTGAGGGGTGTGAGGGGTGTGAGGGGTAGTAAACAACTACTAACCACTAACCATTAACCGTTGACTATACGAATGTTATTGTTACATTTTGTTGACAAATAAAATATTGTCACAAATTTCGGTTAAAAACATTAATTGTTTGAAAATTCATTATCAGCTTAAGTTAGCTGGTCAAATTCAAATAGAGTTTGTAGTAGAAGGCTAAAAAAACCTTAAAATCGTCTAAAAAGTAATTTTTTACTACAAACAATTTTTTCAATTTTTTTGAGTGCATTTAACATTATTTTCTTACTTATTTATTTACAGTTAAAACCTGGGTGACTCGATGACAATTTTCTAAACAGGAAGTAAAAAATAACTTACTGTTGATATGACTTTCAGGCAGGGATTTAACTTGGGATATATATAGCATTCCTGCCAAAAGTCAAAGGAAAAGCTTAGCCTTTTTACCCATAAAAGGTTAGTTTTTGCTGTAAATAATGTTTATTTTGATGTGGCAGCTTAGCTGCGTACCACACTACACAATAGACGCATATATACCCACAGGGTAGAACACAAACAATTTCACAGTTAATGAAGATTGGGGTTAAATCTGATGGAATGTATTCCATTATTAACTTCAAGTTTTGTTACCAAAATCGAAATTAACTCATTAAGTTCCAGACCAGGTGAAGAGGAGGTTCGTAAATGTTTGATTTAATCCAAGAGATTCTCAAAGGTGATGAGAAAAATAATTTAGAGCAGTTTGTAAATTTGTTGCGCCAGTTAGAAAAAAAGTATTTGCTACGCAATGAAATTTTGAATTCATTTCATGATTACTGCCAAAAACAGGAAAATTATGACCATCTTTACCACAGTTCTGATTTGAGTAAATTGGTTTATTTTACTCAAGAAATAATTTTGGATACCGAGAGTCTTTGTTTAGTTGTCCGTCCTCAAATTGCCACTCAACAGGCTTATCGGTTGTTAGAAGATTTCACGGTAGAGGCGATTAGCATTCAAGAGCTATTAAATTTGCGCGATCGCTTAGTTAACCGCTATCACCCCCAAGAGGGTGAGGTGCTGAAAATAGATTTTCAACCCTTTTATGACTATTCGCCTGTAATCCGCGATCCTAAAAATATTGGCAAAGGTGTAGCTTTTCTCAACCGCTACCTATCTAGCAAATTATTTGATGACAGTCGTCAGTGGCAAGATGCTTTGTTTAATTTTCTGCGTCTGCACCGCTACAATGATGCTCAACTGCTGATTAATGAACGTATCCAAACACAACAGCAGTTATCTAACTGTGTGAAGCGGGCATTAATTTTACTAGGAAAGTATCCTGCTGATACAGCTTACAAAAATTTCTGCACTGAATTACAAAATCTTGGTTTTGAACCTGGTTGGGGAAACACCGCCCATCGAGTACAGGAAACTCTGGAAATGTTGGATCAGTTGATAGATTCACCAGATCATCAAGTACTAGAAGATTTTATTTCTCGCATACCGATGATTTTCCGTATTCTTTTGGTTTCTCCTCACGGCTGGTTTGGACAGGAAGGGGTACTAGGAAGACCAGATACAGGTGGACAGGTAGTTTATATTCTCGACCAAGTAAAAGGGCTAGAAAAACAAATCCAAGACAACATCAAACTATCAGGATTGGATGTACTTAACATTGAACCAAAAGTGATTGTCCTGACACGTTTGATCCCCAATAGTGAGGATACTACCTGTCATCAGAGGCTAGAGAAAATTTATGATACTGATAATGCTTGGATTTTGCGCGTACCTTTTCGAGAATATAATCCCCAAATAACGCAAAATTGGATTTCTCGGTTTGAAATTTGGCCTTACTTAGAAACCTTTGCCATTGATGCTGAACAAGAGTTACTCGAACAGTTGCAAGGTAAACCCGATTTGATTGTTGGCAATTATTCTGACGGCAATTTGGTAGCATTTTTGCTAGCACGACGGATGAATGTTACCCAATGTATTATTGCCCACGCCCTAGAAAAATCTAAGTATCTCTTCAGTAATCTTTATTGGCAAGACCTAGAGGATAAGTACCACTTTTCTTTGCAATTTACAGCAGATTTAATTGCTATGAATGGGGCAAATTTTATTGTCAGCAGCACTTACCAAGAAATTGTTGGTACACAAGATAGTGTTGGTCAGTACGAGTCTTATCAATCTTTTACTATGCCGGATTTATACCATGTGCTGAGCGGCATAGAGTTATTTAGTCCCAAGTTTAATATTGTTCCCCCTGGTGTGAATGAAGATGTCTATTTTCCTTACTCTAGGATAGAGGGGCGAAATTTAAGCGATCGCTCACGTTTGGAAAACCTCTTGTTTACCCTCGAAGATGCAACCCAAGTTTTTGGTAAATTAGCAGATCCCAGCAAGCGCCCCCTATTTTCTATGGCGCGATTAGACAGGATTAAAAATCTCACTGGTTTAGCAGAATGCTTTGGTAAAAGCAAAGAACTACAAGAACGCTGCAATCTCATCCTCATCGCAGGTAAACTCAAGAGTGAAGATTCTACCGATCACGAAGAAATTAGCGAAATTGAGAAACTTTACCAAATCATCGACCAGTACAATTTGCACGGCAAAATTAGGTGGTTAGGCGTGCGTTTATCCAAGGATGACTCTGGTGAAGTTTATCGGGTGATAGGCGATCATCAAGGAATTTTTGTCCAACCAGCCTTATTTGAAGCCTTTGGTTTAACAATTCTAGAAGCAATGATTAGTGGGCTACCTACCTTTGCAACTCGCTTTGGTGGCCCTTTGGAAATCATCCAAGATCAGATCAATGGATTCTACATTAACCCCACCGACCACACAGAAATGGCAGAGATCATTTTAAAATTCATTTCTAAGTGTGACCAAAACCCCAACTACTGGAACGAAATTTCCCAGCGCAGCCAAGAGCGTGTCTACAGCAACTATACTTGGAAAATCCATACCAATCGCCTACTATCTTTAGCAAAAATCTACAGCTTCTGGAACTACATCTCCAAGGAACAACGCGAGGAGTTACTACGTTACACTGAGTCGTTGTTTCATCTAATTTACAAACCAAGAGCCAAGATGCTGTTAGAAAAGCATATGCACCGTCACTAACAGTCAATTGTCAGTGGTTGTACCAGACGTGCTATGGCACGTCTCTACATTAGTTATTTATTACTCCCTTTTCCCTAATTCCCGATTTCCAAGATAAAGATTTGTCAACGAGCTCTTGACTATACGTACATTTACTAGCAACATATCAGCTTGGTGTTGCCACTAGCTTGTGGTGTTCTGTCCTGAATAGCAGCGCAGATACCCAACCTAGTCAGTCACGCACGAGTTCATCCGTTTCAGACCGCACACAGTAGCATAAGCCGCCTGGAGGAAACCTCGTACATCTGTTGAGAAAAATCACTCATTACCGAAGATTTTTCCCAAATACTGAACTAGATGTGTGAGGATTTTTAATGTTTATGCATGGGAAGCCATTAATTTTGGTTGTAGAACCAAATCTACATGAATTAGAAATTCTCAATAGTTATCTTAAGAAACTAGAATTTTCATGCATGTGTGCCAAACAAGGGGTAAGAGCTTTAATCCTGGCACAAACTCATAAACCAGATTTAATATTTTTAGATATGGTTCTGCCTGACTTGAGCAGTATCCAAGTGATCTATTATCTCAAGCGTAACCCAGAAACCAATCAAATACCAATTATTGGGCTAACATCTGGAAGCAGTGCAGAAGATTTCAATCCTGCTCTCCAGACGGGAGCTGTTGATTGCATTGCCAAACCCTTTAATTTCCATCAAATACAATTTTGTCTTCGTCGTCATCTTAGCCTATTACACTCTTTTAACTAGTATCTTGCACCTGTATTGTTAGCTCGCCAAGAAATAAATTTAAAGGGGTTTTAACCGAAGTAAGCTTCAGCTTACTAGATAGTTATTTGAGTCAGTTTTAGCTGACTTTAGCTATTAGCCTTGAAATTTATTCCAATACGGACACGGAGTAAGGGTGAGTAAGGTGCAAGATTTAAGTTAACTAAATATCTGACTAATGGCTAATGGCAATGAACAAGCTCACAAGCTCGTAATTTTTAAAATGCACTGCTATTCCAACCAGCGACATTTTTTTTACGAGCTTTGGGAATAGCTTGAGGATTGCGAACCTCAGGTAAATTTTCGATAAAAACAATTATTCCTGTACGTCCAGTTCTTAAATTTGTATGGCTAATTAAGTCTAATACAGGTTTATCAATCACTTCCTCAATCATATCTTGAATCTGCGGAACTATGATTCTGTCTATATCGATTCTTACTTGCTCAGCCAGAATATCAGAACCAGATTTCATTAAAATTTGCTCAACTTTAGTTACAGAATTTTCGAGGGTAATTGCTAATTCTCCATGAAAAAAATGGCAATTAATTTTTGTAGGACGCAAACCAAGTTCAACATTATACAGAGAACGAATACGATTGGAAATTTCTCTCTCTAATTGTCCAATAGTAGGTGCAGACATATTAATTTCCTATATTAGAAAAGCCCAAAAACCAAACATAAATATCAAAATCTTTTGGAAATCGTAAACGCTTATTCAATAAATATTTCACAATCCAAAATCTGTCTTGAAAAGCTTTGAGCCTCGCGATCGCTTTCGGAGGTTACGCTAACGCTGGAAGTTGGCGCACCCTAACGGAAAGCCGCAAAGGGTCTACAAACTTTTCGCAAAATCCAAAATGGTATAAGTTTTGCGAGAGATTTTATAGTGTCAATAATTTTCCTGAAATTGTAATCAGGAAAACATTCGGAAGATTTTCATATTTAAATACATAAGAAGTATTAATAATTTTGGTAAATGTGAACACCCTGTGGTTTTACATTGCACAACATTTAATACCGTAGCATTTGTGATATATAGATTGCGATGGTATCCAAATATTCATCACAAGAACCATAAAATAAGCATATATGCAGTTGTTTTGTATAAAAATAAATATATTAAATCAGTAATTTACCGCATATTTAGAAAGAGAGTGAATACATAATGATGTTGATAAATGCGTATTAACTTGTCGAATTAGTTATTATAAGGCAGGAAGGATTAGTGCTGATTTTTCCTTCTGCCTTAGTAAAAATAGTAAACGGCAAAAATTGGTAGTTAATAGCTCACTTAGTTCCAAATAATCTATCCCCAGCATCTCCTAATCCGGGAATGATGTAGCCATGCTCATCCAACTTTTCATCTATAGCCGCAGTGTATATAGGTACATCAGGGTGTATCTGAGTGAAATGTTCGATTCCTTCTGGTGCAGCAAGTAAGCAAACAAACTTGATTGATTGCGGATTAGTTGATTTGAGTCTTTCTACTGCTGCGACAGCAGAATTACCAGTTGCCAGCATGGGATCGACTATCACCACATCTCGCTTGTTGATGTCGTGGGGAACTTTAAAATAATACTCGACAGGAATCAAAGTTTTGGGATCGCGGTATAAACCAATATGTCCCACTCGTGCTGATGGTATCAGCTCTAGCATTCCGTCCAAAATTCCCTGTCCAGCCCGTTGAATAGAAATAATTACTAGCTTTTTGTCTGAAGCCAGAACAGGAGCATTCATCGGGGCTAAGGGTGTTTGAATTAGTTCACATTTGAGCTGTAAGTCTCGCGTTACCTCATATGCCAACAACATACTAATTTCTTTGAGGAGAAAGCGAAACTTTGCCGTACTGGTTTCAGCCTTACGCATGAGCGTCAGTTTGTGCTGAATTAATGGATGCTTAATTAGTATTACTTGATTTCCCATGTTAGTGATCGGGGATTGGGGGAGGTGGAGAGGTGGGGAGATGGGGGAGGTGGGGGAGATGGGGGGGGATGGGGGGGAGTGGGGGGAGTGTGAGGAGTCAATAATAAAAAACAACTAACTACTAACTACTAACCACCAACCACCAACTACCTACTACCTACTAGCTAAAATACTGTGCCATCACTTTCTATCTGTATGGGAGGGATACCACCTGTCCGGAGTTGGGCAGCGATTTTTCGCCCAGCTGTCCAGGTTCCTCCCTGCAAAATTTTCACTAATGGTAATTCCTCATTACTCATGCCTAACTTTTTTCGCACTGTAGCAGCGATTTGATCTAGAAGAATCACAGTCAAGGCACGCCATTCGACGATAACTTCGGATGCTACTGACTGAGGCTGAGAACAAATATCTGGATGTTTAGCCTTGAGCAATCCCAAGTCTAGGCATAAGCCGCCATTGCGATATTCTGGTAATCCAGTTAGGGCATCTAAGTTTATGATTTCTATACCCAATTCTTGGAGAGGTTCAAGCAGAGAATAACTCAGCCATTGAGATAGTTTGTGAAATGGAACCAAACCATCATCACTGACGGCTGGATGAAACCAGACATCTCCCAGATTTGACCCAGCAATTTCTAAGCGTCCGGGCCAAATGTCACTTAGTCCTTCTAAAACAGCACTTAACACAGTTGCAGCTGCTAGCTGATTATTTTTTTCTTTCTTCAAAAGATAATTTACCAGATTCCCAGGACGGGGATTTTGTTCTCCAAATATCTGGGGCGAAGCTAGCAGGAGGTGACCTAATTTTTGCAATAATTGCGATCGCCCTGCAATTCCCACCAAGGGATTTTCTGTGGTTGCACCAAATCCATCGGCCAATTCTTTTTCTGTTAACTGCTGTAATTTTTGGGCATCTGCTTGTAAAGGTTGATGGGGATCGCTGGCAAAAAGCCCTTGACAAAACATATGGTAACTAGCTACCGCCAACCCTTCAGAACGCTGAAAGCCCAATTGAGTTTCTTTTTCATAAAAATGCCAGCGATCGCCAGCACCAGCATCCAATAACACACTAATGATTGCTAAATCAAACTTAGCAGCAGCTTTCTGGATTGGCGTCATCTCGGCTAACTTCTGATCCAAAAGAGCCAAACGTGGTACACCTCCAGCTTCAAAATGTCGCCAACGGCTATGAAATGGGATCTGTAAATCGGGATACTGCTCCCGCATCACCGCAATCACATAATCTGCCACTTGTCCCAATTGATCTAAATCGCAAGCAAAATGATTAGACTTGCCTGCAACAGCCATTGTAAATATTTGTTCGCAACGCTCCCGGATCGCAATCGGCGATCGCAAATAAGCAACCACCTCAGTTTCGCTCCTTGGCGTTCTTTGCGCCTTGGCGGTTATTTCCATTTTCCTAACTTCCTCCAGCCGATACACCCCAAATAATGGTATTGGGTAATTGGTAATTGGCAGTAGTTTTCCCATTAGCCATTACCAATTACCATTGATTAATCTGTCAAAGAACGACCCTTAACCTCCGCTAAATCATCGACTTCCAACACCTTGCCTGTAGTGTAATAACCAGCAGCTTTTTTCGCTTCAATTTCGACACGGGCATCTTGGGGAACCAGCTCTTCAGGAATGGGTATGCGTTCCACAATTTCGATCCCGGCTGCGGTGATAGCATTGTATTTCATGTTGCTCATCGACACCATGCGATCAATGCGGGTAACTCCCAACCAATGCAAAACATCTGGCATTAATTCTTGAAAGCGCATGTCCTGGACACCCGCGACACATTCGGTACGAGCAAAGTAGGCATCAGCGCGATCGCCACCTTCTTGCCGTTTGCGGGCGTTGTAAACCAAGAATTTTGTTACTTCTCCCAAAGCACGTCCTTCTTTGCGGCAGTAAACTATGATCCCAACACCACCTTCCTGGGCGGTTTGCACACAAACTTCTATACCATGTACCAGATAGGGGCGACAGGTGCAAATATCTGAACCGAAGACATCAGAACCGTTGCATTCATCATGTACCCGTACTGCTAAAGGTTTATTGGGGTCGGTAATTGCTGCTACATCCCCAACAATATAAACTGTCACACCGCCAATTGGTGGTAAAAATACCTCTAAATCAGTCCGTGTGACTAGTTCCGGGAACATGCCTCCGGTTTGTTCAAATAAAGCACGTCGTAATTCACCCTCACTGATTTGAAAGCGTTTGGCTATTCCTGGTAAATACCAAACAGGTTCGATCGCAGCTTTGGTGACAACCAAATCACCCCCTGGTTTCATGATCTTGCCATCAATTGCCAAGCGCCCTTTTGCCATAGCTTCTGACAATTCGGGCATGTTGATGTGAGCCTTGGTAATGGCAATAGTAGGGCGAATGTCATACCCTTGCTCGTAGTAAGGCGCAAACACTTCACCCACAATTGCTCCAAAAGGATCAAGGGAAACAATTTTTTCAGGGTCGAACCAACTCAGATGCGGTCCGATATGCTCAACAGGGGAAGTATTGGTGAGATCTGCCCTGTGATCTGACTGTAATGCACCACTTGCTACTGCTAAGGCACGATAAACCGCATAACTGCCAGAATGAGTGCCAATCACATTACGGTGTGCTTGCTTTGTCAAAGTGGCAATCACCGGACCCCGTTCCATTGGATCGCTTGCTCCCCACTTGATAGGAATTGGTTTGGGACCAAAGCGACTAGGATGAGAAGTTAGAACTATATGCCTGGAAACGCTGTTTTGTTTTGGCATAGTCATTTATTTTGTCTTGGGATATTTCTTATTAGTCACCAGTTAACAGGCAAACGTCAATAGTTGATGACCACATGTTCTGTAAAATAGTTATCCATTGATACGGAATTAAAGACTAGATCGTATTACAGGCTACAACAAACAAAATATTTATTGCTTTAACTTGCAATTTATAAGGTGAATTTTAAAAGTCGATTAAGAAGTTAATTTTGAGAACATTTTGTGCGAAATTTGATCCAAGGATACTATCTCTCACGTCAAATTCATGGATTCTTTATTTGTCAATTCCTTACTTGAAGACTTGAAAAATTCTGATGAAACAGTTCGCGAACAGGCAACAAAAAAGCTTTGGCGCATCTGGTATCAGCAAAAGGGAATTTATGGGCTAGAAATGATTGAACGCAGTCAAAAGTTACTAGATTCGGGGCAAATTTCCAAAGCAGAAGCAGTCTTGACTGAGTTAATTAATGAACAACCAGACTTTGCTGAAGCTTGGAATCGTCGTGCTTTTCTTTACTACACTACTAGTCAGTATGAAAAATCTTTGGCTGATTGTCTAATGGCTATTCAGATTAACCCAGTTCATTTTGGCGCATTGCATGGCATGGGCCTAAGCTATGCAGCTTTAGGAGAGTATGCCAAAGCGATCGCAGCTTTTAATCGTGCCTTAGAAATTCAACCCTACTCTCTGGTAAATCAAAAATTAATTCTTGAATGTACATTTCGGTTAAGCTAAAACACAAAAGTAAAATAATATTTTGTATGAAATGCAACCCAAGACCAAGAAATAATATTTAATATCGTGTCCGCTTAAACACTTGTGTTGTGCGTCCGGGTCGGTAATTGGTAATTGGTAATGGATTTGAAACAATCTTGCCAACCAATTGCCAACAACAAAACACGATCTCGTAAGCAATTAACTGGACTTGATATAAAGTCTTAATTGGTGCAAATAATATTTAGTATGGATTATTTGTTATTGATACCTGTGGGGACTTCACTTGTGTCAATAACAATCAGTAGCCATGAAAAAATGTTTAAAGCCAATTTATCCATGGGGTGTGCCTTGTTCCCTTTGAAATTACTGTAAAAAAATTTTACTACCTTTATAAAAAGCTAATTAATTTAGATGGTAATATCTTATTTTCTTGTGCTGTAGCGTTTTAGATAATATATATTTTAGCAAACACATAAATATACATAACATTCCTAAATCATTCGTAAACAACAAGATCCCCGACTTGTTTGAGAAGTCGGGGATCTAGCTTTGCCAATTTTCGCTTTTGCAGATAGGATTGCTATATATAAAATTTATAAATAATTCTCTTGACTTTATGCCATTGGTATCCTTATTGCAACCATGACAACATATATAAAACCCTACGATATAGAAGCCCTAATTAATTCCCTACCAGGAATCGAAGTGATTACAGATTCCTCTCAAGTAGCAAAATTATCCCAGGATTATCATAGTTTTAGTCCGGTTCTTGCTCCCAAACTAGCGGGAAAAGTTGGAGATATAGTCTTACGACCAGCTAACGAACAAGAAGTATTAAAAATAGCAGCTACTTGTGTAAAATATCGAGTTCCGATAACTGTACGGGGTGCAGGAACAGGAAATTATGGGCAATGCGTACCACTACACGGCGGTGTCATCCTTGATATGACGCGGATGCAGGAGATTTGCTGGATCAAACCAGGAGTAGCGCGGGTTGAAGCAGGGGTAAAATTAGCTGCACTGGATAAAAAAGCACGGGAAATTGGTTGGGAAATGCGGATGGTACCCTCTACCTACCGCACAGCCACGATTGCCGGTTTTGTGGCTGGTGGTAGTGGGGGAATTGGTTCCATCCAATATGGACTTTTAGGCGATCGCGGTAATCTTTTAGCACTGAAAGTCGTCACCTTAGAAGATGAACCGCGCTTTATTGAACTACGGGGTGACGATGTACAAAAAGTCAATCATGCCTGGGGTATTAACGGTATTATCACTGAAGTAGAAATTCCCCTTGGACCGACTTATCCTTGGGCGGAAGTAATTGTTACCTTTGCAGAATTTATGGCAGCAGCCAGATTTGGGCAAGCCCTCGCTGATGCTGATGGCATGATTAAAAAAGAAATTGCTGTGTTTGCATCCCCTATCCCCCAATACTTTACGCCGTTGCGGCAATACATTCCTGATGGTACTCACGCCGCTTTATTATTAATTGCGGAACCGAGTTTAGAGTTATTGCCTGGATTAGTGCAGCAACATGGTGGCAAGATTACTTATCAAAAAGTACAAGAACCCGGAAAAGGTGTGAATTTATTAGAATTCACCTGGAATCACACCACTCTCCACGCCCGCAGCGTTGATAGTTCCATCACCTATTTGCAAAGTATCTTCCCCGCCGATCTAGAGACGCGCCATGGCGCGTCTCTACAGTTAGTAGAGCATATGTATCGTTACTATGGGGATGAAGTCATGATGCATTTGGAGTTCATTCGTGTCAACGGTGCAGCAATTCCCGCCGCCTTACAACTTTTACGCTACACCACCGAGGAACGCCTGAACGAAATCATCCGCCATCACGAAGAACAAGGGATATTTATTGCCAATCCCCACACCTACATTATTGAAGATGGTGGCAGAAAAGTTATCGATCCAGAACAGTTGAAGTTTAAGAAAATGGTAGATCCCTATGGGTTGATGAATCCTGGTAAGAGTAGAGAGATTGGGAGAGTGTGAGGAGTAGTGAACAACTAACCACTAACAACTAACAACCAACCACCTGATCATGATTCACATAGATGGTTCCTACGGCGAAGGTGGGGGACAAGTTCTTCGCACTTCCCTGAGTTTAGCCGCTATTACAGGTAATCCAATTAGCATTTACAATATCCGCGCTGGACGCAAAAATCCGGGGTTAGCCGCGCAACATTTAACAGGAGTTCGTGCGACTGCGACAATTTGTGATGCGGAAGTACGGGGTAAACTACCCACACTGACCCTTTATCGGGTACAGTGCGGGCTTTTAGTAGCCCTGAACTATCTGTGCTGAGATTGCAACACAGATAGTTCGAGCCTCTGGGCTGGTTTACAAAGACAGCCCCAATAGCAGATATATTCTTGCTGCCGTTATAGTCAGCATCCCCACTCCAAGAACAAGCCTCATTAGTACATTTGAAACGCTTGCCAGAACGCAGTCCAATATGTAGGCATTGATGACAGGTCTGGCTTGTCCAAGCTGGAGGAACAGCAATTATTTCTACTCCAAACTGGATGCCTTTGTATTCTAAAAAAGAACGCAATTGATAAAAAGACCAACAATTAGACCGTCTACGTTCTGTTTTGTTTCTTGGCTTTTGATTAGTTCTTTCGCGAATACCTGTTAAGTCCTCAATTGCCACTGCCGCATTATTTTTTAATGCGTCCTGAATTATAGACTTGCTGATGTTGTGGTTTAGCCATTGTTGAAATCTTCTCTCCTTGCCCGACAACCGTTGCAAAATCTGCCTTACCCTGCGACGAGTAGACCTTGTGCCTTTCGTAGCCTTTTTCTGGAGAGAACTTCTCACCCTAGAAAATTTATCTCTAACATCGTTGATTTGCTTTCCATCCCACTTGTCACCATTGCTAGTTACAGCAATATCTCTTCGTCCAAAATCAACACCAATCACATTATTTGACTTGATTGGTTCTGGTGCTTCATCTTTGATTTGGATGTGGATGTAGTAGTTGCCATCACGATGTTTGCACAACTGTGCCGATGTAGGTTTTTTACCTTTTAATTTACCTCTTTGATAATTACCAGCATCAATTTTAATGTGTTCTCTGCCGTTCATCAAAGTCAAGCTAACAGTCCAGTCTTTTTCTCTAAATGAGAAAATTCTGGCATCATAATCAGCCGATGTTGGCTTGAATGCTTTAACAGGCTTGTTTTTGAGTTTGGCAGTTTTGCGATTAGCTCCAACTCTGGCGCAAGCACGAACAGCTAAATTTGCACTCAACCCAAACAAAGCACGAATCTCGTTATAAACCAGATTCTGAATAGTCATCTTACTGGTTATTTGAGGCTTAACTTTTTGGTTAGCATAGTTGCACGCCGATGCAAAAGCTGCCAGTACTAGTTCGATTTCTTCTGCTTGTTTTTGAGAGGGGTTGAGCTTGCAAACTAGCGTCAACACTTGCTCCATGACTTCGACCTAATCACATATGAATATAATACGTTAAAATGGTCGTGTTGTGTCAAATATTTTATTTGGGAAAAGCTCAACTATCCCTTTCCCTGACTTCGCTCACGCTCAGTATTGGTCAAGGGACGTTTCGCTTTAAGCGCAATTCCTCTCACCACTGACCTGAGTACAGTTTCAGTGGGAGCCTCCTTGCGGGAGTAGGTGAGTGGTGTTAGAAAACTTGCTGGGATAAATTTAGTAGAACGTGGTGATTTGCAGCAGGTACGAGGGTTAGCGATCGCCACAGAATTACCTGCTCATATTCCTCAGCGTATGGCTAGCCGCGCAGAAAATTTATTAACAGAAGCAGGGTTGAAACATGCAATCAAGCCTGTAAGAGAAAAAGGCGTTGCACCAGGAACTGGTTTATTTTTGACTGCGGAGTATGAAAATAATTTGGCTGGGTTTAGTGCTTTGGGGCGTTTGGGTTTACCAGCAGAAAAAGTTGCTCAGATGGCTTGTGAGGAACTACTGAAATTTCATCAAACTGGTGCAGCTGTGGATGAACATCTTGCAGATCAATTATTGTTACCAGCTGCTTTGGCGTTGGATCAAAGTGAGTATCATGTGGCAGAAGTTAGTACCCACTTGACAACAAATGCTTGGGTAATTGAGCAGTTTGGCTTAGCAAGGGTGACAGCGGATGAAAGGGAGAAGCTGGTGACAGTGAAGCCTTTGATATCATGTCCGTTTGAACACTGATATTATCCGTCCTTGTCGGTAATTGGTAATTGGTAATTAAGATGCTGATAAATAAAGGCTGATTTATATTTCTTGTTGTACTTCATGAATGAGAAAATTCTTTGCAATTGAGAGTTTGACTCACATTGAGGTTTATGATTTCAAATAAACAGGCTCCTTCCTGATTACAACAAAAAGCAGATAAATTAAGCAACATTACTGATGAATACGGCTGTAAATAATACTCCAGGACTTGCTACACGCTTGGTAAACGGAGTACTGGCAATCAAGCCAGTGTACAACCTTGCCAAACATCAAGCCCGGCAAATGATGATAAAACGGGCAGAAAAAATTGGAGTGCCTTGGAGAAAACAAGTACAGACACTGCGATCGCACAACTGGGAAAGCGAACTAGCAAAAGTACAAAATCCCCAACTCAAATACCCAGACTACTACCTCACCTCATTTCACGCCTACGACAAAGGTAATCTCAGCTGGGATGCAGCCCTAGAAGTAGAAGTTGCTGCTTACGCCGTCCACGCTACTATCTGGGCTGGTGCAGGAGCTAAAGGTGATGCTCAGCTGCGTCAGAGTTACCATGATCTCCTCAAACAACAAATTACCACCCCACCGCAAGATATCCTCGACTTAGGTTGTAGTGTGGGTATGAGTACTTTTGCCCTACAAGAACTGTACCCCCAAGCCCAAATCACTGGCGTAGACTTATCTCCCTACTTTTTAGCTGTTGCTAACTACCGTTCCCAACAGCAGCAACGCCACATCAACTGGATTCACGCAGCGGCTGAATCAACCAACTTACCAAACGCTTCTTTTGATTTAGTCTCAATTTTCTTGGTGTGTCACGAATTACCCCAGTCAGCAACTCGGCAGATTTTTGCGGAAGCAAGACGTTTACTACGTCCCGGTGGATATTTGGCAATCATGGATATGAATCCTCAAGCAGAAGCTTACAAAAAAATGCCTCCCTATATTCTGACCCTGCTCAAAAGCACCGAACCATATTTAGATGAATACTTCACTTTGGATATTGAACAAGCAATAGTAGAAGCGGGTTTCCAAACTCCTACCATCACTCGCAACAGTCCTCGTCATCGCACTATTATTGCTCAGGTGAGTGGTTGATTTATCTCTAGTACCGTGGGCAGTCGTACCTCCCCTGTTGCTTCTGGTTTACTATTATTGGCGCTTTGCCAATAGCCCATCCCTGCTGCGACTGCTGTTATTTTTTGTAGCTGGGGCAATATCTGGTTTTGTTGCCCTTAGTTTAGAGTGGCTTGTAGAAACACAAGTCAACTCGTTTCCATTCTGGCGACAAACTCGCACTACTCTTGTGGGTATTGCTTTGCGCCAGTTACTAGAGGTAGGGCCAATAGAAGAAGGTTGTAAGTTAATAGTAGTAGTTGCTTTGGGTTGGTATTTTCAGCGTCGTCAATATCGCTTACGCCCCACCACAGTCTTTCTCTTTACCATAGCCGTTGCTTTGGGATTCACCGCCGAAGAAAACTGGATTTACTTTGTCCATAATACAGCATCAATTTTAGAGCGATCGCTCACCACACCAGTCCACGCTATGTTCTCTGCACCCTGGGGTTACGCCTTAGCATTATCTTTTCCTCGATATCACCCCAGGGTTGCCAAAGCTTGGTTCAATTCTGTGATTTATCATGCTCTAGTTAATGTTTTATCAAGCGCTTGGCGTTATCCACAACCATTGTCCTTCCTCAGCTATGGTTTATTTCCCTTTTTGTTGTGGATATTTTGGCGACTAGAACAGTTCCTGCGAAAAGTACAAAGAATTCCACCCATTACTTTAATCAGTGGTTACACACCACAGCACCGTTTTTGGCAGAGGGGCTTGGTGATGTTTGCACTCATATTGGGTGGTAATGCAATTTTTGGATTATTTCTGTTGCTCAGAAGTTTGAGTTCTGTGACTCCAGCACAGCTTTTTGAGCCTACGATTCTCTGGTTTATATTTAGTCGCCTCTTACTCAATTTCACTTTTGGACTAATAGCCTGGAAAATTTATCGCTACTTACGAAATCAGGTTCGTAGTAAGCGCTTTAGCGCTTGCGTATTTAGGGACTAGCCCTTTGGTGATACAATCCAAAAAACAAATTTTCTTAGTGTCTTTGTGTCTTTGTGTTTCAAAAATAATTCTTTTCACCACCAAGACACAAAGACACAAAGTAAGATTTGCTTGAAATCGGGAGTAGACAATTAGATTTTACTCACCTTGCAAGGGCTGTTTAAAGACTAAAGGCTTGAATATGAACATAGATTAAGCTAAATACGTGCCAAAACTGGCTGATTGGCTGCAACATTAACAGAGTTGGATTCTGTGTCTGTGCAGTAAATTTCACAAGAATTATTCGGACTTTCAATTAGTTTGACTTTATAAAGTTTTGCTCCCAATTTCTGAATAGGTGATCGCAATAAATTACTAATGTAAAGTGCGATGTTTTCAGCAGTAGGTACAACTTCTGAAAAATAGGAGATATCTTTGTTTAAGAAAGTGTGATCAAATGGTTCAACCACATAATCTTCGATCACTTGATTTAAAGCATCTAAATCTACAATCATGCCAGTGCGTGGATCTATTTCCCCTTTTACTGTCACTTCTAAATGGTAGTTGTGTCCGTGACCATTAGGACGGGCACATTTACCATAAATCTCGAAGTTATCTTGATCACTCAGATCTGGATGCGCTAGCCTATGAGCGGCACTAAAGTGAGTACTAACACTGAGATAAGCTTCCATTCCGTTTCCCATATAGTCTGCCCAAAGTTCAGGATTTTCAAATAGCTGCACACGGACTAGAGGTAAATGGGGTGCTAGCCGTTGCCAAATCACCCTTGCAATATTTTCTGTGGTAGGTAGAGTTTGTTGAAATTCTGCCCACACATCGTTGAGATAGGAAAAGTCTAGTTGGCTAGTTACTTCTTGCTTAATTACGTGTTTGACATCAGACAAGTTTAACACCATGCCATATTTATCTAGTTCCCCAATAAGGGAGACAAATAAGATATAGTTGTGTCCATGTCCTGGAAAGCGAGAGCAAGCACCAAATTTTTTTAAATTCTCAGCTTTACTCAGTTCTGGCAACCAATAGCGATGACTGGCCGAAAACTGAGCGCGGCGATTCACAACGCATTGCATGAGTGTACTGGTAGGATTGTTTAATATTTCTTAATATCTTAACATTTTAACGATGTGTTTCGTGTTGTTAACCCTTTTTCGTTCTGCATCCAGGTTAAGACAACAATTAGAATTGACGTAGTGTGTCTTGGTTTGGAAAGTGTCTGAGTCTGTGTCTGTTCGCGATCGCTACCTGGCTTTAGTCGATGAAATTATTGAAACTACCCTCAAGGGCAAGATCAGTTCTGTGGAGCAAGTGTATCAAATGTTGCTCAATGGTGTCACGGCTGAAACGGGGGAAATTTTTGAATTGGCATTGAGCGATCGCTTTAATAGTATTCAGCAGCAAGTAGACAACGAAAAAGACGAACTCAAAAAAGCTAAAGCTACCCGTAGTCTGAGATCCATAAAAACAATCCAAAGTCAATGGCAACGGGTGCAGGAACAAAACAAAGCCACAGAAGCCACTGCTACCGCAGTTAAAGAAATTACCACAGCCTCATCCGAGGAACGACTAGCTACCTTTTTACGCGTCACTGATCCAAACAGCAAATATCGCCTTAATTTACAACAGCTTCAGCAATTATCAAAAGCTTTACAACAGTTTGCCCAAGCAGATTCTGATTTACAGCAAATTTCCGAGGGTATTACCCGTGGTATTGCATCTTGGCAGCGACTACAAGACCATTTAGTTAGCTGGATGTACGAGCAAAACCGTGAAGCTTTGGGGTTTGGTGGTATACCAAAAGAAAGTGGCCCTTGGGCAACTTGGGCAAAACAAGTACAGAGTGAGTTACCCCATGCACTGTTTCGCGCCTTGGCAAAAGAACAATCTGCGATTGAATTTGCTAGGCAGCAGCGTCAAGTCAGCCTGAGAGATTGGGTGGAAATTACACTCATCTTACAATACCTGCAACGGGGATTAGTTCACTGGTTTGACCAACAACCTTACAATGTTAAAGCTGGTTCCAAGCTTTCTATTTCCACATATTTGACCTTTGCAGTTATTTGGAGTCAGCTGGCAATTGGTTTTAGTCAAGATATCACCTACAGTAATGCAGCTTTGCAGGTGATGTTACAAATTTTACGTTTATTTAGTAAAGCTCAGTATTTTCCCTTGTATGGCGGGATCTTCGCTTCCTTTTCTGGTAGTTACTTGCGTGATACCTTAAATTACCTGGATGAACCATTGCAGAGAGTCGAAGGAACCCAAGAAAAAGCCCGGATATTAACGATTTTAGGCTATTCCCAACGAGCGTTGGGACAATACGACAGTTCCATCAACTTTCATCAACAGGCTTTGGAGATTGCTCGTCATGCAGGCGATCGCCCCTGTGAAATAGCTAATCTCAATCATCTTAGCCGTACTTGTGTGCAAGAGCAAAAGTATGCAGAGGCAATAGATTACAGTCAAAGAGCATTAATCATGAGTCGGCAAACAGGAGATAGGATAGGAGAAGCCTATGCCTTGGTAAACTTGGGTTACAGCGAAGTCATGCAGGCTCAACAACAAGAGCAAATAGAACCAGAAACCTATGAAATGCCAATTAATTATTTGCAACAAGGTTTAAAACTATCAGAACAATTAGGTGATGTCCAAAGTAAAGCTTTGTGTTTAAGTAGTTTAGGTGTTGCTTATTTGGTAATTGGCGATTCCCAAAACGCCATTAAAAATTTAGAAGAAGGCTTTAAAACAGCGCAAATATCTGGTGATTTATATCTCCAAGGATTGAATTTAGCTAACTTAGGTGAAGCGAATTATAACTCAGCAAATTTTGCTAGAGCAATTTACACAGGTTGTTTGGGAATGTATTTGTTGAACCAAATAGCCTCCCAAGAATGGCGAAAAGTAGCGAGATTACTAACAATATTACAAGGTCAAATTGGAGCAGAAGCTTTTCAAAATGCTTTGGAGCAAAATCGCCCGAAAATTATTTCTGTAATTGGTGTGGATGGGTATGATTATATTCCGCAGCTGTTAGAAGAATATAGACGCCAGATGTAGCGCGATCGCTTTTTTGATGGGTGTGAGTGCGATGTCTACCAACAAGACCCTGCGTGTCTACCCACTTCTCAACAAATAAGTCAGTCAACCCAATTTACAGCTCGCACACCAGGAATCTGTTTAAAATGGCGAGTATTACGTGTTACTAAGGTGGCTCGATTTGCTAGGGAAATACTCGCAATCAGCAAATCAGCTCGTCCTATTTTGCGTAGCTTTGAGACTGCACGCAAACGTTCAAATTCATTTGATGCGCTTTGACTGATTGGAATAATCAAAAGCTTCTGTAATAATTTTTCTGTACGGAATAAAAGTTCTTGCGTTTTCAGTAGATTTACCCCTGTCTCAGCTTTGAGAAGATAATCAATGCGTCCGCGCAACACTTTGGCATTTTGTGGAAGTGATTGCGTAGACACGCAATCCGAGTCAGCAGATATCACCTGTACTCCACTTAGTCAAAGTTTACGCCACTTTTAACGGATTTTGTGGCAAAGCGATCGCTTCTGGTAAAGGCTTCCCCTGTTCTTGATACCATTCTGCAATATTGCCTTTAACTCTCTAATTTTCTTGGGCATCTACCTTTAATGTAAATCACTTGATTAATTCTTAATTAAATTAACCTATCACTGCTCTTACTAGTAAATCTGAAAGCGATCGCTTGTATTTACCTATACCAAAAATGGCGATCGGTTTTCTTAATTGGTGTGAGTGCGATCGCACAATCTACACTAAATATACAGATCGCCAACTTCTGTTGATTGTGATCGCCTTCCGACACCATAGAAACTTTGCGCGACAAGATGAAAGAATATATATTATTAGATCATCCCAGTAATCTATCAGGTGAAGATGTACTACCAGGATTTATCAATTACTAGCTAATATAAATACTCCGCCTTCCTCTGCGTTTAAGGTCGCTACAAGGCGTTGCTGAATTTGGTCATGAATTATGTGTGCATACATTTTTGTAGTTCGATGCCAAATCGTTGACCAGACGTAGCATTGCTACGTCTGGTCAACGTCTGGTCTACGTCTGGTCATACCCGTGAATTGTAAATTCATATCTTGATTCAGCAACGCCCGCTACAATTCTACGCAAAGCTGTAGTAAATTTACCTCACGGCAACTAGCGATCGCCACTTGCCAATGGAAACTCTGCTTTCACATTCCACTGCTTACCGTCGTGTCGCAGTAACGTCAAATTATTTGCTGTAAATTCAAAATATAACTCACGCTTTTCAAACTCAGACCAAGCAGATCTAAAATTCTGCCGTGTTAAATCTTTAAACGCCACCGTCATGTGAGGCGCAAATGGTCGAGTTTGAGATACTTTATCAACAATTCCCAGTTGATTGGCTAGGTGTGTCATTAAATTTGCTTGCAAAGCCAACAGTTCTGGACTTCTCACCACATTAATATAGATGACGCGGGGAACAAAAGCACCATATCCACTCAAGGTAATTGGTATGGGATTTTGGCTGCTGGCAAATTCCTGCAAACATACTTCTAATACTGGTAGGTTTTGATCAGACCATTCAAAAGGTGGTTGTAAGGTAATGTGAGGCGGAGATTTTTGGGCGTGACGACTAGCATAATGGAGGGCAAAGTGCTGCTTGATTTGGTTAGCATAATCCTGAATTTCCAGTGGTGGGAGCAGGGCAATGAAAAAAAGAGTTTGTGATTTTTGCAAGAGATTTTATTAGTTATTAATTATTCAGTTAATAATTTAGTCTTTTTATATCTCATATCAAGTCCGGCTAATTACTTACGATATTATTTTGATGCAGTTGGGCATTGGGCAAGAGATTTTTCCCATTACCCATTACCAATTACCAATTACCGGTCTTCACAGATATGATAAGTCTTTAAACGGACATGATATCAGTTTAGTTTATGGTGGAGAACTACGTAGCAAGTGTTCACTGTTCACCGTGGAGAGGCTTACAGTTTGCTAGTCGCATAGACATTAATCTTGAAAATATTACAGCATAAGATTTTGCGAGGATGCAAGTACATGCCGATTTTCGTCAAGATAGAGGAAGGTAAAGTTGATAAATCGCTCTTTGACCAATATATACCTGCTCACAAAGCTTACGTAAAAGATTTGATCGCTAAAGGACACAACGCTAAAACTGGCTACTGGGCAAATATGGGAGGCGGGATGATGGTGTTTGAAGCTGCCTCAATGGCAGAAGCCCAGGCAATTGTAGCCAATGATCCGTTGGTAATTAACAATTGTGTCAACTACAAACTATATGAATGGAAAATTGTCGTCGAATAACACACACATGCAATATTTAATGCTATGCTAATTTGTAGACCTGGATCTATGCGACTGTAACGCCCAAACCTTGTCAGGACCGGAAGGTAGCAGCAACACGGGATGCTTATGGTAGGCGTAGTCTCCGGGTCGCCCTATTTCTAGGAGCGTAAAGGCTGTAATGGCTGGTTTTGGAGATATTGTTAAAAAAGCTTTTTACCTTGGTGTTGGATTAGCTTCTTACGCGGGCGAAAAAGCAGGCGGAACTTTGTCTGAAGTGCGATCGCAAATCCAAAAGCTGGCAGACGAAATGGTGGCGCGGGGTGAAATGACCACAGAAGAGGCGCGTCGCTTTGTTGAAGATATGATGAAGCAAGCCCAGCAGCAATCAGTAACTACCACAACAGAAGAACCGACTACTCCTTCTGAACCGCGCCGCATAGAAATTATTGAAGAAGACGACCAGCCAACGGCAAAAGATACCCAAACCAAGAATAGTGATAATGTAGATCAACTACGTCAGCAAGTTCTGGAATTAGAAAACGAATTAAAGCGTCTGCAACGTGATAAGTAATAATAAATTCATTCTGGGTTGATGTTAGCCTTGTCTTGCTGATATCAACCCATTGCTATATGGCGTAGAATTTAGTTAAAACCTATTCCTCAGGGTGTTATTCATTGCTGGCAGTTAGGTGGAATTTAACGTCGGTGAATATTTAGTTTCTGTAAGATACAGCTTTTCAGAAAATAGCGTTAAGGATGTCTACATTACACTAGTATCGACGACATTGATTTTGATGGGCTGTTAGACAAATCCCCGACCTTTTTAAAAATCGGGGATATGTCCCCTCACAACCCCTCAGAACTTATATTTTTGAATCTAGCCAGTAAGGGCGTTAGTTTTATGGACAATTGGCAAAAGGATTTTTGGGAAATGGTACAAACAGTAAGCGATGAAGTAGAACGCTTTTTCCTGGGAATGAGTGACATGGTAGACACTTTTTTTGAAGTGACGGAAGAAGTTACTGAACAATTGCACAATACAATTGTTGTAGAAATAGATCAGTATTTTCAGGAATTGACTGAACCATTTTTAGAGATGTATTGGGAATTAGAAGATATAGTAGGTGATGATTTAGATCCTGCCTTTCCTTACCCAGTTGAACCCTCAGCAGAAAAAAATCCCGCTTGCATTGGTTGTTGCCACTATCACGGTCAAGCTTATGGTGGTAATTTGTTAGTCTGTGGTATGCATCCCTACGGATGGGATGGTGAGAATTGCCCAGATTGGCAATCAGAAGAATCATAAGTTAAAAACCAACAGTCCACTGACAATTGACTATTGACCAGTTACTAGTTTTAAATTTTATGAGTAATTCTTTATCGGAAAGTGTGTCACAGCCAAGTCAAGAAATGAAGTATGGCGAACGCGAAATTGCAGAAGGAAAACTCATTACCTTTCCGAATCCGCGTGTAGGACGACGCTATAACATAGATATCACATTGCCGGAATTTACATGTAAATGCCCCTTTTCCGGCTATCCAGACTTCGCCACTATTCATATTACCTACATACCCGATCAACAGGTCGTAGAATTAAAGGCACTCAAGCTTTATATTAACAGTTACCGCGATCGCTACATCTCTCACGAAGAATCTGCTAACCAAATCTTGGATGATTTTGTCGCCGCTTGTGACCCTTTAGAAATCACTCTCAAAGCTGATTTCGCCCCACGTGGTAACGTGCATACAGTGATTGAAGTTCATCACAAAAAACAATAGCACTGCTGTTTAATCATCGTCATCATCTTGATCTCTAACACCGTCATCATTTTTGATTTTTGATGATGGTGCTGTGGGTTTATTTGCAGGGATTGACAAGGACTCTTGTTTAAGAGGAGGTGGCGTAGTAGGTGTAACTTGTTGGTTTAATGGTGTGCTAGGGAGTGCGGGGACTGTAGAGTCAGATGAGGTATTAGGTATAGCTTGATTAGGAGAAGTAAGTGGCTTATTTAACAAAGGCTGTGGTGCAAAAGCAGGATTATTTGTATAGTTTCGTAAAGCGAGGAAAGCAGCTGTAGCAGAAGCGATCGCTGCTAACGCCCCTACGACTCTCGCAATTACATCAACTTTTTTGTACTTAATCTCTAAGTCCTTATACTTTTTCTCATCCTCACTGCTCATTGTTAGCTGCTCTCCACAACCCTCTAGTTTAGGTTAATATTGATTGCTGTCTGGGTATACTATCCTTAGATAGAAATGCTACCTGTTGAGTTCTACAAAGCGATCGCCTTCTCCTCATTTGTTTGTTCTTGACTTAGGGAATCCAAAATTCCCAACATTTCCTGCTCAAATGCTACCTGGGCGCGATTAGTTTTGCCACCCACATATAGACGTCCATCTATCTGCAAAGCCCAAATTTGGGAGTGGGAAAAATAACTCATCACCACACCCAACATCAACAAGGCAAACCCAGTATAAACAATAGGAATTCCTGGATCAGCTTTAATTTGTAAACCGGTACTACCAACCACATCCAAAACAGTCAGTTTCACACCATTGATTTGGGTGGACATACCTGTCCGCAAAGTGTTGAATAGTTGACCTGCGGCGTCATAAATTAACACTGTTCCTTGTAAATCTTTGGCTAGTAACGAGACACCCTCACTTAAATCTGGTTTAGTGGGAATCCAGGTTCCCCAAATACGGCTATTACCATTGGTATTTAATAGCGCCATTGGTATCTGAAAAACGGGGCTTTGGTTCACCCGCACTCGCACAGCAGCAATTCCCCAGTCTGTTTGGTAAAAAGTCACACCCCGATAGCGCAGAGGTTGATTAACAAAAATTTTCTTGTGATCAACTTCTTGGTTTTGGTTATTTAAAACGGATAAATCTGAGTAAAACTGGTCAATACTGCCACTAGGAGTATAATCAATCCAAAAACGATTCACACGTACAGACCAATCTTTAGGTATGCGTGTGGCGGCCCAAGGACCTGCATCAATAATATTTTTAACTTGGAATGTATTACCACTAGCAACCATTTCCTGGGCCATAAATCCAGTCATCGCCCCCCAAATTGACCCCAAAAGAATCACAACTATACCAATATGTACAATGATTGGACCAATGCGTCCAATTATGCCTTTGCGAGCATAAAGAATATTAGTTTTATCTGTTTCTTGAAAAACTTTATAGCTGCGGTTCTTTAATATTTGCTTAAGGGAATCAACAGAACCATTATCTAGTTCTGCACTCAATGCTAACTTCGTAAATTGTCGGGGTTGATCATAAAATTTCCAACGACGGGCTGCTTTTAAAGCAGGTAACTGACGGGTAAAAGTACAAGCAGTCAAGCTAGTACCAAAAAATATCAGTAAAGCTAAAAACCACCAGGTACGATAAACATGATCTAACCCCAAAGTTAAAATAACTTTCCAAGATAGAAAACCAAATAAAGCTGGGTGTTCTGGATAATTAGCTTGGTAAAAATCCAGTGATTGACCTTGTTCAATGACTGTACCGGTGATACTAAACAGAGCAATAATTAGTAAGAGTGCGATCGCTAAACGTAAATCTGTTAGTACAGGTAAAAAATCCTGTCGTAATATCCGCGCGATCGACCATCCGTTTGATTGTTCTGTAGATTGTTCAGTAACTGTATTATTTGTATTGTCTAAAGTCATTTGAATTAATAAATTATGTAGTTGATCGTTGGTAGTTGATTGTTGGTAGTTGGTCGTTGGTAGTTAATTGTTGGTAGTGACAACATCCAAACAACAAATATCAAATAACTGACGACAAACGCCAAACAACAAACAACCATCAACAAAAAACCCTATTAAAAAGAAATCCGAGAAACGAGAGAAAAAACACCAAATCCTACTAACAACGCCCCGCTAATTGGGTTAATCCAACCAGACCAACGGCGTAATTCTAGTATCTTTTTAATCGAAGCAGTAAAGGTACCTGCCAAAATTAATGGTGCTACATAACCTGCGGTGTAGGAAATGAGCAAAACCGCACCTAAAATTAAGTCTTGTGTATTAGCAACCCAACCTAATAAACTTGCCAAAACAGGAGTACTGCAAGGAGAAGCAACTAAACCAAAACTCAGACCGATCGCATAGGCGCGCACACCTTGGGGTAATTCTTGAGAAATCCACTCTGTACCACCAAAAGAGGGCATTTGTAAGGGTAAAGCTTCTAGCAAATTCAGGCCCATCAGGATAGCTATAACGCTAACAATAATTGGTAAACCAAAACCGATTTGACCGTAGACTTTTCCAACCAAAGCTGCTACGATTCCTAAACTTGCAAGCGTAGTTGCTAATCCAAAAGCAAACCAAGTAGACTGGGCAGCAGCTTGTAGGCGGCTTTTCGCTTCGTAACCGCCGATGTAGCCGATAGTGATAGGCAACATAGACAGCATACAAGGTGTGAGACTGGTGAGTAGCCCAGCAATAAAAATAACACCTATGCTTAGTAAACTCAGGTGCGCCAACTGATTAGAGACAAGGGAGTTGGCGAATTGTTCTAGTTCGTAAAACTGGGTTTGCAGGTTTTCAAGCATGGGCTAGATAAATGGAAAGTCCTTGCACTGCTTGAATTGTAGCTTAATTTGCGCTAATGGGTGGGAGTTATCAATCACAGTGTCACTGGATGAAAGATGCGATCGCCACATCACTTTAGTTGTTGTATAACAAAGTAACCAATCCTAGCTGTTATGAAGATTGCTAGGCTGGAGGTATTTCCAATATTATGGGTGTGTTGTTTTCATTCAAAACGAAACAACCTGTGATATCAAGTCCGGCTAATTGCTTACGATATTATGCTTCGGTTTAGGTAATTGGTTTTTCCCATTACCCTTCTGGTTCGCTACTTTGCCATCTCGGCATAAGCCAAGACGGCAAGTAGTCTCACCGATTACCCATTGCCAATTACCAACCCACGCAACAGTATAAGTATTTAAGCGAACATGATATGAATATTATCGTTCTATCATACATCTTCCACCAAAATATAAAGACGCCAAGTGATTCTTAGCGTCTTTGCATGAAATAAATTTGGCTGTTTTACCCTATACCATCTCGGAGGATGTCTGCACTACTGCTTGGGGTTGTGGTTGGAACATAAACAAGGAGTAGACCACATCTCGACGAATATTGGTCATCATATCCAAGAAGAGTTCGTAACCCTCGGTCTTGTATTCAATCAATGGATCTTTTTGACCGTAACCCCGTAATCCTACGGATTCACGCAAAGCATCCATTTGTTGCAGGTGTTCTCGCCAGAGGGTGTCAATTCGCTGCAAGATAAAGAAGCGTTCAGCTTGGCGCATCAATCCGGGTTGAATTTGGTCTATTTGCGCTTCCTTCATGTCGTAGGCGATCCGCACTTGTTCGTGCATGAAAGCTTTAATCTCACTCATTGACATATCTACTAGTTGAGATGATTGTAAGTCTGCTAGTAGATAAACAAATTCTTTGACTTTTTCAACTAACTTGTCTAGTTCCCACTCTTCTGAAGGTAAGTCTGGATTAATGTAGTAGTTAACGATGTCATCCATCGTTCTTTCAGCGTACTCGATCACTTGTTCTTTGAGGTCTTGTCCTTCCAAAACCCGGCGGCGTTCAGCGTAAATAGCACGGCGTTGGTTGTTCATCACCTCGTCGTACTCAAATACCTGCTTACGGATATCGTAGTAGTAGGTTTCAACTTTTTTCTGAGCGCCTTCTAAGCTACGAGTCAGCATCCCAGATTCAATTGGCATGTCTTCCTCTACACGGAAGGCTTCCATTAATTTAGCAACGCGATCGCCACCAAAGATCCGCATCAAGTTATCTTCTAAACTGAGGAAAAATCTGGTGGAACCAGGGTCGCCTTGACGTCCGGCGCGTCCCCGCAACTGGTTGTCAATCCGCCGTGACTCGTGACGTTCTGTACCAATTACGTGTAAGCCTCCCAGTTCTACTACTTCTTGGTGTTCCCGGCTGGTGAACACTTCATACTCCTGCTTGATGCGGTTGTAAGCTTCCCGTAATTTCTGAATTACAGGGTCTTCAGTGGGAGCTTTTTCGGCGGCGATAGCAACTTTTTCTTCTGCTTCCAATTCTGGCAGACTACGTTCACCATAGGCTTTGACTGCCATTTCTACTGCTTGCTTGAGTAGTTGTTCTGCTTCTTTAGAAAGCTGAGTTGGGAAAACCTGGGGGGAAGCTTTCCAAGTTTTGACTTTCTTGCCAGGGGCAAAGCCTTGTCCACCACCAGAAGCGGGAGGCAAACCAGCTGCCCTGTGGACGCTAAACATAGCTTCATCTTCTGGCTTGACGATCCGGGGCATGAAGTATTCCCGCATCTTCAAACGAGCCATATATTCAGCGTTACCACCCAAGATAATATCCGTACCTCTACCAGCCATGTTAGTGGCGATAGTCACAGCACCTTTGCGTCCTGCTTGAGCGACAATCTCCGCTTCTCGCTCCACGTTTTCTGGTCGGGCGTTGAGCAATTCGTGGGGAATGTTCATTTGCTTCAACAACTGGCTGAGATACTCAGATTTTTCCACACTTGTAGTTCCCACCAATACGGGTCTACCAAGTTGGTGCATTTCGGCACATTCTTTGGCGATCGCTCGCCACTTGCCCGCCTCATTCTTAAACACCATGTCGGACAAGTCTTCCCGTCTTCTGACGCGGTTGGTAGGAATGACGGTTACTTCCAGTTTGTAAATTTTTTCAAATTCGGCTTCTTCCGTTTTTGCCGTTCCTGTCATTCCACCTAATTTTGGATAAAGCAAAAACAGGTTTTGATAAGTAATGGTCGCCAAAGTTTGAGTTTCTGGTTGAATCTCTACGTGTTCTTTGGCTTCAATTGCTTGGTGCAGACCATCACTCCAACGCCGTCCAGGTAGAACCCGCCCGGTAAATTCATCAACAATGACTACTTCTCCGTTGCGGACAATATAGTTAACGTCCTTCAAAAACAGTTCTTTGGCTTTAATCGCGTTGAAAACAAAGTGCGCCCAAGGATCTTCAGGGTCAAATAAATCTTTTACTCCCAACAGTTGTTCTGCTTCCGCAAAGCCTTCATCCGTTAGCAGGACGTTACGGGCTTTTTCATCTACCTCATAATGCTCATCTTTTTGTAAAGCGGCGGCGATCCGGGCTGCTTCTATATATTTTTCTGTGGGGCGTTCGACTTGCCCAGAAATAATCAATGGTGTCCGCGCTTCGTCAATTAAAATTGAATCTACCTCGTCAATCACACAGTAGTTAAATGGGCGCTGCACTACATCCGTGATTGATGTTGCCATGTTATCCCGTAGGTAATCAAATCCTACCTCACTGTTGGTTACATAGGTAATATCACAGTCGTAGTTTTTTTTGCGCTCTTGGGGGGTCATACTAGCCTGAATCAGACCTACACTCAAACCCAAGAAGCGATGCACCTGCCCCATCCATTCCGCGTCCCGACGAGCCAGGTAATCGTTAACAGTAACTACGTGTACACCTTTGCCCGTGAGAGCATTTAAATAGCTAGGTAAAGTTGCTACCAGGGTTTTACCTTCACCAGTTTTCATTTCGGCAATTTGCCCTGTGTGCAAAATCACACCACCCAGCAACTGCACATCAAAGTGCCGTAGCCCTAAGACTCGCCGTGCGGCTTCCCTGACTACAGCAAAAGCTTCGCTGAGAATGTCATCAAGAGTTTCGCCTTTTGCCAGACGCTGCTTAAACTCTGCTGTTTTGCCCTTAAGTTCTTCATCAGAAAGGGCTTTGATATCTTCCTCTAAGAGGTTAATTTCAGTGATGTAAGGTTGGTATTTTTTAAGCTTACGAGCGTTGGGGTCGCCCAACAAAGTTTTTAGCATGGCAGATTATTTAGCAAAATCAACGGGGACGGGAATTTTAGATTTGGGTTATTGATTATATGGATTTGACCCAACTGAGTTTTATCAGTTATTCAGTTGTCAGTTATCAGTTATCAGTGTTGTTCTTTGGATCAAAGTTTCCCACCAATTGGTGGTAAGTCGCAGCTAGTTGTTCGTTGCGGGTAAAATACCCGACGATACAATTGATAACTGGTAACTGTTCACTGTTCACTGAATTTAATACTCTATAAATTGGTTGGCAGTGGACAATTTCAACCAAAGCAGCAACAAGACAAACTAAATCTAGTTACTAAATGATGGCTTTAAATTAGAAGTTTATATTTGAAACTTTATTAATAGTATCATTTCGCTTCCAGATGAGGCAGTGAAGCCCGACCATGCTCAAGTAGCGATCGCCGTTCTTTGTGGAGTAAGGGGTGTGAGGGGTGTGAGGGGTGTGAGGGGTGTGAGGAGTATGAGAAGTACAAGGATAAATATTTCTTTTACTCCTCACACTTTCCCCACTCCTCACACTTCCCCACTTAATTAGAATTCTCCCACTCCGGAGTTAGACGGCGGAAGTTATACTCATTGGCACTAGGATGACAGGAGACACAGCTATTGATCTCCACAGGACGTGGCAATTTAACTTGGGGATGCAAAGCTTTGAAAAAACGAGAACTGTTGACTCGATAGGGAATTTGTTCGTCTTCTAGAATCGGACGGGAAAAAGTGGAAAGATATCTCCAAACCAAAAGCCGTGGTGGATCGACAAGAGGCTGAATTTGACCGCCGTAATGTTGCGAGTCTTGCAGGATATTTTTCCAAGTCTGGGTGGGTAAAACTTGTGGTGGTAGGGCAATGTGGCAACTAGAGCAATTTTCTAAGTAAAGTTCTTGTCCGAGTTGGTACTGAGCAGGTACTACATCTACAGTGCCTATTTCAGAGGTAGGAGTTGCACCTTGGGCATTTGTTGCGAAGGAGATGAGCCAACCCATAGCCAAACTCCAAGTTATGGCTACTAACAGTAAACCTAAAGATTTTCTCTGAAGTTGGCGATGCTTGCGATACTTAGTTAGATTAGTCATTCCTCACACTCATTAGATTTTAAATTTTGAAGAAGACAGATAATAATGAATTTAAGGAATAGGAACTACTCGCAATAATCTTTCCATCACAGTTTTAGCACTGCGTCCACCTGTGGGGATGAGACGATGACAAAGAACATGAGGAGCAAGAAATTTCACGTCATCGGGAATAGCATAATCACGCCCCAATAAAAAAGCCAGTGCTTGAGTAGCTCGATGTAACGCTATCGTACCACGGGGACTTACTCCTAAGGTAATTTCCTCATCGCATCTCGTTGCCCGCACTAAGTCAAGGATATACTGTTGCAAGGAAATATCTACCTTGATTTGAGCTACGATTTGCCGCAATTCTTGGACTTCTGCCAAGCTAATACAAGGCTGTAAATCGGCAACATTAACTCCTTTGTGCAGGCGTTGCAGCATTTGTAGTTCTTCTGCTTGGGAAGGATAACCCAAACTCAAGGACAGCATAAATCTGTCCATCTGTGCTTCTGGCAGAGGAAAAGTACCTTGGTATTCAATCGGGTTTTGAGTAGCAATCACAAAAAATGGTGTGGGAACAGCACGGGAGACCCCATCGGCTGTTACCTGTTGTTCTTCCATAACTTCTAGTAAAGCCGATTGAGTGCGGGGTGTAGCGCGGTTGATTTCATCAGTTAACAAGACATTGGCGAATACTGGACCAGGAAGAAAGTGAAATTCGCCGCTTTTGGGATTCCAAATGTTAGTGCCGGTGATATCGGTTGGTAGTAAATCAGGAGTGCATTGTAGTCTTTGAAACTTGCCATCAATCGACCGGGCGAGTGCTTTTGCTAAGAGAGTTTTACCGACTCCCGGCACATCTTCAAGTAAAGCATGACCACCAGCTAGTAAAGCAACCAGAACTAAGCGTATTGCCTCTTTTTTGCCAACAATAGTGTAAGCCAAATTTTGTGTGAGGGCGTCAATTTTGTCTCTCATAATAATTGGGGATTGGGTAGCGGGCGATGGGGAACTCGGGGCCCCTGGTGGGGATTAGGGGCAGTGGAGAGATGGGGAGTGTGGGGAGTAATGTAGAGACGCGCTGTTTGAAGCGTTTGGGAGTGTGTGGACGCGCTTTGCGCGGCTTCCCGTAAGGGTGGAGTGTGGAGAGAATAATATAGTAACTAATTCCCTTTGTCCCCCTTGTCTTCCTTGTCTTCCTTGTCCCCTTTCCTTCATTAGTGTTCCCTTAGCGAGACAAAATTAACACTCAACACTTAAAAAAAGCTCTAGCGGCACTACAGTCTAGTTGAATTTGTGTTTTTAGTGCTTCTAGATTAGGAAATTTTTGTTCTGGTCGTAAAAACTTTTCGAGATGCACCGCCAGTTTTTTACCATATAAATCACCAGACCAATCAAACAGATGGACTTCTACTGAAAGATGAATACCATTGACTGTAGGGCGATTACCTATATTCATGACACCAAAATAGCCATTTCCCATAACATCTAATATTTCATTCACGGTAAAGACACGGACTGCATAAACACCGTGGTGAGGCAGAAACTTATCTTTGGGTAATTCCAGGTTAGCGGTGGGAAATCCAATAGTTCTGCCAACTTGTTGACCTTGAATCACAGTACCGATGAGGGTGTAAGGTCGTCCCAACAATTGGTTTGCTCGTTCGATATTGCCACTAGCAAGAATTTCGCGAATCAGTGAACTGCTAATCCGAGTCTGTTGGTACACCTGGGTTTTTTTTTCTTGAGATTCTGCACAAGTTTCTAGAGAGGTGATAGTAACAGGAATGTTGTATTTAGCAGCAATGATTTGTAGATCATGAGCAGTACCACTACGTTTAGAGCCAAAACGAAAATCTTGCCCGACGCTAATTTTTACTGCTTGTAATTGTTGAACGAGAATTTTTTCTACAAATTCTTCTGGAGTCAAAGCACATAGTTCTTTATCGAAGGGTAATAGTACTAGTTGTTGTACTCCAAGCGATCGCAACTGCTGGACTTTTTCATCCAATGGTGTGAGCAAACTCCTGGGTTTACCTGTAAAAAACTCTTGGGGATGAGGATCGAAGGTGACGACGGTCGAGTAGATGGAACCGTTGTGGGGTGGTGGGGTAACTTTCTCCCCATCTCCGGTTCTTTCCATCTCCGGTTCTTCCCATCTCTCAATCTCCCCATCTTTCCTAAACGGCGGCAGAATTGGTTGGATCACTCGTTGATGACCACGATGTACACCGTCAAACTTGCCAAGCGCGACAGCAGTTGGCGTGAGAGCCAATTCAGGTGAAGATGTTACCCACACAGAACACCCATTTTGAGACAAATTTGGCACGTCGATTCTGGGATTTTAGGTTTGTTCAGCTTGTTTGCTAACCCTCAGGGAATTGCCTTTGTGGGCGTTTTTAGCCTGTGGTAGGCGCTTTCAAGACATTTAACGCTATCAGCCTTTGTCTTGTGACTAACTCATACCACAGACACCCAAAGGGCGCTTACCTGTAGAATAAGCTCTTGATCACCAATCTAATCTAAAATCTAGAATTACTTCCTTGGCAATATCTACACAGAAAACTTACTAATAGGAAAAGATTCTGATAAAGGAACTGAAACAGGAACCTGAAGCACCATTCCTTCCCGTGCCATAACTGCACCAGAAAATTTCCGACGTGCTTCTTCCCCTACACGATCTAAAAATTCATCATTATGGGCAGGATCGTGGTGAAAAATTACTAGTGTCTTAACATTGGCGGCTTTGGCCACTTTCACAGCTTCTTGCCATGTAGAATGTCCCCAACCAATTTTAGGATTGGTCGGTGAATGATATTCTTCATCGGTGTATGTGGAATCGTAAATCAGGATATCAGCGTCACGGGCTAGCCACAAGACATTTTCATCTAGCCTATCTGCAAAATGTTCGGTATCTGTGATGTAAACAGCAGCACCACCACGCCAATTGACCCGGTATCCAACTGCTTCACCTGGATGATTAAGTGGAGCCGTTTCTACGGTAATATCATCAATACCTATGGCTTGTCCTGGTATAACATCGTAGAAATCTAAGTTTGCCTGCATAATTTGCAAGGGAACAGGAAAATTCGGATGCAGCATCTGGTCATTGAGACGCTGTTCTATGGTTGAACCATCAGGAGCGATCGCCCCATAAATATGAAAGGTATTTCCCTTCACAAAGCCTGGTGTAAAGAAGGGAAAACCTTGCATGTGATCCCAATGGGAGTGAGTGAAGAATATGTGAGCTTCTATAGGCATTTTGGGCAACAAAGATTGCCCTAAAACATGTAGTCCCGTGCCACCATCAAATATTAAGCGTTTGCCATCCACTTGCATTTCAACGCAAGGGGTATTACCTCCGTAATGGACAGTGTTTGGTCCCGGACAGGGGATACTGCCACGAACGCCCCAAAAATGCACGGTAAATTGGTTCTCTATCCTTGACATGGGTGTTGCTTGCTGGACTGAGCGGGCGGTCATCCGATTTTAGATTTTAGATTTTGGATTGGCTCCACAGATTAATCTGGGGGCTTGTACCATGAAAGAATTATCGGTCAATCAAAAAATGTTACTTATTGTGCTAAGTTTATGCCGTTTCACTTGTTTTGATAGATATGGAATTTATTGGTAACACAGCATACCTTGACCCAGGTTGATTTTACTCAAGTTGAATCAGGTAAACTCTAAGTCAATCTCAAGTTTTTCGAGTTTTTATAAGGGTTATCTGCAAGTGCGCTCCTACTTTATAGCCTATATTTAATCGTGATGCATTTAACCATCACTTAGATCTTGCACTTACTTTTTCGTCCGCCAAGAAATAAATTTTACTAGTCTTTAGCTCAAGTAAGCTAAAGCTCACTGGATATACATTTGAGTCCGTTTTAACTGACTTGGGCTATGAGGGTTGAACTTCACTTCAAGGGGTACTCAGGGCGAGGTGCTCCTAAAACCTACTTTAGTTTGAAGTTCCACTGGGATAATTGATGCAACCCTGTGCCATAGGTCAGGTTATATTGTAATGGCGTCACACTAATGTAGTTATCACGGACGACATGCACGTCCATAGGTATATCTTGAGGCAAATTCAAACCTACTGGTGGTTCTATATCTTCTAAAACCTCTCCGGTTAACCAGTAGTAAGTTTTACCACGCGGATCAATTCTTTTATCAAAAACATCAACGTAGCGTCGCACTCCTTGGCGAGTGATGACAACTCCGGAAATTTCTTCCCACGTCACAGCAGGAATGTTAATGTTAAGCAACATCAAATCCACCAAAGGTTTTGCTGCTAGATATTCCACTAAGATTTTGGCAAATTTCGCTGCGGGTTGAAAATCTCTATAAGAGAAACTAGTAAGACTAAGTGCCACACTGGGAATACCTTCAATTAAGCCCTCCATTGCCGCAGAAACAGTACCAGAATAAAGAATTTCTGTTCCCAAATTCGCACCTTGATTAATACCAGAAATAACCAAGTCGGGGGGAGAATCAAGCAAGGCCCATAGTGCTAATTTTACACAGTCAGAGGGAGTACCATCACAAGCCCAAGCTTTGACGGCAGGATGAAAAATAGACTCGACAATTTCAGCACGAATTGGTTGATGTAAGGTCAGCCCATGTCCAGTGGCCGAACGTTCTCGATCCGGACAAACTACAGTTACTTCATGTCCTGCTTCTGCCAATGTATTAGCAAGGGTGCGAATACCCAGGGCATAAATCCCATCATCGTTACTGATTAGTAATTTCATTTGTTGATTACAGTGCATGTGTCATTTGTCATTTATTAAGTCATTAGTCAATAGTCTTTGGTTAATTGTCAATGTCATAAGTCACAAGATATGAAAAAAGGGATTGGGAATCGGGAATTGGGGAGACAAGGGGGACGACTTGGGGGACGACAGGGAAGAATTTCTCCTTTGTCCCCAATCCCTTGGGGAACTCCCCGTTCCCTAATATCGCTTCTAAACTGGTAGTAGCAGGTTGCGTTGCAACCGTTGCCTTTGATGCACAATTGACTTATTAATTAATTTGATTAGTCTTTTGTCGTTTGTCATTAGTCCCAAGTTAATGACCAATGACCAAAGAAAGGATGAAGGCTGAAGGATAAAGGATTAAGTATAAAAAATTTTCATCCTTCATACTTCACACTTCATACTTTAGATGACCAATGACTGTTGATTATTAACTAATGACAAGTAATTTAGAGACTCAACTTTTGGCACTGCAAGAGGAAGGAGAAAAAGCGATCGCAGCTGCCACCACCTTGGAAACTCTTGAGGAATTAAGAGTCAAGTACCTGGGCAAAAAAGGTAGTTTATCAGTGCTTCTGGGCGGTATGGGTAAACTCCCAACAGAGGAACGACCAAAAATTGGTGCGATCGCTAATACAGTTAAAGAAGCACTGCAAACAAGCCTTGACCAGCAACGCACGGCCCTGGAAGCAGCTCAAATTCAAGCACAGCTGGAGGCGGAAACTTTAGACGTCACAATGCCGGGAATTTACCGCCCTCAAGGTCGAGTCCATCCGATCAACGGTATGATTGATCGGGCGCTGGATATTTTTGTTGGTATGGGCTACACGGTGGCTTCTGGCCCAGAAATGGAAACAGACTACTACAATTTCCAGGCCCTAAATACCCCGCCCGATCACCCCGCCCGCGATATGCAGGATACTTTCTACTTGCCAGATGGTAACTTGCTACGGACTCATACCTCATCGGTACAAATTCGTTACATGGAAGCCGAGGAACCCCCTATCCGCATTGTTGCACCAGGAAGGGTCTATCGAAGAGATAACGTGGATGCTACTCACGCGGCAGTGTTTCATCAAATTGAACTTTTGGCAATTGATGAGGGACTAACTTTCACCGATCTCAAAGGCACAATCAAAGTATTTTTAAATCAGATGTTTGGAGATTTGCCTATCCGCTTCCGTGCCAGTTATTTCCCATTTACAGAACCATCTGCGGAAGTTGACTTACAGTGGAATGGACGCTGGTTAGAAGTGATGGGCTGCGGTATGGTCGATCCAAATGTGTTGAAAGCGGTAGGATACGACCCAGAAGTTTATACTGGCTTTGCTGCTGGTTTTGGTGTGGAACGCTTTGCTATGGTGCTGCATCAACTGGATGATATTCGTCGTGTGTATACTAGCGATTTGCGCTTTTTGCAGCAGTTTTAAAATCGTTATTTGTCATTGGTCATTTGTCATTGGTCATTTGTTTAAGTAATGATCAAATGTACGGGCGAAGCCTTTGGGCGATAATTGATTGGTTTTGTGGAAAGATTACTCATCAAATGCTTCGCCCCTACGACAATTATCACAATGACCACAACGCCAATTTTCACCCTTTTGATGAAAACCAAAGGCGTTTAACAAAAACTGCCAACGGCACTGCTTGGTAGTAAGATATTTATTCATCTGCTTGGCGGCGTGCAATTGACTTACAGGCTGAGTTTTCTTACTAGACACAATGGTGTAGTGAAAAGGGTCAAGCCAGTTGAGTTGACCAGTACTGTGCAACAGAGAAAGAGCAATAGCAGCATCAGGATATTGTCGTGTGACTGCGTTTATTTCCCCTGTTTTTGGTAGTTTTTTGATTAATTGCTGTGCTTGTTGCTGTTGCGATCGCATTTTATCCTCAAAAAACTTCTGCCTTTGCTTGTCTTCTGGATCTAACCAACCCGTAGGTTCACTTACCAAAGTTAATGTCTGTGCTGGTTTACCATCTCGTCCGGCGCGTCCAATTTCCTGTACATACTCTGATAAAAACAAAGGTGCGTGAAAGTGAACCACCCAACGGACATCTGATTTGTTTATCCCCATACCAAAAGCAGAAGTACAAACAACAAATGGCATTTTCCCTTCTATCCAAGCAGTTTCAATCATGCGCCGTTCTTCTGCACTCAGTCCTGCATGGTAACTGGCTGTCACATAACCCATCTGTTGCAGCCATGCAGCTATATTCTCGCTATCTCGCCTGCTGCGAACATAGACTAATCCCGCTGTTTGTTGTTTTTCTCTGATAAATTTGAATAATTGTTGCTTTCTATCCCTTGGAGTCCAAATTAATCGGACTCTTGGGTTAAGATTAGGACGATAGGGGTCTAAAAGAAAGACTGCTGGTTGGTTTAGTTGTAAAGTTTCTTGGATGATTTTTTGGGCTAGAGGATCGGCAGTGGCAGTGAAAGCGGCTAGCGTTATTTTTGTTCCTATTGGTTTTGATTTCAACAATGCTGGCCGCACTGCCCCAATTCTTCGATAGGCAGGTCTAAAAGTGTCTCCCCATTGCACTAAACAATGTGCCTCATCTAATATCAAGCCGTTAATTGTCAGTTGTGGCTGGCATAATATTTGCCATACTGGGGGGCTAAATAAAGTTTCTGGCGATAGATATAATAATCTCAACTTTTGTTGTTCTAAAGCTTGCAGAATTTTTCGTCGTTGCCAAGATGACAATTCGCTATGTAAAAGTGCAGCGCTTAACTTGTGTTGGCGTAGTTCTTGAACTTGATTTTCCATCAGCGCTACTAGAGGTGAAACTACCAACGTTAACCCTGTTTGTAACAACGCGGGCAACTGAAAGCAAATAGATTTTCCGCCACCAGTAGGCATGATAATTAGTGCATCATTTTTTGCCAATAAACTGCGGATAATTTCTCCCTGTGGCGAACGAAAATCTTTGTAACCCCAAATTTCTTGAAATGCAACCAAAACGTCATTCCAGGATATTTTTGCAGAGTTATTCATGAGCAGCAGCGGATGTATTTAAATTTGAATATATCCTCTACTGAAAGATTCCTGGCTCAGTAATTTTATATATTTTAGCGATCGCTTCAAGTTACGTATGCTTGTTATTACCCCTCAATCCCCCTATAACGGCAGGACTGTTTCATTCTCGCAGGAAAAATGGCTGAATTAGGGTCAAACCCCATAAAGACTCTCTAGTAGGAGTACTGGAAATACCTCTATCAAGAGCAACAATTTACTTATTCAAAAACACTCTAATTAATTGATAAGCGCCACTTTTTCCTAAAGTTTGATAGCTATTTGATTGCAAACCCATTTCTGGAAACTTTTTCGGTTGAGCTAAAACTAAAATTGAATCAGATTGTGTTTTATTCACAGCCTCCTTTCTCACATAATCGCCCGCGGCTGCACTCATTTTGATGTAATTTACAGGACGTTGGCTATAAAAAACAACGGTGGGTTTTTGAAAGCCAACCATAACTAATTCTTCACCTGGTTTTTGGACTTGGACTGCGATCGCTGACAATTCTCTTAAAGGTAACTGACGTTCTTGATCTATCAAAAATAAGGCTGGAGTCAGGACAAAAATTAAAAACAGCGCAAATGCCAACAAATTCACACCAATCAACAGACGCCAACGGCGACGCAGTATTACCACTGCCAATACCACTGCACACACTAACCAGATCACGCTTCCCAACGTTGTCAAACCTGACTGTTGCAGCATTTGGCGAAATTGTGGTGCAGCCGGATCAGCACCTAACAACCGGGGTACGTAAAATAGTGCTACTGCGATCGCTGATACAAATATTACGTTGACCCAGCCAGTCCAGAGGAGGGAGGAAGGGAGAGGGGGAGTGGGGGAAGTAATGTAGAGACGCGCCATGGCGCGTCTGGGAGTGTGAGAAGTAAGGATATCTGTTTGTTTGCTTAACCTATGCTCTTTGAGTAAATCACTCCACAAAAGTCCTACTAGGATTGCTGCTGCTGGCATTAAGGGTAGGACATAGCTAGGAAGTTTGGTAACGGCAATGGTAAAAAAGCCGAAGATGCTCACAAACCAGAAAAAGGCAAATAAACCAAGCTGTTGCGATCGCTCTTGAGAACACCAATAGTTGCGCTGCCAAAATTTCAGCCTTGCCATTGATAGCGGCAAGTACACTGAGTATGGAGCAAAACCCAGTAATACTACCAGAAAGTAAAAATACCAGGGAGCTGTATGACCATTGACTACTTCTGTGAAGCGCTCAATATTGTGGTAGCCAAAAAACGAGTTAATGTAATTCCAGCCATTGCGCCAAGTCACCAGCACGTACCAAGGCAGTGATAAGACCAAAATAATTAGCATACCTAGCAAGAGGCGCATTTCTCGCATCACCTCTCGGAATTTGCCCAGATAGAGCAAAAACGCGCTGATAATTAGCCCTGGTAAAACAATACCCACCGGTCCTTTAGTCAAAATTGCACCAGCAATTAGTACGTAGCAGGCGAGATACCATTTCTTGGGGAGGTGGGGATTAGGGACAGTGGGGGGAGTATGGGGAGTGTGATATTCTCCGTGTCCTCCTTGTTCTCTGTCCCCGATCTCTGATCCCTCCTGACTTGCGTATCCCAAAAAAAAGCACAACAATGCTGATCCTATGCAGCCAGTGAGTAGCATATCCGAGACACCTGTTCTTCCCCAAACAATCATTTCGGGATTTAGTGCCATTACAGCTGCTACTACGCCAGCAGTTAACCAGCGCCTGGAAGGGCGAAAAACTTGTTCCAAAGCATCTTGTTTTGCCAGTTGCCATTGCACAGTATAAAAAGCCAAGCTAATGACAGCCATTGCCGCGATCGCACTTGGCAGACGTACAGCCCACTCATTCACACCAAAAATACTGTATGCGATCGCTTGACACCAGTAAATCAAAGCAGGTTTATCAAAGCGAGTTTTGCCGTTGAAAAACGGCGTGATCCAATCACCTGTTGTGTACATTTGGCGGGAAGCTTCAGCAAACAAAGGCTCGGTTTCATCTATCAGCCCAATACTGCCCAAATGCCAAAAAAATGCGATCCCACCAACTAAAATCAACCACAAGGTTGACAGTGCGATCACAAAGGCTGGACGTTTGCCAATCCTAGTTAACAACTGGTCAAGTGCGCGAATTGTCATTGAGTCACAAGTCAATGGTATAGGGTCACTAGTCAATAGTCGTTTAACTGTGATTTTTTGTTCTTTGTTCTCAAAACAAATATTAACCACTAATCACTAACTACTAACAATTAAACTACTAATCAAGAATCAACTCCCATTCTTGCTTTTGTGGGTTCCACACAGGAGTGGGAGTTTCGCCAACCACGTAAGGTCCCCAGTAGCGACGGGATCCATCTTGTGCAAAGGCAACTAAAATATCTCCCTTTTCAATTTTGATAGTACCGTTGGGTAGGGATAAAATCAGGCCCTTTTCACTACCTTCTCCTGGGGCAAAATCCCAATGCGCTGGAACTGCATAGCTTTGTTCAGACTTACTTTTAACTCCCGCTTTGCGTGCTAGTAAAGCAAGGCGGACTGGCTGTTCGGTTTGATTACTCATGCGTAAAATTCCCTGGCCTGTTGCTTTGACCGTCGAGCCTTGATGATATGTAAATAAAGATTTTGTAGGTGTCGCTACGGAAGTATTTAAAGTAGAAGCGATCGCACTTTCTGAGTTAGTATTTGCAGGAGATTCAGAGGGTTGATCTGCCTCAAAGGATACTTTAACTTCATAGCACCCTACAGGCAACAACAGCAATCCCAAGCAGGCAGCTGTGAGAACAGCATTACGGTAGATTGGCAATTTCATATTGATAATTATTACAAATAAGTATTTTTTCTAAGCTCGTTTAAGATACTAGCCCACTGTCAACAGTGATAATTGATTCAGTGAACATCAAAACTATGTCACCGATCACAAATAACTAGTAACTGGTGCAATTGCCGACACTGGCTTTTTGAGAATTTGGGGACAAGATGTATAATTTATGTCATCATGAGCATCAATATCGAAGGAAGTTAGGAAAAAATTCCTTGACGCTTCATTTCTTCGCCGTAGCTCAAGATGATGATATTATGTATTAATTTTTGTATTCACCCTAAACCCAAAACAACTTCAAATAATATCCACACAACTTTATGCTAAACCTAATATCTTCAAGATGGAAATATCTCATCAAATTTTGCTCAAAGTCTTTCTCAGGCTAGGTATGGGAGTATAAGAGTATAGCAGTGTAAATATCAAACAAAAACACTTTTCTTACATTCCTACCCTCTTAAACACTGAGTATTTCTACTGTTTTAAGTACTATCTCTATCATGCAAAATACTCGTCTCAATAACTTATTCAATGTACTTACTAGGCGTTTAGCAGAATGGATTCTCAACCCTTGGCGACGCATATCTATATTAATAATCAGTTTTTTACTCGGTTTTTTTCTTGGAAGCGCAGTAGCAACTACCGCTGGACAAACAGCAGAATGGGATATTGTAGTAGCTGGAACTTTAGTGTTGGCAACAGAAATTGCCAGTAGGATATTTTACAATCGTAGTGTTTTGGCACGACAAGTCTTTTGGGTGCAAGCAATCAACTACCTGAAAGTTGGTCTTACCTATAGTTTATTTTTGGAAGCATTTAAGCTGGGATCTTGAGGAGTGTGGGGAGATGGGGAGGTTCTGACCACTAACTACTAACTACTAACCACTAACAAATGACCAATGACAAATGACTTGTTCAAATCTATCTATCTTGATGTGCTGGAATTTTGCCAAAGTCATCTCCAGATGCAGCCCCAAGCAGTGTCGGAGGTTTTGTGCAATGTGTGGCTACCTCTAGCTAAAAGGCTGGTATCCCATCGACAGCAACTCAATCGTCCGCTGATTCAAGGTATTTTGGGAGGACAAGGGACAGGTAAGACTACTTTGTGTCGGGTATTGGCTTTGATTATTGGGTATTTGGGATATAATGCCCTAAGTTTATCTCTGGATGACCTATACAAAACCTATCGCGATCGCCAAATTCTCAAACAGCATGATCCCCGATTAATTTGGCGTGGTCCACCAGGAACTCATGATGTTGAGTTAGGCTTAACTGTACTAGACAAAATTCGTAGCTGTGAATTGCCAGTGTCAGTGCCTCGCTTTGATAAGTCAGCATACAATGGTGCTGGTGATAGAACTACTCCAGAAATTGTCACAAATGCAGACATTGTATTATTTGAGGGTTGGTTTGTTGGTGTACGTCCAATTGATCCCAGTGCATTTGATCACCCACCGTCGCCGATTTTGACTCCCGAAGATCAAGCTTTTGCCCGTGATATCAATGATAAACTGCGTGATTATCTGCCACTGTGGGAAAGATTAGATAGCTTAATTGTGCTATATCCCAAAGATTATCGATTTTCGTTGGAGTGGCGTCAACAAGCTGAAAGGCAAATGATTGCTCTTGGCAAGCCGGGCATGACAGATTCAGAAATTGAGCAATTTGTCAAGTACTTTTGGTGTTCTCTTCACCCAGAATTATTTATCAAACCCTTAATTGAATCTCCAACACTAGTTGATTTAGTAATTGAAATTAACTCCGATCACAGTTTTGGTAAAATCTTGAGTTAGTTGACAAAATTAGTGGTTAGTAGTTATTAGTTAGAACCTCCCCATCACCCCGATCCCTAATTACTCTATTCATTTGTTGCTAAAGCTTGATTAATATGATTAAGCAAATCTTCCATTGAGATTGATCGAGGCAAAACTTTGGTGGCGATCGCACCCACAGCATTGTCTAAGGAATGTTCCTGAGCAAGATCAGGATTTAATTGCTGATCTAGTACCAAAACGGGCGGCAATTTTACAGGTAACTCCCCTAGTACTTTCAGGGCTGAGTATACTTCTTTTTTTAGACTAGATTCTTCTAAGCAAATTAGCAACAAATCAACGCTTTCGTGGCGGAGTTGTTGTAGCAATTCTTCCCAGGATCTACCGATTGTCGCTTTCAGTCCGGCTGTATGCAAATACTGAATTAATGCTTGGAACCACTCGGAACCACGAGAGATCGTCAGAGGTTTCAAGCCTTGCTGGGGAAAATCTGCGGCTTGAGAGTCTTTGTCTAAACTTTTCCTACTAGAATGCTTGCGTTTTGCATCTGGCAAATCTGGTAATCCTGCCAATTCCACTACTAAGATACTGGGAGGACAGGATATACCAACTGCTATTTGCAACACTGATAATAAAGCATCTATTTTTTTACTATTATCGTTGTTGTTTGTGGGCGATCGCATTAAACAAGGAAACACGGACAAACCAGGTATTTGAGAAGCTATCTGTGTGGTTTTCACATCACAAGTAACCAAGGGTAGAGTTGCCAAGCGAGGAAAATTACTCAGTTTTTGCAGATAAGCTGCTGCTGCTGGGACTTCTGCATCCAATAAAACCACATCAAACTGCCATACTCTAGCTAGCAATTCTGCCTGTTCAATATCATCTACTTCTATGATCCGATGTTGGAGTAGGAGGGGATACAAATCAAGAGTGTCTCTTTCAGGATGGACTAATCTGAGAATTCGCAGTGGGGTATGAATTGCAGTTGCTTTAGCTTCTTTGTTGTGCTGCTTTTTCTGGGAAATTGTATACAAACTTTCCAATAGCGGTGCTAAAAATTGAGGTTCCACTGGTAAACTCAAAAAACCATCAGCACGATTGGCAAATGCTTGTTCTTTCTCCGCCGCCGTTGCTGTCACAATTACAGGGATATGGCGAGTCGTAGCATCGGATTTGAGTAAAGTTAGCACATCCCAACCGGAAAGCAGAGGTAGTAAGGGATTGAGAAATACAGCTTTGGGTTGCAAACGCCGGGCTTTTTCTACAGCTTCACATCCTGAACGCGCAATTACTACTCGATAACCTAAGCCTGTAAGTTGTTCGGTTAAATCTTCAATATAGCGGGCAACTGCTTCTACTACCAATACTAGTTGTTGGGAAGAACTGGAGTGATGAACTGTAGATGTCTGTCTTCGCCCCTGTTGTTCTTGCAGGCTTGGGGTGAGGTGGTGGTGGGATGGTTGATGGAGTGGTATGGTGGTGGGGTAGGGTGAAATCTTTCTCCCCATCATCTTTTTCCCCATTTCCTCGTTTCCTAATCTTCCCACTTCTTTCGGGGGACTCGGTGGTAATAACAAAGTAAACTGACTGCCTTTACCTTCACGAGATAAAAAGCTAACATCACCACCGTGGAGACGAGCAAGGGCCCTGGTTAAGACTAAACCTAGTCCTGTACCTTCAAATTGGCGGGTAAGGGGATGTTCTAATTGTTGGAATTTTTGAAATATCAGATGCTGTTGATGTTCGGGAATGCCAATTCCTGTATCCCATACTGTAAATGTGATCCAACCTTCCCAACGACTGACTCGCAGTCCGATTTCTCCTCCTGTTTCGGTGAATTTGAAGGCATTGGATAGCAGGTGTACTAACATTTGACGCAGGCGAAACTCATCTGCGACAATTTCTTCTAAACCTGGTTCTATAAAAAGACTGAATTTGTGTTCTTCTCCACCAGTCTGAGGATGAGAAGAGACGACGGTTTTGCGACTTTGGGCGTGGATAGCTTTTGCTTCACTGATAGCGCGATCGCACACTGTACGAATATTAACAATTGCTAGCATCAGTTCCATTTGCCCCGTTTCCATGCGGGTCAAATCCAAAATATTATTGACTACACTCATCAAATGCCGTCCACTTTGATGAATTAGTCCAGCATAACGCGCTTGCCGCTCGTTGAGTTCTCCTAATTGTTGATCTATCAACAATCGCGATAATCCCAAAACCGCGGTTAGGGGAGTTTTTAACTCATGACTAATACAGGCTAAAAATTCATCTTTTAACCGATTTAGTTGCATTAGATCGGCATTTTTTGCTGCTAGCTCTTTACAAAGTTGCTGTTGTTCAGTGACATCTGTGGCTAACATCAACCACAAATCTGAGTTAACTGCTGTATCTGAACCGGGATTTTTAACTTTTAGTTCTGGACTATCTAAAGGAATTTTGGCAAATTGCCAGACTCTTTCTTGACCATTTTGTATTTCTACAACGCAGGTACAAGTTCCATGTCGGCTATCTAAAAAACAGCGATTGACCTTAGAAGATAGTTGTGTCGGTTGTTTTAATGATGTGGGTAATTCTGAATACTGGCTTGTAGCCGTTGGTAGCAGTACTTCACTGCTAGTTGACATATCGTCTCGAATTAGAGTTTTCGCGGCTACGGGCTGAGGTTGATAATGATGAGTATGATTAGTAATGCTGCTATTAGATAAGCCTTGGTGAGTACGATTTTCCAGGTTTTTGAGTGTTGCGGGATTCAGGATTGCTTCTACTTGTTGTCTAACTCCTTCTGGATCTTTTAAAACTCCTAATTGCTGCCACCATGCTGGGTTTTGGGTTACAATTTTGCCTGTGTTAGTTTGCAGCATTAAAGGCCAGGGTAGTCTTTCTAACAGTTGAATTAAAGGATGATTCGGCGATGGTGAAGTTCCGAGTGTTACCTGTTTTTCTTCCTTTGTAGACTTAGCAACCACGGATGTTTTGCGGCGACGAGATTTGGCTTTTTTGGTAGTATTTTCGATTTGTGGTTGAGTTTGTGTTCTTTGCCGAACCACAAATTGCAGTAACCTTGAGCTATCTATTAACCCTAAAAATTTGCCTTCAGAGTCAATTAATGCCCAATCTCGGTTAATATTATTTTTGTTCTGTTGCGATCGCAACAAATAACTAAATTCCTCGACACCCCAGTCTGAGGGCAAATTTTGTATTGGTTGTATCAAACTTGCTCCCCAGCTTGTCAATGTTTGTTCTAAATCAAAAGACCCTGCTTGATTACTATTTGCTTGATTTGCTACCAAAATTTCTGGTAGCAAATGGGCAGAATAAATTACCCCAACAGGGTTTTGCTGCTCATTCAAAACTACCAGGCGATCGCACTGCTCTGTCTCAAAACTTGCTAACACAACCTTGAGAGTTGCTGTTCTTGAGCAGATGGGTACAGTGCTGATGAATTCGTAGAGCGGGTACTTTAACATTGACATAAGCTTTCGAGTATAATTCTCTCGGTGCGGAAACATCTAGCATCACCAAGTAGCTAACCTGGTGCTGTTTGCGCTCCCAGCCATATCTCACTTTGCCATTCGCGGTTATAAAACGATTCAGGTGAGAATATGGGTTTCAAAACTCACCCTTACACCTGCTTCTCAAAGAGCTTTGGAAATCAGACAATTCAACCTTCCAAGAGTTTGGGTAGGCGAAGGCGTTTGACTTTGCTCTTTTTGGTTTTGATACTAACCTAGCCTACAAACCTGTAAGCTAAGTACATTTACAGGGGTTTTAAAATAAGGCAGGAGGCAGAGGTCAGATGGCAGAAGGTATAAAAATTTTCATGTTTAGTTGTGGGATTTTCTCATGAATGGCTGACTTGAAAAAAGCAGCTATCAGTAGACAGAAAGAAAGTTTTTTCATTCGTTCTGATTGGTGAAGTTGTGTGATGGCTATTTAGTTCTTTATGTTAGTAAAAGGTAAATAATAAAACCTTTTCCTAGACACGTGACTTTTACCTACCACCAAAGGAATTTAGTGGAATGCAGTGCAACAGGGTAAGAAATAATACAAAAGCTTCTGGCATTAGTGTTATTTCTTATAGCCTAGTTGCCGACCACATATCTACCTTTTTCTCCTCAGCAGTCTGTATTAGCGATAACCACCGCTCAGAATTTAGCCTCCTGTTGCCAGTTGTGCTGCTGGTGTTAAAAAGCCTCTTTAGATAGCAACAACTAAAACAATTATGGCTCCAAAGATTCGCTTTAGAACCTTTAGGAATTATAATGATTTAGAATGAAACGAACATTTAACTTAGTTTAAGTATCTTATCTAAGGAGTAAAACTAGAGAATCTGTATTTGGTTAGAGATGAAGGACAAGAGCTAAAAGTCAGTCGATTTAGAATGGGACTAAATCTATGTCAATTTTATATCTGCTGCGCCTGTGAGTAAAAATGTCTAATAGCAGGCATTGATGACTTATTTCCTCTACACTCATCCCCTCCTTAAAATACAGTTCAAGTGTTTGCTTGAAATAGCATTTGTAACAGTTGTTAATAAGACTGTACAATTTGTTAAGAACCAAAATTCAGGTAACTTTACAAAATAACCATGCAGCTGATGCAACTGTGAGATTGTTCGCCAAATTACAAATGATACTTATTTACTGTTCTTAATTCAGTAAGTTTAGGAGGTGTATATAGGAATATTGATTATGCTGTTTGTTCACCATATTTTTTCTTCAAACAGATGTTAGTAACGCTATGAGGAAAAGTAAACATTAGATCAATGCAAAAAGCATATATATCTATAATTTTTGAAATAGAAATTCAATTTAAGGTAACTTTATGTTGTAATATTGTGTCCTCTTAAACACTTAATGTGATGTGTCGGGTTCGGCAATTGCTTTAAAACTATCTTCCTTGCCAATTACAACAAAACACAATTTCGTAACAAAGTAACTGGACTTGATGCAATCACCATAAATACTTGGGTAATAAAACTCAAGTACAATAATTACTCACCATTATCTAAATGGAAATGTGTAACACTAGTGACTTGACAAATTAAGTAAGATTGTTACTCAACGACTACCAATAAGACAATATTGAAAAATATGATCCTTGACTGAAGAAGTAGTTGCGTTCAAAGGTAAAAATCAAAAACCCAAGGGAATATTTCACATGTGAATGGATGTCAGCAGCCAAAACAGCAAAGTTTTTTTCAGCAAATGACAAAAGCCGAACAACAGGCGTTTTTACAGGAACTCAAATCAGACTACCGCCAGATTCTTATAGATTACTTTACCACAGACAAAACACTGAAGGAAAAAATTGATAAATTTATCAATGCAGTATTTTGTGCTAATATTCCTGTGCCGCAAATTATAGAAATTCATATGGAACTAATTGATGAATTTTCCAAACAGCTAAAATTAGAAGGACGGAGTGACGAAACGTTACTAGACTATCGCTTGACGTTGATTGATATCCTTGCTCACTTGTGTGAACTTTATCGGCGATCGCTTCTCAAATAAGTAAGTATATGGCAGATGGCGGATAGAGAAAGACTGAACCTATCTAGTTTATGAGCATAAGCATTTTGGGTTTAATTATGTCTACCTGCTTAAAATTGAGAGAAGGCTTGCAGATGGCTGGCATAATTACAGTTGAAGCGCACAGTCGACCAGTACCGCTACACAGAATTAAAAGTAAAAAATTAAAACAACCAAGTTTGGGATGAGATCTCGATCTCCATTGCGTTGTACTAGTATAGGGAAGCAGAAGGCACAAAGCCCAAATTAAGTCAAAGTTAAGCTTTTTGTCTTTGAGCCGTAGGTTCACCGTCGTGATCAGCTAGCACACATAGCAGCTGTCTTTACTTTATTATCCCTGACTCTAGCCTTATGAATAAAATAAAAAAGACTTATGTTCTCAAGTTGTACGTGGCAGGGAATACGGCCAATTCAGTCATGGCACTAAGAACACTTAAAAATATATTAGAACAAGAATTTAAAGGAGTTTATACTCTCAAAGTCATAGATGTACTCAAAAACCCACAATTGGCAGAAGAAGATAAAATATTAGCCACACCAACATTATCTAAAATATTGCCCCCACCAGTTCGGAAAATTATTGGTGATTTATCAGACAGAGAAAGAGTATTGATTGGTTTAGACTTACTTTACGAAGAGTTAACAGAAGACGAACAATTCCAAACAGAATAGATATATAAATAGATAAAACTAAGTCTCAACATTTATTAATATAATAACTGGGTTGAACTCCCATTTGTTAAGTATAAAAAAAGATGAGAGAAAAAGACCAACCAGAGAAAAACAATGCACCTCTATTTGGTGGTGTAGAAAAAATTCGTACGATGATAGAGGGGTTTGACGACATTAGTCATGGTGGATTACCGGTAGGTAGAACTACTCTGGTCAGCGGTACCTCTGGAACTGGCAAAACGTTATTTTCTCTCCAGTTTCTTTTCAACGGTATTAGCTATTTTGAAGAACCAGGGGTGTTCGTCACTTTTGAAGAATCGCCTCATGATATCATAAAAAACGCACATATTTTTGGTTGGGATTTGCAAGGCTTAATCAACGATGGGAAGTTATTTATCTTGGATGCTTCTCCTGACCCAGAAGGACAAGATATTGTTGGTAACTTTGACCTTTCAGCATTGATCGAACGCTTGCAATATGCCATCCGCAAATATAGAGCCAAAAGAGTAGTGATCGACTCCATCACAGCCGTATTTCAGCAATATGAGGCTGTTGGAGTCATAAGGCGTGAAATTTTCCGTTTGGTAGCCCGACTCAAACAACTTAATGTTATCACTATCATCACCACAGAACGTACAGAGGAATATGGACCAGTTGCTTGTTTTGGGGTAGAAGAATTTGTTTCCGACAACGTAGTAATTGTCCGCAACGTCTTGGAAGGGGAACGTCGTCGTCGTACCGTCGAAATTTTGAAATTGCGTGGTACAACACACATGAAAGGCGAATATCCTTTCACAATTACGAATGAAGGAGTCAATATTTTCCCACTTGGGGCAATGCGTTTAACTCAAAGGTCTTCCAACGTGCGGGTATCTTCTGGGGTTAAAACCTTAGATGATATGTGTGGCGGTGGTTTCTTTAAAGATTCAATCATCTTGGCAACAGGAGCAACAGGAACAGGTAAGACATTATTAGTCAGCAAATTTATTCAAAATGGCTGCCAAAATGGCGAACGGGCAATACTATTTGCCTACGAAGAATCGCGCGCTCAACTCTCACGTAACGCCTCATCTTGGGGTATAGAGTTTGAGGATTTAGAACGTCAAGGTTTGCTAAAAATAATTTGTACCTATCCTGAATCAACTGGCTTAGAAGACCACTTACAAATTATTAAGTCAGAAATTGCTGATTTTAAACCTTCTCGAATTGCCATTGATTCGCTCTCAGCATTGGCGCGGGGTGTAAGTAATAATGCATTTCGACAATTTGTAATTGGTGTCACGGGTTACGCCAAGCAAGAAGAAATCACAGGCTTTTTTACTAATACAACCGATCAATTTATGGGTTCGCATTCGATTACCGACTCCCATATTTCCACAATTACTGACACCATCTTGATGTTGCAGTATGTAGAAATTCGTGGAGAAATGGCACGGGCAATCAATGTATTTAAAATGCGCGGTTCTTGGCACGATAAGGGTATTCGTGAATACAATATCACAGCAGATGGACCGGAAATTAAAGATTCTTTCCGCAATTATGAAAGAATTGTCAGCGGAGCGCCGACTCGCGTTAGTATCGATGAAAAAGCTGAACTGTCTCGCATTGTCAAGAGTTTTCAAGACAAAGACAGCAGTGATGCTTCCAGTTAGCGTCGTGTTATATTCTGTGTGAAAAAACGGTATGAAGCCGCCTTATTTTTGTGTGAGGGGATGCGGTGAAAGGACAGATTATATTCTATAGTTTCTTACCTGGTGTAACAGCAGCAGTACTAACCACTCAACCAACTTGGGCGCAGCAGGTTGTTAACCCCAGTATTTCTACTCCTGTAGAGGGTGGAGATTTAGTAGCAGAAAATACTAGTTCTGTAACTAATTTGCCGACCACCATCAAACCAGTAGCACTAGGGGAACTGAAGACAATTAACATGCAACGGTTTGCAACTCAAGATGTTAACAAAATAGCTACTAAAACAGTTGCTCTACCAATAGGAAAAATTTCTTTTCAGGACGTGCCAAGTGTTTTCAGCTTAGCAGCAAATCCGTACCAAACCCAGCCAATAGATAGCAATCAACTTGCTTCTGCGATCTTTGATAGCAACTTGCAGCCAGAAATTATGCAAGTCGCTTCCTTTGAAGATGGTACTCAGCACGGGTGGCAAAGTCCTACTAAAACTGAAGTTGGTTTAGAGAAAAACTCTGTGCAGCAGACTACATCATCGTCTCAAGTCAGGGAAAAGCTGCGTGAAGTCAGGATTAGCAGAAACTCAACTCTAGAAACATTGCCAATAGAGACAACTGATGCGATCGCGACTCAGCAATCACCTAAATCTTCAGTCACACCAGTACCATTAAAACAAAATCCTGATTTACAAGCCTCAGCTTTTTTAAAAAATGTCGCTAGAGGTTCAGGTTCGGCAAAGCTATTGGAAACCGAGAATTGTTCACCAGATACGACTAGTTGTTCTCCACAAAATTACCCTCAGCAACTAGTATCGCAAGCAGTTTCTCCGACACCGACAGCACCAACAATCAACAATCAACAAAAACGAACCATACCTCCACCTGATTACCTCAACCCTGACAAAAGCAACCCCTTGCTCTTTCCTACCAGACCAGAGGAAGTCAGACAAAAGGGAACCCAGCCAATTACCCTAGAACAAGCTGTAGAGCTAGCACAACGCAATAATACACAACTACAAATAGCTTTACTAGAACTAGAAAGAGCTAAAGCCGCTTTGCGAGAGGCTCAAGCAGCTTTATTTCCCACTGTTGACTTGAGTGCTGGTATTACCCGTCAGCAATCTGCTCAAAGTCAACTCTCCTCAGAAATACGACAACAACAAGAAGAGGGTTTACCACCAGAACTTCGTAGTCAATCCACCGATGAACCGAGTACATCCTTTAGTGGTCAAGCACAACTTATTTATAATATCTATACATCAGGCAGACGCTCAGCCAACATAGGAGCCGCTGAGGAACAGTTACGCTTCCAAGAATTGAATGTGGCAAATCAATCTGAGGAAATTCGCCTCAATGTTGCCCAAAATTACTACAATCTGCAAGAAGCAGACGAAAATGTACGCATTCGTCAGTCTGCTGTGAGAAATGCTGAGGTGACTTTGCGCGATGCCCAAGCTCTAGAAAGGGCGGGTGTAGGTACTCAGTTTGACGTACTGCGAGCGCAGGTAACTTTGGCAAATGCTCAACAACAACTGAGTCAAGCATTGTCTCAGCAAAGAATCGCCCGCAGTCAGTTAGCCACTACATTAAATATTCCAGATGCCCTGAGTGTCAATGCCGCAGACCCTGTCAGATTGGCGGGTCTTTGGAATTTGCCACTAGAAGACACTATTCTACTAGCTTATCAAAACCGCCCGGAATTGCAACAACAGTTAGCACAACGTAATCTTAGCGAACAGAGACGGCGTTTAGCACTGGCAGATTTAGGACCACAAATCAGCTTAGTTGCTAGTTATAACTTGTTAGATCAGTTTGATGATAGTATTAGCGTTACCGATGGTTATTCGCTAGGAGTGCAAGCCACTCTCAATTTATACGATGGGGGAGCAGCCAGAGCCAGAGCTGATCAGCAAAGAGCTAATATTAGGATTGCTGAAACTCAGTTTAACGATACACGCAATCAAATCCGCTTCCAGGTAGAGCAAGCCTATTCGGAATTAAGAGCCAATTTAGACCGAGTGAACACCGCTAATATTGCTTTAGAACAAGCCAGAGAATCTTTGCGCTTGGCGCGTTTGCGATTCCAAGCAGGTGTGGGAACTCAAACAGATGTAATTGCTGCTGAGGATGATCTGACAGAAGCAGAAGGCAACGTTGTCAGCGCCATTTTGTCTTATAATCGCGCTCTGGCTAGTTTGCAAAGATCTGTAACTGCCAGAGGATTAAGTAGAATTGCTCAGTAGGCAAGGATTATTGGAGATGGGGAGATGGGGAGTGTGAGGGGTGTGATATTTCCCTTGTCTTCCTTGTCCTCCGTGTCCCTAATCCCCGACCCCTTGCAATTAACCATTCAGAACCTTTTGTAAAGTCAGTAATAATTCTTTGACAGTGTAAGGTTTTGATATAAATCCGCTGATATTGGTAGTTGATGCTTGCGCTAACTTACTGCTGGAGGCTAGTCCGCTAGTAGCAACAATTTTGACTGACGGATTGATTTTTTGTAAGGTACGAATAGCTGTTAAACCGTCTAGAGACGGTAGCATGATATCCATGAGGACGGCACTAATTTTGTCCCGATTCTGAGCATATAATGCGATCGCTTCAATACCATCACTAGCCACTAAGGTTTTGTAGTTATGAGTTTCTAGTGATGCTCTTGTAATCTCTTGAATCGCAGGTTCATCATCTACTACCAAAATCAATTCTTCTTTACCTGCTAGCGGTTCTAACTGTGGTGTTGACTCTATTTGTATTTTCTGTGCTGCTGGCAAGTAAACCTTAAATTGAGTACCACGCCCTACTTCACTATAGACATTGACAAAACCACCATGGCTTTTGACAATACCAATAACTGTGGAAAGTCCTAAACCCGTACCTTTGCCTAATTCTTTGGTCGTGAAAAATGGTTCAAAAATTCTCTCGACGATTTCTCTGGGAATACCAACACCAGTATCTGCCACAGTAACCACAGTGTAAGGGCCGACTTTGGCGTCCAAGTTCATGCGAGCATAGTTTTCATCAATCAAGAGATTTTCTGCTGAAATCGTCAAACTCCCACCATCAGGCATGGCATCACGGGCGTTGACACAAAGATTCATCAGCACTTGATGTAGTTGTGTGCTGTCTCCATAAACTGTCCATAAATCTGGCGCTACATCTATACACACTTCAATGGATCTGGGGAAAGTTTGTTTGATAATCTTGACAACTTCCCGGATTAAGTGCTTGACTTGCAGAGTCATGCGCTTACCTTCCACACCCCGGGCAAAAGACAAAACTTGCTTGACTAAATCAGCACCACGTCTAGCACTGTCTTCGAGTATTTCTAGCAGATGTTCATGTTCGGAATAAATATTAGGGAATTTCAGTGGTAACAGTTGAGATACAGCCAGAATCGGTGTGAGAATATTGTTGAGATCGTGGGCAATACCACTGGCCAAAGTACCGATACTTTCTAGACGTTGGGCGCGAAATAATTGTGTTTCTAGCTGTTTTTTCTCAGTAATGTCTGTATCAACAGTGAGAATAGATTTTGGTGTACCGTCTTCTTGACAAACTAAACTCCAGCGACTGGAAACTAAAACTTTCTTACCACTTTTGGTAACTCTAGGTAGTTCCCCCTGCCATTTACCTTGATTAATCACTGTCAAAAGTGCTATTTCCACTTCCTCTGGGGGTTCATCATCATATAAAAGTTCCACAACTTTTTTGCCGTAAGCTTCCTGTACCAGCCAGCCGTAAAGATTTTCCGCGCCTTTGTTCCACAAAATAACGCGATTATCTAAATCTCGGACAAAAATTGCATCTGTAGTTACATCCAACAGTGCAGCTTGTTCGCGGATTTTTTCTTCAGCAAGTTTGCGATCGCTGATGTCAATACTGGCACAAGTTACCCCAATAACTTCTTGTGCTTCATTTCGCAATGGTTCTACTGTCAAATCAAAATATCGTATTCCCTGTGCAGTAGTTATTGATACTTCTTTTCTGATTCCTATTCCCGTTGACAGGACACGTTGTTTAATGTCAAAAACTAGTTGGGCATCAGCCGCAGCAGTTAGGTCTAAATCTCGTTTGCCTAAAATTTCTTCGTTAATAAAACCCGGTGAAGTATTGTAAACCCAGGTATAACGTAATTCTTTATCTTGGTTGAAAACAACAATGGGGGAGTTTTTGAGTGCGACTCGAAATCTTTCCTCACTTTGACGCAATGCTTCTTCAATTCTTTGTCTTTCAATGGCGTAGCGCATACAACGCACTAATAAATCACCACTTACCTGTCCTTTAACCAGATAATCCTGCGCTCCCTCCTGCATAGCTCTAAGAGCCAAATTCTCATCATCTAAACCAGTCAGCACAATGATCGGAATAGCTGGTGCTTGACGGTGTAAAGTAATAAAAGTTTCCAAACCTTGACTATCTGGCAAAGAAAGATCGAGTAAAATGACATCAAAGCTTTCTTGATTGAGCAACTTCAGTGTCCTGTCTAATCGCTCAACAGGCATCAATTCAAACTGTGCAGTAGTGACATCCCACAAGAATTCTTGCAACAGACGGACATCACCGGGATTGTCTTCTACCAACAATACTTTGATTGGTTGTTCTGGCATTCTTAGTCATTTGTCATTGGTTGTTTGTTGATTGTTAGTGGTTGGTGGTTGATAATAATCCCACCACCCCATCACCCCATCACCCCACCTCTCCCTACTCCGGCGGCAGCTTGACAATGGTAAACCAGAAGTTCTCTATAGATTGTACAATTTTGACAAATTGGTCAAAGTCAACTGGCTTGGTAATATAGCAGTTAGCAGAGAGATTATAGACCTTGAGAACATCTTCTTCTGCTTGAGAAGTTGTTAGCACAACTACGGGAATTCGCTTTAGTTTTTCATCTGCTTTAATTTCTGCTAAAACTTCCCTGCCATCTTTTTTCGGTAGATTTAAATCTAGCAAAACAATATCTGGGTGAGGAACATTAGCATATTTGCCTTCTCTACGTAGAAACGCGATCGCTTCTACGCCATCTTCAACTATATTTAAGTTTACAGAGATTTTGCTGTCTTCTAAGGCAATTTTGGTCAACTCTACATCACCGGGATTGTCTTCTATTAACAAAATCTCAATAGGCATAACATCTATTAAAGTATTTACATTCACGATGCCCTACCTATCCTATCTGGAAATGTAAAGTAGAAGGTGCTGCCTTGACCTAACTGTGATTCAACCCAGATACGTCCACCGTGGCGTTCCACAATTTTTTTACAAATTGCCAAGCCAATACCAGTACCAGGATACTTGCCACGGGTGTGCAAACGTTGAAAGATGATAAAAATGCGATCGCAATACTGATCTTCGATACCAATTCCATTATCGCGCACCCAGAAGAGCCATTCATTTTTTGATGGGGTGATGGGGTGATGGGGAGAACCTAATTCTATATTCTCCCCACCTCCGGTTCTCCCCACCTCTCCATCTGTCCTCGCTACACCAATATGAATCTGCGGGGGCTGTTCACTGCGGAATTTGATGGCATTACTAATTAGGTTCTGGAATACTTGTACCATTTGGGTACTGTCGGCGATGAGTTGGGGTAGAGGTTCGTCGTGGGTAATGACTGCATGGGTTTCGGTAATGGCGACTTTGAGATTGGCAAGCGCCTGGCGCAAAACAATATGACAATCAACTACGCCAAAAGGCTGTCCACGGGTGCTGACACGGGAGAAGCTCAACAAATCATTAATTAAGGTTTGCATCCGCCTCGCACCGTCTACAGCATAGGTGATAAATTCATCAGCTTTGCTATCAAGTTTGCTTTTATACTTTCTCTCTAAAAGTTGCAAATAACTCGTTACCATCCGCAATGGTTCTTGTAAATCATGGGAAGCAACATAGGCAAACTGTTCTAATTCTGCATTGGAACGAGCCAATTCTTCACGTCGGTGTCTTTCTTGTTCCAATAATTGCGCTTTGGCTAAGGCAATGCCAATCTGAGTTGCCAGCTGTTGTAATAGTTCGATTTCCCAACTACTCCAATTTCTAGGACGGATACATTGCTGAGCAATTAGTAAACCCCAAAGTGTTTCTCTGACAATAATTGGTACAATTATGTGACTTTTAACACCAGTATTTTCTAGGAATTCACGGTGGCAAGGATGGATATTTTCTGTTTTGACATCGGGAATAATATTAACCCTGCCTTGGCGATAAGCTTCTTGGTAATGTTCTAGAAAACAGGAATCAAAGAGTTTTCTCCCTAAAATTGAGCTACAACCGTTGATTAGTGCTTCTTGCACCACTGTTCCGAAACCATCACTCCACAGTCGAAAGATAATGACTCGGTCAGTGTGCAGTAGTTTTTGGATTTCTGTAACAGTAGTTTGCAGAATTTCTTCTGCTTGTAGAGACTGGCGAATTTTTAGGGCAATTTCAGCTAAAAGTTGCGATCGCTGATTTTGCTGTTTTAATTCTTCTTCTGTGCGTTTTCGTTCCGAGATATCACTGAGTACTCCTACCATCCGCAGCGAACGACCATTGTGATCTCGAATGACTTTACCTCTGATTAAAAACCAGTTGTAACTACCATCCACACGCCGTAATCGCAATTCCATTTGATAAGGCTGATTGAGTTCTAGATGTTGGTAAAGTAACTCAGCAAATTGCTCTCGATCTTCAGGGTGTACTAATTGATAAAGAGATTCATAGAAGTGTCTTTTGCCTGTGTTTGGTAAACCCAAGAACTCATAAAATCGCTTTGACCAAAAGCAGGTGTTCTGGATAATATCCCAATCCCAGATAGCATCATTAGTCGCATCGATCACCAACTGTAATCGTTGTTCACTTTGGCGCAAGGCTTCTTCTGCTTGCTTGCGTTCGGTGATGTCCAAAGTGACACCAATCATCCGCATCGGTGTACCATCAGTTTCATAGATACCACGCCCCCGTGCTAATATCCAATGAACGCTGCGATCTGGCCAAATACACCGATACTCTGCTTCATAATCAATTTGTTGTTCTAGAGCTTGCTTGACAGAATCCCTTACATAATTGCGATCATCTGGGTGGATGCAGTCAAACAGCATTTGATAGGAAAAATCTATTTTGGGGGGTAAACCAAAGTTAGCTTTGCACTGATTGGATGCAAACAGTTCCCCGGTTTTTAAATCTACCTGCCAAGAACCTAGTTTACCAGCTTGTAATGCCAGCTTGAGGCGTTGTTCATTTTCTCGTAGTGCTGCTTCTACATGTTGGCAATCCCTTAATATTGTGTTGGTGGATTGCTTGTACAGTAAAAGCATCGCTTGCTGAGCCAAAACTTGCAAAGCTTTTACCTGTTCGGCGTTGAGTTGTCGGGGTTGATGATCCATCACGCACAGAGTAGCGATCGCATATCCTTCAGGTGTCACCAAAGGTACACCGGCGTAAAATCTCACATCGTAAGGCGTTGCTGTAATTGGGTTTTCTGCCCATACTTGATCTGCCAAGCTATCAGAAACGATGAAAACATCTCTTTGCTGAATGCAGATAGGACACATCCCAACATCGTATGGTAGTTCAGTGACATCCCAACCAACTTTTGCTTTGATCCACTGCCGATTTTCATCAATGAAATTGATACAGGCGATCGGCGTACCACAGATAACGACTGCTAACTGCACAAGATGATCAAAAGCAGTTTCGCTGACAGTATCAAGTATTTGGTAGTGATGCAGGGCTGCTAATCTTGCCCTTTCCTGAATATTTGGTAGAGCTTTCATGAATATGGGTGAAGCAAATTAATCTTCCAGCTTCAGAATCGTAAAACCCAAAATTATTAAATATCTTGACTGCTTAATATTTACAAATTAAATGCACTATAAATTTATTATTTTTTAAAATAGTAAATGATTTCTGTAAAACTCATTTTTCACAGGAGTTTTTTAAGATTTTTGTAAAAAAGCTCAATATAAGTAGTCGTGCAAATTCTGAAATACGGCGATTTCAGTCGTTTTCCAAAATAACTAAATATTTATGTGTAGGTACTTATGATTGAGCGATCGCACTTTCTACAACACAAAAAATTTTGGCGTTGCATAATAGAGGGATGAATTGAGGTGGTCTACTGTGCATTGTCCATATTGCGAGTCTGCTAGGATGAGAAAAAGTATTTGCACAGAGATTAATAGAGCGTATTAATCGTAATTGGAAAACTCGTACTTTCTCAAAAGAGTAACCTTCTAAGTACAGAATTTCATTTATTCGGAGTGAATTCTCTTAGACAAGACTCTGCTGCATCCCTGGTGCGTTTCCAAACTCTACGATTTTACGCAAAGCTGTACTACATTACCCCTCAATTACCCAACAGATAGCGCATCTGAATCCGAATGTGAGTATTGACACCTTCCACAACAATCGCCGCCTCTGAAAATTCCGGTGAACCGATGCGAATTTTGGGGTTACGGGAGAACCCAAAACCTTCGGTAGGAATGCCTAAAAAATTACAATTGAGTTTACCGTCACAATTGGCGTCATGAATCACAGCAACCGCATACTTGCCTGCTGGCAAATTCTGAAACGTGATAGTAGGTGCAGTGTCTGTAATCTTCATAGATGCGGATTGCAAAGCGCGATCGCCACTGGTGGGAAAGCCCTCACTATTAGAGAATAGATTCAGGCAGATTTGACCGCGCTGATTTTTTAACCCATCGATAGTAATCGTTAGCTTGCAGTTACCAGATTCTCTCATTATCTTACGAGCATTCCAGCATAAATGTTTATAACTGAAAACTGGCATTCAAATCAATGGATGAAGCGATCGCAATTTGATCTGTCCTTGTGAGTTTCATTCAAATTCAGCCTTTGCAATCGTGGCGCGAAAGAATTCCAGATAATGTTCTGTACCAAACCACCAACCCGCGTTCATCTGGGATGGAATTGTAAAGCCACCAAACTGTTGTTCTGCTTGAAATTCTACGCCAAATGGAATATAATTCCAGCTACCATCCTCCGTAGCATCTCCCCAACGTGGCAGAGAAAGCTGTAAAACTTTGCCATCGGCGTCTACAATCAGCCTTAGTGTCACAGGTTCATCATCAATCACAAAACTTGCTTGCACAGTCCTCTCATCAATAGCTTGCCAAATAACACCTTGTTGAGGTAGTAAGGCAGAAGGTAACCAAACAAACTCGCCTGCAAGCCTGCCAAGGCTGGAACGAGCAATATCGTGCGTGTGAGCATTTACTAAAGGAACTAGTCCCCAAAGAGAAAATCGCATTCTACCCGTTCCCTTAATGTAGTAATCAGCACCCACAAATTGAGATAAACCACGTCCAACCGTAGCTTGCCAAACAAAACCCTTTAGCAGTGAAATTCTTTGTTTGGCTTGCATCGGAACCCAAGGTTTATCTTCTCCCAGCCTAAAACTACCACTCATTTCCAGAGTTACCGCAGACGCCAAAGGAGTTCCTGGGGTGATCGCATGTAAGAAGTAGCGCTGCACAGGACTGGGTAAGCTTGCAACCATGTCTTCTGTAAAAACATGTTCTGTGGGTAAATCTGCAAGTTCTTGCCAGATTTTACTGACTTCGTTGTCATTTTTAATTCTTATAACTACCAATATTAAAAATGCGATCGCTAGTAATACAGCAATACTCAATAAAATTTTTGTCAGCATATGAATTTAACTCCAGCTGGAATTAATTTCCAAATTAGGAGCAAAAAATGAGAAACTTTTGAGGAAGTGAACTGTCAGGCTTTTTGAATGATGGAACATAAGTTCCATCAAACGCGATCGCACTCATCAGCAACTCTCGGTAAAAATGAGAAAAAATCGTAAGTTCCCTCAGACTCGGTACTCCCAACTTATTCAGACAACTCTGATTGTATTGGTATTGTCGATCAGTTTCCTGTTAACATCTGCACAGGCACAATCATCTGTAAAATATGCACCAGTTGCTGTAGATGGTCGGTTGGTATTTCGAGTCAGCAGTAACGAACAATCGAAAGCTCAAGAACGGGCTAACTTCATTAGTTCCCAATTGCAAGCAGTTGTTAAATCCCAAGAATCACCTGATATCAGGATCGAACAACGTAATGATTCTCCAATTATTATAGTTAACGGTCGATATTTATTGACTGTCACCCAGAACGATGCAGTTTCTGCTAGTAGTCCTGAAGAACAAGCTAGGATTTGGGTTCAGGAAATTGAAGATGCGATCCAAAAAGCCCAAAACGAGAGAGGCGCAGAGTTTATTCGCAACACATCAATACTGAGTGTTGTGATTGTATTAATGGCTGTCGGCGTAAATCGGTTGTTGGGAATTTTATGGCAACTCACCCAGCGCCGAGTTTCGCAAATGCTTGTTTCGGCTAACTCCTCAACTGACAACCAAGTCCAAAATACATCACGTTTTCTGCTCAAAGCAATATTAATTTCGGCACGGGTACTACTTTGGGTGGGAGTCTCCCTTTACATTACGAATCTATTTCCCCTCACCCGTGAGTGGAGCTATAACATTACCATCAGAATAATCAGCAGTCTCACCTCTCCCATTTTTTCTCTGGGACAAAAAGCCTATTCACTCACAGACATTTTTATCTTAATTGTCTTGCTTTTGGGGCTAATTATCTTTGCAGGCGCAACAACAAACTTATTACGCTCCCGCATTTTACATCGGACACGCATCAGTAGGGGAGCGCAAGAAGCGATCGCAATTATTTGCAAATATGCCTTTATCAGTTTCGGTACAATTGTTTTACTACAAATTTGGGGACTAGACCTCAGTTCTCTCACCATTATAGCCAGTGCCTTGGGTGTGGGAATTGGATTTGGTTTCCAAGACATTGCTAAAAACTTTGGTAGTGGAATTGTATTATTATTTGAACGTCCCATCCAAGTCGGTGACTTCATCGAAGTAGGCGAATACATGGGAACAGTAGAATATATCGGGGCGCGTAGTGTAGTAATTCGCACCCTAGATCGCATTTCCATTATCGTCCCCAACTCCCGATTCCTAGAGACAGAAGTCATTAACTGGAGTCATCGCAACCCTGTTTCTCGCATTCATCTACCAGTAGGTGTTGCTTACGGTTCCGATGTAAACTTGGTAAAAACAGCACTCATTGAAGCAGCCGTTGCTCATCCTGAAGTTTTAAAACTACCCCAACCCCAAGTATTCTTCAAAGGATTTGGTGAAAGCGCCATAGACTTTGAACTCCTAGTATGGATTGACAAACCCCACCAACAAACACCGATCAAAAGCGACATCTATTTTCTCATCGAAGCCTGCTTGCGAAAACACAAAATTGAAGTTCCCTTCCCCCAAAGAGACTTAAATATGCGTACTGGCGACTTACCCATCAAACTTTCACCAGAAATAGAACAAGCATTATTGCGCTTAACTCAAGAAATTAATAGAAATGGGAAATCGGTGAAGTAGGGGATCAAGGAGGTGGGGAGATGGGGAGTAAAGACTATTAACCACTAACCACTAACTACTTTAAATCTTTGTGTCCTTCGTGTCTTCGTGGTTCGTTAAATAGATATTCTGTGAGTGGGAAGAGACCGACTCAAAGTCGCTTTGTAAGTTTCGCTTTTTTCTGATAATTCTTGTCGCTGCTGACAGCAAATTTCCAATAAATATCCCCACGTCTATAAATACAGACATGGGGAAACTAAAAATTATTAAATTAAAAACTCAACCAACCTAAAGAATTGGTGTAAACTGGGGCTTTTCAGGCACAACAGTGTACTCTGCCACAATTTGACGGAACTCTTCACCGTCAATAGTTTCTTTCTCAATCAGCAAGTCCACCAAACGATCCATGAGAGTGCGATTTTCACGCATAATCCGTCTGGCATTCTCATAACACTCTTCCACAATCCTGCGGACTTGTGCATCAATCCGGGCTGCGATCGCTTCTGAGTATTCAGAACGAGTCATCCAGTCCCGACCCAAGAATACTTCACCCGTCTGGCTTTCTAACGAAAGAGGGCCTAAGTCAGACATACCAAAGCGAGTTACCATTTGCCGGGCCATGTTGGTGACTTGCTGTAGGTCGTTTCCAGCACCAGTAGTTATTTCATCTCTACCAAAAATCACGTCTTCAGCAGCACGACCACCTAAAGCACCTGTAATTCTGGCTTTGAGTTGAGAACGAGTAATCAAACCCATCTCTTCAGAGGGAGTAAACCAAGTCAAACCCTGTGCTTGTCCCCGTGGAACCAAAGTAACTTTTTGGACTGGATCATGGTCTTTGAGGACAGTTCCCACTAGAGCATGGCCAATTTCATGGTAGGCAATCAAACGCTTGCTCTTGCTATCTACCAGGGGTGTACCTTCCATCCCAGCAACTACCCGATCCACAGCATCATCAATTTCTGTCAGGGTGATGCCTTCTTTACGGCGTCTAGCGGTGAGAATGGCAGCTTCGTTGAGTAAATTGGCTAAATCGGCTCCGGTGAACCCAGGAGTCCGACGAGCGATCGCATCTAAAGACACACTCGGGTCTAATTTCTTATTGCGGGCGTGAACTTTTAAAATCTCCAGACGCCCTTTAATATCCGGTGCATCAACAGTTACTTGTCTGTCAAAACGTCCGGGACGCAACAATGCTGCGTCTAATACGTCAGGACGGTTGGTGGCAGCAATAATAATAATGCCGGTGTTACCTTCAAAACCGTCCATCTCTGTCAGTAGTTGGTTGAGGGTTTGTTCCCGTTCGTCGTTACCACCGCCAATACCAGCACCCCTTTGTCTACCAACGGCATCGATTTCATCGATGAAGATGATACAGGGAGCATTGTCTTTGGCTTTTTTGAACAAGTCGCGGACGCGGGATGCACCCACACCGACAAACATTTCCACAAATTCTGAACCAGAGATACTGAAGAATGGAACCCCCGCTTCCCCGGCGATCGCTTTTGCCAATAGAGTTTTACCAGTACCTGGAGGGCCTACTAACAGTACTCCTTTGGGAATACGTGCGCCAACAGCAGTAAATTTTTCTGGTTGTTTGAGGAAGGTAACAACTTCTTGGAGTTCTTCTTTGGCTTCTTCAATACCAGCGACATCATCAAATTTAACTCCAGTCTTAGCCTCCATTTGAAAACGAGCTCTAGATTTACCAAAGCTCATGGCTTGACCGGGACCGCCAGGTAAGTTGCTGGAGCGACGGAACAAAAAGAACAATCCAGTGATCAATAATATTGGAAAAATTAGATTTCCTATAAGTCCCCAGATAGCACCGTCGTTTCGCATCGGGTGGGCATCAAAACTCACTCCCTTGTCTTTGAGCTTGGTAATTAGCTCAGGAGCATTGATTGGCAGATCCACCCGCACTCGTTGGACACGATTGTCGAGATCCGGATCTACAGCTTCCACAATTGCTGTTCTGCCGCCTTCATAGAAATCTACATTTGTGACGCGATTAGCATCTAAATATTCCAGAAAGCGACCATAGGTCATACGTGTACTGGCTGTATTTCTACCCATATCCGCAGGAGCACCAGCAAATGCACCCTGCCAGAAGAAAAAGCCAATTACCAGAGCTGGCAATGTCCAGAGAACTAGGACTCTCCAGGAGAATTTCATCTTGTTTTGCCTCTAGATGCCGATATAGAACTAATCAGCGATGTCATTCGATCACGATATCGCTGGGAAACGGATATTTATAAATCCATTTTGTTTTATCTGAATATTTTGACGCAGTTAGCCATGGAGCTAAGAGAGCTAAATGGCATAACCATGCCGCCAAAAAGAATCTTAACTAAATTTAACTTAATTCTAATACAAAGCACTAAAAAAGAAAGTGGGAATGGGATAATAACCACCAATCACCAACCACTAACAATTTTCATTTTGCTTCTGTGACTTTGAGAGTATAGGGAAAATACTCTTCTTTTTTGTAGGAACCAACCCAAATTTGATAAGTTCCAGGTAGCCACTCGCCAACAATACCAGGATTTTTACCATCAAAATCGTCATTGCACCAAGTGCCACCAGGCCCAGTAATAATCAATGTTGTGTCCTCAGGGCTGTCTACTTGTAGTTTTAGGTAGTCAAATTTCTTTCCTAACTCCAGACGATGGTCTGGTTTTTGATCAACGAATCCTGTACAGGCGCCTGTAGAAGTTTCGCTCTTACGAACAACTTGATTTCCCGGCAATGAACCCCCACTCATTCCACGAACCTCAAAAGGATCTGGAAGAAACTTGGGATTGATGCTGACATCACCAAAGATAGGTGGTGGTGTTTCGTCTGCAACTGCTACCGTCTTAATTATTGATGCGATCGCGATGCTGGCGATCGTCAACGACAATTTTATTCCCAGATTTATTACTTTCCTTGGCATTTTAATTAGATGATTGTCTAAAATTTTCTCAGTGTTATTAGTGACACTTATTTTACATACCAAGTTCCTAAAATGAGGGAAATTGCTCAAATATCAAAAATATAGACGACAAATAATATCTTTGTGTTCTGTTTTGTCATAAAAAGTATTTTCACTAAGTAGTAGTAGGGGCGCACAGTCGCGCCCCTACTACATATGTTCCCTAATCAGGAAATATTATTCACCCCCCTCAGGACTTTATTCGGTTAGTCAAGAATCCATCCTATTCAGCATTTGGAATTCATAATTTTTTATTTTGCTGTTGCTTGAACTAAGCGCGGTTGATCTAACCCAATCTCATGCAGTAGCAACCACGATTGAATCAAATCAGGGCCATGCATGTCTCCGGTCAAAGCTGCTCGCAGACTACGCATGATCAAACCTTTTTTGACGTTCTGCTGTTTGACTACTTGCTTGATAATGTCTTGGGCGCTGGCTTCGTTGAATTCCTGTTGATTCTGTAGTGCAGCAATCACCGCCTCAATCGCACTAGCAACACCTTCTTGTTTCAGCTGCACGGTAGCTTCCTCACTATATTCCACTGCATCGGTGAAAAACAGTTTGCTCATGGCTACAGCATCCACAAGCCGAGTCAAACTAGGTTGAATTAAAACTACTAGTTTTTCTAACCAAGAACGTTCTTCCCGTCCTCCAGTCAATTTATACCCAGCTTCTTCCCAATAAGGAATCAGCAAATCTGTCAGTTTATCTACTGGCATTGCGTGGATATACTGACTGTTGAGCCAATCTAACTTTGCCCAGTCAAACTTTGCACCGGCTTTATTCACACGTTCAAAGCTAAACTGTTGGGCTGCTTCTGGCAAAGTAAAAATTTCTTTGGTTGAGTCAGGAGGCGACCAACCCAACAATGTCATGTAGTTGACCAAAGCTTCAGCAGTGAAGCCCATTTGTTTAAAGTCAGAAATAGAGGTGACGCCATCTCGTTTAGAAAGCTTACGTCCTTCCTGATTTAAAATTAAGGGTGTATGGGCAAACTCTGGTACTTTTGCGCCAAAGGCTTCATAAAGTAAAATTTGCTTGGCAGTGTTGGCGATGTGGTCTTCTCCCCTAATGACATGGGTAATTTGCATATCTATGTCATCTACCACCACAGCAAAGTTATACAAAGGCTGACCAATACCATCGGCTGCGGCGCGAGCAATGACCATGTCACCACCCAAATCACTACCCCGCCATACCATCTTGTCTCTTACTAAGTCATTCCAAACAATTTCTCGGTCATCATCAATTTTGAAACGAATTACAAAGCTACGCCCTTCGGCTTTATACGCGGCTTCTTGTTCTGGTGTCAAATGACGATGACGATTGTCATAACGAGGAGCCTCACCTCTAGCTTTTTGGGCTTCTCGTAGTGCTTCTAGTTCTTCGGCAGTGGTGTAGCAGCGATAGGCTAGTCCTTGATCTAGGAGACTTTGTACCGCTTGTTTATAAATCTCTAGACGTTGGGTTTGGAAGAAAGGCCCTTCATCCCAGTTTAATCCTAGCCAGCGCAGACCCTGGAGAATATTTTCTGTATATTCGGGACGCGATCGCTCTTGATCTGTGTCTTCAATCCGTAATATAAATTTTCCGTCATGGTGACGGGCAAACAACCAGTTAAATACAGCCGTTCTCGCTGTACCAATATGTAAGTTTCCAGTTGGACTAGGGGCAATACGTACTCTAACAGTCACAGCAAATTCGTAAATTATTGATTATGGCAAAGCATGATCATTGTAGGTTATTCCAGGAGGCTCAGTTGGCAGGAGGCAGTGCCGATGAAATGTTTTCACGAGCTTTGTCATGAAAAACCTCACCCTCAAAAGATCTCCCGCCCAGAACTAAAGTTCCGGGCTAATAGCAAAAGTCCACTCAAATGGACTGAATTTCTTATCCAGTTCTCTGTTTAGAGGATTTTTGCTATAAGACTCCCAATTTATTATTAGCTGGGAGCGATATTTTCAATTGTCATCTAACTCTAACAGTGCATGACAATTGTTTATTTGTGACGCTAATTGCGGCTAGCATCTTACTTTAAACGGGACTGACGGGGCTCGAACCCGCAACTTCCGCCGTGACAGGGCGGTGCTCTAACCAATTGAACTACAGTCCCTTGATTTGCAACTTTTTAATTATCCCTAATACGTTTGAAATTGTCAAGCTTTTTTTTGAAAAAGTCCAGGGTCAAACTATTTTAGATTTTGGATTGGCTCCACATATAAATCCAGTGGCTTGTACCATTGAGGAATCATCGTCAAATTTCTTGAATTTTAAACGCTACACCAATACAGAGCGATCGCGTACCCGCACTTATATAATTTCCCAACTGACTGAAAAGATACGGCTGGAAACCCCAACTACAAAACTTCTCTTTGGACGCTACATGGGGGAAACCCCCATAGACGAGGCAGTGAGTGGCTCTACTTCCCGCAACGGTAGGGTGGTGAAAGCGATCGCTCTTTTGCCCTAGAGTAACTAAGAGCGATCGCCCCTAACTACCTACAAATACAACTTTAGTATCTCTGCTTGTGTTTCTGTATTTACACGCAGCAATGCCCGATTAACTGCACTTAATATTGCCAATATCGAAGCTGTGACAATATTGGAATGAATACCTACACCGTGCAATAAACCCTGGAACAAATCACCTGCAATTTCAACATAGGCGATCGCATCTGCGTTACTACCACCATTGCGCGATCGCTCTTCGTAATGATGAATTTGCACATCTAACTTTGTGCTGTGGTGTGGGTTCCAGACATCTAAAACAGCATTGCAGATTTCTTGAGCAAAGTCTAATTCTGTGGCTGTAAAGATTTCGGGTGAATATTGAAATTGCCAGTTTATATCTGGTTGTTCTGCTGCCAATTCTGTAAATAGTTTTGCTGCTGAAACAGCCAAATTAATTGTTCCCAGACGATCTAAACCAAAAACAACGCGACGAAATACAACAGAAGTGGCATTATACAAATGCACGATCGCTCGTTTTGCTCCTTTTAAAACTTGGATAGTAACATCATCAGGAATTAATTCCTGTTCTATCAAATATCGAACAAAATCAAATTCAGTTTGTGAAGCGGAAGGAAAAGCGACTTCTATTTCTTTACAACCAATGCTCACCAAAAGCTCAAACAGACGTAACTTGCGCTGAATATTCATCGGTTCAATCAACGCCTGGTTCCCATCTCTTAAATCAGTAGACCTCTTGCACGAATAATAGACCTCTTGCACGAATAACGGTAGAGACGTGCGAATATTTCGCTAAAGCACATCTCTATTAGCTAAGGTCGTCATTGGTCATTTGTCCAAAGTCATTGGTCAAAGTTTCAATAGCGTTTACGTTTCATAGTTATACCGTCCTACTTATGAACAAATTAATTTATTGTGCGTTACAGCTTGGCTATAACACACCTTAAATTTAACTAATATTTTTTGATGGACTACTTAATAAAAATGCAAATAACTAGGTAATTTCACTACTTTCCAATTCATTCTTTTCTTTATTCTCATTATTTTCTATAGTTTCAGATTCTTTAACCCGACGTATAGGGACATTGGCGATTAAAGCACTTGTTCGCTGATTACTTTCTAAAGAAAACTCTAAACCCTCCGTTTCGATTTCTACATAACGGCAAACAATTTCTAAAATTTCTTGCCGCATTTTTTCTATCATCTGGGGGCTTAAGTCAGCGCGATCGTGAGCAATTACTAATTGCAGGCGACGTTTAACTTGATTGCGACTGTTAACGTCAGAATTACGAGTAAATAATCGTTCTAGAAGTTCAATGATCATTGCTGCTAGGTATGGACAGATGGGGAAATATCAAATTATTTTTGTCCACAACAATCTTCTAAGACGAGAGAAGATGCTGTCGCCGGGTGAGTCGAGTTCAAGAAAATCGACCGTTTCACCTTCCAATCTGCGAGCAATGTTATCAAAGGCTGTAGCCGCTAAAGAGGGAGTTTCTGCTAATACTAAAGGTTCGCCGCGATTGGTAGAGACGATAACGCGCTCATCATCCGGAATGACCCCAATCAGAGGAATTGCCAGAAGTTCCTGAACATCCTGCACAGACATCATATCATTTGCCCGTACCATTGCGGGTTTGATCCGATTAATTATTAAATGAATGCGCTTGACACCTTGTGCTTCTAATAACCCGACGACGCGATCCGCGTCTCGGACAGAAGCAATTTCTGGTGTGGTAACAATTAATGCTTCTTTGGCTGGGGCGATCGCATTTTTAAACCCCATTTCAATACCTGCGGGGCTATCAATAATCACATATTGATACTTCTGTGCCAGTGCATTCACCAGTAACTTCATCTGGTCAGGGGTGACTGCATCTTTGCTACGGTTCTGCGCTGCTGGTAACAAGACCAAATTTGGTTGGCGCTTATCTTTGACCAATGCTTGTTCCAGGCGACACTCCCTAGCTAAAACTTCCACCGCCGTATAAACGATGCGATTTTCTAATCCTAGCAACAAATCTAAATTTCTCAAGCCAAAATCTGCATCAACTAATGCTACTTGACGCCCGATTTTTGCTAAAGCCATGCCTAAATTGGCTGTACAAGTGGTTTTACCCACGCCTCCTTTACCGGAGCTAATCACAATAATGCGAGTCATGACAAAAACGCGCTCGATGATGTTTCTGTAAATATATAACAATAGAGCTTTATGGCTCTTGGTTCATCCTATTAAATTGGGTCTTAGAAAAATCACTAGCCCTACCGATGCGAATTCCTTGATGTGTAACATATGCTACCTCAGGATAAAATTGCATCGGTAATTTTTCTGGCGCTCTAGCAACAGCATCTGCGATCCGCAACTGGGTTGGTTCCATTTGCAAGGCCATAATCAGACACTCACGATTACCTCTAGCACCAGCATGAGCAACTCCTCGGAGACGACCCCAAACGAGAATATCACCATCTGCAACTACGATACCACCTGGATTTACATCTCCTAAAATAATTACGCTACCAGGATGGCGAATTTCTACACCAGAACGCACCGTCATTTCTAAATAGAGGGCTTCTTTCGAGGATTTTTTGCTGACTTTGGATTTAGAAGCTAGGATATTTTCTCGTTGTATTTGTTCAACAGAGTAACCAGCCGCAGCTGCGGCGATCGCAGTTTGGCGACGACTAGTAGCAACAGATTTCAGTTGCATTTGCACTTCACTCAAAGTTTCCGCAAGCTGTTGCAGCTGTCTTGCATCTAAAAGGCGATCACCTGCTACCAAATGCACAGGAGTATCAGGTGCAGTGAAGCGATCGCTACCATTGAGTCTGAGCTTTAGCTGTTGCCAAATTTCATTCCAATTGCGTTCCGAAGCAGATAGCTGTGATTCTGTGGGCAGAATTAATAAAAATCTTCCCTCCTCTGTTTTCATTTGAACTTGGATATTTTTACTGACCCCATTTTCTGGTGGAGGTGATTTAGGGGATTCTTGATCCACAAGGTCAACAGGCAATTCTGCATCCACAACCGTATCAGACTCTACATTAGCAACAGCAGAATTTGATTCTGATGCAGTAAGAACAGAATTGGACTTTAAATACAGTAGAACAGAATTGATCTCCGCTTCTGGAAGTATAGAAGTTGACTCCGTATCAGCAGCGACAACAGATTTTATCTCTGTATCAGCAACAGTAAACTTTACCTCTACATCACAAAGGCTGGAGATTGATTCTGTATCATCAACAGCAGAATTTGACTTGAGATTGGGGATAGCAGAATCAGAAGTCATGCAGCATTAGCCTAAAGAGAGAAACTGAGCAATTACCAATATTAAATTATTTGTCTTTGATACTGCCTTCTCGAAAGTTCACATTATGAAACAGACGTGAGGCAGAAGGAATTCTTTTCTTGGAAAACTCACGTTAGTAATAGATGTTTACCCTGGCTTGGTATAAGAATTTAGCACAAATTATTCCCAAATGTTGGCAGCTATATTAACAACAAACCTTTTGGGTAGAATGCAGATGACTGAATTTTTTTAGTATAAATTTTTTATAAAACCTTCAGTATTGCTGCTTTTCTTCAGTCAGTTTGCAATCAAACTTCCGAAATCACTTATTTTTCAACAACAAAGTATAAAATTGTACATTTATTCCAATATACTGTGTAAATTTATTTAACAATAGCCTCTTGTTTCTCCGATGAAATACGAACTTAGACAAAGTATGATGGTAATTTTTATTTTGTGGGTTGCATTAGCAGTTCTCTTTTCATCCAAATTCCAATAATATTAAGTTCCTCGTTTAGAAGGATTTTTTGTCCAACAAGGATCATAAGTAATGAAATTAGGTTTAACAATCCATTCGTGTTTATTATACTTTTTCTGTTTTTCATATTTATCTATACCCCTTGTCAGCTCTAAAACGTTGATAGCTCCTGCTCATGCTCAGATTAGCCCTTCTGCTAATGGTTTTGAACAAACCAAAACTCCAGACTTTGATAACCTAATTTCTAAAGCAAACAAATACGGTACTGTCAGAGTCATCATTGGTTTAAGAACAAATTTTATACCTGAGGGCAGGCTAGCAACTGGTTTAGTTCAGAGTCAAAGAACAGCGATCGCCCAAACACAAAATGTCATCTTGAGCAAGCTTTCAACTTACAAACCCACTGTAATCACCAAGTTTCAGACGATTCCCTACTTTGCTGCTAAGCTCAACGCTCGAGCTTTGACGGCTCTTCAATCCGACCCAAATATCATCAGTATTCAAGAGGACATAGCTGTACCAGCGACGCTGACAGAAAGTATTCCTGTGGTTAAAGCTAATGGCTCTTGGGAAAGTGGGTTTACGGGTGCAGGGCAAACAGTTGCCATCTTAGATACAGGTGTAGACTCTAGCCATCCTTTTTTAGCAGGCAAGGTAGTTTCAGAGGCCTGTTATTCTACAACTGATTCAACCTACCAAAGTACAAGCTTATGCCCGAATGGATCGCTTCAACAGGTGGGTACTGGCTCCGCAGTTAATTGTACCACTACCATTGCTGATTGCAATCATGGCACCCATGTGGCTGGGATCGCTGCGGGTAATGGTCCTAACTTTTCTGGGGTTGCCAGAGACGCTAAGATCATTGCGATTCAAATCTTCTCTAGATTTAATTCTACTAACCAGTGCTATCCACTTCCAGCGCCCTGTATTTTGAGTTACGCCAGTGATCAAATACGAGCTCTAGAACAGGTTTATAACCTCCGTTCCAGTTTCTCAATTGCAGCAGCTAATATGAGTTTGGGAGGGGGTAACTACACGACTAATTGTGATGCTAGCTATGGAAACCTCAAGGCAATTATAGATAACCTCCGCTCTGTTGGTATAGCTACTGTCATTGCTGCTGGAAATGAGAGCAGCATTAACGGACTGAGTTTCCCTGCGTGCATCTCGTCAGCAATTAGTGTCGGTTCTACCAAAGACGGTAGTTCTGGCGGTAATGCTGATGAAGTATCGAGTTTTTCTAACAGTGCTTCATTTCTATCTCTTCTCGCTCCAGGAGAGGTAATCTACTCCTCAATTCCTGGTGGTAATTACGCTAACTTCTACGGAACTTCAATGGCAGCTCCCCATGTCACAGGAGCTTGGGCTATTTTTAAACAGAGGAACCCATCAGCTAGCGTTGCGGACACTCTTGCAAATTTTCAAAACACAGGCATCCCTGTAACTGATCCTAGAAATGGTATCCAAAAATCGCGTATCCGTCTCTGAAAAGAGGGACCGGGGATCGGAAATTGGGCATTTTCCCCTTGTCTCCTTTATCTTCCTTCCCTTGTTCCTTACTTAATTTTATGACTCAGCCGTTGATATACAGTCGCCAAGCCATGAGCATCACCGACGTTACCTGGAAATAGTACCACTGGTAAATTCGGAAATTGCGGATGGTCAGCTGGAGTCCGCACCATTGAACAACCTGGTAGGATTTGACCAAGCAACCGGGCAGAAGTCAAGGCTAACCCTGTACTCAAGACATCATTAGAAGTTATACCACCTTTACTGATTAAAAATCCTAAATCTGCTGGCAAACCTCGTACAACGTCCATCAATAAACGGGAAACCTTAGCCCCAAATTGTAAGCGTGTATTCACATCTTTAAAAGTAAGTTCTTGGCGACTGGTGTAAACTACTGGTGTTTTGCCAGCTACATGAGCAGTGCGAACACTTTCGAGGACTTCGGTTAACAATGTGTCACATTGATCCACATCATCTAACAAACGCGCCACATCAACTTCAACTCCGAATGTACCTTCTACTTGTAGCAGTGCTTCTAACTGCTGAGTAGTCTTTTTGACATGAGAACCCACAATCACTGCTCCTGGCTTACCATTGCGTACATACTCAGCCATATTTTCTGGAGCGATCGCTTGCCCAGGTAAGGCAGCCAAAGCTGTTAAGATACTAGCAGCACTGCGAAATAAAAAGCGTTTTCCTTGACTGACTGCCAATAACACATCTTGGGCAAAACGATCTAAATCCGCTTGAGTTTCTCCATCGACAACACAGCACTGATTACCACTCAGGCTCATCAAGGCTTCTAAGCATCCATTACGGATATCTGCAAGTAAAAATCTTTTCACAGAGTCTGCCTTGATTCGCCCTTGTGTTTTTTCTTCCACATACTTAGGTAAGTAACTGTGATGGTAGCCAAACACAGAATCACGAGCGAATTCTGTTTCATGAACAGGTTTAGGAACACCATCAACAATTAGATAATGTATGCTGTCGCGGGTGATACGTCCACCTTCAAAAAATGCTGGTACAAGAAAGTGAGCATCAAAAGGACCGAGTTCTTGGGCAATAACATCGGTTTCTATCGGGTAGTGTCCCCGCAAAGTCGAGTCAGAACGACTGACAATGAGAAATCCCTCCCTATCCCCTGCTTGCGAGGGTGGGAGGGTAGTTGCTAAAGCTGCTTGCAAATTCTGACAAACTTCCCTGGTGACAGATGCAGCCGACTCAGGTGGTAAGGCTCTTGTATTTGTTAATACAAAGAAAATTGGTGCATCGTCTTGCAATCCCAGACGTAGAGTGTCCACATCCCAACGCATTAGCAGCAAACAACTGTGGACTGTTTGCGAACCAGTTGGATCATCATCAAGGACGATTATTTTTGGTTTTATGGTCATTTTTATATCAAGGGAGCGACTGTTGTAATTTTCTTATCTGGCTTTGTACATCCAAGTCAATCTGCAATGACTGATTGAGAATTTGAACATATTCTCCTATTGAACTGCTAATTCGTAATGATTGGAGATTAGCTAAATTTTTGACAAACAGTTCTTCTTGCTCAGGAAGCAGTTTTTTATTATCTCTTAATATTCGCTCGATTTTCAAAGCCCGAACTAAATCTTCTCTTACCAATTCCAGTGCAGTGATAACAGTTTGTCTTTCATTGAAATTATTTTCGGAATTTTCAGAAACTGCTAACTGATCGAGATTATCTAACGCTTGCACAGCTGTATGAAATTTATCAACTTCATTTAAAAGAATGATCAATGACTTGGGATAGCGAAAACGTCGCCACAACCAACGCCCAACGATAACTGCAATTGCGACAGCGATTAGTAAAACGATTCCTAAGTCAATGTTGGAACCAATCGTCAGAGTAATTAACGCATACATCAATCCGCCAATTAATAAAACTAGCAACAGTGTTTCTCGCACTTCCTTCATCAAAAATGCAAATCGCTGCTCACGATTTGCCATCATAGAAGGTAGGAGAAAATCTTCTAGTTTGACACCAGTTAAACGTTTTAGTTCTCCCTTAGTTATTTCCAAGCCTAGTAAATCCGGTTGCACGGCATAAATACTCCCTTACAAATGCAAGTTGTGTTTGTCGTATTTTAGTTTTAAAAGACAAACTAAATTTGCTTGTTTAAGCGATCGCCCAGGGTTTTTGGGAGAAACAAACACAGATACACACAGATAAACACCGATAATCTATCTGTGTTCATCCGTGTGCATCGGTGGTCGATATACTTAAATATTATCTGCTAAGTTCAAGGATACAAGCCCCGATCAGTGAGAGCTTGGGCAACCCGACCCACCCCCAAAGTATAAGCTGCTAACCTTAGAGAAATTTGCCTTGTCCTTGAGTGCTTAATCACTTGGCGATATGCTTGCACCATTAAGTGTTCCATTTCACGGTTAACGCGTTCCTCATCCCAAAATACGTAAGAAAGACCTTGTACCCACTCCAGATAACTTACTACCACACCACCAGCGTTCGCTAAGATGTCTGGTAATACCGTTACACCCCGCGCTTCTAGTGCTTGGCTTGCCATCAGAGTCACTGGTCCGTTAGCCGCCTCTGCAACTATCTTGGCTTGCACCTGATTTACATTTTCCTCTGTAATTTGATTTTCCAAAGCTGCGGGAATCAACACATCACATGGTAAAGTTAGTAACTCAGCATTACTAATTGGTACTGCATCTGGGAAACCAATAACACTCCTGTGGTTCTCAGTCGCATAAGCTTTCAAAGCAGGGATATCAAGACCTTCTTGGGAATAAACTCCTCCAGTTCCAGTAGATACAGCTATAACTTTAGCTCCTGCTTGGTGCAGTAATAAAGCCGCTGCTCCGCCCACATTCCCAAAACCCTGGATAACTACTCGCACATCCGCCAAGGACTTACCTAGATCAAGTAGCGCCTCTCTGACAATGATCATTACGCCACGTCCCGTTGCCATCTCCCGTCCCCGTGAACCACCAATAGACAGGGGTTTACCAGTTACAACTCCTGGTACCGCATGACCAACATTCACAGAGTAAGTATCCATCATCCAAGCCATTTCCCGGGTAGAAGTACCCATATCCGGTGCCGGGATGTCTACGCTGGGGCCAATATCTTTAATTAATTCGCTAGTGTAACGTCGTGTTATTCTTTCTAATTCACCAACACTATAACGTTTTGGATCTAGAGCAATGCCTCCCTTTGCACCACCGTAGGGAATGCCCAGTAGCGCACATTTCCAAGTCATCAACATTGCTAAGGCTGATACCTCTCGCAGCGTCACCGCTGGATGGTAACGAGTACCACCCTTGTAGGGACCTAAAACATCGCAGTGCTGCACCCGATGTCCTGCCAAAATCTGTATTTCGCCACTATCCCGTTTTACGGGAATGGACACTGTAACTACCTTACGTGGATGACTAAGTACTTCCAACAGACCTTGATCTAGCTTTAATTCTCGTCCTGCTGCTTCCAGGTAGCTACAAGCCTGGTCTAATGGGCAAATATACGCTGGAGAAGGAGCTTCCAATGGTTGTAGAGATGTTGAAATCATAGATTCTCCCAATCACGGTTCTACAAAATCCTTATCGAACCGGATGTATATATCTAGACTAGCTTTTTTTTGGAAAAAAATAGAAATTTTGTAGTTTATGTCACATTTTTCTGGATGTAGCTTTTTGGCTAGCCTTAAAGGTAGTAATATAGTGTAACCAGAGATACACACAGATGAACACAGATAAAAAACATACTTTTTATCTGTGTTCATTTCCTATTTGATTTTGTCTTTGACGTGAACATCTTGAAATGAATCCTTTCTTGGTGCCTTGGTGTCTTGGTGGTTCAAAGATGATCTTTTTTACCACAAAGACACTAAGACACAAAGAATTTAAACAAACACTTCAGGAGTAAAGTTGCCGTGTAAACCATAGGGAATATGGTGTTTCAGATGTAATCTTGCTATCGGTTCCTGGTTGAAATTACGGCCATCTAAAATTACAACATCTGAGCGATCGCGGCTAGCATCATAGACCAAGGCTAATACCCAACCATCGTCTTCTCTTTGAGAATGGGGACGGGGTACAAATACTGGTTCGCTAGCAAAGCCTTTGGGTGCAGCACTCCACAGTTGCCGTTCTCCTGACTCCAGATCAATCTTCAAAAACGCTTGTAAGGGAGCATTACCACTGGGAGCATGAGCAGCACCAATATACAAATAGCGATGCGATCGCCCAACTTTTTGAGGATGCAAGGTCGGAAATTCACAACAACGGCTTTCTAACAAGTTTCGCCGTACAGTCTGCTGTTGGAGATTGAGGTGAAAACGCCAGAGTTGCCCAGGTTTGAGAGCATCAAAATCTGTCTGTCGAAAATCACTTTCTGGTTCAACTTCTGGTAGAGATTCGTAACAAATAGAGTCAATGATAATCTCGTTACCTTGTTCAAAAGCGTTGGCATGGTGAAACACAAACCCAGACTGAGTTTCGAGAATTTGCACTTTCTTGCGTCTATCCTGGGGAAGGATTCTGCGAGGAATAATGATCACTCGTGTCGGTTGATTGGGTTGAAACTTAATACATTCGCCTGCACCACGCATTCCTAAGACGAAAGGTATGGGATTGAAAGTTACAGGATTATGAAAGAATATGCAGTAATTCGGTGTAATGGCAAAATCATGGATAAAAGCGAAACCTGGTACACTATGGGCGTGTTTTCTGATTATCCTGCCTGTTGTGTCTAATTCAAAAATAGTAAAAGTTGTAGATAGCCCTGGCTTGATGGAAAAGTTTACTAAACAAGGTTTACTATCATCAAACTCACAACTAGGATCAAAACGAGGATGAGCACTAAAAGCTTCACCTTCTGACAGCACACCGTTAAAGTATTCTTTACCTAAAGTCTCTAGTGTGTAGGGATCGAGGCGATGGGGTTCAGCCGCTTCCCAAAGAGCTAGTAGCTTGTTACCCCAGTAGATGATATTTGTGTTAGCGATGTTTTTGAGTTTAAAGTCGAAGGCATTGGCAAGCCAACCACCTGGTTTTTGTGTGCCAAAGACACCGCGATAGAGAAGTTTTCCTGCTTTTTGTTCCTCTAAATACCCAGCAGTACGCACAAAACGGTTGCGGAAGTGGGCGCGACCATTTGAAAATGTAATACGGCTAATCATCCCATCTCCATCAAAGGGATGATGAATTGGTTGCCCGTTTATATCTAGTAAACCAGGGCCATTTCTGAACAACGTGCCGTTCAGTTCTGGTGGAATTTGCCCTTCTATATCATCTATCCAATAATCAAATTCTTGTTTTAAAGATTTATATCCACCTTGCCAATCGTTAAGGCTATAGGATTTTGTCGAGGTATGAGAAATTTGTTCTTGAGCTTCAAAAGTCTGCATATCTTGAAATGAGATTGGGGATAGGTGATTGGGAACAAGGGAGACAAGGGAGACAAAGGGGAACTCACTGGCCCCTGGTGGGGATTAGGGGAGGAAGGGAGACAAGGAGGACAAGGGAAGGAGACAATTTTTCTCCCCATCTCCCTAGTCCCTAGCTACTTCCGACTCTAGTTCTGGTAGCATTAACTCTGGCATCATATTGGGTACAAAAGATTCCTCATGATCTGGTACTGAGGCTGGTGGCAGATTCTTAGATGTTTCAGTTTGAGAATCAGCAGCAGGTAACCAGCTGAGGAATGGTAGCGGTAATAAGGTACTGAGGTTAGTAAGGATTACTAAAAGCCAGAGGTTTTCAAAATTTGTTTCTGTAATTCCGAACCAATGCATTAATACTGCACCGAACTCGTAGGAAAGTAGTCCTGCTAAGTTAGTCACTGACATTAACAGGGCAAATAATGTTGCTTCGACTCCTGATGGACAAAGCCTGGCTGCTAGTACCAACACTGGCATATAGGCAATTTGTCCCATGACGGTGAGAATCAGGCTATCACCCAAACTAAACCAGTGATCATCGATGCCTAAGGCGCGGTTTGTGTGAGTTACCAACAGCAACATCGTCATTCCTAAAGCGGCTGAAAGAATAGTACTCCAACCAAAAATGACGCGAAAGGGGACGGTTTTGAGAAAACGTTGGAAGATCCAGATACCTACTAAGGAAGCAACGCTAGTTACTAGGCGGACTCTCCCTAAAAACTCTGGTTGAAAGTGCAATTCGTTTGTAGTGAAGAAGAAAAAGGCTGACTCCGCAGTTGGCGTAGCTTGCCAGATGAAGAGAAATGCTGTCGGTAGCCAAATAGATTTTTGAGTAATGGCTTGGCGCAGTTGTCCCAGCTGATGCTGGATTGATCGCAAGTTGGTGTGATCATTTTCACTACCATCTTTACTCACAGGAGATTCGGCTATGAACCAAGCTACTGCTGAAACTATGAGGGGAAAAGAGGCGGTAATCCAAAATACGGTGCGATTACTAAAATGCTCTAATAGTACACCGCTAAAGTAAGCAGTAATCAAACCACCAAAGGCGGAAGCACCCCAGCATAAGGATTGCAAGGAACCTGCTTCCGCTTGGGATTCTACTCTTGCTCGTTCAACAACTAATGAGTCAACGATGACGTCACTGACAGCAACAGATAGAGAACCAAGAGCGATCGCTGCTGTTGCAAGTACAGGTGTGTGAACAATTGTGGCTAAGCTCACCCAAGAAGCCGCTCCGATTATCCCCGATAACACCAAGTATGGGCGTCGTCGATAGCCAAAGATGGGGAAGCCATCAGAAATAAAACCAAATAGTGGTTTGATAATCCAGGGTAGGGCAACTATACCCATCAGGGCTGATACCTGGGCTGGCGTTAACCCTAGTTCATCTTTGAGAAAAAAGCTGACGGCTAAACGTGCCAACCCCAAAATACCTTGGACAAAGTAAACCGTAAGAATGGCAATTAACTCAGCAGTTGGTTCGTTGCCAAAAAAAATCTTTTCTTTTATAGATTCTTTGACATTGGACAAGCCAGAGGAGGAAACCAGCATTAGATAAATATTTTTTAAGTTTTATCGACTTTTATTATCATATCTATTTTCTTTAAATGCCGTCTAGGAGGAGCATTTAGCGGTCAAAATTTGCTGAAATCACAGAGAAATTACAGATAAATGTGTAAAATTTAATAATTAAAATTTCCGAGAAATTTATTTTTTAAATAAGATTAAGTTGAATATTGAATTTTTATTTTTCTAGTGCTATTACAGCATTTTGACCTCCAAATCCAAAGCTGAAACACAGCACCCGCTGAACTTTAGTTTGATGTGCCTCGCTTACGAAATTTAAATCAAATTCTGGCTGTTTTAACCCTACACATGGCGGTAGTATTTGTTGCTGTAATGCCATGAGACAAAAAGCCACACCCAAGGCTCCTGATGACCCGATAGTGTGTCCTGTAGCTCCTTTAGTAGAACTAACTGGCACACTTTGCGGAAACAAACTTTGTATTATTTTACTCTCGATTTTATCGTTAATTTGCGTAGCTGTACCATGAGCATGGATATAATCAATATCCTTTGGTGTGAGGTGACTACGTTCCAAACATTGCTTAATGGCTGCGATCGCACTTTTGCCTGCTGGTTCTGGAGTGTTGGGATGATAGGCATCTGTTGTTAAGCCAAAGCCGAGTATCTTTCCATACACCTTTGCTTGGCGCTGCTTGGCTGACTCTGCCGATTCCAGGATAAGCATTGCTCCCCCTTCTCCTAAAACTAAGCCTTCACGGTGCAAATCAAAGGGATATGCCCCAGTTTTTGCCAAAGCACCCATCTTTTGAAAGCCAGTCAAAGTCAGAGGCGTGATTGCTGCTTCTGTTGCTCCTGTCAAGACTTGCTGACATTGGCCAGATTGAATCAGGAATGTAGCTTGAGCGATCGCCCAAATACCAGTAGCACAGGCTGCCATCGGTGCTAAAACAATGCCAGTTGCACCAATTTGTCTTGCAGTGGCGATCGCATTCATATGTGGTAGGGTGTCGAGCCAAGAAGAGTAGGGGGGGTGTGTAGACGCGTAGCGGCTTCCCGTAAGGGTGGGGTATGAGGGGTGTGGGGGGAAAATATTTATCTCACTCCGCCCACTTTCTATCTCCAGATACATCCACCTCGCCATTTCTTCCCACGCCGCTTGATGACTGCGACTCGAACCAATGACAACACCACAATTTGGCAGAGGAGAAACTAAGCCAGCATCTTGTAATACTGAAGCAACCAGCTGTTGAGTCAGTACTCTTACCTGTGCTGGTTGCTTGTCAATTAACCCAAGAGGACGTGGTTCTAATTCTGGAAACGGTTGATAGATGTGAATACCGGATTTACCTGCTAGTAATTGCTGCCAGCTATCTACTAGGCTTTTGCCCAGGGCAGAGACTAGACTAATACCAGTAACAACGACTTCTACCAAGTTTGAATGATTGTTGGTTGCTGGGTGGTAATTGGTGGTTGGTGGTTAGTGGTTTGAGTATTTATCAACCAACTAACAACTAATTCTTGTTTTTCAAATTTTCTGCACCTTGGGTTACTTTGGCTGAGTCGATGCGATCGCCTTGTTGAATTTTGTTCACTACATCCATACCTTCTGTAACGTAGCCAAAGACGGCGTAGTTACCATCTAGAAAACCTAAATCAGCTAAAGCAAAGTAAAACTGTGAGGAAGCAGAATTGGGCATTTGCGATCGTGCCATTGCGACTGCACCGAGTTTGTGTGTCAACACAGGTGGTTGATTTATGCGAGCTGTTTCCAATGTTTTGCCGTAGATGGGGGCTTTTGCTCCTTGCGGCTTAATCTCTAGGGGAATGTAGCGCTCAGTACCAGTTTTCGGATCAATGAAACCACCTGTTCCTAACCTATTTACTGAAATTTTTGGATCTTTGCTTTGGGGATCGCCACCTTGAACGACAAAAGGAGCTTGTGGGGGATTACTCTGAGGCCCTATGACTCGATGGAAAACTAAACCATCATATACGCCCCGTTGCACTAAGTCTACAAAGTTACCAGCAGTAATGGGGGCATTAGTACCGTCTACTTCAATAGTAATTGGTGAACCTTTAACAGTCATTACTACAGTAGCTTTGCCTTCAAGTCTTGGTAAATCTTTCATTCCAGGGATAGCCTCTTGTGTAGCTTCAGATACAGACTTTGCATCTGTAGTTGTTTCTGTAGTCGCCTGTGTAGTTGCGTTCGTGCTTGCTTCCGTAGCTGTTGGTGAAGGAGATGAGGTTTCAGAAGATACTTGTTGTGTAGAACACCCACCTACCAACAAAACACTGACAATCACAAATACAATTAAAAACTCCGAAAATTTTAACCGCATTAGCCAGTTCTATAGACTCAACCAATGTATCTTAGCTTCTGATTGCGAGGATGGGTAATGTATAGAAAAATAGTCAAGGGTCAAGAGTCCATTGTCAATTGTGACGAGTTTTTTACTAATACCCATTGACCATTGACCATTGACCAACCTACAAACCTTCTAAAGGTACTCCCAGAAATTTAGCTAATTCTGCTCCTTGAATTTCTATGTCTTTTAAAGGCATCGGTTGACCAACCCTTGTTAAGGGAATATCTCGACGACCTTTGACACGTAAATAGAGAGTACGACGAGGATTTAGACCTTCTTTGATCTGTAATCTTACAGATTGTATGTCTTTGATGTTAAGGTCAATTTCAATACGACGGTTTTTGCCTGGAAAACCCCAACGGAAGATTTTAGCTTTGCCAGTTTCCTGGTTAAACTCGTTGTATCCGCCACCTACATCCAATAAAATTACTGACCACAGATACAAAGCCAGGAGCAGACCAGCTACACCATAAAATCCCATTACTAATCCTTGTGGGACAAAAATTAGTTGAGTTGGGTCGGTAACTATGAGTAAATTAACATGCAGGTAACTAGATAACGCCGCTAAGAAAAAACCTGTGGCGCCTAAAGTCACAACACTTGCCCACCAGTAGTTACTCAACCGACGTGAACCGAGAACCTTTTGATGCAAGACGCGTTCGTCTTTGTTGATGGTTGTTGATGTCGTCATGGAACTACCTTGGCGATTGATAAATTCCCTTTAAAAGTCTGCCACTGTCTATGGATCTATTGCAAGTTTCTTTTAAGATTTCTGAGAAAAGTTATGTCAGATTGTAAAATTTCTGATATTGATAATATTTAATAGGTCTGTGCTAAATACCTGATTTGCGTATGTAAATCAGGCACAAAGCAAGATAAATATGGTAAGTTAAGAAGCATTAAGCAATTGCTAGCTAAATTTACAGCTGGCGTTGTGGTTAATGACGCAACTCTGAGAAAAACTGGCTGATTCAGCAGTAGTTTCTCATAAAATCAGGTGTATGACAGCATCTGTGTTAGTGTCAAAAAACGTTAATTCCTCAATAACGTTGCAATTTTAGTAAAAAAGAGGATTTTAGTTCG